>JAZQVR010000001.1:0-1649 GCA_045631965.1 Acutalibacteraceae bacterium
GTACTTAGGTACGGCAACGGATTGCGATGAACCTGAAACAAGAAAGAACGAGAGTCCGTTAAAAATCGTCATCAAGGTAAAGGTTAAGGATGCAAGCGAGGCGGCAATCGGCAAGGTAGACATCAACTCCAAAGAGGGTGATGACCCCATAGAGATTCCGTCGGATATATCAAAACCCTCGCCCGATAAATTCATCGAAGCAACGGACGAAGATTTTGATAATTTCAATAAATTTATATCCGATATGAATTGGGCAACCTGTGAGGAAATAACGCAGTTGAATTATGATTACACATCAACTTCAGCACAGTTTGTTGTAGATAATCTGATATTTAATCCGGGTTTGTCGAGCTATAAGGTGTTTTTTACAGAAGATGAAGCGTATACCGAGCAAACAGGCGATCCTCTGTCAAAGTTTGAAGCTTGCAAAAAAATACCCGAAGAGAATGTCAAATGGATATGCGAAAACATATACAACGTCAGATATGAGTCGTTAGCGACAGATAAAGTCTGCTTATCGCTGATTTATGGTGAAGAGCATTACCTGCACGACGGATATTACTATCAGAAATCCACTGCTTTCGGATATGCCGAGTATTGGGAAACCGAAATTACGAGTTTTGTGCAGGCTGACAATAAATACGAGTTTATTGTTGAAAGCAGAGAATACTCTCCCGACGGTGGTGAGCCGATGCTTTGCAAGGAAAAAAGAGTTACCGCTGCATTAAAAGAAACCGACGGCAAGAGATACTGGTCGATTTACAGCATAGAAAATGTTGAAGACGATACGCCTGTCGAAAACGATACACCTATCGAAAACACACCTGAATTATCCGAACGGCCTTATGACAGAGATGCCGAAATTTACACAGCTTATCTTACGGGTAGCGGACTTGACAATCTGACAGAGGGTATGAATGATAAATATGCTGTTGAAATTGAAAGCTGTATGGCAGATATCAATGGCGACGGCGTATATGAGCTTGTGCTTTCGGCAACAGATACGAATAATCAATTTGCAGGAAATTATTATACAGTAACTGCGTTTTATGCAATAGTTGACGGTAGCGTTACTAAACTTGCGGAATATGAAGATCT
Organism: Acutalibacteraceae bacterium; assembly: GCA_045631965.1. GTDB lineage: Bacteria > Bacillota > Clostridia > Oscillospirales > Acutalibacteraceae > UBA8612. The sequence continues at coordinate 1,099 of JAZQVR010000001.1, forward strand.
CAGCCGTTCACACGAAACTATTGGAATCAAGTATGATACACAGCAAAAAAAGCATGTTATTGCTGTTGTTTCATTTTGGGAAAACAGCGTGTTGGCAACCGGTGACGCACAAATTATAATTGACTTTAACGGCAGAGAGTTGGTATCAACTTTTGTGACAGAAAGCGGTTTCAGAAGTTATGAATTCGATGCTTATAAGGAAGATATAGACAAGATAAAAAGCGAAACATCCTGTTTTACAGACAATGAATATGGTATCAATTATTACAAAGTAAACGACAGCTATGTTACAGAAGACGAATATATGGCCGCTGAATCACGTTTTGTTGATCCCACCAACAGCAATTATCAGATGAAACAAGGCACATACTCAAATCCCCTTGGTTTATAAGAAATAAAAACAACGGCACACTGAACAGGTCCGTAAAAAACGTACAATGAAAAAAAGAACCTCCTATGGTAGAATTAAAGAAACTACCATAGGAGGAAATTTTATGCCCAGAAGTTACAGACACATAAAAGATTACGAGGAAGAAATAGTAGAACTGAAA
>JAZQVR010000002.1:0-35718 GCA_045631965.1 Acutalibacteraceae bacterium
CTGGCTGGCAAAGCAGTATGAACAGTTAAGGTTGCAGGTATGGGCAACATGCAGACACAGCGCCTTTACCACGCCTGCGGTCTTCTGCTTCAGCTGGCCTGCCATAGGCACAAAGGTATCCTCGGCAAAGAGCCTGCCCTCATCCTTAAGGGCCTGCACCTGTGCATAGCATTCAGCTATATCCTCGGAGGTTATGTCCTCGCGGCCCATGTACTTCTGCTCCATTGCAGAAATGACTTTTTCACGGGACTCGGCTTCAAACATGCCGATAATGTCATATGCCACCTCGTCCACAGCGTGAACAGAGCCGGAGCATACATCCAGCACGATATTATAGCCGCCCATTTTGTATTGATGGATCATTTTACGATTCTCCCTTATAAGAAAAAATGCCACCGAAGTGGCATTTTGCTCAGTGCAATTACTTGCTTTCCTTAGCGCTTTCGCACTTCTGGTTTGCGATACCGCAGCTGGTCTTGCATGCGGACTGGCAGGAAGTCTGGCACTCGCCGCAGCCGCCGTTCTCACAGCTCTTAACAAGGTCTTTTGTTTCGATAGTCTTGATTCTCTCCATGGTGATTATCTCCAATCATTTAAATTATTGAAAGGGCGAAACTGCCCTCTTAAATTACGGGTAAAGTATAGCACAATTTATAGTGCACTGTCAAGCATTAAAGAAGAGGAAGTATCTCTGCTTTGAGATATTCAATCTGCTCATCACTGAGTGAACCGAAAGGCTTGCGGCATACACCGAAATCGAAGCCGAGAAGGTTGAGCACAGCCTTTTCGCCCGCCATAACTCCGACCTTACAAAGAGCAGTGATAATCTTGTTAGCCTGCCACTGAATTTCCTGAGCAGCCTTGACATCACCATCCGCCCAAAGCTTGCGGATTTCAATGAACTTATCAGCCATAAAGTTGTATGTTGAGCCGATACCGCCGTCTGCACCCATAGCAAGGCCCGAAATCATCATTTCATCAAAGCCGTTGTAAATAATTGCATCGGGGCAACGCTCACGAATCTGCTGAAGCTTGAAATAATCGTTTGATGTGTACTTGACGCCAATAATATTGTCGTGTGCAAGCAGGTCTGCAATCTCGTCAAGAGTAAGCTCAACACCCGAGAAAGACGGAATATTGTAGATTATAAGCGGAATACTTACACTGTCGGCAATTGTCTTATAATGCTCAACAACCTGAGCGTTGCTGAATTTATAATAGAAAGGTGCAACCGCAGAAACAGCGTCGTAGCCGATACTCTCGACATATTTTGCATACTCAACAGCCTGCTTTGTCGAAACAGTGCCGACGTGAGCGATGAGCGTTACTCTGTCGCCTGCGGCATCCTTGACGGTTTTATATACAAGTCTGCGTTCTTCTTCCGAAAGAAGGAATGCTTCGCCCGTACTGCCTGCGACATAGAAGCCGTCAACACCCTGCCCGATATTCATCTCAACAAGCTTTGCAAGCTGAGCAGTATTTACATTGTCATTATTATCAAACGGAGTAAGAAGAGCAGGAAAAATACCCTTGAAATTTTTCATAAACTTTTACATCCTTTCTTTTCCTTGTTTATCCAAGTATATATTGTACAACATAATTTGTATAATTTCTATATCTTTTTTAAAAAAATGCTTGCAATAATCAAAATTTTTATATACACTTTAAAAGATTAAAACTATTGGAGTTGATACGATGTCAACAACTATGACGAAAAAATACGGACTTATGACAGCTATCGCAATGGTAACGGGCGTCGTCGTGGGCAGCGGTGTTTTCTTCAAGGCGGAGAAAATACTCAACGCTACGGGCGGCGACCTCAAGCTCGGTATCCTTTCATGGATTGCCGGCGGTCTTATTATGCTTGCCTGCGCATACGCTTTCTCAATACTTGCAAACAGAATCGAAAAGGTCAACGGTCTTGTTGACTACGCTGAAGCACTTGTCGGTAAAAAGTATGCGTACTTTATCGGTTGGTTTACAAGCGTAATCTACTACCCCTGCCTTACAATGGCTCTCGCTTGGGTTACCGCACGTTACACCTGCGTACTGTTTTTCCACGACCGGGCAGATATTACCGGCGGTCTTTGTATGACTATTGCGGGCTTCTACCTTATCCTCAGCTTCGCAATTAACCTTCTCTCTCCCGTTATCGCAGGTAAGGTGCAGGTTTCTGCAACAATCATCAAGCTCATTCCCCTCTTCCTTATGGCAATTGTCGGCACAATCTACGGCCTTACAAAGGGTTACACCGTTGAAAACTTCACAACAATAGTAAACGAAGTTGAAACAGGTCCTGCACTTTTCACTGCAATCTGTGCGACAGCTTTTGCTTACGACGGCTGGATTGTTGCTACTACAATCAATGCAGAGCTTAAGGACGCAAAGAAGAATCTGCCCCGTGCTCTTATTTTCGGCTCACTCGCTGTTATTATTATCTATATTCTCTATTATGTAGGTCTTGCAGGCGGAATCAGCAACGCTGATATGATGGCAGGCGGCGAAACAGGCGCAAGACTTGCTTTCGAAGCTGTATTCGGCAAAATCGGCGGCACTGCTATTTTCGTGTTTGTTATCATATCCTGCTTCGGCACTCTCAACGGCCTTATGCTGGCTTGTTCAAGAGGTATGTATGCACTTGCAGCGCGCAACGAGGGCCCCAAGCCCAAGCTGTTTGTTCAGGTCGACAGTGCAACAAATATGGCACCCAGCTCCGCAACAATAGGTCTTCTTATGTGTATTGTCTGGATGGTATTCTTCTACTGCTCACAGTTCTCATCATTCAGCGAAGCATGGAAAGCCGGCAATTTCGGAATCTTCGCATTCGACCCGACAGAACTTCCCATCGTTACCAGCTACTTCCTCTACATCCCGATTTTCTTTATGATGATGTTCAAGCTCAAGGACGTCAACGGCTTCAAGCGTTTTATCGCACCGATTATTGCCGTTATCGGCTGTGTGTTTATGATGATTGCAACAATCTACTCTCACACAACTTATGTAATCGGCTACCTTATTATATTTATTATACTCAATGCAATCGGTATGCTGTTCTCCGGCGAGAAAAAGCAAAACAAAAAAGCCAAAAAAGCCAAGAAATAATCAAAGCTTTATTATTAAATAAACGCCACTGATATACGCATATATCAGTGGCGTTTTCATATCTGTTATTGTTCGAGTATACCGTGATATACACCCATCCAATATGGAAGTGTATAGGTTGTTGAAGCCTGCATACAGTACGGAGCATACCATCGAGTGAGAGTATATGAATTTGTGTTGTACTTATATACCGTACGCTCATCGGGCGGAGCAACATCCCAGTCAAGGCTCAGTGCCGCCAGAGCATAGCTTACAATCTCAGCTATTGTCGGCTCCTCGGAAACCGAAGGCAGAGACTCGCTTGTAAGCTTGTTATAAGTAAGCGTACTGTCGGTGTCGATACCTATTACCGACAGGTCAAGCTCTGCAATATCATCACGGTTTTTGTTTGAAGCACAGTACATATATGTGTTTGTAGGATGACGGCTGAGCGACCACGCGGCAAGCTCCGCGATATTGTTGCCGTAAGCATCCTTGATATTCTTATCGGGATATGCAAGCTGATATATGTAGTACCACAGCGGATTCTGGCTGTATTTTATCGATATCCACCAGTCATCAATTGCACTGCGGTAAATCGAAAGCAGCTCTTCATCCGTTTCCATACCGAATATGGTATAAAAGCCGAGCATTGCCATTTCTTCATCGGAGTAGTTCACAACAAGTCTGTGAAACGACTCCATAAGCTTTATATTCTCAAGCTTATCTATAACGCTGCCGAGAAGCGGAACGGTTTCATTGGCAACGGTCAGCTCAATAGCAGCCATCATACGCTCTTTATACTGCGAAACCACCTCGGCATATTCATAAGCAGGGTCGAGCGCCGCCATACGGTACTCATCCTCCCACTTCTGATAGCCTGTTATATAAGCGGCTGTTTTGAAAATATTGAGCAGCACAAGTGCGTGAAGCGGTGACTGAGCAACGGAAGTGCCTGCACAGTAAACCGTACGGCTGAAGTTGCCCCAGCTTGTAGGCTGACCCGTACCGTCGCAAAGCATATAGCTGTTATCGCTCAGGTGCTGTGCGAGGCTGTCAACAGCCTCAACAAGAATAGCTTTGATTTCGGGGTCCTCGGGTGCGATTATATCGTTGATGAGCTTGAATATAAACATATGGCCGACAAGCTCATCGGCGCTCGTATCGGTTTTATATGTAACCATATCGGGAGTTACGTTACTACCGAGCAAATCGTTCCAGAGTCTTTCGGGCACCTGCTTTGAAGCATCGATTGTAACACCGCGGAGGTTTTCGTTATTGAGCAGATATCCGTTTGATTCGGGAGTTTTGGTAGAAACACCGGTTGCAGTACCGTCACCGTTTATTTTCCAGTGGATATTTCCGCTCGGAGCAGCACCTTCTGTGCTGAGCGAATATGTACGCACAGGCAAGCCTTCAATAAGTCTCGTCTGCTTTTCATATTCAGTGTCGGGATTTTCGGCAGGGTTTGACCAACTGTCTGCAGATACGGGATAATAGAAGCCCTCTGTGCGATATTTCTTGGTTGAGCCGAAAAGCGAAAGCGAAAGTGCACTCTCTTTATAAAGCTGTGACGGGCTCTTCTGCGGCACCATAAAGCTCGGGTCGCCGCCAACCTCAAGTGCATTTGCCGAAAGCCAGCGGTCATCCATAGAGCCGGGCACGTTTTCGTTGGTCTGATAGCGTATATACGCCTCGGTTGTGCCTGAACGCATTGAAATGTAATAAAGCATCAGCACAGCTTCAGCAGAGCGGTATGCCGCCTGCTTTGCAGCCTCTACTTCTTCCGCCGAAGCATTCGGGTCATCACGAAGCACGGCGTATCGCATCAGCTCACCGCCACCGTACATCGAAGTCCAGAGTCCGTCATTATCGCTCTCATACGAACCCCAGTTACCGCCATAGTTGTAGCCTGAATCTGTCATACCGTGGCGGTCAACATTCTGTTGTGTTTGGGCACTCATAAGTGCCGCCTTATCCGTACCGCTCATCTCAACCATTTCGATATGAGAATAGCCGCCGTCCATAACAGTCCAGATTCCGTTTCCACCGTCGGGCAGGATTGCACGCACGCGTGACGTATCGTTGGAATAAAAATATCTGTCACCCATAAAACGCTGCTCAACATCTTTTTCGGTAGGAGCATTTTTATCCGTACGCAAAACGCCGTATGACGTAATCTGCCAGACTGCGCCGTCAGCAGTGACAGCGGTTTTATATGAAGAATAGTTTGTGATTGATGTAACAAAACCCGGTACATTCGGGTCGCCGTTAGAGTAGCGCGTTACAAACTTCTGCAGGTTGCCTACCTGCCCGACAGGCTCTTTACCGTACTTAACGGTTTTAGTGCTTGTCTTCATCATGGTAGGTGTTGTAACGACACTGAGCTGTACACTGTCCTCAAAGCCGTTACCCTTGGCAGTAACGGTAGCCTCACCTGCCTTGAGTGCTGTTACCCTGCCCCATTTGTCAACGCTTGCAACATCGGCTGGCCGGACACTCCACTCAAGCTTGCGGTCGGTAATTTTTTCATCAAAAACGCATTCAAGAGTACGGCTGTCGCCTACAAGAAGCTCCCAGTTTTCGGGCACGACAATGCGAAGATCATCATCGCTTGTTATGTCAAAACCAAACATACCCGAAAGCATCATCACAACCGAAAGAATCGCAGATATCAAACGGTTAAACATAGTTGCACTCTCCCAAAAAGAACTTGATTACCACTCCCACATAACTTCAGGTGCGGCAAAAATCTCGTCAAGCTTTTTAATAAAAGGAATAACATCGTTAAAGCCGCCTATTCTATGGTCAAACATAATGTTTATGGGAAGTATTTTCTTGGTTGCAAGGTCAACTTCGCCCTTATCGTTTCTGAAGGCGTAATCCTTATCCTGCACTGCGCCCAAAGCCATAATAAACACCTGCGGGAAAAGCAGAGGTGCATAAGTTACGTTACCGCTGAGGCCTTTGTAAAGCGTGCCGAGGTTGGTCATACAAACTGTACCCTCGTTGAGTTCATTCATCTGAAGTGTGGACTTATCACGGGATGCGTGCTCAAAAAGGCCTGAAAGCTTGGCAACCTTATACTTGCCGACGTAGCCTGTTGCAATCTGTGCGGCAGTGCTTGCAAATTTGCCCTTAAGGATAAAACCGATAATTCGCTGAAGAATTATATCGAAAAGCACTCTGTCAACATCTGTTTCTTCAAGTGCGGCTGTAAGCCTTGTTATTTCATCCGAAATCCCTTTAAGAGAAAGCTGCTCGAGATTGCGGAGCTTTACGGGGAAGGTTTCGCCGCTGTCAAGCAGGAAAGGCACTGCAACATCGATATGCTCCTTGACAATAAGCCTGCCCGTGGAGGCCTTGTGCTTGTACTCCATATGTGCGTTGAGTCTGGGGTTAGCCTTGAGACCCTCGGCAAACACACGAAGCATTATCGTATTGAAAGATATGGGGTAGTCACGCTCTTTCTTGAGCTTCTGAAACTCCTCCCAGAATTTTGTAATATCAGCCTCGTAATTATATCCGCCTGCAGGGATATCAGCGGCGTTAGTAAGCACGTTGCCCGAAACTCTCGCTTTGAGCTTGAAATACTCTACCTTATCGCCTTTTTCCGGTGCGGTAAGTGCACCGCGTATATACTCTTTAATATCCATTATATTTCCACCTTTAATATTATAAAAAACATAATAAGTTTAGCAAATATGTAATATTTTGTCAAATAAAATACCGACAAAAAATTCAGCCTGCACCACATCGGATGCAGGCTGAAGCGTTATGTATTTTACCACTTATTCTCTACGTACTCACAGAATGCGTACATATCTTTGATTTCGAGCTTTGTGCCGTCGTCAAGAGTTACGTCACCGTTCCAGAGACCGTGCACCTGGTGGGTATTCATTCTGCCGATTACAAGGTTTGTATCGCTGTGATGGTCGTAAGTCGGAGTCATCGTGAGATTGAATCTGCCATCCTCCGAAACAAACTTCCAGGGCTGCATATACTTATCGGGCTTGGGGAAGGTTTCGACATCGACAGCACCGAATTTGTGTGCCTTGCCGTCATAGAAAAGGCAGGTTTCGGTAGCGTTGCTCTCATCACCTATAGCCCATGTGATTTCAAAGCCGAAGATATGCTTTTCACCGTTTTCGTCTGTAAGGTAAGTTGAGCCGTTACCCCAATACCATACCATTTCGTGCGGAGTGTTTACTCTGCCCCAGTCAAGAGCACAGAACGAATCTTCCTTGGAAAGCTTCCACTCTTTACCGTCGATTTTAAAAGTACCTTCGCAGGGCATACAGTTCTGCTTGGTGGTCATAAAGAATTTTGTATCATCACCCTCAAACGGAAGAACGGTTGTAATGTTTTCAAGGCCGGGCATAATATCCATTGTGAACTTACACTCAACCGTCTGCTTACCTTTGAGCATCTTGAACCAAAGTGTTCTTGTGTTCTCTTCGGTGTTAAATTCAAACTCTGCTTTGCCGATTTTATAGCCGAAGCGGTTGGGCACATCACCCTTTGCAGGCGGAATATACTTGTTCTTACCGCCGAGGAAGAGCTGTGTTGCGTTCATAATAACTTCGCCTTTTTCAAGGTCGATAAGCACTGCACTGATAAAGCCGCCAATGCTGATATTGGCAAAGTTGAGCTGAACAGTAAGCTTACCGTCGGAAAACTGGTAGAAATCCCACTCCTTATGGCTCATAATGCCTGACTTGACTTTATTTCTGTCATACTCAAACACATTGTGTCTTGCCCAGCCTTTTGCAAGCAGCTTGCCGTCATCGCCGATAAGCTTTGTGCTTTCGGTATACTCGGTCTGCTTTGATTTTTCTTTCCACTTATTAAAAGGTATATATGTTCTTTCCATATCTGTTCTCCTAACGAATTAATTTCCGAATAAGTTGTATATCTTACCAAGCACTTCATAGAGCTTTACTGCATAGGGATTGAGGAAATCCCAGTACGGCTCTTCATAAAGAGTAGTCCACTTGAAAAGATGCCTGTAAAGGTAGAGCAGATTGCAATCGGAAAGCTCGTGCTTGGCACCCTCGCCCATCTTCGTTATGCCCATATCCTTCATATCGTGATGAAGGTTCTCGTTTGCATTCATCCATACATACGGGAACTGAAGCTTTGAAAACTCGCCCTTCTGGTTAGCGCACTTCCAGTAACGCCAGCAAAGCTCGGAGCGTTTGAGCTGAGCGAGCTGCTCTTCGGTTTCAGCCTGTGCCTTTGCATCCTCCCAGAGCTGATTGCAATACTCGATATCTTTATTCTTCATACCATACAGTGTATTCTGCGATTTCTGATAGATAAAGAGATGCTGTGATTCCGTAACGGCGTGTTCTGTCATAATATCGATAAACTCGCGCACATTCTGCCAGCCTGCACCGTAAACAGCCTCGAGGTAACCGTTCATTTCCGCATCGTAATCACAATACGGGTCCTGCATCAGCTTTGAGAGCAGATATGTTCTCATTTCGCCGAACTCACCGTCGCTCTCTGCGATATAGTAGTTACCCTCTTCGTAAATTCCCTTTACATTATTCTCGTAAAAAATCTGAACGTTTCTCTGCATTACGCCGAAATTAGGGAATATGCAGACCGTTTCACGGTAATTATTTACATAATCCCAGATATAAACGCGGTCGCAGATTTTGCCCCACTGCTCAAGGTCGTACATAAATTCTTTGTTCTCTTCACACTTCGGGTCATCAAGAGTGTGACCGAAACAGCATTCGATTGAACAAAGCCTTACGATAACGTCATCACGCGGCACAACTGCGGTAGGTGCCTTGCGTGTATACTGGTAAGCAAAGGTATCAAAAACAATGTTTTCGTAGTCGCCTGCAGCCTTGACACGCTCAGCAACGGTGTTTACAAAAGTAATCATTGTGCCCGAATGTGAGCCATTGGCATTGTCGAGTGCGGCACAATTCTCGCACTCGCAGTATTTCTGATTATCGTGCTGTGTGAGCGAAACAATCTGCATAGTTGCCGAAGGATCGTGTTCACTCTCAAGCGCTTCAAGTACTTCACCGACAACAACATCGACAACATCGGGATTGGTAAGGCAAAGCTGCTCCGGCACCCGCTCGCCCTTGTGATACGCATAGTACTCGGGATGCGACTCGAAATATTTATCGGGCTTACAGTAGTAAGTTACAAGAGTATGAGCAAAAGAGCCTATATAGCCTACTTCGCCGCCCTGCTCTGCAGTAAAGTTGCGGTAGACGCCGCCTGTAAGACCGTTTGCGAGTGAAAATTCAATATCGCGTGAGCTTGCAGTATCGGTTTCGGTATACTCAAAGAAAGGATGATACTCGTCATCAATACCGCAAGGTACGGTAAGCGAAGCGTTTTCGGGTACAACAATAACCTCGCTCTCATACCAATGGCAACCACAGTAATCCTCAAGGAAAGCATAGACACCGTTTATGGTGCCCTTATTACCTGCACCGCAGATAATTACTTTATCTGCATCGGATTTGATTATGTAGCCGCCATCCTTGAAGCCGTCGAGGTCGACCGCTTCACGGGCTGTTGCACCGACGATAATCTCAAAATCGGCTTCAGGCTGTGAATCGGCAACAACAGCAATATCCGCACCTGTTATCTGCTCAAGATAATACTCAAGGCGTGATGCGGCGTAACTGTCCGTAGCAGACTCACCTGCCACGATTACTGCCTTTGTTACATCAAAATCCGAACCTGACGCAGATGCACTGAAAGGAATTGATGAAACTATCATAATAACACCAACCAGAACACAAAGAAGTTTTTTCATCGGGAACGCTCCTTTATTTCAATTTTTTGGGGTTCTTAAATCAAAGACTGTTGAGGATATTAAGTACACAGCGAAGCTCTTCGGGCTTGACCTTTTCTACGGGTGTGTTGTTGATAACACAGTCGGCAAAATAGTTGATTTCGTTCGCATAAGCATCGCTCTTGGGAAGATTGATGCTGCCCGTATCGCCCTTTGTTTCTTTTGAAAGGTCGATTTCCTCATCCTCAAGGTAAATTTTCATTGTGCGGTTTTCGTTTGCAACAATTGCTTTTTCAAACTGGAAGCGGAACTGAGCCGTAAACGGATAGCAGGTTGCATACCAGGAAGCCTCCGTATTGATTGTGAAATCGCCGAAATCGTAAGTAACGGAAATGAAATCCTGCTCGGGACGCTTTGAGCGGAACTGATGAACAACCTCGGGCATACCGAAAGCGTATACCATAAAGTCAAGGTCGTGGATATGAAGGTCGAAGGGAACAAGACCGCTCCTCTTTTCATCCATCATCCAACCGTCCCAGCTCCAGCGGGGCTTGTGGCCGAGTCTTGTCATAGTACCTGAAAGGAGCTTGCCGTACTTACCTGTATCGAAAATCTCCTTAACGACCTCGTATTCGGGCCAGAAACGGAGCACCTGAGCGACCATAAACTTAACGCCGTTTTTCTCGGCTGTTGAGTAAACTCTGTCAATATCCTCTTCCTTGAGAGATATGGGTTTTTCGCAGATTACGTTGATACCCTTTTCCATCGCCTTTACGGCAAAGTCTGCGTGAAGATATGTAGGCAGACAGATATCGAGGATATCAAGCTCTTCGTTGGCAAGCATTTCATCAAAATCGAGATAATGGCGCTTGCCCTCATATTTTTCCATTCTTTCGGGGCGGATATCGCAAAGAGCAACGAGCTCGACGTCCTCTCTCTTATCCCACGCAGGGATATGTGCACCGCTGATACCGCCGACACCTACAAGACCGACTTTAAGCATAAATAAATACCTCCGTATATTTTTACTGATTTTATTTTAATTCTTTTTTGTTTTAAATGCAATATATTTATTTTTCTATTCCGTATGCTTCGGCAAGTGTCGCATACTCGCTCTCCGTTATGGTTATCACCGAGCCGTGACGCGGTTTGAGATGATCCATAGAGTAGGTTGAACGCTGCACACGCTTAAAAGTGGTAAAATCTTTAGTCATCTGCGCAAAGTATGTACCCTGACCATACTCGTCCATAATCATCATCCACGAATCCGTACCGTTGATGCGATACATAGAACTGCCTTCTACTCCCCAATAGTTAAGCGAACAGATTGTATAATCAGTATTGTACGGACCTGTGAGATTCTTCGAGCGTACCCAGGCGATTTTCTGTGTCAGATCCTCTTTGAAATACAGGTAATAGTATCCGTCTTTTTCGTTGTAGATTATATCGCCGTCGATACACTGCACGTTCATTATTTCGCCTGTTTCGGGGTTAACCTCATTCCATCTGCCGAAAAGCACCTGCGGCTCGGTTTCAAAGGTTTTGAAATCCTTTGTATAGGCATAGTAATGACCAGCACAGTCATTCTCGGCGGTTGAGTTTGCCCAGTAGACCATATACATCTGCTTGTCACTGTCCCATATAGCCTGCGGTGCCCACGCTCTGTTTGTTGTTTCAAAGCCCTCAAACTGACGGATATCTATTACGGTTTCATCAATCCAATTGATAAGGTCGTATGACTTCCAGGTAATAAGAGCGTGGTTTGAAAGCCAGCCCTTGCCTGCATCCATATCCGTTGCAATAATAAAGTAACATTCCCTGCCGTTTTCGTCGGCACCCTTGAGTATGTACGGATCACGCACACAGCCCGTACCCTTTGTCTGCTCAATTACAGCTTCGTTACCGTTTAGTGCTTTGAAATTATAGCCGTCGGTGCTGACAGCAAAGTGTATACTCTGCTCATCAACCTCGTTACCCACAAAGTAGCAGAAAAGATACGCATCAGACCTGCTGACAGTTGGATAGACATAGTCGTTGAAAACACAGTTAAAAAGATAATACGGCATCATTATAATTGCCATAAGAAATCTCATAAAAGTTGTAAAAGTCATAAAACCTCTCCTCAATTCTGCTCAATGTCCATAGAAATTCTGCCTAAGAATGCAACTATTCTATAAAAGAACTGAAAAAATGCATAAATCTGTTCATCTGCTCCGAGCTCGGCAAAGTCGATATTCTCAAATACAACGTGTTCTTTATACATCAGGTCAACAGCCTGGCTACCGTATGACCTGAGCTTTGCACCGTTATCTGCCGTATAGAAGCGATAGCCGAGCTTGCCATCCTCGGTAGACCTCATTGAGTTGAGAATCACTGTCTCTCCGCCAGAAAGAATATATGCCGCCTGTGTTTTTGACGAGCCGTCGTGGCCGACATTAATAAGTACTGCCGAGCTGTCGGTTGAATTGAGGAAGCTCTTACCGCCATAGATAAAGCTGTTGAAAATCGTAACATCACTGCAATTATTAAGTTTTATGTAATCGGTATAAATTCTTGTAATCGGGATAAAGACGAAGTTAAAAATATCACTTTCGCTGAATCTCGGAATTCCGAGTGCGGCATAGCCGTTTCTCGGCAGAGTATTTGCATTCTGCAGACAGCCCTCGATATATGTATTTTTACAGCCTTCAAGAGAAAACATCGACTCATAGCAGCAGCCTATAACTTTTTCGAAATAAGCGTTATCCGAGCCGACAAGCTTTATACCGCAGCTTGCAAGCGTAAAAGTACAGTTTGTAACGTAAACATCGTCAGACTCGCTGTAAACTACGGGCGAAGTTTTGGTGTATCTGCCGCTGTCATCTACGGGATTATTGAGCGGATAGTCAACCCTCAGGCCGCTCAGGCCTGCACCGTCACCGCCGAGTGTGATAAGCGGAGAATCGCCTTCGGAAAATCCGTAATAGGAAAGAATAAGAGTGCCGCCGCTGTTACCGCTCTGACATCTTACAGCTACACTTGATGAACCTCTGAGCTGTACACCCGCAGGCACCGTTACAGGCCCGTTAAATCTGTAAACTCCGCCGGGGAGATATACAACACCGCCCGTAACTGCAGCCTCGTTAAGCTTTGCCTGCACAGCAGCAGATGCGTCCGTCTTGCCTGTTTTATCAGCGTTAACAACATAAAGTATGCTTTCTGGTTTATCATAGCTTCTGTCATAATCAGGAGTGCAGATACTTGTATCAGCTTCATACTGCCTGATATTATTGCCCTTGATTTTCCCTTTTACTTCGACATTGGTCAGCAGTGTTGCGGCATTGCCGATATCGTGAATCGCATACTCACTACCTTCGATAACACCGTTTGCAATACCTATGCCCCATGACTTACCGCGCACCTGAATCACATCCTTCGGCACATAGATGCCGTAGTCGCAATCGGTTATATAAAGGTCGGTAAATTCACCGCTGAAGCAGTAGCGTATACCTTTTCTGAAAGTCATACCGCAGAGCATATCAGAAACTCTGATATCGGCAAACTGAGGCCATTCAAGATCTCCAAGCACAAGGCCATAAGCGTTTGCGCGTGTATATGCATCAAGTGCAGTTTCATCGGGAGCATTGTACTCCTCACCTGCCTGCACCCAGTATTTATTGAGAATATAGAGTGTTTTATAAGTATCAACATCGGCTGAGTTGTGAGAATTGAGACCTTCATAAAGACAAGTACCTTTGACATTGTCAACCGTCATCATCTCGTGGCACTGATAGATACCGTTTTCACATTCAGAGCTGCCGCCTATTCCTCGGTATGAATTGATAAGCGTGCAATTCTTAATTGTTTGCAGCATATAGTCGCCGTTACCTTCGACATAAAAAGTATATGGGTATGGCTTGACATCATCGAGAGTCTGCTCGGGATACCATACGGTAAGTCCTACAGCACCTGCACTTCCGCCGACAGTAAAAAGCCCCGGAGTCATAGCATCACTGCTTTCGACATCGGCAATAATAACCGTGCCGTAATCAGCACCTGCATCCGGATCCTGATAATCTCCGCGGAGTGTAACAAACTGACGGATATAGATACTGCCCGTCACTCTGTATCTGCCGACAGGAAGCCAGACCGTACCGCCGCCGTTTGCTGCACAGTCATCAATAGCTTTCTGTATAGCTTTTGTTGAATCGGATACACCGCTCGGGTCAGCACCGTAAGGAGAATCTGTAACGATAATATCGGCTATAACGATATCTTCGGTCGGATAAACCGTATCAATAATAACCGCACTGTGTTCACCTTCTGTAGCAAAGCACGGCAGCACAAAACCGCTCACCATTATAAAGCAAAGAACTACGCTGAGAAGTTTTTTCATAACGCTATCCCCTTGCAGAATATTTTTAATTATTTTAACACAATTTAATCGGATAGTAAAGGATTGCCTTTTAGAAGTTAATAAAGTATAATACTTAATATCCGTTTATGCAGGAGAAGATAATAATGAATGAACTGAGTACAATTTTTCAAAAACTGAACAGCGGCAAAACGCTGACACTCGAAAAAAATAAAATTTACGATGTACGTCAGGATGATTCGTTTGAGCTTGACGGCTACTACTGCACAAACACTGCAAAACGTCACGAAAACCCGACAGGTAAAAGAGAAGCCGCAATATATCTCAAGGATAAATCAGACATAACAATTGACGGCAACGGTGCAACGATACTTGTACACGGCAAAATGACTCCGTTTGTGTTTGACCGATGCCAAAACATAACCGTAAAGAATCTGACTGTTGATTACGCCTGCCCCACTATGGCGGAATTCACGGTGCTTTCAAACGACAACGGCAACTGTGTAATTAAAATAAATGACGAATGTCTTTTCAGGGTTGAAGGCAACAGCATTATCTGGCAGGGCGAGCCTGACAAAAACGGAAATCCTTATTGGGAAGACCATTATGTACTCGGTCGCAGACAGGTAAAACTGCTCGACCCTGCAACGGGGCTTTTCCGTGACTTCAGCCGTGCCGACCTTGAGTTTGAAACTATAGAAAATCTCGGCAATAACACACTCAAAGGCACTTTAAAAAACAAAGAGGTTTATTTTCCGGCAGGTGCGGTAATTCAATCACGCAACATTGTGCGTGACCAGACTGGAAGTCTTTTCCAACGATGCAAAAACCTTGTTTTTGACAACCTGCGTATAAAATTCATGCACGGACTCGGTATGGTTTCGCAGTTTTGCGAGAACGTTTCATTCACTAATTGCGACCTTACACCTGCAAAAGGCAGGACTGCGGCAAGCACAGCAGACTTTTTTCAGTTCTCTGGATGTAAAGGCAATATACTTGTCAAAAATTGCAAAGCCGGCGGTGCACACGACGATTTTATCAACGTTCACGGCACTCACCTGCGGATAATCGAGGCTGATACCGCCACAAATGGCTTGACACTGCGGTTTATGCACGATGAGAGCTGGGGCTTTCAAGCATTTGAAGTCGGCGATACAATAGACTTTATCAAGTGGAATACGCTCATTCCCTATTTCTCTGCAAAGGTGTTAAGCTTTACAAAAATCAACGATACCGATATCGAAATCACGCTTGATTCTCCCCTGCCTGAAATCGAAATCGGAAAGGATGTTGTCGAAAACGCAACGTGGACACCGAACCTTTATGTAAGAAACTGTAATTTCGGTCTCACCTGCGGCAGAGGCATACTCTGCACAACTCGAGGCGAAGTAATAATCGAAAACAACCTCTTTGAAAAAGTATGGGGACCTGCCCTGCTGATTGAGGATGACTGCAACTTCTGGTTTGAGTCGGGTTACACAAAGCACATTATATTCCGCAACAACCGTGTTATCAGCTGCAACTATGCAAGCATGTACGACGGTGCACCCGTAATCCGTTATTCACCAAAAGTAATGGACGAAAGCTCAACGCAGTTTGTACACGGTAAGCTGACAGTGACAAGCAACCGCTTTGAAAAGCCGATTTACGGAAACCATCTTATTCATCTTGAATATCTCGGCGAAGCAGAATTTACGTGCAACCGCTTTGACGCACCCTATACATTCAACACAGTTTGCTTAGGAAACATCACAGATAAATATAATTTGATCGGATAACAATGTCACAAAGTTACAAAAAAGTAACATAGATACTGTATGTTTGACTTAATTTAATAAATTTGTTAGAATTATTTTATAATTTAAATCAAAGGTGGACTGAGTATGAAAAAATTCATCGCACTTATTATGGCAATACTCCTCTGTATGCTCCCGTTAAGTGCATCTGCAAAATCAAGCGGTCGCAAAAAGGCACTCCCCACATCAGCAGGCATTCAGGCACTGCGTGATGAATTTGAAAGCGACGTTGCCCCCGAAGCAGGCGGCGAAGCGCTTGACTATGCATACTACTCACCCGTAGGCGAAAACGACAACACAAAATATCCGCTCGTTATCTTCCTGCACGGTATCGGTCATGCCGATTATGTCGATGCTCAGCTCGATGACAGTGACTTCCCCTACTGGGCATCCCAGGAGCTTCAGAGCAAGTTTGACGAGGGCGGCGCTTTCATTCTTCTGCCCCGTGCACCTGAGCACAAGCTTACATATTGGAGCACAACAATGATCGAGCCTCTGCGTGCGGTAATCGACGATATGATCGCAAAGCACGGCGACAATATTGATACATCAAAGATTTTCATCGGCGGCAGCTCTGCAGGCGGCGAAATGACATGGAATATGGCAATTGCTTTCCCCGAATATTTTGCAGGCATATTCCCGATTGCTTCTACAGGCTCGGTATCTGCAAGCGATGTACAGAAATGCTCCGACATTGCAATCTGGATGATTTGCAGCAAGCTCGACCCCGTTGTCAACTACGCAATGGTATCTCTTCCTCTCTGGAACAATGTATGCAAATACAACTCCAACCCCGAAAAATGCAGACTTTCAAGCTTCTCATCGGTAACAGAGCCTGCAGGTAACTCGGCAAGCGACAACCATCACCTTGCAAAGGTTGTTACATACGACCTGCATATGCTTGACGGCAGCACTTACCCCGATGTTACAACCCAGAACGGCAACGGTGAAGAAGTGAAGCTCGAAGGCTCCGAGGGCCTTATTTCCTGGATGAATTCCGTAAGCTCTGATTTTGACGGCACACCCGGTAAAGACAGCGGCAACATAAACGTAAACTTCTTCACATACATAATTGCAGTTTTCCGTAACCTTGGCCTTAAGCTTGTAAACATCGTACAGCGTATGCTCGGCCTTTAATTCAAAACAATATTAAACAGCAAGCCTGCTTACCGCAAAAAGTAAGCAGGCTTAATTTTTCAGATTTATTTTATTTTGTATTCTTGTCTGGAGTAATCGCCGTTGATATATTCGCCTGTAAGAAATTTGCGCGCACGGAAAACAACGCGGTCGGCATAAACCTCAAAGAAGTAACCTACACCGCAATCGGTGATACCGAAATTGTTTTCTTTTCTGTAACCGGGTACGCTGATTGAGTGGACACCGTTTTCTTCGTTGAGCGTTTCAAAAACCTTGTCGCACACACCGCCGTGAAGATGGCCTGTTATAAAAAATACATTCCTGTGTTTTTCGACAACAGCTCTTACTTCGTCATTCTGCTCGCCGAGGTCGCCTGTCTCCCATACCTCGGGCAGGCCGTGGGTATTGGCAAAGGGCTGATGGCACATAAGGAATACGGGCTTGCCGTCCTTTGAGCCTCTTGCAAGCTCGCTGTCGATAAACTCCATCTGCTCTTTTGATATATAAGCTTTTTCGAGCACACGTTTTTCCGTACACATAACGACAAAGGTATAGCCGTTTATATCGTACGAATAGTAAGTCTTGCCGCCCGTTTTTATATTGAGGTATTTATCAACCTTATCCATAACGATTTTGCTGTTTTTGCCAAAGAAAAAGCGGGCATCGTGGTTACCCATAGTAATGAGCGTATGCGGTATAACCTTCTGCTCGTCAATAGGTCTGAAAAAACGCTCATATTCTTTATTCAGGCCGTAGTCGGCAATATCGCCCGCCATCATAAACACGTCAAACTTCTCTTTGGAGTTTGAGATATCCTTGAAGAAGTTACCGAGGTTAGCTTCCGCCGCCTCACGGTCAGGCAGATGCGTATCGGCAATAACAGCAGCAGAAAGCAAAACCTCACTGCTGTTTTCAAAGGTTATCGGGTCTTTGTCCGATACCTCGTAAATCACATCGTACTTGGGGGACATAGCTTTGATTTGCTTTGCATACTTGTCATAAAAATCCTTAAAAGACATTGACTTATCCGCTCCGTTCACATTATTACTCCGTAATTTTACCATATAAAAAAATGCGTTGCAATACAATTCGTCAAAATCAATTAAACCTTTACCTATGATTCCTTAATTTTCTACTGATTTTATATTTATTTAATTTGACACTATACGCTTATTTATGATATACTTAATAGACATTAAAAGGAGCGTGTAATTATGAAAAATCTCAAAAGAATCATTTCTCTTCTGCTTACCGCCGCTATGCTTTTCGGCATATCAATTATAGCATCCGCTGAAGACGAAGGCACAACAGAAGGTACTGAAATTATTGCAAGAATGTATCTTGGTCACAAGCCTTCATCCGACCATACATGGATCTATATCGAAAACCTTTCGGATACTCCCATACAGGTCGGCGCATACCCCTTTATGATTAAAAAGGGTGAAGGTGTTACCGTAGGTACATACGGCACAACAGTCGAAGACGGTCCCGGCCTCTACTACAATTTCGAGGCATGGCGTTACCGCAACCTTAAGCCCGAACAGAATTCAGACCATATAATCATTTATCTGAGCAAAGACATTACAGCAGATGACCTTGTAAAAGTTAACAATATGATAGTAAACTCCAACCGCTGGAGTAAAATACTCAACTGTGCATACACAGCACTTCGTATCTGGAACAAGATTCCCGGCCAGAAGATCTACTATCTCTACTTTCCCACACTTATCGAGCTTCAATTGAAACTTAAAGGCGCAGTTAATAATATGGAGGGCGACCTCAAAATGATTGTCCCCACACTTGACCAGACATTCAAGCAGATTGACCTTGGTGACAGCGTAACAACTCAGCTTTCCAACCCCAATCCTACCGCTGCACCTTCCAACGGCGACGAATAATAAAACCGATATCCGACGAGGCAACGTTAAGTTGCCTCGTTTTAGACTGTCGATAAAGTCACCGTGAACACACAAGACAATGTAGAGAACGGTCTTTGACCGTTCCGCAAAATAAAGTAATAAAGAATCAGGAGAAATTCAGGTTGAATTCTCTTGATTCTTTTCTTTTTTATTCAATTTTTGTGTTTGCCGTGTTTTTGCCCTCTCGCGGTACCTTTGTACAGCTTCGGAGCAAAGAACACGGCATCTCGTCACCTTTCTCGAAGTCTCACATCTTGTTGAAAAAGTATTTTTCGACAAGATGCAACGAGGCAACACAAGCCTCGTTTTTTTATTCCACGAAACGTAGGTTGCACAGAAACATTATTTAAATTATAATTGAATCATACAAGGAGATAACAGATATGGATAATTATATAACAGGTGCAACCATCAAAAGACTTCGTGAAGCAAAGGATATCACACAGGCACAGCTTGCCGAAAAAATAGGAGTAAGCAGTAAGGCCGTTTCAAAATGGGAAACAGCCAAGGGTCTGCCCGATATAACATTAATTGAGCCGTTAAGCAAAGCACTATGTGTGTCGGTAATGGAGCTTATGTCGGGCGATACGGTAACAAACAAAAATATTTCATCCAATATTCTCCGCTCAAAGTTTTATATCTGCCCTATATGCGGCAATATAATCCGCACCACGGGCGACACGTTAATAAGCTGCTGCGGAATCACTCTGCCTGCACTTGAAGCAGAGGAAACAGACGAAGCTCACGAAATAAAAATCGAAAAAGTTGAGGACGAATATTTTGTAACGGTCAAACACGAAATGACCAAAACACATTTCATTTCGTTTATCGCCCACCTTACATCGGACAAGGTGCAGTTTGTAAAGCTGTACCCCGAAGGCAACGCAGAAACACGGCTCCAACTCAGAGGCAAGGGATACCTTTACATTTATTGCAACAAACACGGACTTATGAAAAAGAAGATATAATCATTAACTCAATTATGCTTTATGTTAAATATTTTAAGAAGCATAAACAGACTAAAGCCTCAGTTGTGTACAATACTAAAAACAGTAAAAGTGCAAAAGTTGCATCTTTTCAATTGATAAGGTGCAAATATGAGCAAGCTTAAAAATTTACGCATCGAAAAGAAATTGACACAGCAGCAGGTTGCAGATTTAGCCGGAATTTCTTTAAGGTCTTACAAATCCTATGAAAATGACCCGCAAAAGGCGGAAACAATAAAATACAATTATATTCTTGATTTACTTCGGAAGACCAATGTTATTGATGAAGAAAACGGAATTCTTGAAATTGATGATATAATCAAAAAATGTTCCGTGGTATTTGAGAAATATTTGGGACACAATGGAAAAGAAGAATATCTCAACATATTATCTTCGTGAAAAATGTGGGATTGACAGCAAAACCGTCCGTAGATTAAGGGCAAATGATAATATCGAAACAAAGACACTCGATAAACTCTGTAGTGCCTTAAATTGCAGACTTGAAGATATTGCTGAGTTTGCAGAAGATTAAGAGCAGGCCATCGGTCTGCTCTTGTTTTTTATATATGCGTATGATATACTAAATCAGTTTCACAAATCGGAGGTAATCATATGGCATACGATATAGCTGCTTTTATATGGCCGTCATACACGGGCGATGAGCCGCGCACTCGCATATTCTGGCCCGAAGGCTACGGCGAATGGCAGACTGTAAAAGCGATGACAAACAAAGGCTATGAGGGTTGCCGATGGCCGAGAATCCCTGCGTGGGGCTATGTAAACGAGGCTGACAGCCGAGTTATGGAGATGCAGATTGACTGTGCGGTATCATACGGTGTAAACGTATTTATTTACGACTGGTACTGGTATGACAACCGTCCGTTTCTCGAAAACTGCCTTAACGACGGTTTTCTCAAAGCCCGCAACAACAAGGATATGAAATTTATGCTTATGTGGGCTAACCACAACGCAAACCATCTTTGGGACAAGCGCAACTCCGACAGCGACCTTGATACTGTCATCTGGAGCGGTGTTGTTACACCCGAAATCTTTTCAAACATCTGCGACAGAACGATTGAAAAATATTTTTCAAAAGAAAACTATTACTGCATCGACGGCAAGCCTGTTTATATGATTTTTGATATCGACAATTTTATCCGCTCATTCGGCACAACTCAGAATTGCAAGGCAGGTATTGAAGAATTCCGCAGAAAAACCGTCGAAGCAGGCTTTAGCGGGCTTCATTTTCAGGTTGTTCACTGGAGCGGCCGCACTTACGGCTGGCTGAATGACGGAGACGAATGTAAAGGTGCAGACACTTACAAGCTGTACGATTACCTCGGCATAGATTCGGTAACAAGCTACAACTGGGGCTGCTCGGCAAACTTTGACGGTGACTTTGCTGACGTTACTCAAGCCTACTGCGATAAGCTTGAAAGCGAATCAGAAAAGCTGACAATACCGTTTTACCCCAACATTTCCGTCGGTTGGGATAACAATGTAAGATTTAACAAATTCATACCCGGTGTTGTAACCGACAACACGCCGGAGAAATTTAAAGCCGCTTGTGAAAAGGTAAAAAGCTTTACAGATAAATCTTTAAGCGCAGGTATTCTGAAAGCTCCGTTCATCACGGTGAACAGCTGGAATGAATGGACGGAAACAAGCTACCTTCAGCCCGATGACCTTTACGGCTACGGCTACCTCGAAGCAATCAGAGAAATATTTACAGATTAAGGGGATTTCAATATGCTCGATTTATTCAGATTCTTATTTAAAATGTTTGTTACGCTTGCCGTAACTTTCACTTCAATCTTCTCCCCTGCCGTTATTCTGCCGCCGAGCGAAAATCTCGACTTTGATGTGCTTGAGTATCCCGAAGAAGCAGTCAAGACTCTTGCCGAATGGGGCATTACGGTTGAAGAGCTTAAATCCCGTGCAGATTCCGAGCCTGAGGCCTACGAAGGCTGCAAGGGCTATGATGACATAAACGGCATTTACATTTCGCCCTACTACACCGCTAAAATCGGCGACAGAGATATTCCCGTTTACGGTACGACAGTTTTCACCGGCGAAACACAGTACGGTGAAATCCACTCATTCTCGGAAGTTTATTTTGATGAAGACGAAGATTTTTCATTCAACATTGAATTAACTTCGGCTGATTTTAAAATTAAAGACGCAATCTGCCTGCCCGAAAAGCTCGGAGTTGATGCAAAATGCTCAAAAGGAGTTATGACGGCAAGCATCAGC
Source organism: Acutalibacteraceae bacterium (assembly GCA_045631965.1). GTDB lineage: Bacteria > Bacillota > Clostridia > Oscillospirales > Acutalibacteraceae > UBA8612. The sequence continues at coordinate 22,299 of JAZQVR010000002.1, forward strand.
GATTTCGGCATTTACACTTTCCTTTTCAACTCTGCATCGCAGGAGTGCTCTTACACTCTTTTTGTAAGAGAGCGTATTGACGAAGAGGCAGAAATCAAAGCATATCAGGAAGAGTACGGCGAAGAAAACGTGCTTATTGTCGAAAGCGGTCTGCTGGAAATCCCCTATGCGTGTTTTTATATGCAAAACAACACGGTAGTTTACCTCAAGCAAGGTGCTTACGTACTCGCACAGCATATGTACGATATCAACAGCGCAGAGGATGAATTGCGTTATGCTGACCCCGACGCTGTTTATCTGAATTCTTTCGGCCTTACAAGGCATCCGTTTGTAAACTTCTATAAATGCGACAACATAAAATTTGTAGGCAGAGGTGTGCTCGACCTTACCCGTCTTGACCGCAGAGAGCGCAGAGGTCTTGTATTCACCGAGTGCAGTAATATTGAAGTTCGCGGTATGAAAATCATCAATTCACCCGAATGGTCTTTCATCACCTACCGCTGTCAGAATGTAAACATCAAGGATGTTGACATATTCGGCTACAAAATGAATTCCGATGCATTCGCAATCTGCAACACACAGGGCGGTCTGATTGAGCGTTGCTTTGCACGAAGCGGCGACGACCTGTTTGACGTAAAGGCACTCGGCGGCCCTGAGGATGCAACAAGCGAAAACATAACATTCACAGACTGTGTCGCCTGGGGCGGCAAGGCACGCTGCTACGGCATACACGGCGAAGTCAACAGAGCTATGCGCAATATCACATTCAAAGACAGTGCGGTTATCTGCCGCGATGCAACGTGGAATAACGAGCGAGTCGCTTCGCTCGCAGTTGTAGTTGAGCTTGCAGAAGGCAGCATTGACGGCGTAACGTTTGATAACATCGAAATTTTCCGTGATGACGGCAGAGCGATAATGTGCACAATATTTACCGAAGAAATCGGAGATATGGACACAGTGCCGATTTATAACTTCACCGCAGACAACGTTGTATTCAAAAACATCACATACAATGCGGCAATGAAATCCAAATTCTCTGCAGCCAACGAAACCAACACGGTAAACGTAACCGTTGAAAATGTAAAGTCACGCAACTTTACATCAGCAAAACACAGTTGGCTGATGTTTGAAAGCGATGAATTCGCAAACGTAACATATAAATAAACAACAAAAAGAGCTGTAAAAACTGAAATGCCCCAACTTGTCGTAATAATATCCACCTGCGCAAGCCGGCAACTGATAGCCACCCTACCAAATCCGCTCAAACGACATTACAAAAATCACTGTGAAATTTTGCTTTTACTGTGGTATGATTAGAGTGATCGATAAAACGAAGAGGTACATTATGGCTTCAAGTAAAGAATATTTGGATTTTATTTTAGAGCAGTTATCCGAATTAGAAGAAATTACATACAAAGCTATAATGGGTGAATATATCCTCTACTATCGCGGCAGAATCATCGGTGGAATTTACGATGACAGACTGCTTGTAAAACCAGTCAAAGCAGCTGTTGCCCTTATGCCCGATGCAACATTTGAATTGCCGTATGAGGGTGCAAAAGAAATGCTGTTGGTCGATGACGTTGACAACAAGAATTTCCTTGCAGAGCTTTTCAGCGCTATGTATGATGAGCTTCCGTTACCGAAGAAAAATAAGCAGGATTTAGCGTGGTGAATTGATTATGTTCAGAGAAGTGCAAGAAAGAAGCAAGCCCTTACACCGGAACAGATTACCAATATATTGAAGACTGAAAAAAGAGGCGTTTTATCTGTTCAAGGCGATAACGGTTATCCCTACGGCTTGCCGATGAACTTCTGGTATAACGAAGAAAACGGATATATTTATTTTCACAGCGGCAAAAAAGGACACAAAACCGATGCTATATCAGCCGACAATAAAGTTTCGTTTTGTGTGTACGATAAAGGCTACGTAAAAGACGGCGAATGGGCATTGAATATCAGCAGTGTAATTGTTTTCGGCAGGATGCATATTGTTGAAGATTCTCAAAAAGCTGCCCGAATATATCGTAATTTGAGCCTTAAATACACTTCCGACATTGAATATATTGATTCTGAAATAGAGAAATTTGCTAAAGATACCGTCTGTTATGAATTGCAGCCCGAACACATCACAGGCAAAATCGTTAAAGAGTCATAAAAACCAAAACCGCTTCACCAACGTTCAGTCGTACAGTGAAGCGGTTTATTGCATCAGAACAGTTTGAAATAGTTTTTATCGAATTCAATCAAACCTTCATCACGCATTTTGCACAGTTCATTAGACATTGCACTGCGGTCAACGGATAAAAAATCTGCAAGCTGCTGACGGTTAAAGGGTATCGTGAAACTTGGACTGTTTTGCTTTTTCGATTCTTCTGACAAATAAGAAATCAGCTTTTCTCGTGTAGTTCGTTTGGACATATGACCGAGCTTCTGCACGAGTTTTCTGTTTTTCTCGGATATTGCGAAAAACATATTCTGCACAATCATATTATGAAAGCGGCAACCCGAAGAACAGGTCGTAATAATCTTTTTAACATCAAAGAAAATAACGGTGCTGTTTTGAGTTGCAACAACATCATTAAGCAAAGCCCCGCTATCAGGTGCAACATAGGCTTCGCCGAACATTTCACCAACCGCAACCTGACCGAGAATGCTTCGGTTGCCCCAATAATCATCCTTCCGGATATGCAGATCGCCTTCAACAAGCACCATAATATCGCTCAAGTGCTCGCCCTGCCGAAGCACGTATTCACCCTTTTTATAGTTATACAGTCTTGCACCGAGGCAGGAAAGCATTGCGGATATTTCATTCTCACCAACGCTAGCAAACAGCTTAGTTCTTTTAAGGATATGAATATAGTTTTTCATCTGCCATCTCTTTCCGTTGTAAAAACAACCGCTTTGTTATAATTATTGTACTATAATTAAGCCACAATAACAAGCGAGGAGAGAAATTCAATGATAAGAAAAATAATTAAAATTGATGAAGATAAATGCAACGGCTGCGGTGCTTGTGCCGCCGCCTGCCACGAAGGTGCAATTGAAATGATTAACGGAAAAGCAAAGCTGACCCGTGAAGATTACTGCGACGGTCTGGGCGATTGTCTTCCTGCCTGCCCGACAGACGCAATAACCTTTGAAGAAAGAGAAGCACCTGCATATAATGAAGCCGCCGTTCTTGCGGCAAAGTCAAAGAAAGAGCCGCAGAATCTTCCCTGCGGCTGTCCCGGCACACATTCCAAAGCAATAAAAAGAGAAAGTCAGGCTTCTTCGGATTATTCTGTCCCCATTAACAGTCAGCTTTCACAGTGGCCTGTTCAGATAAAGCTCGTTCCCGTGAACGCACCATACTTTGACAACGCAAATCTTCTGGTAGCGGCTGACTGCACCGCTTTCGCTTACGGCAATTTCCATAATGAATTTATCCGCAATCACGTAACGCTCATAGGCTGTCCCAAGCTCGACGAGGGTGATTATTCCGAAAAGCTGACCGCTATTATCGCAAACAACAATATCAAGAGCGTTACCGTAGTCAGAATGGAAGTGCCCTGCTGCGGCGGAATTGAACACGCCGTAAAAAAAGCCTTGCGGGCAAGCGGAAAATTCATTCCGTGGAGAGTGGTTACAATCTCAACAGACGGCAGAGTTTTGGATTAAAAAATACAATTCAGCGGGCTTTAATAAATAAAAATGACCTCCTTGTATTTGGTAACACCATTTTACAAGGAGGTTAAGTGTTTTGTCGAATGTGTGGGGATTTTTATATTATATAAAAGCCAAAAGGAATATGGCACAGACATATTTCAATGAAAAAGAATCAAGTATTTGCACTGTAATTCTAGATTATTATGCTACGAAACGAATTCGTGGAGAATTACATTTCTTTGATTGCTGCCTGTGTGGCAGTTAGCAAAGTAAGAAATGTTATTTTATATCGTTTGTTTTATCTTTTGATAAATATTTCTTATAACGGCTAAGCCAACTATCCTTGAGCGCTAAAAAGTAAAAACGATCATCACGCTTTAAAAAATCCACATTATAGCTTGAATTTGATAATGTTTTCAGCTCATAGTAGGCTTTTTCTAACAAGTCTTCCCAATTGTTTTCGTCGATTTCATAAAAATTATGAGATAATACACTGGTTTTTCCCATACAATCATGAGCGTATTTTCTGACTTGCTCATAATTTAAGGTTTGAACATAATAGTATCGAGAAACATAATGTCCGTTCCAACTCCAATCATCCTTAAGAATTATCGGTTGATTATTTTCTGCCCAAATACCGATACGGTAAGCATACACATAAGTATCTTCTGTGTTAAATAACGCTATAAAATTTTTATGAACATCATCGTTTTTTAAAATATTCATACAGGCACCTCTTGAAAATTGTTACAATCATATATAATTTCTTAATGCTTATTATAACAGAAAACCAAATCGTTTGCAAAAGAATATACAAAATCCCCTTGGATTACTCCAAGGGGATTTGTTTAGTCAAAGTACCTCGTGTAACGAATTACACTTCTCTCATTAAATTACATTTCTTTGATAGCTGCCTGTGTGGCAGTTATCAAAGCGGGGAATTGTCATCTATTCGACAAATTGGAATTTGACGAATTAAAAAATACCCTTATTATATTTAATCATGGCACGAAAACTTATAACAAGTCCAAGAATAATACCAATAATCAAAACAGCAGTTCCAACTAAAATAAAAATATCGTTTTCAGTATATAGGGTTACAGATAACAGAACACTAAATACGATTATGCTAATACCGACAATAATAATACCCAAGCCTACTTGTTTTCCGAATGGTATCCTATCTTCTTCCGAAACACGATGCCTGTGATAAGAATGAAGAGATGATATGTTTCCTCGCATATTTGAAATTCCAAGGATAATACATACAACCCCTACGAGAAAAGGAACAATATTTTCTGCCATAATATAGCCTCCGTCAAATTCAAGTTTGTCAAATTGATTATACCACTTTTTCCCTTTCTGTTCAACGCATAAATAATCCGCCCGATTTCTCGGACGGATTATTTTCATTTAACACCTCTTTTTAAATATTATACCATATGTTTTGTCCAATGAAAAGTACTACAAACACAAAAATCCCCTTGGATTTCTCCAAGGGGACTAATTGTTTATTCAGAATGAGTCAGACTCAATCTCTTATTTCATTTCAGCGATTGCTGCCTGTGTTGCAGTTAGCAAAGTGGGGAAATTATTCTTTACTCATTGCTTGCAATAAACTTCAATTGAGTCACATATAAACGCCGCTGTACCGTCAGCGTGCTTATCAATATTATTTTTGAAGCGTTCATCGCCTACATACATCCGGCCGAGACCTGCTAAAATCTCATTTGTACAGAGATAGTAATTTTCGGTGATATGGTTCTGCAAGCATTTTACAAGGTTTTGTGCTTCGCCGGAATCAGGCTCTTCGCCTTTTTTCATACATAATGCAAACTCTGCCATAATGCAGTCCATTCCTTCGGCAAGGTCATTCCACTTCTGTTTGGAGTAATTCGCTGTCCGTTCTGTGTGTTCCTTGTAGGCATACGTTTCGCCCCACTTTTCTTTCGCTTCGGTCTTATACTTTTCAAATTCGCTATTGTCAAATACTTTCATAACATTTTCTCCTTTCACGGCACCATCAATGGCAGAAATCAACCGTTCTAATCGCTCTTTTTTCAGGATGAGCAGTTGTTTTTGCTCTTTCAATGCCTTGCTTTTGTCATATTTCGGGGATGCCAAAATCTCCTTGATGCTTTTTAAGGGGAAATCAAGCTCACGGTAAAAAAGAATCTCTTGCATTCGAAGAGCAGAATTTTCGTCGTAAAAACGATAACCTGTCGCTCTGTCAACGAAGGCTGGTGTTAACAACCCTATTTCATCGTAATAATGAAGTGTACGCACACTTACACCCGTAAATTCGGCAAATTCTTTAATCTGAAAATTCATGTTTTCACCTCACAAGGAGAGTATATACTATGACGGTGCGTGAGAGTCAATAGTTATTTTGAAGATATTTATTAATTAGATTATAACGCTTTTACCTTCTGATTTCAATGCACACAAAAATCCCCACCGATTACTCAATGGGGATTTGTTTTAGTTATTCACTTATTCCGAATGAAATAAACTTATTTCATCTCAGCGATTGCTGCCTGTGTGGCAACGAACAAATGTAGGAATGATTAGGCATTATTTAAGGGGGCTTTGGAGTAAAAAGCAAACACTAAACTCTTATTTATCGTAATTTTCGCTGAGTTTCTTTACTTTCTTGTTATCAAAATGTATATGAATTCGTTCCCAATGAAAAACACGCCTTTTGAACCAAATGGAAGAAAAATGTTTATAAATAAATGATGGATTCGCCTTATTCAAAGGTGCGTATCTCACTTCGTAAGCATCCAACAGTTTGCAATAATCTTTTACCTTATCCATAAAATTCGATGAATTCTTTGGTGACCAGGCATTTTCAGCGATTGCTCCAAGTCTTGGGAAGGTCATAAATTCAAGTTTCTTCATATCAGGCACATATTCTGTCCACATACAAGCTTCAACGCCGTAGGTGTCTTCATCTTTTTCGGTCAATGCACCATCACTGTTGCAAACATCCGAGAGGGATGTCCATCCGTAAGGGAAATCAAGATAAAAAGTTTTATTTTTTGAGTTTATGAGCTTTCTGCCTCGTTCAAGCTCCTTTTTTATCATTTCATCGTTACAATGGGGTTTATATATGGTCCACGCAATTTTGGAAGAAAGGTTATCCGTTCCACCTTCTGTATCGTTGCCCCACATAATAGAAGAATAACCTTTTGATGCAAGATAATCGTTAACTTTTGACATAAAGAACATCTGGAGGTCGTTTTCATCGTGCAGATTGTTTTCTTTTGTGGCCTTCTGGCAATGAGGACATATTTCCCAACGTTCTTTGAATGCTTCATCTCCGCCAATATGAATTATTTTATCGGGGAAAAGTTCCATTATTTCGTCAAGAACATCATAAACAAAACCGTAAGTTGACTCTTTACCTGCACAGAGAATATCTCTTTTGACACCCCAATGGGTTGCTACTTCAAGACTTCGCTCAAAACAAGAAAGATACGGATAACAGGCGATTGCAGCAACATTGTGACCCGGAACATCAAATTCGGGAATAACCTTGATTTTATGTTTGTGGCAGTATTCAACAACTTCTTTTATTTCTTCCTGAGTATAAAAACCGCCGTGAGATTTTCTGTTGAAATTTGTGTGACTGCGCACCGAGCCTTTTTCTGTCAGTAAAGGATATTTTTTGATTTCTATTCTCCAACCCTGATCCTCAGTCAGATGCCAATGCAGTATGTTTATTTTATGTAATGCAATAAGCTCTATGATTCGTTTTATATCATTGACAGAATAAAAATATCTTCCGCAGTCAAGCATATATCCTCTGTAAGCGAATCGAGGGGAGTCGAAAATTTCAGTGTATGGAATATTCCCTCCTGATTGCAGAAGCATTTGTTTAAGAGTCTGTATTCCGTAAAAAAGTCCGTTTTCTGTTTTTGATACAATATTAACTTTATTGTTTTCGCACTTCAGGGAATAACCTTCATCATATTTGAAGTTGTCATCAATGATTAAAGAAATTAAACAGTCACCATTTGATGCTTTGATTTCTTTGTTCAATACTTTTTTTACGAAAACAATCAAATCATCAGAAAAATCAAATGCGGAAACGGTTGTATTGTCAGTTAAAACAAAACCGGTTACAGATTTATCGGTAAATATTTTTACAGGCTGAGGAGTCAGTTTGAACATAAGATAAGCCTCCGATTAAATAAACAATATATTTGAGTGTTTTTGCTTATAACAATGTCACTCATAACAATGCCTTCTCACTTTTCATTATTTTACACCAACCGCGGATTTGTTGTCAATCAAGGTCAGTCCAACAAATATGATTTGCATAAAATTGTTTCAAAAAGGAAGCCACCGGGATGTTTTTTCTGTAAGCAAATTTGCAAGAACCGTTGTATCGACAGTATCCACGGAACCGATGTTTTTTTGATTCGCGTTCATCCATAGCTCCTTCGGCTTCCTCAAATTATGTCAAAATAAAAGTGGCTAGCTTTATTGAACTGCTGATATATTTGTGTTACAATATTTACTGTAATACGTCTGATTGATACACGGAAATGTTTATAAGCATTAAGGAGAAAAATAATGAAGCCTAATATTATCTTTTATTTTTCCGATCAACAGCGATGGGACACTCTGAACAGCAGTCTTATGCCTAATGTCTGGGAATTGGGAGAAGAGGGAGTGCTGTTTGAAAACTCTTTTACCTGCCAGCCTGTTTGCGGTCCTGCACGTGCCTGCTTGCAGACAGGTCAGTTTGCAACTGAAAACCGTTGCTATTGGAACGGAATTGCTTTGCAAGAAGATGCGAAAACCTTGGCTGATTATTTTAATGAAAACGGATATGATACAGCGTATATCGGAAAATGGCATCTTGCTTCAGACCGTTATGAAGGTATCGGTGTTCATTGCGAAAAAACAGCTGTTCCGCCTCAAAGACAAGGCGGTTATAAATATTGGCGTGCGGCAGATGTTCTGGAGTTTACCTCGCACGGTTATGATGGATATGTTTTTGACGGTAACGGCAATCAGATTGATTTTAAGGGTTACAGGGCGGATTGTATAAATGACTTTGCGGTTGAATATGTAAATAACCATAGCGGCGATAAGCCTTTTTTTATGTTTGTTTCACAGCTTGAACCACACCACCAGAATGACAGTGGTCATTTTGAAGGGCCAATAGATAAGGTTGATGATTTCCGTGAATATCCTTTGCCGGAGGATTTAACCTTTCTTAAGGGCAATTACAGAGAAGAGTATCCCGATTATCTTGCCGCTATTCATTCCCTTGATGAAAATGTCGGAAGACTTGTTAAAGCCTTGAAGGATAAAGGACTGTATGAAAATACGGTTATAGTTTACACAAGTGACCACGGATGTCATTTTAAAACGCGAAATGATGAATATAAACGCAGCTGTCACGATTCGAGTATACATACGCCTCTTGTATTTGGTGGCGGGGCAGTAGATAAAGACGAGGTTATGAATTGTCTTGTCAGTCTTATCGACATTCCGCCTACACTTCTGAGTCTTGCGGAAATTGAGGTGCCGAAAACCTATTCCGGAAATATTCTCCCTGTTAACAGGAAAGATGTTCCCGAAAGAGATTGTGTTTTTGTTCAAATCAGCGAATCACAGGTCGGCAGGGCAGTACGCACAAAGGATTGGAAGTATTCTGCCAGAGCACTCGGATCGGGAAATACTAAACACAGCGCACTTATTTATTATGATGATTTTTTATATGACCTGAAAAACGATCCAAACGAAAGACATAACCTTGTAAATGATAAAGAACACCTTGATATTCTCAGAAAAATGAGAGGATTACTTGCAAGAGAAATGGTTAAAGCCGGTGAGAAAAAACCGATATTTTTAAAGCCCTTGAAAGTAAGAAGCTTTTGATTTTATGCGATTGCAGATAATAAAAGGTACAACTGTATATGTTAATTAAGGGTGTACCGTTTTTGTAAAGCTTGAAAGAAAAAAAGCCTATGTGGATTGTAATCGTCCACATAGGCTTTTTGCTTTTGTTGTTATACAGAGTTAATATTTCTTGTTCTCGGTTTGTATTTAATGATGAGAAAAAAGAGGATATACCATCGAAATGATATATCCTCTAATATTAATTGAAAGTTTTAGAATGATTTTTGTTTAAAAAGCACTTAAATCAAGCATTTTTTATATTCGCATTTAATCATTCAAAAAGCTGAGAACCCTTGATTTTACTAGGTTTCAGGCTATTTCCTTCATCCCTTGATAGCTGCCTGTGTTGCTGTTAGCAAAGTGGGGAAATATTATCTCACCTACAAATTGGAATTTGTTAATCAATACTTAGCTGATTAAAATCTCTTTCAAATTCTTCATAATTAAAACCAACTCTTGATTTTATTGTTCTTATGCCTTTTAAAATCAATTCTTTTGTTAACATTATTTTTTTAGTACTATCAGCACCATAGTATTCTTCAAAGTTCATTCTTAGGGAAATTATAGCACAACTTTTATTGCTTATTAATTGCACAGATTCTTTCCAAGCACCGCTATCATATAGCTCCTGCGGTGCTGCTATTGGTAAAATACCGACAAATTTTAATATTTCACTATATTCTTTATCTGAAAAGTAAAAATAAGCTTTTTGAAAAAATTTATAAACTTCATTATCAATTCCATAATGGTCCGTATAATATGCTGGGGAATTAACATTTAACTCCATAATGACATCTCCACAAATTCAAGTTTGTTTATCTTTTGAATATAAAGTTCTTTTATGAATGGTATCATAAATCGAATTTAATATAAATTACAGATTCTGCGGGGAGGATATTTTTAAATTCATAATCTTCCCAAACAACACCGTTTTTTATAATTTTACATTCCGTTATATCACTTATACCATTCACATCAAGAGTAATATTTATATCTTTTTCATTTGTGTTTGCTATAACAAAGCATCCGTCTTTTTCTTTTGATGCACAAGCATATACTTTTTCGGGCAATTCACCGACATAAACTTGTTTACCATGTTTGTAAAGTTCACCGAAAGCTACAAAGGAATAATAGGTTGGCAATGGTTTGAATGTTACACAGTCAAAAAGTCCTGCATATATTCCCGTATTGCAACCTGCGTCATAAAACATTGCACTGTTAAGTGATGTGTTTTGTAAAGAGAGTAGCATTGCACAAGTGAGTGTAGCGTGTTTGGTTGTTCCTTTTAATTCAGGTTGCCAATTCCATTCGTTTAAAGTGTGCTCTGTATCTTTATAGCCTGCCTCATTTAATTTGTTTCGAGCGTATTCTGCCCACTTGATATTTGCCTCAACGTCTGCATAACTGTGCCACGAGAAAAAGTCGAGAGGGCAATTATGCGACTTAATATATGCTAAAAATCCGTCAAAGAAATCAATAAAATACTGGTATCTTGGTGAACAGGCACCAACGTTAGTATGACTATCTGTAATAGCATAAAAACCGCAACTTGCATAACCGCCTATTTTTAGGTGTGGAAAAATTTCTTTTAAGTGTTTTGATGCAACTTCATATAATTTGTAATAATCTTCGGGTGTACCAGTCCACATTTGATTTTCTTCGGGGTCTTCAAAATTGTCTGGTTCGTTCCAAATTTCCCAGTAGGTTATTTTATAGTGAAAACCATCTGCCCAACCTTCTGTGTAATGACGGATAATACCTTCGCAGATTTTTGCCCATTTTTCATAGTCATTTGGTGGGTTGATTCGGTAAGCTTTAATTTTACGATAGTTTTCAATCGTAACACCCAAACGGAAAAATGGCTCAATTTCACGTTCAATAAGTTCTTTTATGAGTAAGTCAGTAAAAGCAAAATCATAACTCTGAGGGTCTTCAGGGTCACAAGAAAAGTCACGAAAAATATTAGGGATATCCACGTAAAGATTTCCACCGAACGGTCCTCCGACATCGTGTAGACGGGAATACGGAATATGTGCTTTTTTTAGATAATCACACATCGAAAAATCAATGCCTATAAAAGGTGGTTGACCTACTCCATGCATTGGTTTAATAAAGCCCATTTCTCTCATGAAATCTACTGTTATTTTTGGTAATTGGAAAATATCGTTAGATTTTGTTTTTGTAGTAAACATACAGAGCCACCCGTAAAATTCTCATTTGTTGAGATAATTATACCACTTTTTACTTTTCTGTTCAACACATAAAAAATCCGCCCGATTTCTCGGACGGATAATTTTCATTTAGGTTAAACCTGAGTTTTCCCCTTAGTCTTTAATAGCTGCCTGAGCTGCTGCAAGGCGAGCGATCGGAACACGGAAGGGTGAGCAAGATACATAGTTGAGGCCGATCTTGTGGCAGAACTCAACAGATGTGGGATCGCCACCGTGCTCGCCGCAGATACCGTAGTGGAGGTTCTTGCCGCTAGCCTTACCCTTAGCAACTGCCATCTCCATAAGAGCGCCAACGCCTGTCTGGTCAAGCTTTGCGAAGGGATCGAACTCGAAGATCTTTGTATCGTAGTAAGCGTTGAGGAACTTACCAGCGTCGTCACGGCTGAAGCCGAATGTCATCTGAGTAAGATCGTTTGTACCGAAGCAGAAGAACTCAGCTTCCTTAGCAATCTCGTCAGCTGTGATACAAGCTCTGGGAATCTCGATCATTGTACCAACTTCGTACTTGAGCTCTACGCCTGCTGCTGCGATTTCAGCGTCAGCTGTCTTAACAACAACATCCTTAACGAGCTTAAGCTCTTTAACTTCGCCAACAAGGGGAATCATGATTTCGGGAACAAGGTTCCAGTCAGCATGTGCCTTCTTAACGTTGATAGCTGCACGGATAACAGCCTTTGTCTGCATTGCTGCGATTTCGGGATATGTTACAGCAAGACGGCAACCACGGTGACCCATCATGGGGTTGAACTCGTGGAGAGATGCGATGAGAGCCTTGATGTCCTCAACGGACTTGCCCTGTGCTGCTGCAAGAGCTGCGATGTCTGCTTCCTCTGTGGGAACAAACTCGTGGAGGGGCGGATCAAGGAAACGGATTGTTACGGGATAGCCCTCGAGTGCCTCGTAGAGAGCCTCGAAGTCAGCCTGCTGATAGGGAAGAATCTTCTCAAGAGCTGCTTCACGCTCAGCAACTGTATCTGCACAGATCATCTCACGGAATGCTGCGATTCTGTCTGCCTCGAAGAACATGTGCTCTGTACGGCAGAGACCGATACCTTCTGCACCGAGCTCGCGAGCCTTCTTTGCATCTGCGGGTGTATCAGCGTTTGTACGAACCTTGAGAGTTCTGTACTTGTCAGCCCATGCCATGATGCGGCCGAACTCGCCTGCGATTTCAGCATCAACTGTGGGGATGATGCCGTCGTAGATGTTACCTGTTGAACCGTCGATAGAGATGAAGTCACCCTCGTTGTAGGTCTTGCCTGCAAGTGTGAACTTCTTGTTCTCCTTATCCATTGCGATCTCGCCGCAACCGGATACACAGCAAGTACCCATACCACGAGCAACAACGGCAGCGTGTGATGTCATACCACCACGAACTGTCAAGATACCCTGTGATGCTTTCATACCTGTGATATCTTCAGGTGATGTTTCAAGACGAACAAGAACAACTTTTTCGCCTCTGTTGTTCCAAGCTTCTGCATCTTCAGCTGTGAATACAACTTTACCGCAAGCAGCACCCGGTGATGCACCAAGACCTTTACCCATAGGTGTAGCAGCTTTCAATGCTTTAGCATCAAACTGCGGGTGAAGGAGTGTATCGAGGTTTCTCGGGTCGATCATTG
>JAZQVR010000003.1:0-127761 GCA_045631965.1 Acutalibacteraceae bacterium
ATACATAGAATAACAGCGGAGTGAAATTCACTCCGCTGTCGCTGTCAATTTATGCCTTGCTCCCATTTTTTGTGCATTAAGAACCATTTTTCGCTATGGGCGCCCAATGCACCAATCTGCCGAGGATGGGCAAGGGGTAAAACTTGTATAGTTCTTCCCTGAATAGTTATTTCCGTTTTAGTTCCGTAACCGTATCGTTCCACATATTCGCCAAGTGAAGAATACGGAACATCAGTTACTTTCTTAAGATACTGTGCAATAGGAATATCACCCAACAGTACCAATAGCTCTGCTTGCGATTGTAGTAATTCCTTGGTAATTTCTGTGCTCCTTGCTTGATTACAGAAGGAGTTGGGACGTCGAGGAATTGTAACTGGATTTAAACCGTATTGGTCAATCAGGGAATTATACTTTTCGTTTAATGCTTTTACTTGACTTGGATTAAGCCGTGTTTCGGGAAGACAATCACAAAGCCAAGCATCTTTTCTGGTATATCCAAGAGGTGCAAGAATGTTTTCATCCAAAACTTTTGCAGAGGGACCATTCAGTTGTCTGCCTGCAGGTTCTAAAACACCAAGTTCTTTAGGCATAGCAATTGCATCAATAATTGCTCTTGCCTCTTCGGGATTTCCGTCCCAAAAGATTCTCGGCTCACTTGCCACGGCAAGTGCTTGGCAAATAATTTGTCCGTCCTTCTTCCAGCGTGCATGAACAGCACTTGCATAGACACCAAGAACAAATACCTTTTTGGGAGACTTATCTTCCTGCACTAAAGGATGCAGTTCCTGACCGAAAGGAAAATAGTATTTCATAATTGCACCACCTTTTGTTCAGTATAACACAGCAATCTGAAAAAGTAAATCTGTACAGTATAATCTTATCTCTTTTACAAATAATAGTATCGTAATTTGTAAAATAAGGAGATAGATATATATGAAAGCCACAGGTATTGTACGCCGCATGACGATTTGGGAAGGGTAGTTATCCCTAAAGAAATCAGACGGACGATGCGTATCCGTGAAGGCGACCCGTTACAGACAACATTGATACCTTTCGACAGGTTTTGTGTTGCAATACATAGTGTGGTGAAGAGATATAAAAGACAGCGGCGTACTTTTACTCAGCTGTTACCATGCTTTTTAAAATAATTTAAGATGTTCCATAGCATTGGTTAACGCCTTGATTTCTTGTATACTTGAATAAAAACGTTCGGATGGAGATAAATGAAGTGAAGAAATGTAAGAATATAATTGTCCCACAGAGTCTTTGTTATATTGACCAATCTTAAAATTTTCCCTTACTTCGGTACCATAACCACCATCAGCTGGCGTAACATGATGCCAAATCGTAAATGTTCCGTTTCCATTATTAGTTAACATGTAATCCCAACTTTGAATCTTGACAAACATCTTTGCTCTCCTTGATATAATATTTTATAAATAATTTTTAGAATTATATCACAGCGGGCTCATAAAAACAAGTTTTAAAAGTATAAATCTCCTTAAAATACAGATAATAAGAACCACACGGTGTTTCCAAATTTGGAAAATTTGACACCTGAGTGAACCTTGTTACTCGCGTTCGCTTGTAATAGACAACAAATTTGTAATTTAAGGAGAAAGATATTTATATGAAAGCAACAGGTATTGTACGCCGTATAGACGACCTCGGTAGGGTTGTCATTCCGAAAGAAATTCGTCGCACAATGAGAATCCGCGAGGGTGACCCGCTGGAGATTTTCACTGCACCTGACGGTGAGGTTATCTTCAAGAAATATTCGCCGGTAGGGGAGTTGTCTACACTTGCCGCACAGTATGCGGAAGTGCTGTACCGCGGTGCAAACAACCCCGTACTGATTTGTGATCGTGACAGGGTTATTGCTTGTGCAGGTATCTCAAAAAAAGAGGTTATTGACCGTCAGCTTACCGAAGAGCTTGAGGACTATATGGAACGCCGTGAGAGCTTTGTTACACAGCGTGAGGGTGACGGTATGACAGCGGCAATAGGTGTAGACCGCAAGGCTTGTGTTGCCGCACCGATTATTGCGGCAGGTGATGTTTCGGGTGCGGTTGTGCTGCTTGGCGATGAGAAGCTTTCCGTTCCTGCAGCGGCTGATGTGAAGCTCGTGCAGGTTGCAGCAAACTTCCTCGGCAGACAGATGGAAGAATGAATATTAAAAAAGAGAAAGCCCTGCGTAATGCAGGGCTTTCAGACTTTTACTTTTTGCTTTCGATTTCGATTTCGATTGTGTAACCGTCAAAATCGTCGATAGTTATGTTAGTGATTCTGTTTGACTTAACCGTGATTGTACCTTCGATGTTTTCAACGTCGTTAAGGCTATCGACGATTTCATCTACAACTTCATCGACATCGCAATCCCATTCGTCGGCAGCCATCTCAAGGTATTCTTTGTACTGTTCGTCTTCCATAGCGTACTCAAGTACAGCTTCGGCAAGGTCACCAAGGTCGATTGAGTACTCATATGTAGTGCCGGGAAGGTCGGATTTGATTTTTTCGAGAGCAAGAGCCTCTCGTACGGCTTTATCCTTGAAGAGGTCTGCAGCTGTGCCGAAAATATCATCATACTTCGGAAGCTCGATAGCTTCGTCGAATTCGTCTTTAAACATATCTTCGATGGCAGGAACTACGATTTCGTCGTAAGCTTTTTCGAGAGCTTTTTCGTCAATCTTGCCGTTGAGTATGTTGTTGATTTCTTCTTCGAGGTCGACCTTGATATCGTATTCCTCTAACTCTTCTTCAAGCTCCTTGAGATATTCGCTGACTTTGCCTTCTTCATCGTTATCTTCATAGAGCTTGCCGTTCTTAATGGAATAATTCTCGTCCCAGGAGTTCTTTTCCCAGTTTTCATAATTACTGCTATCGTAATAGCCGTCATAATAGCTATCATAGTAGCTATCATAGTAGCTGTCATAGTAGTTGTTATATTCGTATTCGCCTGAGCCTTTGATTTTAAATGTGCTTGAGTCAATATCATCGCCTATGGTAAGGGATATGTCATATTCTGTGTGATCATTCCTGTAATATTCGGTATCTTCACCGGTAACCTTAACCTTGATATTCATCTCGGAAGAATTGAACACAGTGTTTTTTAGTGCGTTGAATACCTTTGCCTCGGGTGTGCTGCCGACAGCGAAAGCTGCAATGCCTACGATAATTGCAATCACAAGAACAACAGCTGTAATAATAACAGGCAGTTTCTTGTTAGCTTTTTTGGGCGGAGCACCGGCAGCAATCGGGTTCTCAACGATAAATTGAGGTGTAAGAGTAGTGTTAAACGGATTTTGTGCGGAAACGGGTGTGCCGCATTCCTGACAGAATTTCAAATCAGGATTTACATCGTTGCCGCAATTAGGACAGAACATAAATTATACCTCCCGGTAGATTTGTCAAGGGATTATTCTATAGTATTATATCATAAGTTTTTCTCAAAGTGAAGTGTATTTCTAAAAAAAATAAGCCCTGTGTAATGCAGGGCTTAAAGGAATATTACTTTTTGCTTTCGATTTCGATTTCGATTGTGCAACCGTAATAATCGTCGATAGTTAAGTTAGTGATTCTGTTGGATTTGACTGTGATTGTGCCGTCAATGTTTTCGGTATCGTTAAACTCATCGATGATTTCGTCTACCACTTCATCGACATCGCAATCCCATTCATCGGCTGCCATCTCAAGGTATTCTTTGTACTGTTCGTCTTCTATAGCATATTCGAGTACAGCTTCGGCAAGGTCACCGAGATCGATTGAGTACTCATATGTAGTGCCGGGAAGGTCGGATTTGATTTTTTCGAAATCAAGCGCCTCGCGTACGGCTTTATCTTTGAAGAGGTCTGTTGCTGTGCCGAAAATCTCGTCGTACTCGGGCAACTCAATAGTTTCATCAAGCTCTTCTTTGAACATCTTTTCGACTGTCGGAACTACGATTTCGTTGTAAATTTTTTCAATTGCCTTTTCGTCAATCTTGCCGTTGAGTATGCTGTTGATTTCTTCTTCAAGGTCTACATCGATGTCGTAGTATTCTAAATCTTCTTCAAAATAGCCAAGGTATTCGCTGACTTCTCCGTATTCATCATCTTCTTCGTAGAGCTTGCCGTTCTTAATGGAATAATTATCTTCCCAAGAGTATTTTTCCCAGTTTTCATAATTACTGCTATCGTAATAGCCGTCATAGTAGTAGTTGTTGTTATATTCGTATTCTCCTGAGCCTTTGATTTTAAATGTGCTTGAGTCAATATCATCGCCTATGGTAATAGATATGTCATATTCTGTGTGATCATTCCTGCAATAGTCGGTATCTTCAGAGGCGATCTTAACCTTGATATTCATCTCGGATGAGTTGAATACAGTGTTTTTGAATGCGTTGATTACCTTTACCTCGGGTGTGCCGGTGATGGCAAGAGCTGCAACACCTGCGATAATTGCCACAACAAGAACAACAGCTGTAATGATAAGAGGCAGCTTTTTCTTCGGCTTTTTTGTTTTGGTTGTAGCGGTTGTGACGGGTGTCGGTTCATTGATAACCTCTGCCTGAGGTGTGGGGTCGAGTTGATTCTGCGAAGGTGCGGGTGTGCCGCAGAGTGCACAGAATTTTGAATCTGAGCTTATGTTGCTTCCGCAATTAGGACATAACATAAATTATACCTCCCGGTAATTTTATTCAGGGTATTGCTGAATGACATTATATCATAGGTTTTTCTCAAAGTGAAGTGTATTTCTAAAAAAATAAGCCCTGCGTAATGCAGGGCTTGAAGGAATATTACTTTTTGCTTTCGATTGTGATTATGAGAGTGTCGTCATCGTTGATATTGTAAGTAATATTTGTGATTCTGTTGGATTTTATTGTAATTGTACCGGTGATGTCTTCAAAGTCTTTGCTTCCTTCAATGATATCATCGACAAGGTCTTCTGCTTCCGTATCAAGGGACTCGGCGATTTGATCAATTGTTTCGCTGAATTCCTCGTCTTCCATAGCATAGTTGAGAGCAGCCTCTATAAGCTGTGCTACATCGAGGGTGTACTCGTATGTTGTGCCGGGAAGGTCAGAATCAATCTTTTCAAACTCAAGGGATTCTGTAATATCTTTTTCCTTGATGATGTCCATTCCGCGGTTGGTCAATTCCTTGAACTTGGGCAGCTCTATTTCTTCATCGAATTCCTCGCTGATGAAATTCTCAATTGCCGGAACGAGGATATCGTCGTATGTTTTCTTGACAGCTTTTTTGTCAATCTTATTGTTGAGTATGTCATTGACTACTTCAACAATGTCTGTACCTTCGGGAAGATAATCTTCGAACTCTTCTTCGAGGCTCTTGAGCAGGTCTTCGACGGTTTCGTCGGATGCTTCGCCGTCATTATTGTAAAATTTGCCGCCATTTAATGAAGATGTGTATGACTCATCATCAAAGGATGAGACTTCGGTTATTGTCAATGAGCTGGAGTTAATATCGTCACCGATGACTATATCAAGACGTTTTTCGTCGTAGTTGTCGGAGCCATACTCGGTTCTTACGATGATGTTAAGTTCGGATGAGTTGAAAAGTGTGTTGTCCAATGCACGGTATACCTTTACATGAGGGATGGATGTAATGGCAACAGCTGCACCGCCTGCAACAAGTGCAAGCACAAGAATGATTGAGATAAAGACAGAAGATTTCTTCATTGTTTAATTCCTCCTGATATTGTTTGATATGATAATATCACTTGATTTTCGGCAATGCAATTTCAAATCGGTGACAAATATTAACAAACTTGTAACATTTTCGCCTGCGTAAAAAGCATAACCTGTGCACATTATAGCACAAAAAACAGAAAATGGAATAATTTTATAAAATAATTTTCAAATCAAAATAAAAATAAGGCTCTGCGTTCAAGCAGAGCCTTTGATGTTTTGCTTTTGCGGAAGGTCAAGACCGTTTCCTACAATTTTTTGTGCGAGTTCTCGGCTGCTTTATCGTTTGCTGTCGATTTCAAATTCGTAGGTTACGCCGGTGCCTTCTATTGTGATGTTTGTGATTCTGTTGGATTTGATTGTTATGTAGGTGGTGCCGAGTGTTTCTTCTTCTACGGCTTTTTCGGCATTTTCAACTGCATTACCGATGAATTCGTCTTTGTCAAAATCATCGGTAGTCTGATCTATGATTTCGTTGACAAATTCGTCTTCAAAAGCTGTTTCGAGAATTGCTCTGTTGAATTCTACATAATCGTCATATACAACTTCGTATGTAGTGCCGGACAGGCCTAAATCTGACTTTTCGAAGTGGCAATAGTCAGTACCTGCTTTTGCAATCTTAAGCACCTTGCTTACGAGATCATCAAAGTCGGGGATATCAATCTCGATATCCTCTTCTTCTGAAAGGATGTTCTCGATAGTCGGAGCGATAATATCGTCAAATGCTTTTTCAAATGCCTTCAGGCTTATCTTCTTGTTGATTATCTTGTCAAGCTCTTCGGCAATGTCGACATCTTCGGGAGCATAATCATTTATGAAATCGTCCTCAAGGTCTTCGAACAGCTCGCTGAGTTCGCCTTCTTCTTCGCCGTCGTAATAAACTACGCCTTCTTCGATTTCGAAGGTAAACTTATCTGAACCGTATTTGAAGGTGCAGTCAAGCAGGCTGGAATCAATATCGTCGCCCAAAAGTAAATAAATATCGCCTGTGATTTTGGATCCGCTTTCGTAGTCCATAGTGAAAGTAATGTCAAACTCGGATGAGTTGAACAAAGTGTTCTTGGCGGCAAGGGGAATTGCCGTGGTCGGAATTGTTCGCAGTGCTATGGTAACACCACCGGCGACGATGGACAGTGCAAGAACAATGGAAATAATAACTGTAAGGATTTTCTTTGTGTTCTTTGGCTTTTTGGGTGCATAGCTGTCTGCGTATGCAGGCGGTACAGCACCCATAAACTGGGGCTGAACAGGCTCGGCGGGAGCACTGTTGTCAAACGAAGTCTGATTGCCGGGGTTTTGTGTAACGGGAGTGCCGCAGCTCAGGCAGAAATTTGAGCCGGGTTCTATAGGTGTGCCGCAAATTTTACAGTTCATAGTAAATTCCTCCTCTATGATGTTGGTTTTATGTTATCATAATTGTTTGGCAAAATCAATCACAATTTGATAACAATTAT
Source organism: Acutalibacteraceae bacterium (assembly GCA_045631965.1). Lineage (GTDB taxonomy): Bacteria > Bacillota > Clostridia > Oscillospirales > Acutalibacteraceae > UBA8612. The sequence goes on from JAZQVR010000003.1 coordinate 7,141, forward strand.
TAACGAAACGGTTACAACAAAAAAATCAGCGAAAATCCGTGTGGATAATCGCTGATTTGACATTATATATTTTATATTTTCGCAGGGGGTGTGCGGTGCTTTCTTTCTTTGTGGTGGGGCTTGGGCTCGATATTGCCTGCCTTGGTGAGCGCAATTTTTGTGAGCATAGGACCTACAAGCTCGTAAATAAGTACGGAGAAAAGCACAATGTTTCTTATCATTGTGCCGACTTCACCAAGCTCCATTGCTGTGACAGACATCCCGAGTGCAACACCTGCCTGGGGCAAAAGAGTGATACCGAGATATTTTGTGGTTGCCTTGTCGCATTTGGTGATTTTAGCACTGGCGTATGAACCGAAATATTTACCGAGTGAACGGCTGATGATATATGCCGCACCTATTCCGATAATTGTAATATCTGAAAAAACGCCAAGCTCAAGCTCTGCACCGCTGAGCACGAAGAAAAGGGCGAAGAGCGGCACTGTCCACGCATCGGTTTTATCCATAATTTCTGCAGAGAAATCGCATAGGTTGCAGAACATTGTGCCGAGCATCATACATACGAGAAGTACGGAGAAGCCGATGTGTACGCCGAATACTTCAAACTTGAGCATCGATATTGCAACGGTAAAAATAACGCATGTGATTGAAAGGCAAAGACGCTTGCTGTTGGAGCTGAAATGACGCTCAAACCATGAGAAGAGCATACCCATAAGCGAGCCGAGAAGAAGTGAGCAGACTATTTCGATAATCGGCTCGAGGATGATTGCCTTTATGCTGACTTCGCCGTGCTCAATTGCCTTGGCAATACCGAAGGATACTGCGAAGATTATAAGACCTACAGCATCGTCAATAGCAACGATGGGAAGCAGAAGGTCAGTCAGCTTACCCTTTGCCTTGTACTGGCGTACAACCATAAGGGTTGCGGCAGGTGCCGTAGCTGCGGCGACTGCGCCAAGGGTTACAGCCATTGAGAGCGGAAGCTTGTCTTCGCCGAGTACGAAGTGAAGACCGATAAGTGCCGCATCAACAAGAAGTGTTGCGACAAATGCCTGCACAATACCGATAAAGGTTGCCTTGCCGCCGATTTTCTTGAGCTGTGACAGCCTGAATTCGTTACCGATTGCAAAAGCGATAAATCCGAGAGCAACCTGCGAAATAAGCTCAAATGATTTTACGCTTTCCATTGAGGTGAAACCTACACCCTCAATTCCGAGCTTGCCTATGCAGTAGGGGCCGATAAGTATACCTGCAACAAGGTAAGAAGTTACGGACGGAAGTCCGAGCGGCTTTGCAATACGTGAGAGCAGCAGACCTGCACCCAGTGCGAATGATAAGCCTAAAAGTATTTCCATAAAATAATTCGCCTTCGTTTCTTAAAAAACTCAAAGTAGGGCAGGGGCTTGCCTCTGCCGGGTTGCCGATGTGTTTCGTTTACGGCGGCAGAGAAAACCTCTGAAAAAATCCTAAAAAAGTATAGCACAATGACCTTTAAAGTCAATCGCAAAAATGATAAAAATTAAACAGTATTTTATAATATGTTTTGTTGAGTTTTTCAGTGAGTGTTTTGCGATGTATATGTTGGTTGATTTGCAATCGGCAATCCTCATAGGGGGCCCTGTGTGGTTGCACGTTTTTATCCCTCGGAATGACACCGTAGTGGAGGTGTTTCGTCTCCAGTCTTTTCATATCAATAAACCGAAACGAATGCCCGATAGCCGCCCCTACGATGATGTTTTTATATCGCTTTAAAATTGTTCCTTAAAAGCTCCCTTTGAAGGGAGCTGTCGAAATCGCTTGTGATTTTGACTGAGGGTTGATTGTAAAAATAAAATTGTTTTGCAATCCTCCGTCTTTTGCTTCGCAAAATCCACCTCCTTTTCAAAGGAGGTAAATACAGGCTCCTTCATTGCGGGCGATTCGTGAATCGCCCCTACGTGCTCGGGATGACATATTAATAATATGCAAAATACGTTTGTTTTTTATTTTACAAAAAATTTACTGTAAAATTTATCCGTTTTGTGTTATTATATCTTCATAACATCTGAAAGGATGACGGATTGATATGAAAAAAATTCTTTGTGTACTTATGTCAGTTGTAATTCTGGCGGTGTCGTGCCTTTGCTTTGCACAGGGCTACGGCTTCGATGACCTTGAAGAGGGTGTTTCCGAATACCCTGTAATCATCGTGCCGGGCTACAGTGCTGCAGGCCTTTTCACCGAGGATGGCGAGCAGGTATGGGGCCCCGATATCGGCGGTATGGCTCTCGGTCTGCTTGAGAATATTGCAAAAACAGGCCGTGCCCTCGGCGATTTTGTTACGGGCGATGCTCAGCTTTTGGGTGATGTTGTCGGCGAGCAGGTTGTAAAAGAGCTCGGTATCCTGCGTTGTAACGACGACGGCACAAGTGCTTATCCGCTTCACGTGCTCTCTACCGATGCGGCTGTTACAAACACTGCCAACCTCAACGAAATGTTCCCCGACGGCTCTCATACATACGAGCTTGAGATTCAGGCAGAGCTGAAGAAATATCTCGACCCGTCACGCATCTACAACTTTATGTGTGATTTCAGAATGGGTGCGGAGTTCAATGCAGGTATGCTTCGTGATTACATCGACAGCGTGCTTGAGCACAGCGGTGCAGATAAGGTCAACATCTATTCGCTCAGCCACGGCGGCCAGGTCACAGCGACTTATCTCGCGCTTTACGGCGACGACAATAAGGTTGATAATGTCATTATGACTTCTCCCGCTATCGGCGGTGCAGGTATTGCTTACGACCCGTTTGCAGGTGAGATTGATTTTGACGAAGAAACACTCATCCGTTTTATCGAGCAGGGCGTTATGATGGAAGAGGATATCAACTGGCTCGTAAAGGCAAACTGGCTGGGTATTCTTGACGATGTTCTCTATGCCGTCAAGCCTTATTTCTATGAGGTTATGGGTAACTGGGGCAGTATCTGGGACTTTATGCCTATAGATAAATATGATGAAGCAAAAGAGCTTCTGCTCGACGAAACCAAGCAAGCAGGTCTTATCGAGAAAACAGACCGCTTCCATTACGACATATACCCGACAATAGGCGAGAGACTTCAGTATCTTCGTGAAGAATACGGTATGAATATATCGATTATCGCAGGCTACGGCAACAGAATTATTTCGGGTATGAACGAAGATTCCGACTCGATAATCACCCTCTCAAGTGCAACCGGTGCAACAACTCCCGAATTCGGCAAGCGTTTTGCGGACGGATATGTTCAGGTCAACGATTGTGACGGCAAGTACAAGGTTTCGCCCGATATGACGGTTGATGCTTCAACCTGCTACCTGCCCGACAACACCTGGTTTGTAAAGGATATGTTCCACGCATTTGTCGTGTTTGACGATTATACAATGGAGCTTGTAATGAAGCTTCTGCTGACAGATGGTATAACCGATGTTTATTCGGATGAGAAGTTCCCGCAGTTCCGCGATTCGTCAAGCTATTGCCACAGCGTATGGGCACACTTTGACAACAGTGATTCCGGTTACGTCAATTCGGATTCAAACAAGCTGGTAGTTACAAACGTATGCAAGAATTCAAGTATCAATATCACCGCTGTTGTATGCAAGGGTCTTGATATTCAGTTCAAGGTTGACCCGACGGTAAAGCTTGCTCCCGGTGAGAGCATTGAGATTGAATATGTTGGCGAGATACCGCAGGTTAGCGGTAAGCAGTTTGACGTTACGGTTTACTACCTTGCAGACAATCTTACCCCTGCTGGCTACCGCACACAGGGCTATACCGTTATGAACGGTGAAGCTGTTGAGGGTGGCGAAGGCGTTGTTGATGCAGACGAGCCGACAATCGGCGGATTTATTGCAGACTTCCTCAAAAAACTCGGTCTGTACGAGTTTATGACAATGGTTATTGACGTATTGATATTTGCGTTCAAGGCTGTAAGCATCTGATAAAATGATTTTCACTGTAAAGCTTATAAACTTTACAGAATTGGTAAACGGAGGCAAAAAACAATGAAAGAAATATTAGCTTCAAACATCCCTGCCGCAGTTGCGGTTGTTGGTCTTGTTGCCTACTTTTTCGGTATGGCTGTTGTGTTTGTCACAAGTCCTCTCAAGAATGCCGAAAAGTTTTCCGTCAAGCCTGTTGATAACGCAGGTAAGACAGAAATCAGAGTCTACTACGGCGGTATATCCTTTGCTCTGGGCGCATTTCTGCTGTTTCTGACTATTGCACTCAAAACCCCTTACTACTCGCTGATTGGCGGACTTTTCTTTGCGACAACAGTTTTTGTAACCCGTACAATCTTCCTTTGTGTCGATAAGGGATGGAAATGTCCGTATACAAAGCTTGCGATTCCTGCAGAGGGTGCGTTTGTTGTCGCACTGTGGACTTGCTTCATTCTTTCACACACACTTTATTAAGAGGTTGAAAAAAGATATCCGTGTAAAGTTGCTTGACTTTACACGGGTTTTTTGTTGCACAAAAAACTCTGCGATATTTTGTACAGTTTTTTACTGTGCTTTTCCTTGACCTTGCAAGAAAAATTGTTGTATATTAACTTTAATAATAAATATTATTCAATGAAAGGATGATACATAGTGAAAATTACATTTATGGGTGCAGGCAGTACCGTATTTGCAAGAAACGTTCTCGGTGACTGTATGTGCACAGAAAGCCTTTGCGAATCTGAAATTGCCCTTTACGATATCGATAAGCAGCGTCTTGAGGATTCTGAAATAATCCTCAGTGCTATCAATAAAAATGTCAACGGCGGCAAGGCGAAGATTAAGACTTACCTCGGCGTTGAAAACCGTAAGGATGCTCTCCGCGGTGCTAACTTCGTTGTCAATGCAATTCAGGTAGGTCTTTACGACCCCTGCACAATTACCGACTTTGAAATTCCGAAGAAGTACGGCCTCCGCCAGACTATTGCCGACACACTCGGTATCGGCGGTATTATGCGCGGCCTTCGTACAATTCCCGTGCTTGAGGATTTTGCAAGAGATATGGAAGAGGTATGCCCCGACGCATGGTTCCTCAACTACACAAATCCCATGGCAATCCTCACAGGCTATATGACACGCTACACAGGTATCAAGACCGTCGGTCTTTGCCACTCTGTTCAGTCCTGTTCAAAGGATCTTCTCCACCACGTAGGTATGGATGATAAGATTGAGGGCAGATACGACCGTATCGCAGGTATCAACCATATGGCTTGGCTGCTTGAAATTCACGATAAGGACGGCAACGACCTCTATCCCGAAATCAGACGCAGAGCTGCAGAAATCAATGCCGCCGCCCTTGCATCCTCAGACCCCGAAAAGAAGCACAACGATATGGTCAGATTTGACTATATCAAGCGCCTCGGCTACTACTGCACAGAGTCAAGCGAGCACAACGCAGAGTACAATATGTTCTACATCAAGGATAAGTATCCGAACCTTATTGCGGATTACAATATTCCGCTTGACGAGTATCCTCGCCGCTGTGTAAACCAGATAGAGCGTTGGGCAAGAGAAAAGGCAGAAATTCTTGATAACGGTAATGTTACTCACACACGCTCACACGAGTATGCTTCATATATTATGGAGTCTATCGTTACCAACAAGCCTTATAAGATCGGCGGTAACGTTCTCAATACAGGTCTTATCGACAACCTGCCTGCAGATGCCTGCGTTGAAGTTCCCTGTCTTATCGATTCAAGCGGTGTAACACCCTGCCATATGGGTAAGCTTCCCGTTCAGCTTGCCGCAATGAATATGACAAATATCAATCCTCAGCTTCTCACAATTGAAGCTGCAGTTACCAAGAAGAAGGAGCATATCTATCAGGCTGCTATGCTCGACCCGCACACAGGTTCAGAGCTGAGTCTTGACGATATCGTTAAGATGGTTGATGAGCTTATCGAAGTACACGGCGACTGGATGCCCAAATATCATTGAGAGGTGAACTGAAGTATGGTAGCTGTATTCAAAATAATATCCGCCTTTTTTATGGCGATAACAACTCTTATTTCTTTCCCCGTTGCAGGCAATATCTCTGCAGACTTTGCACCGAAGGATGAGGAAAACGTCAGGCTTACGTTTGCAGCTATGTCCGACTCTCATATGAAAGATTCGGCAACCCGTGCATTTATGCTTGAGCTTGGCCTTTCCGATATGGAAAACTCCGATTACAGACTTGATGCACTTGTTCACGCAGGCGATATCACCGACCACGCATACGAAGAGCAGTGGCAGAAAACGGTTGATGTTTTCTCCAAGTATGACCCTGCAGACAATATAATCCTTGCTGTAGGCAACCACGATACGTGGGGCAGCGATGAGGATGACCGCTTCCCCGAATCGCAGGAGCGTTTTATGAAGTACGGCGGTCAGATTATGGGTAAGGAGCTTGAAAAGACTTACTACTCAACAAAGGTAAATGGTTATACTTTTGTTGTAATGAGCAGTGAGGATGACGGCACAGATGCCTATGTAAGCGACGAGCAGATTGCATGGCTCGATGCAACAATGGCGGAGGCTGCAACAGACGGTCTGCCGATATTCGTAGTTTTTCACCAGCCGATTAACGAGAGCCACGGTCTGCCGGTTACCTGGGGCGACGATGAGCCCGAGCCGATGGACGGCGGTATAGGCGAGCAGTCCGAAAAGGTTGAGGCTGTGCTTCAGAAGTATGAGAACGTAATTTATATCAGCGGCCATCTTCATCTGGGTATGGGTGATAAGTTTACACCGGAAATCTGGAATTACAGAAGCGTTGAAACACACGGCAACATAACTTCCGTTAACCTGCCTTGTTATATGTATTTCAACCCGATGGGTCAGATTATGAGCGGCACAGGCTTTGTGTTCGAGGTTTATGATGACTATATCCTTGTACGCGGAAGAAGCTATTCAAGCAACGTATGGTACACCGCTTACGAGTACACAATTGATATTACATAAAAACATCAGCCACATTCCAAACGGAGTGTGGCTGACTTTTTTATTTGAGTTTATTCAATACTTCATCAATTTCGATTAACTGAACGCAGTTTATAACCTGTTTCGCGTTTGAATACTTTTCTGCACCCGATTCGTATATAACACAGAGCTTTCCGTCTGCAATTTCGATACCCTGCATAAGTGTCGGCATTTCAATTTTTGCAAGTCGGTCACTCTTATCACAGCCGTAGAATGGGATATCTACGCCGTCAATAGTTACTGTGCTCTGATTCCATTCGGTGTAGGGAATGTATATCTGCAACGCAGAGTCGTTGTATCTGCCGTATGAGGTACTGAAAATTACGGTGTTGTCGCTGAGCACGGACATTCCCTGTACTTCGTCGGGTATAGAGATAACGGCTTCAAGTTTAAGTGAACCGTCGATAATTTTATATCCGCACGCCCATGAGTGGTTTTTGCCGTAAGCGTGGTTGGAGTCAACCTCGTAACCGCCGCTGTTTGTATAGAACTCACCGACCCATATCATATCGTCCGAACAACCCATAAACGAACCTTTGACAGGTAACTTGATTTTGCTGTCAAATTCAAGCTCTGCACCGCTTGAGGCATTTGCAATTGCTTCGGTTGAGATGTGATAAATATAGCTGCCCGAAGAAACCCATACGCTGTTGCCGCTTGAAGCGATTCCGCCTGCGTGAGCGGTGAAGTCTTTGAGTATGATTTCTTTTGCCGTATTTGTTTTAGCATCTGCTGCGTAGATTCTTGAGTTGCCGTCGTCTGTATAACCGCTTATAAGGAACATTTCCGGTTCATCGCTGTAGCAAAGTCCCTGCGGCACAAAGCCGCTTTCAAGTCCCGGCATATCAACCCCGTTCTCTGAATAATCGTCGATATCAATTCTTGTGTATCCACCCTCGAACAGGTCGGATATATCGCCGAAAAGTATTGAGAAAAAGCGTACTATGCCGTCGAAAAACGAAGTGAATGAGTCGCCGATACTCTGTGTGCTTGCCGCAGAAGCACTGAACGCAAGCGATAATACGAGTACAACGCAGATAATAGCTTGGGTGAGTTTTTTCATTTGCTTTACACTCCTTGCTGGTCGGTGTATTTTTCTGCCTGAAGTCTGAACATATATGCGTATTTGCCGTCAAGTGCCATCAGCTCATCGTGGCTTCCGCTTTCGATTATTCTGCCGTTTTCAAGCATCAGTATTCTGTCTGCGTGGCGTGTGGTGGAAAGACGGTGTGAAATAAATATTACCGTTCTGTCCTCACAGTTGCGGCTGATTGCCTGATTGAGCTCGTATTCAGACACGGGGTCGAGGTTTGCCGAAGGCTCATCGAGTATGATGTATGGGCACTGCTTGTAGAAAACTCTTGCGATTGCAAGCTTCTGCTGCTCGCCACCCGAGAGCATAAGACCCTCGTCATCAAACTCACGCAGGAGTATTGTATCCGCACCGTTGGGCAGATCTTTGGTGAAGCCTGCAAGCTTCAGTGCATCAAGCACGCGCTGCGAATCGTAATCCTTTTGCAGTGCTACGTTTTCGCCGACGGTTGCACCGAAGATGCAGAAATCCTGAAATACTGCGGCAAAGCGTGCTCTGTGTGAATCAACCGTTTCTTCGCGGATATCTCTGCCGCCGATTTCGATTGAACCGCCGCCGACATCGTAAAGACGGAGGAGGAGATTGGTGAGCGTTGTTTTACCTGCGCCGTTGTAGCCGACAAGTGCAATCTTTTCGCCGGGTTTTATTTCAAACGAAACATTGTTGATACAGTCTTTGTCGCTGCCTTCGTATGCGAAGGTGATGTTTTTTACAGATATCGTTTCGGGTTTGCCGCATTCGGCAATATGCTCACCGTCTTTGATGTTTGCGGTTTCGGCAAGGAAGTTGCGGCATTTTTCAATCATCTTCGACCTTTCGGTGAAGTTACGCAGGCTGTAAACGGTAAGGTAAAGTATGGCACTTCCTATCTGGACTGCACCGTTGAAGGTTGCAACAAAATCACCTGCCGACATATTGCCCGTGACAATGGTCTGATAGCCGATATAAAGGCTGAGTATGAGCATGAAGCCGACAACCTGCACCGTGAATTCCTGCGCAAAGAAAAGCCAGTCGAGCTTTTTTACATACTTGCGTTGGGTGTTGATTACATCGTCTGCACTTTCGTTGAATCTCTTGCGCAGCAGGGGATAGACACCGCTTGTTCTGACCTCGCCTGCGTAATCGGGCAGATAGAATATGCGTGCAAAGTAGTCGCCTCTGCGGTGCTTTTCCGTTACGGCCTCACGCCTTTTGGTCTGCAGACTGCCCGTGTATCTGCCTACGGGTATAAACAGTGCAACGGATACGAGCACTATCAGCAGGCATATCGGGTCGATTGTCAGCATTATTGCGGAAATTGCAATAAACGATATAATCTGCTCGACATAACCTCGAACAAGGTTGAGTATTGAGCGAAGGTTATCTGCAGTGTTTTCGATTGAGAGAATGAAATCGCTGTAATAGCCGGGGTCATCATATCGTGCCATATCAAGCTCTGCGGCTTTTTTGTAGAACATTGACTGGATTCCGAGGTCGAGCTTTTCGCGCTCTCTGTGAACAAAAAGCTCATAGAAAATGTTTGTGAAAATCTCGCATGCGACAATTACTCCGAGCATTGCAACAAGCCCGAAAATTATTTTCTTCGGGTCGCCGCCTCTTTGTACTTCGTCAATTATAAATTTAAGACCGATAACGGGAATCAGCTTGCTCGGCAACGCACCCATAACCTGTTCTGCAATTTCACCGATTACAAGGCCGGGTGAAATTCTGAACATTACGCGGAGCATATAAAACACATTTGAAATCGTGTTGTGAGTGGTTTTAGCTTTTTTCTTCACTGTCAGCTCACACTCCTTTCTCCGTCTGTATAGCTGGATGCCTGGAGTGTGAACATTTCGCGGTAGCTTCCGTCTGATAACATCAGCTCATCGTGAGTTCCGCTTTCCGTAATTCGTCCGCCCTCAAATACGTAAATCCTGTCTGAAAGTACGGCACTGGAAAGTCTGTGAGATATGTAGATAACCGTTTTTTCTTTTGTTGCGTCGATAAGGCTTTCGTACATCTTGTATTCTGCAATCGGGTCAAGTGCAGAGGAAGGCTCGTCGAGAATTGCAAACTCGAACTCTCTTGCAAACATTCTTGCGGCGCAGAGCTTCTGCTGCTCACCGCCGGAAAGTCCGACACCTTTTTCGTCAAACTCACGCGTGAAAACAGTCTGCTCCTTTTGGGGCATAGCCATAACTCGCTCGTAAACTCCTGCCGATTTAAGCGAATCGGTTACAAGAGCGTTATCTTCTTCGCTTTCTTCTTCGTGACAGAGTACGTTTTCGCTGACTGTAAGTGCGAATACCTTATAATCCTGGAATACGGTTGCAAGCTGATTGCGAAGTGAGTCAATGTCGTATTCTCTTATATCGGTGCCGTTGTAGAGTATGGTGCCGCTGTCAGGGTCATAAAATCTTAACAGCAGCTTTACAAAGGTTGTCTTGCCTGCGCCGTTATGTCCTACAACAGCTATTGTTTCGCCCTTGTCAATCTTGAGACTGATTCCGTTGAGCGAAGGTTTTTTTGCACCGGGGTAGGTGAAGTACACATCGCGGAATTCAAGGCTTTCAAATTCGTCGGCAATTTTATCGCCGCCCGTAACCTTTGACTCGTACTCGAAAAATTCCTTGAGGTTGCCGAAGTAAGCGGCTTCCCTGCGGATGTACGAAACAGCACGGCTAAGGTCATTGAGCACGTCTTTGAGGTTACTCATCGCTGTCATAATAACGGAGAAATCAGAAACAGCAAGATTTCTTTTTATAACAAAGCGGTATGTAGCGTAAGTATAGGTTGCAACTACGGGAATCGCTCTGCCGAAAAGGCCTGCGATAAGCTCAAGCACAGCCATTTTTACGCCGTATTTCTTGATTATCGCTCTGTTGTTTTCTACTGCGGTTTCAAAGCGGTTGTACATAACCCCGAATATGCCCGAAGTTCTGATATCCTTTGCGAAATCTTTAAGGAAAACGGTACGCTTTACATATTCCTTTGAACGCTTGTGGGTGGTCATTTCCTTGTCTTTTTTTACTTCAACCTTGCCTTTGATTGATTCTGCGATTACAACTACTATCGCAACAAGCAGTATAAGCAGTATTTTAGGGTCGATTGATGCAACGTAAATTATGAGGAATATGCCCGTCAGACCGCCTGCGAACATACTTGCAAAGTTGTATGCAAATTCGCTCGAGTGGTCGTTGGTTATAATCTCGGTCGCACGCTTGTACTTGTCGTAAAAATCCGGGTTTTCGAAGCAAGCCATATCGACACTGACCGCCTTTTTAAATATGCGGTCGTTGAGATTTTTATAAAAATGTTTCATCCTTGTGCACACAAGGTAATCCGTAAAGCAGTCCGTTGCCTTTGCAAGCAGACCCGATGCCGCAAATAAAAGCACGAGCATTACGTATTCCTTGAAGGTGCCGCCGTTTTCTATAAGCGATAAGAGGAGCTTGAGAAACAGTATCTCCTGAATAAAGCCCGTAAAAAACCAGAATGCGGTCTGCGTGAGGATAAAGGAGGTGAGCAGTAACGGTGCACACCTGTGAATTGTCTTGATTGCGTAAAGAGTGTTTTTGAGGTTTACAAAACGCTCTTCACGCTTTTTAGGTGTTTTTTTCTTCAAATTCAGCCTCCTGATTGTTGGAGTAATTGTTCCGTTTTACCGTCTGCAGCGGCAATAAAAAACACCCGAAAAACCAAAATGTTCTTCGGGTGATAAAAATGCAACAATGCCTTCAGCAGACAGAAGCGGACACAATTACCCGAAAATTATTGTTTGAAAAAGTATTCATCATCATTATGTCCGTCTCCTTTCTTTGAAATTTAATGCGTTTACACGGAACGCAAAATTAAAGTATCACATTTTTACATTACTTGTCAAGAAAATTTAAACATTAGAATTAAATTCCTAATTCATAATTCTGAATTCCTAATTGCTTACGGTTGTACCGAAATCGGCTTTTCTTCGCTCTCGTGCTCGACGAGTATGAAGTTGTTACGCTTTGCGTATGCCCAGCGCATATCAAACAGCTTTACTGCATCAAGCGGTATGTAGAGCTGGTTTCTCTTTGCCTCATTGCGGAATACTGCATTTTCAAGCTCGACAGTGCCTCTGTCGGTTTCTACGGTTTTACTGTCCTGTGTGAATTTTGCCCAGTGGCCGTATCCCTCAAGATAAACCTGATTTTCGGTTTTCTTTACAGTGCCGCCGAAATATGTGAACAGCACGCTTAAACAGCCGTACCATACGCCGTCGATGTTTTCGCAGGTTGTCTGATACTGGCAAAGACCGAGGTCAGCACCCTTGTACATCATACGTGTGCGGTTGAAGTAGGGGGCAAGAGCACGCGGCTCAATAACGTCGTTTTCCTTGTCGATAGTACAGCGGTCGGCAATTCTGCCATCCTCAAGTGAAGCGGTAATTGTAAGCTTCTTTCCGTCAACCTCTGCAATCGCAATCATAGAGGTCTTGTCCTCCATCGGGTAGAATGCAGTGTGCCATACCTTGCTGAGTGAGCGTGTGCCGGGCGGATTCTGATTTGAGTTGCCGAGTACGTAGTTTATCATACCCTTTGAAGGCTCTTCAAACAGCTCTTCGTTCTTTCTCGGGAAGCTTCTGCCGAAGCTGTGCTCGTGACCTGAGAAGAGAAGGTCGAGCATTTCCATACTTTCTGTCATAACAGGGTAGCAGTCGTAATTCTGGCAGTCACTGCCTGTGTAACATACAGGGAAGTGGTATGTGCCGATTTTCCAGTCGGCTGTGCACTTCTCGAGGTCAGCCTTAAGCCACTCGTTTACATCTTCGGGGCCGTTTACGCCGAGCACCGTAAAGTGAACGTTGCCGTAGTCAAAGGCATAGTTTTCGGTCTTCCAACCCTCGGGACCGTTGTAGGGATAGCTGCCCTTGAGCTGTCTGCAGAAAAACTCTGCAGGCTCGGAGTAGTATCTGCCCTGACCGTTTCTGTAATCTCTGAAACCTCTTGTGTCGTGATTACCCTCGGTAAACATAACGGGCACGTATTCTGCAATACCTTCCCAGCCGAGGAACGCACCGTTCCACTGCTGCTCGTGCTGACCGCAGTCGGTGTTGTCACCTGCAGTGAGGATGAACGCAGTGTCTGGGTGATCCTTGAGATAACGCTTCATAAGCGAATTGAAATAGGAGTAATCGGGCGTTTCAAACGGATGAGCCTTCTGCTGGTCGGATACGCAGAGAAATTTGAACTTTGTAAGACCTTCGGGCTGTGTGGTGAAGAAAAATTCACCGCTGCGGTTTGTATCACTGCCGCAGGTGTAGTAGTATTTTGTGCCGGGCTTGAGGCCGTCAAGGTGTGCCCAGAAAATGTTGCTGATGTCAATATCGCTTTCGAAAACTTCTGTATCGGCATCAACTCTGATTATGTTATCGCTTCCGTCTTCGTGATAGAGCACGTAGCCGACATTGACATCGGTGCTTGTACGCCATGTGACAGCCATAGATGTTTGTGCGTCACCGTAAATGCTTATCATTATATGGTCGGGCTGAGGTGTTGAACCTCTTGCGGGTTTAACTCTTTCCATATTTAGTTCTCCTTTTGAAGATATACTGGTTAGAGTATATCACGCAGAATTTATTTTTTCAATCGGTTATCGCATATAGTTGTAATCTTTTGTTGAATTTTCATAAAATTACAGAGCAACTTCAAGCAAAATGACTGTTGTATTTATTTATAAAAGCTATATAATTAAGATAAAAATGCAGAACGGAGTGCAAAAATGAAGGAAACTGTCGGGCAGATTATAGGCTTTGTCGCAATGGCGATTATTGTTTTTTCCTATCAGCAGAAATCGCATAAAAATATTCTTACTTTTCAGATGATATCGGGTCTGCTTTTTACCGTGCATTTCCTGCTTATCGGTGCGTATACGGGCTGTGTGTCAAACCTGATTGGCGCATTCCGCTCTCTGGTTTATGCAAACCGCGGTAAAAATAAATTCACCGATTTTAGGATCTGGCCCGTTATTTTCAGTGTTGTTTTTACGGCTTCGGGCATTCTTACCTGGGACAATATCTTTTCTGTTTTCCCGATTATCGCTATGGTTGCTTCCTCTGTTGTGCTGTGGATTGATTCACCGAAAATCAACCGTGCTTTCTCAATTCCGACCTCTGCGTGCTGGTTGGTTTACAATATTCCGAATCACTCAATTTCAGGTGTGGCAACAGAAATATTCGTGCTTTCTTCAATTGTTGTGGGTATGCTTCGCCTCGACAGAAAAAAGGCTCGGAAATAAAATCCTTTGTGAAAATTTACCAATAAAAACGCGTAACATTTTACGCATTTAACGGTTGATTTTATTTAACTAATATTTATAATTAAAATTGAAAAACAATGACTGTAAAAGACAATCTATAAACAGTAAAGGAGATAAAAGTTATGTCCGAAAAACTCAGAGTAGGTATTATCGGCTGCGGCGGTATTGCCAACGGCAAGCATATGCCCGCAATCGCAAAAATCAAAGAGGCTGAAATGGTTGCTTTCTGCGATATCGTTATCGAAAAAGCAGAGGCAGCCGCCGCAAAATACGGCATCGAGGGTGCAAAGGTTTACGAGGATTACAAAGAGCTTCTCAAGGATGAGAGCATCGATGTTGTCCACGTCTGCACACCCAACCGTTCACACAGCTTTATTACTGTTGATTCGCTTGAGGCAGGCAAGCACGTTATGTGCGAGAAGCCTATGGCTAAAACATATGCCGATGCAAAGCTGATGCTCGAAGCTGCACAGCGTACCGGCAAGAAGCTCACAATCGGTTACCAGCAGCGCTGGAGAGACGATTCCATCTATCTTAAGGAAGCTTGCGACAACGGCGACCTCGGCGAGATTTACTACGCAAAGGCTATCGCTCTTCGCCGCCGTGCAGTTCCGACCTGGGGCGTTTTCCTCAACGAGTATGAGCAGGGCGGCGGCCCGCTTATCGATATCGGTACTCACGCTCTCGATCTCACACTCTATATGATGAACAACTACAAGCCCAAGATGGTTGTAGGTACTACATTCAAAAAGCTCGGTCAGCAGAAGCGTGCCGCAAACTCATGGGGCGATTGGGATCCCGAGAAGTTCACTGTTGAAGATTCCGCATTCGGTTTTATCGTTATGGAAAACGGAGCAACAATCACTCTTGAGTCCTCGTGGGCACTCAATGTTGCCGACCCGCGAGAGGCTGTATGTATGCTTTGCGGTGACAAGGCAGGTGCCGATTTCAACGGTCCCGACGAGAGTCTTCAGTTTAACTATGTCAAGTACGGCAGACAGGTTATCGAAACACCCAACTTCGATGCAGGCGGTGTAGCCTTCTACGAGGGTGACAGACATCCCGACCCGAAGGATGTTGAGTGCCGTCTGTGGTACAACGCAATCCTCAACGATACAGAGGTTATGACAAAGCCCGAGCAGGCGCTTGTAGTTACACAGATTCTTGAAGCAATCTACGAGTCTGCAAAGACAGGCGCACCCGTATATATCAATAACGACTGATTATAAGGAGATATAAATTATGAAAATAGCAGTTCAGCTTTACAGCGTACGCGACTGTATAAACAGCGCTGACGATTTTATGAAGGCACTCGAAGAAGTCAAGGCTATGGGCTACGACGGTGTTGAGTTTGCAGGCTACCACGGTGTTGATGCCGCAACTATTAAAGCAAAGCTCGATGAGCTTGGCCTCGTTGCTGTCGGTGCACATATCGGCGTAGAATCATTCCTGCCCGAAAACATTGATGCAACGGTTGATTTCCATAAGACTCTCGGTTGCCTTTACTGTGGCGTAGGCGGTGCGGCACACGATACTGTTGAAGAGTGCGAGTATGCAGCAAAGGCTCTTGCTTACGGTGCCGAAAAGCTCGGTGTAAAGACATATTATCACAACCATACCGAAGAGTTTACTCCCCTTGAAAACGGCAAAATCGGTATGGAGATTTTTGCTGAGTATACACACCTTGAGGTTGATACATACTGGAGTCACTGTGCAGGTGTCGACAACTATAAGTTCATTACCGAAAACAAGGATCGTATCTGCCTTCTTCACGTCAAGGACGGTCTTAACCGCAAGCCTCTTTCACTCGGCGACGGTGACTGTGATGTTGCCGCTGTTGTCAGGGCTGCAAAGGATGCAGGCATTGAGTGGCTTGTAGTCGAGAACGATGACCCCGTACCGAACGGTCTTGAGGATATAAAACGCAGTATCGCTTACCTTAAAACACTTGTCGGTTAATCGGAGGAATACAAAATGAAAATTGGTGTTATTACAAATCTTCTCGGCAATCTTCCGCTCGAGGAAGCTCTTGAGTATTTTGTATCCAAGGGTATTGAAATGGTCGAAATCGGCTGCGGCGGCTATCCCGGCACTCAGCACGCCGACCCCGATGTGCTTCTGAATGATGAAGCAAAGCTTGATGAGTTCAAGGCTCTTATCAAAAAGTATAACGTTGAAATCAGCGCACTCAGCTGCCACGCAAACCCTGTTCATCCCGACAAGGCTGTTGCAAAAGAGTTTGACGACGCTATGCGTAAGGCTGTTCTTCTTGCAGAGAAGCTCGGCGTTCATCAGATCAATACTTTCTCCGGTTGCCCCGGCGACAGTGAAAATGCCAAATATCCCAACTGGGTAACATGCCCCTGGCCGAACGAATTTGGCGAGATGCTCGAGTGGCAGTGGAATGAAGTTCTCATCCCTTACTGGAAAGAGTTTGTTGAATTTGCAAAGGCTCACGGTGTTGACAAGATTGCTCTTGAAATGCACCCTGGTTTCTGCGTCTATAACCCCGAAACTCTGCTCAAGCTCCGTGCGGCTGTAGGTCCCGAAATCGGTGCAAACTTCGATCCCAGTCACCTTATCTGGCAGGGTATCGAGCCTGTTGCCGCTATCCGTGCACTTGAGGGTGCGATTTTCCACTTCCACGCAAAGGATACAAAGGTTGACAAGTACAATACTGCTGTCAACGGTGTGCTTGATACAAAGCCCTACGGTGATGAGATTCACCGCTCATGGGTATTCCGCTCAGTAGGCTACGGTAACGATGAAACATACTGGAAGGAGATTATCTCCAACCTCCGTATGGTCGGCTATGATTACGCAATCAGCATTGAGCACGAGGATTCGCTTATGAGCCAGAATGAGGGCTTCTCAAAGGCAATCGATATGCTCAAGCGTGCGGTTATTCGCGAAGAGCCCTGCACAATGTGGTGGGTGTGATAGGCAGATGATAATTAAATCTGTGGCACGGTTATCTGTGGATATTTTTCCGTAAAACTTTGTGAAAATGCTCAGCAATACACCAAGTATTGCTTGTGCTTTTCACTTTGCCTTACGAAAAAATCTCTCACTGCTAACCATACCTCGCTTTAATCATCAACCGCATTTTCGTGGCAGAAAATTTACAGTGTATTTATTAAGCTGTAAAATGGATATTTAAGTTTTCAATTTTGCTTTTATTTAAGAAGGTAATGGTTATGGGTAAAAAAATAGGCTATGGTGTTATAGGCTATGGCGGTATGGGTCACTTTCACGGCAGACGCTGTCAGAGTATTGATATGCTCGACTTCATCGGCTTTTATGATATCGACCCCGAGGTGCAGAAAAAAGGTGCAGAAGAGGGTGTGCACAGCTACTCGAGCCGTGCAGAGCTTCTTGCCGACGAAAGGGTAGAGCTTGTAACGGTTGCAACTCCTAATGAAGTGCATAAGGAGATTGTAATTGATGCGCTTCGTGCAGGTAAACACGTTATCTGCGAAAAGCCTGTTACAATGTCAAGCGCTGACCTTGAAGAGATGATTGCCGTTGCAAATGAAACAGGTAAGATGTTTACCGTTCATCAGAACAGACGTTGGGACGGTGACTATCTGCGTGTGAAGAAGCTTTATGAAGATAATATACTTGGTAAAATTCATTGCTTTGAGCACCGTGTTCACGGCTCGCGAGGTATACCGAGCGGTTGGCGAAGCGAAAAATTTCATGGCGGCGGTATGGTGCTCGACTGGGGTGTTCATCTGCTTGACCAGATGCTGACCCTTATGGCAGACAAAAAGATGCTTTCTGTTTATGCCGAGTGTACTCATATCACTAATTTTGACTGCGATGACGGCTTCAAGGCAATAATCAAGTTTGAGGGCGACGTCAGCTGGCAGATTGAGGTGCTTACCAATAACTTTATTGAAATGCCTCTGTGGTATGTCTGCGGTGAAAACGGTACGGCGATAATCAAGGACTGGAAGGGCAATGGCGAAATCGTAATGGTTTCCGATTGGGAAAACCGCGATTCCGTGCCGATAAAAGCAGGTGTCGGTCTCACCAAAACAATGGCACCGAGAGATGAAGATACAATAAAACGCTATCCGCTTCCCGATGGTGCGGATGATTGGGATGCTTATTATCTCGATATCTGCGATGCACTTGCAAACGGCAGGACACCGAATGTTACACATGACCAGCAGAGAAAGCTCATAAAACTTATCGAGGCGGTTTTTGAATCTGCCGAAAAGAACGAAGTAATAAAATTCTGATAAAAATTCAAAAGCACAGCAGGAGCTTTTCTTGCTGTGCTTTTTGTTTATTGTTCTGTTATTTTGTTTGCAAGTGCCGTCATATCCTGCGGTAGCGGAGCGGAGAAAAACATTTTTTCTCCCGTTACGGGATGCTGCATTTCGAGTTTTGCACAGTGCAGTGCGTGACGCTGAATTTTATCTGTATGTCCGCCGTACATTTCATCACCCGCGAGCGGAGTGCCCTGAGAAGCAAAATGCACTCTTATCTGGTGAGTGCGGCCTGTTTCAAGCGTTATTTCAAGCAACGATAGATTTTCGTTATATCCGAGGGAAGTCCAATGCGTTATCGCTTCTTCGCCGCCTTCGCCTACGGCACGCAGGGTTTTCATCGGGTCTGGTCTTATTATAGGTGTGTTGATTGTGCCGCTGCCTTCGTATTTACCTTCGGTTATTGCAATATAAGTTTTATCATAACTGCCGTTGAGCTTTGAAGCTGCCATTTTATGCAGTGCACAAACTACAAGCCCGGAGGTGCCTTTATCGAGTCTGCCTGCAACACGGAATACCGCATCCTTGCCTTTCTGAGTCAGATAGTATGCAACCGCGTTTGCGAGTGTGTCGCCCTGATGGTTGTGGGTGGGGTGCATTGCAAGGCCTGCAGGCTTGTTGATGACGAGTATGTCGTCATCTTCGTATACTACTTCAAACTCTGCAGGCTGAGGCTCAGCTGTGCTTTTATCCTGCGGAAGATTGAGCGTGAGCACAGCGCCTGCTCTGAGTCGGTCGATGGTGCGTATCGGCTCGCCATCGAGAAGCATAGAGCCTCTTATCTGCTTGAGTGAGCGTACCATACGGTAGGATAAGCCTATACCGCCACGCAAATATATATTTACTTTTTCACCGTCATATTCTTCGGGTACGGTGTATGTAAGGGTTCTGTTCAAATGTTATCACCGGATAAATATTAACATATAATATAAGATATGTAAAGCACGATATAAATTACTCTCGTCTTTTTGCTGGACGGCAAAAGATATATCTCAAATTCCGAAGAAATTTATATCGCTGTCAACAACCTGTCAAAGACAGATTGTTGACATTATGATGCTCTGTTCATTGCTGCAAGCGGGTCTACTATAACGTCGTTTACGGTGATTTCAAGGTGAAGGTGAGGTTTGTCTGCCTGCTCGATTGGGATGATGCCGAGTTGACCGATAATGCCGCCTTTCTTTACGGTTTCACCTTTTTTTACTGTTGTACCGCTTTTGAATCCGCAGTATTTCGCTGTCATTGTATTACCGTGGTCGATTTCAACTACGATTCCCCACATCGGGTCATCGTAAACATTTGTCACCTTGCCTGACTGGATCGCAAGTATATTATCGGACTCTTTACCTGTGAAGTCAATTCCGTTGTGTACCCGCCAGTCGCCCATTGTTTTGGAGCTTACCATTTCACCGTTTGAGTAGTCTTTGAGTATTTCCGTACCCATAGGCAGAGCAAATGAACCTGTGAACGGAAGATTATCGGGCTGCGTGGGTTCTTCTTTTGTTAAGGAAAGCTCTTCGCTTTGCGGTACGGTAACCTTTGTTGCAGGCACATCGGCATCGAGCCTGCCGCCCTGGTTGTCCCAGTCGATTGATGTTTCGGGCATGGTTACCGAATCGGTACTCCTTTTAATAAATGAGTATGTGCCGATTGCCAATGCGGTAACGCATATTGCGACCGCAGTATAAATTCCCGTTTTGAGTAGTGAATTTGTGCTTGCTTTTTTAAACTTAATATCCATATTTTATCCCTCCGTACAGCTATTTTTGTCTGTTCAGAGGGAGTTTATACAAATAAACAAGAAAAAACGCCCGGCATAACACCGGGCGTCTTTTCACAAATTTGAGGGGGTAAAAAGCACTATTGTAAAAAGGACAATGCGGCTTCGTCCTTTTCAAGTGCAAGATTATAATATCAATTCTCTTTGTTAAAAAAATGAATAGTCTGTTAAAACATCTTGTTTTTTTGTTGTCAAGAAAAATTTTGAGAAAATACAAACAAATGTTTGCTTTTTGCAAAATACTGTGTTATAATCGTATCAAACATATGTTCTGTATGTATTATACTGTCGAAATTTAAACGGGAGGTTAGTTTTATGTTGAACGATACCCAGCGAAAAATATACGAGTTTTTACTTGAGCGTCTGCAGGACGGCGTGCCGCCTTCAGTGCGTGAAATAGGTGCGTATGTCGGTCTGAAGTCAACTTCATCCGTGCAGGCCTGCCTTGATGCTCTTGAGCGTGAGGGCTTTATCTCGCGTGACCCTTTGCTCAAGCGCTCTATCCGAATTGTAGGCCAGGAAGAGACTGCAAATATCAAGCAGGTGCCGATTTTAGGTACCGTTACCGCGGGTGCACCCATACTTGCAGTCGAGCAGGTCGAGGGCTATCTGCCTTATGTCGGTTATGCTGCTAAGGATAAATCGCTTTTCGCACTTAAGGTTAAGGGCGAGAGTATGTTCAACGCAGGTATTTATGACGGCGACCTTGTTGTTGTCGAGCGTACACCTGTCGCTCGCAACGGTGAAATTGTAGTTGCAATGGTTGAAGATGAGGCCACTGTCAAGACTTTTTATAAAGAAAACGGTCACTTCAGATTGCAGCCTGAAAATGATGCTTATGAGCCGATTATTGTCGAAGAAGTGGAAATTGTAGGCAAAGTAGTAGCACTTCACCGCTATTATTGATTTTTTAAACAAATACTGACTTGAAATATTACTAATATTTTATTAGTTTATTTCAAATTTAGTATTGATATTTTGCTTTGTGATTGTTATAATTAACTCTAATAACTATAAATAAGTGGGGAGAGATAATTATGATGAGCCGCGAACAAAAATTCTGCAAAGAGGGTCTTACATTTGATGACGTTCTGCTTATACCTGCAGAGTCCGATGTATTGCCCAAGGATGTTGATGTTTCAACTCAGCTTACCAAAAACATTAAACTCAATATGCCTATTATGACCGCCGCTATGGACACTGTTACAGAGTCCCGTATGGCTATTGCCATTGCACGTGAGGGCGGTATGGGCGTTATCCATAAGAATATGCCTATCGAGGCTCAGGTTGAAGAGGTTGACAAGGTAAAGCGCTCCGAAAACGGCGTTATTTCCAATCCTTTTTTCCTTTCTCCCGACCATCTGGTACACGATGCACTCGACCTTATGAACCGTTACCGCATTTCAGGTGTTCCGATTTGTCAGGACGGCAAGCTTGTCGGTATTCTCACAAACCGTGACCTCCGCTTTATGTCAGATTTCAGTGTTAAAATCGGTGCGGTTATGACAAGCGAAAACCTTGTTACATCTCACATCGGCACAACGCTTGCTGAGGCACAGGATATCCTTATGAAGCACAAGATTGAGAAGCTTCCTCTCGTTGATGAGGCAGGCGCTCTCAAAGGTCTTATCACCATCAAGGATATCGAGAAGGCTGTTCAGTATCCCAACTCTGCAAGAGATGCAAGCGGCAGACTTCTCTGCGCCGCTGCAATCGGTGCAACAAGCGACGTTCTCGACAGAGCAAGTGCTCTTGTTGCTGCAGGTGCAGACGCACTTATTCTCGACTCTGCACACGGTCACAGCAAGAATATTCTCAAGTCTATTTCAAAGGTTAAGGCTGCATTCCCCGACATTTCTGTTATTGCAGGTAATATCGCAACAGCAGAGGGTACAAAGGCTATCATCGATGCAGGTGCAGACTGCGTTAAGGTAGGTATCGGCCCCGGCTCTATCTGTACAACACGTGTTGTCGCAGGTATCGGTGTACCTCAGGTTACAGCTATTTTTGATGCTGCAGAAGAGGCTGCAAAGCACGGTATCTCCGTTATAGGCGATGGCGGTATCAAGTACTCCGGTGAAATTGTCAAGGCTCTTGCTGCAGGTGCAAGCTGTATCATGGTAGGTTCACTTGTAGCAGGCTGCGAAGAGTCACCCGGTGCAACAGAAATTTACCAGGGCAGACAGTTCAAGGTTTACCGCGGTATGGGTTCGCTCGGTGCTATGGCTAACGGCAGTAAAGACCGTTACTTCCAGGAGGACAACCGTAAGCTTGTTCCCGAAGGTGTTGAGGGTCGTGTTCCTTACAAGGGACTTCTTGCTGACACAATATTCCAGCTTCTCGGCGGTCTTCGCTCAGGTATGGGTTACTGCGGCTGTCACACAATCAAGGAGCTTCAGGACAAGGCTCAGTTTGTACGTATAACAAATGCAGGCCTTATCGAGAGCCATCCTCACGATGTCTTTATCACCAAAGAAGCACCAAACTATTCAGGCGGCTGCTGATAAGAAAGGTCTGATTTTAAGATGAAAAAAATTCATCTTATTCTTATACTCGGTTTATGTATTGTAGTGGCAGTGCTTGGAGTTGGCTATTTTGCTTCCGATTCTGTTAAGGATGACGATAAGTCCTCCGAAGACTCCGGTAAGTCGGTTTCTTCCGATTCTGCTAAGGATGACGATAAGTTCTCCGAAGACTCCGGTAAGTCGGTTTCTTCCGAAGACAATGAGGATGAAGACGAAGTTGACTTTGCAACGCAGGATGAAAGCAAAGCAGAGCAGACTACGGCAAAAAAGCCGAACGCCGAAACTACAACACAACCGGAAGAAGTTACCTCATCCGGTTACGAGTATGCCTATGCGGGTTTTAACCCTGCTACGGCTGCTATAAATGAGGAAAAATGGAATCTTCTTCTTGTTAACAAAAATTATATTCTGCCTGACGATTTTACGGTCAGAACAGCTGCGGTAAAGGGTGGCAGTCAGTCGCTCGATTATCGAGTCGTTCCGTATTACGATCAGATGGTTACAGCTGCTGAAGCTGACGGTATTTCGCTTATTCCGATTTCGGGATACCGCTCGGTAGAACGTCAGCGTACAAACTTTGAACGAAAAATCAATTATTATGTAGATCAGGGCTATTCAAGGGCAGAGGCAACACGTCTTGCGTCTGAAATTGTGCTTATGCCTGCTACCAGTGAGCATAACGCAGGCCTTGCGATGGACTTTGGTACTACCGGCAACACAAGCCTTGATGAGAGCTTTGCTGAAACCGATGCTTTTGAATGGTTAAGCGAAAATGCGGCAGATTACGGCTTCATTTTACGCTACGAGGAGCATACGCAGGATATAACCAAGATAACATATGAACCTTGGCATTGGCGCTATGTCGGTGTTGAGGCTGCGAAAGAAATAAAGGCTTCGGGTGTAACACTCGAAGAGTATTTAGGAATGGATTAAATAATGAAGAAAAAAACTCTCAATCCCATTCCCCGTATGCCGAAAAAGACCATAGGTATGTGGTGGGCTTGCAGAGCGGCTCTGCTCATATGGGGTATAAACGGTCTTTTCAGGGGCTATACATCTGAATTTCTGCAGGGTGTTTTCGCTGTTGCATTTACTCATTTGTGGGATCTTTTCCAGATTCTCGGCGGCAAGTCTTTTATAACAAGGCTTCCTTGGCAGTTTCAGACTCACCTTACGCTGTTTATAACGCTTGGTGTATGTATCGGCTCAACTCTCAATAACCGTACGGATTTCACTTATTCGGATGTGTTTACTCACTTCTTTGCAGGCTTTATCGCCTCGGGTTGGAGTGCAAGGCTTCTTGTAATTATGCAGGAGAAGAAAAACATTCCGCTCGCGCCATCAATTGCTGCAATGGCAGGCTTTGGAATGGGTGTTGCGATACTTGTCGGTTGGGAGTTTTACGAGTTTACAATGGATAAGATATACGGCTTCAACCTTCAGGTGTCAAGCCCCTTTACAAATGAGGGTCTTATCGACACAATGTGGGATTTCATTCTCGGCGCAGGCGGTGCCCTTACGGGTATGTTCTGCTTTGCCTTTGCGGATGCCAAGAAGAGAAAGAAGCTGTCTGAGAGTAAAAACTGAATTTCATCCGCTTAATGAAACGTAAAGTTGAGTTAAGCGGATTTTTTTGCCAATCGCGGCATATGCTTTACTATTTGAAATGGAGTGAGCATATGTTTTCGGTTCTTGGTATCAATGAAAGCAAACGGCGCAGATTACCCAAAAGAAGCAAGGTAGAGGCATATCTGAACCCTGTCAAGGGTGCGGCGGCATATAAGGTTATTGATGTGACGCCCGGCAGAAAAGGGATTGACTGGAAGAGTGTTTGCCTTGCCGCAGGTTGCAGCAGCCGCAGTATGCTGTTGCCCGGGTCGGTTGAACCGCCGCTTTATGTGCCGATAATCAGGTTTGAGCCTCAGGTTTTGCCGCTGCTTGCAGCGTTAAATACGGCGGTTGCACAATGTGATAAAGAAAATGCATATAAACGCAGTCTGCTTGTTTGCGACAGAAATGGCGTGCTTGCCGATTATCTGGTGCGTGCGGTGCCTTATGCGTCAAAAATTACCGTTGCCACAGCCTGTCCCGAGTTGTATCTTAAATCTGCAGTTGAAATTATGGATAAATTCGGTGCTGCAATAAAGCTTTGCAGTGAGGCTGAGCAGTCAGAGAGATTCGATGTTGCTGTCAGTGGCGGTGAAACAGTAAATGCACAGCTTTGCATAACATCTGACACCATAAAAAATAATGCTGACAAAATTTTTTGGCCTGATGAATATGCAAAGTTATGTCCGCCGCAGATCGATCTTCTCGACTTTATGAGTGCTCTGTTTGAATGCAGCGGTGTTAAAAATTTAACGGATGTGAAACTATGAAATTTGTTGTTCCGAATTATTATAAGGATTTCCAATGTATTGCTTCCGCTTGCCGTCACAGCTGTTGTGTCGGCTGGGAAATTGATATAGATGCCGATACTTATAGCTATTACAATGATGTTGACGGTGACATTGGTGAAAGGCTGAAAGAGGGTATAGCGGTTGATGACGGGCAACCACATTTTATTCTGGACAAAAATGACCGTTGTCCTTTTCTCAGCAGCAACGGACTCTGCGATATTATAACACAATGCGGAGAGGACAGCCTTTGCGATATCTGTGCCGACCATCCGCGTTTTCGTAACTTCTTTTCTGACCGTACGGAAATCGGTCTTGGTCTTTGCTGCGAAGCCGCATCGGATTTGATAATTAATTATAAAGATACGTTTGCACTTGTGACGGATGAAGATGACGGCTTTGAAGATGAGCTTTATGAAGAAGACAAGGAAATTTTGCTTTTGAGGAATTCAGCTCTTGAAACCGCAACCGATAATAATCTTAATTTTGAAGAAAAAGCAAAAAAACTTTTCGGTGATTTTTCGGTTGATACAGAAGAAATTTCTCCTGCGATATGGGCAGAGCGATTGATTTCACTCGAGCGACTTGACTTTTTGTGGGATGAATGTCTTGAGTTTATCGGAAAAGAAACTGCATTGGAATATTCTTTCTTAAATAGAAAAGCGGCTGAAAACCTGCTTTGCTATTTCATCTTCCGTCATCTATCGTCAGCTTGTGACGGTGAGGATGCGAAACGTCGCGTAGCGTTTGCGGTATTCAGCTGCAGGATTATATTCACGCTTGCAAAGCGTATGCCGATAGAAGAAGCGGCAAGGATGTATTCAAGCGAGATTGAATATTCGGATGAAAATCTTAATTCTGTTTTGGGTATGATGTGTGATTGACAATCAGCTGATGCTGTAGTATTATAACTATCGTGTTTTATTTATTGATAAAAGGAGGTGCATCCCAATGAAAAAGATTTCGGAGCAACGTATTAACGATGCGGGCAAGAAACTGTATGAAAAAACCTGTCTGGTAACGGATAAATTCGAAAGAAACAACAAGTTTAATCTGATATTGATTGCTGCTATCTGCGTTATTGCTTTTGCGGTTATGCTGTTTTTTAATGCGTCAACCCATCTTGCAGCTGACGATTATGCCTACAATTTTGTGTTCATTGAGGATGGCACCAACGTAACCGGTATTTTCACTACAGGTGAACGGATTTCGAGCATAGGCGATATTGTGCGATCTATGCAGGCTCATTACAATACAGTCAACGGCAGAGTTGTGGTGCACTTTATGGTGCAGCTGATGATGCTTATAGGTAAACCTGTTTTCAATGTAATAAATTCTTTAATGTTTGTGGCGCTGATACTTCTTATGTATCTTCACTGTAAAGGCAGGTCAAAAGGTCATGATGCTACACTTTTTATTATGTTGGCACTTTCTGTCTGGAGCTTTGCACCGGGACTTGGTGTAACTGTTTTCTGGCTTGACGGCAGTGTGAACTATATGTGGGGCTCTGTTATTCGTCTGGCGGCGCTTTTGCCTTTCCGCTTCTGTTATGATTCCGGCAAATGCGGCAAAACCGTGCCGATGGTGCTGCTTATGACGGCGGCTTCGTTTGTTGCAGGTGCAACCAACGAAAATACTTCAGCAGCATTTGTGGGGCTTTGTGTGCTGTTTATGGTGCTGTATAAGCTGCGCGGTTATAAATTGCCCGTGTGGGGCTTTGCTTCGATTGTCGGTGGCATCTGCGGCTATGCGTTCATGATTTTTGCACCCGCAACCTCTTTGCGAATGAATGGTATGGGCGGTATTTTTGATTTTCAGTATATTATAGTGCTGATATATAAGTCGATTGAAGTTTTCTGCCCGTATGTTGCGATGTTTACGGTCCTTGCACTGGTGCTTTATTTTACAAGTCGCGACAAGAGCAGGATTAATATGAAGCTGCCTGTCTGTTATATGCTCGCCGCTTTTGCTGGAGATGCCGTGATGCTGTTTTCACCGTATTTTCCGGAGCGTGCATGGTTTGGCATACACATATTAGCTATAGTTTCCATAGGTGCGTTAGTGTATCAGTTCAGATTTACCGAGCGTTTTGTAAAACAGTGCGTTGCCGTAACAGCTGTTTTCTGGGTTATCTGGGGCGGATATTCGGTTGCACGTGCAGCACTTGATGCTTATGTTGTAGATGCAAAATTTGATGCGAGAGACGCATATATTGCAGAGCAAAAACAATTGGGTAACAAAGACTTGACGGTAAGGCTGATTGTGCCGAGAGTAAAACGCTCTCCCCATTACGGCGTTGCAGACCTGAGTGACGACCCGACAAACCGCCGCAACAAGGATATGGCAAAGTATTACGGGCTCAACACTATTGTTGAAGGCGAAAATCGTGATTATTAAAAAACGTTGTGCGTAGTTTTACGCACAACGTTTTTTTATCTTAAATGTGATGTGTTGTTTGCAGTACGAAGCAACGGAGGCTCATTTTCTCTCAATGCCACAACCGTAACGGCAGAGTTATCGGTTTGTGAGTTGAAGCAGTTTTCACCTTCGGCATTCAGCGCCGCTCTTACAATATGGCTGAAAAATGCGCCGTGAGTAGTGACAACAACCGTTTCTCCGCTACTATATGTTTTGCGGACATAATCGACAAATCGTTTGGCTCTCAGCTTTATCTGCTCGTGGGCTTCCGGTACGGGTAACAGCAACGTACCGCCTGCAATACTTGGCTCTGTAAGGCATGGGATGCAAAGCGGAAAATCTTTTATGAGTTTTTCGTTTTCGCAACCGCCCGTAGTTGAACCTACTTCGAGCAGGTCGGGCAAAAGCACGACAGGTTTGCCGAGCTTTTGTGCCGTAGGATATATTGTCTGCACTGTGCGTGTAAAAGGGCTTGCATATATCTGTGCCACTTCAACACCGTCAAACCAATAATCAGCCAGCGCCTGAGCCTGCTTCAGGCCGTATTCGGTCAGCGGAGTATCCTCTTTGCCGTAACCGTCGGGATTGGGCAGGCCTATATTTCCGTAGGATTCGCCGTGACGGACAAAGACAAGCTGCACCGTCATATCGTCTCTTGGAGTAAGCTTATCCATATCAGTCGAAATAGTAAACTCTTGTTTCGTACGGTCTTGTAGTGAAGCCGTTGCCGCTTATGGGGTTGCTCTCGTGGCTGCAGAGGATTGCCTTGCCCTTGGCAAGGTCGTAGCCTGCAGGAGCTGTGAACTTGACAGCCTTCTCTGTGTATGAGCAGATTACGAGCATCTTCTTGCCTTCGTAAGTACGCTCGTACACATAGAGGTCCTTGCTGGACTTGTTGTACTCTTTGTATGCACCGTATACTGCAATCGGATTTTCTTTGCGGAATTTGATGATTGCCTTGTAGTGGTTGTAGATTGAGTTGGGGTCAGCCATCTCAGCCTTTGCATTGATGCCGTCCTTATAGTTGGGGTTGATAGCCATCCAGGGCTCACCTGTGGTGAAGCCTGCGTTTTCGCTGTCGTCCCACTGTACGGGTGTACGTGCGTTACCGCGGCTGGAGGTCTTGAGACGCTGCTTTGCCTTCTCGTCAGAGAAACCGAGCATCTTGAGTGTTTTGTAGTTGTTTACTGCAAATACGTCTTTGTAATCCTCAACCTCGGGCAGGTGGATGTTGACCATACCGATTTCCTGACCCTGATAGATGAAGGGCGTACCGCACTGAAGCATATATGAGTTAGCGATTGATTTACCGCTTGCGTTTCTGTATTTCTCAGAGCCGTAGCGGGAAATGATTCTGGGGTGGTCGTGGTTTTCCATATAGAGTGCGTTCCAGGCTTTGCCGTAAAGACCTTCCTGCCATCTGGAGAATGCACCCTTGAGACGCTTGAGACTGAAGGGCATTGACATAAAGTCTGTAAACAGACAGTCAGCTTCCATGTGCTGGAAATGGAACATCATATCAAGCTCCATACCGTCGCCCTCTTTGACGTATTTGAGAGCCTTCTTGGGTGTCATCATCGGAGCTTCACCGACTACGAAACAATCGTACTCGTTGAGTACCTCGCGGAATTCCTTGAGGTATTCGTGGATGTGCGGACCGTCCATATAGTGCTCCATACCGCAAGCCTGGGGGATAGGCAGACCGTTGGGCAGACCTTCACGCTTTGATACAAATGTGATAACGTCTTCACGGAATCCGTCGATACCCATATCGAGCCAGAAACGCATAATGTCCTTAACTTCCTGACGAACTGCAGGGTTATCCATATTGAGGTCAGGCTGCTTCTTGGCGAAAAGGTGAAGATAATACTGACCGTTTTCCTCGTTGTATTCCCAAGCCTTTCCCTCGAAAAGTGAAGACCAGTTGTTGGGAAGCTTCTTGCCCTTGCCGTCACGCCAGATATAGTAGTCGTGATACTTGCTGTTCTTATCAATACTCTGCTTGAACCACTCGTGCTCGTCAGAGGAATGGTTGACAACAAGGTCCATAATAACTCTTATGCCGCGTTTATGTGCTTCGTCAAGAACTTTCTTGAAAAGCTCATTGTCGCCGTAATCGGGAGAAATATTTCTGTAATCGGAGATATCGTAGCCGTAGTCAGCATTGGGTGAGCAGTAAAGAGGGGAGAACCAGATGCAGTTGATGCCGAGCTCCTGAAGATAGTCGAGCTTTGAGAGAACGCCCTCAAGGTCACCTATACCGTCACCGTTGCCGTCGCAGAATGAACGCGGCCAGATCTGATAACATATAGCTTCTTTGTACCAATTAGTTTTTTTCATTTTTTATGAAGCTCCTTTCGGTTTACTTTATATCAAATTTAATTATAACAAATCTATATGAATATAACAATATAAAAATTATATAAAAAGAGCTGCCTCAACTTGGTGAAACAGCTCTTTTGAATTATCCGTTTGTTAATTCCTGCATTGTTACCTGCTCTTTTTCGTAAAGAGTTACGTACTTATCCTGGTAGTAATTTTCAAGGTGTGATTCAAACGTACCGTCGGGTCGTATGTTAATTACAGTGCATCCTCTTTGTGCACCCTCTTTTGCTATGCCGATGTATGCGAGGTAGTCGACACTGTAGCTGTAGCTGAGCTGTATGCCCTTGTAGTTAATTGCAAAGTTGTTTTTGTGGTCGTGTCCGAAGAACACACCCTTAGTTGAGCCGTGCTCGAGCATAGCCTCGAACATTCTGTCTTCACCGACACCCGGGTATACAATCGGGTCTTTTTCGCCGGCAACACCGTATATGAGCTTTACATCTTCCGTATCGGTGTAGCCGTTGTCAGCGTATTCAAACCAGGCATCCTTCTGCTCGGTGAGCGGAATATGCATAAACATCAGTGATTTTACGCTGTCGGTCGGCTGATTGCCGCAGATTTGCTTTAGCGTGTTTTCGTACCATACAACCTGGTTTTCGTGTACGTTGTCGTAAAGCCATCTGACACCAAACGGGTCATCCTTTGTGTAAGCGTGGCTGTCGAGCATAAATAATGCCTGAGTGGTTTCGCCCTTGCTGTTTTTTACAGTTATTACGTGGTTGCCGTATCCGTCAACATCGTCGGGACCCGGCTGGTACAGGCAGTATTTAAAGCCGCTGTTTGCATAGTAATCCGATATCTTTTCACGGTTGTAGTAGCTGTAAGCCTCCGAATCATGGTTGCCGAAAGTAACTGTCCAGTAAACGCCGAGCTTTTCCATAAGTGCGGCAAATATTTTCGCACCCGAGAGATTATTGAAAGTGCCTGCCTGGAATGGGACAGGGTAGGCGATATCGCCCGTAACTACAACAAGGTCGGGCTTTTCTGCCGTGACCATAGCTGCAACAGCGTTGAGTGCCTTTGCATCTTTACCGAGCGACATCCAACCGCCGCCGATGTGAATATCGGTCAGCTGCATTACCTTGAAATTACGGTCGGTCGTGAAAGTCCAGTTGCCGTTTTCATCTTTTTCGGGTATAAGCTGATTTTCAATCTGTACCGTTTCGAATGAATTTGCTTTTTTGATGTTTGCGTTGTTGCCGATTAAGGTAATAACGACTGTTACGGCAATAAATGCAACCAGTACTATGGCAATTATACCAAGCACCTTTTTTGCCTTTTTGCCTTTAGCTTTTTTAGCAGACATAATTGCAGATGCTCCCTTTTTGTGATACTATAATTATATAGGTATTTTCTGAAAAATCAATAAAAAACAACAAAATTGTCGAAATTAAAAAGGAGCTGTAAAAAACTTCGCTTTTTTACAGCTCCTTTTTAGGGGATAGGAAAAAATGATGAAAAACGGACAAACCGAGCAAAATCAAGGCTTTAGCCTTGGTTTTGTTTGCCCGACGGCGTACAAAGGTACGCCGAGCGGCGAGGTTTGTTCGTAGCATAAAACATAAAATTCTTAACGTTGTCTGCTTTTTTAAAATTATTTAGGGGTTCTGCAGGTATCATACTTGCTCAAACCCCTTGATTTACCTTGTTTTATGCGGTTTTCGCTTTTTTTACATCCCATTTTATTTTTATTCGTCAACCATAGGAATGAGCATATTCTTTTCAAGCTCTTCTCTGGGAAGGAATGGTGCGAGGTCTTCGAGCGGAGCGGAAACTATAGTGCCGTCCTCAAGTCTTTTTGATGAAGCTTTTGGCTCAAACTTCTGCTCGGGACTTACGACGATTTCGCAGAAAACAGGGACGTCCTGAGCAAGTACCTCGTCAATAACCTTGCCAAGCTCTTTGTTCTTATCGCAACGGTAGTATTTCATACCGTATGCGGGGATGAGCTTTGACATATCGGG
Organism: Acutalibacteraceae bacterium; assembly: GCA_045631965.1. Classification (GTDB taxonomy): domain Bacteria; phylum Bacillota; class Clostridia; order Oscillospirales; family Acutalibacteraceae; genus UBA8612. The sequence goes on from JAZQVR010000003.1 coordinate 39,225, forward strand.
GAAGCTCAGGTCGCCGCTTTCGGGGCCGACACCTACGAGCGGATCACCGAAGAAATTCATCTGCGACTGACGGATTGAGTGATAGCCGTCGTTGTTTATCATAAATGTCTTAATCGGCATCTTGTTCTGCAGAATTGTCTGAATCTCCTGCAGGTTCATCTGGATACTGCCGTCGCCCGTGATGAGTATAACGTCATCGGGTTTGATTGCTGCGGCTGTGCCGATTGCGGCAGGCAGGTCGTAACCCATCGAGGCAATAGCAGAGTTTATGATGAATCTCTGACCTTTCTTTATAACGTAAGCGTGGCTGCCTACAACGCAGGCAGAGCCGTTACCTACTACCGTTACAGTGCCTTCGTCGAGCTTGCTGCTGAGCTCTTTGATGAATGCGTAAACGTTAGCCTGCTCGTCCTCGTAGTGCTTGGGAAGTACGACAGGGTATTTTATCTTCCAATCTGTACAGCAGCCGTGCCAATCGGATTTCGGGAAGCTGAAGCCTCTTGCATCTATTCTTCTCTCAAGTGCTTCGAGGAAATCTTTGGCATCTGCCCATATCGGATAATCGGGGTTTACATTCTGCTTTTTCAGTTCTTCGCTGTCGATATCAACAACAATCTTCTTTGCGGCTCTTGCCCAGGTCTGATAGTTGTAGCCTACCTGACGGATGCTCAGTCTGCTGCCGACACTCAGGAGCAGGTCGCTGTTCTGTACGGCAAAGTTACCCGGACGGTCGCCCATAATGCCTGCTCTGCCGACGTAAAGGTCGTTGTCGTCTTCTATACAGTCAATGCTGTTCCAACCCGTAACAACGGGAATGTTGAGCTTGTTGGCAACGCGGTAGAATACATCGTGTGCACCTGCAATACGTACGCCGTTACCGACATTGAATACGGGTCTTTTGCTTTGAGCAATAAGGTCGAGCACCATGTCGGCTGTTTCATCGCTTACGGCAGGCGGAAGCACTTCGTCTTCCTCGCCATTGTAGCCGATAAGCTCATCGGTCTCGATGTATGCACCCTGAACGTTCATAGGAATATCGAGCCAGCAGGGACCCGGTCTGCCGCTCTGAGCAAGCCTCAGTGCCTTTTCAAGGCAGTATCTTATTCTCTTCGGGTCAATAACCATTTCACTGTATTTAGTCATACAGTCTACAGCTTTTGTAATGTCAAACTCCTGGTCGCCCATAGCACGCAGGTTGAGTCCGCTGCCGCGTGCAGTGGTATCGTAACGCACCTGACCCGAGATAATGAGCATCGGTATAGAGTCGAGCCAGCCGCCGACAACGCCCGTAATAGCATTTGTACCGCCCGGACCGGTAGTGACACACACTGCGGCAATACGGTTGTGAAGCCTTGCGTAAGCTTCAGCTGCAATAGCGCAAGCCTGCTCGTGGTGGTTATAGTAACATTTCAGCCCTTCCTGATGGCCGAAAGCATCGTTGAGGTGCATCGCACCGCCGCCCGTAACGGTAAACATCGTGTCGATGCCGTGCTCGACAAGGAAAGCTGATATGTAATTTGAAACCTTTATTTTCATAATATATCACCTTTTGCACATAATTAAATATATTATATAATATTGTGGGCTTTGTGTCAAATAATAGCGGACAAAAAACTCAACCGCACATGAGTTACTTCTCCTGTGCGGTTGAGTTTTATTTGAGAGCTTTGATAACCATCAGTGTGCAGAATGAAATAACACCCTGAATTATGTTGAGACGGTAAATCGTCTGGCTGTTTGACCAGCTCTTGTTTTTTCTGAAGTGGTCGTGAAGCGGTGTGCGGATATTCTTGAGAATCTTGATTTTGAGGAATCTTGTAACGGAAACCTTGAATATACCGATAAGACCGTCGAGTAGAAGAATAAAGCAGAAGGGGATAGCCAGAAGAATGTTACCTGATTTGAGGATGAGTATGCCGAGGAAGAGGCCGATTGCTCTTGAGCCTGCGTCGCCCATCATCATTGTGCTCGGCTCTGCGTTGTACCAAAGGTAAGCTATGATTGCAAAAATCATTGTAACGCTGAGTGCTGTGATGTCGCTGCTCATACCGAGTGTTGCACAAGCCATAGCAATAAATATGGTTGAGTTGACTGAAAGTGAGCCGCAGAAACCGTCGATACCGTCGGAGCAGTTTGTTGCGTTAATCATCATCCAAAGGAATACGGTAGAAATTGCAAGGAAAATATACCACGGAAGATTGAACCCGAAGAGACCGAGCAGGTCGGGATTCTTCCATACAAATGCACCGGATGTGAGAAGGCAGATAATAAGGTCAATCGCACCCTTTTTGTATTCACCCCACGGCACCTTTGAAGCGTCGTCAAGGTAACCGGAAAGCATACCGAGGAAAATTACCGCATAGTACATACCAAGCTCGATTGACGGTTTGATAAAGAGCAGCGATGCAAGAATAAATACGCAGATAAATACAATACCTGCGCCGCGCTGTTTGCCTTTTGAGAGCTTGCCGTTGAATGCAAAGTCGCGTCCGCCGTCAACGGGAAGTTTGTTTTTGAAAAGCTTGAGTGCAAGAATAACCGCACCGAATGTGAATGCCGCAGCAAGTGCAAGCATCAGCATCGGCATTTCAAGATCTAAATACTGTAACATAAATAACACCTTTCCACATCAGTTTGTTTTATAATATATCAATTGTTTTCATAATTCAACAATTTTATGAAGCTGTATCCTTTTTTTGTGAAACCCTTGTTTTCATAAAAGGAATGAGCAGACGCTCTTGTTAATCCGCTGTTAACACCTATTATAACAGCGTTGTTTTTCTGAGCAAATAATTCAGCGTAAGAAAGTAAAGCGGTACCTACTCCTTGATGCTGATAATCTTCTTTTACGGCAAGTGCAATAATTCGCATAACTTTACCATCGATTTCAAAAGCTAAGCCAAAGTGAATTCCTATAAAGCCGATAACATTGCCGTTTTTTTCAGCGACAAATATTCTATAGTTACTGTCTTCAATCATATTTGATACCGTTGATTTAAGTGTATCAATATCGACGCATTTTCCGAGCTCTTTATTAAGAAGCTTATTAATTGCGGTAATATCTTTAATATCAAAATCACGTACAAACATAAAGAAACCTTCTTCTTAATAATCGTTTGCTTCTTTTGAATTCCATTTAATTGGATTTTCGTCAATATAGCGGCAAACTTCCAGGTAGGCATTTTCGTTTCGTAATATTTGGTCATAATACGATTTTTGCCAAATCTTTAAATCGGGATTCAATTTGTGTATATCTCTGGATACACCGGATTTATATAAGCCCATTATTGTAGGCAATGTAGGGAACGGTCTTGACCGTTCCGTTTCCGGAGAACAGCCGATTACAATAATGGCGTGAATATGATTAGGCATTATAACAAACCTATCGATAAGTATTCCGTCAAAGTGATTTTCTATATTCAAGAGATGTGCTTTAGCAATTTCGCCATATGCTGTAAGATGGTCCTGCATTCCGAATATATTTTTTCTGTTATGCGTACAAACCGTAACATAATAATAATTTTCACTTGAATAGTCGAAAGTTGGAAGTCTTGGTAATTTCCTTTTAGGTAGTTCCATACTTTTTACCTTTCGGAACGGTCAAGACCGTTCCCTACAATATCGGTCAGGCAGATAACAAAATGGTTTAGCGTATTTTCTTTAAATATTCTTTATCCTTTTTGGTAAGCTCGGCTTTATCCAACATATCGGGACGTTTGGCGAGTGTACGCTCGAGCTGTTTTTCGCGTTGCCATTTCTGAATATTGGCGTGGTGACCGCTGAGAAGCACGTCTGGTACGCGCTTACCGTGCCATTCTTCGGGGCGAGTGTACTGCGGATGCTCAAGAAGGGAGTTGTAGTGGCTTTCGTTCATGAAGCTCTCGTCACTCGACAATACACCCGGTAACATACGGCATACGCTGTCTGCTACGATTATTGCAGGCAGCTCACCGCCTGTGAGTACGTAGTCACCTATTGAAATTTCTTCGTCGACTATTTCTTCGAGAACACGCTCGTCAATACCCTCATAATGTCCGCAGAGCAAGGCAATATTATCATATTCGAGCAGCTCAATTGCTTTTTTTTGCGTGAGTACACTGCCTTGGGGGGACATATATATCAGATGCGGCTTTTTGCCCAAATCCTCGCAGAGTGATTGATAGCAGTCGTATACAGGCTGAGCCTGCATTACCATACCTGAGCCGCCACCGTAGGGAGAGTCGTCAACCCTGCGGTGCTTGTCCAGCGTGTACTTACGTATATTGCGGCAGTTGATTTCAACAAGTCCCTTTTCCCTTGCTCTGCCGAGTATGCTTTCGCTTACTACGCTTTCGCACATTTCGGGGAAGAGAGTTAAAATATCAATCCTCATCGTCAAAAATCCCCTTGAGCGGTCTGATATATACCTTTTCGTTTTCAACGTCTGTCCTGATTACTACGGGCGGAATGACAGGCAGGAGATATTCTTTTCCTTGTTCATCGGTTATATGCCAAACGTCGTTTGCACCTGTCTGGCTAACATCTGTCAGCGTGCCCCATATTTTGCTTTCGTCGTCGGCATCAATTGCCTTGCAGCCTATAAGGTCAGCTATAAACCAGCTGTCCTCGGAAAGTTTTATGTCCTTGCGAGCCATATAGAGAATCTTGTTTCGCATTGCCGCCGCTTTTTCAACGGTGTCAATGCCTTCAAGCTTCATCAGCGCAATATTGCCGTGAGGACGCGAAGCAGTAACCCTGACGGGTTTTTCGCCTTTGTCGTCAAGGTAAACGGTTTTGAAAATGCAGGCGAATTCGGGACTGTCGCACCAGGGGTTGACACGCACCTCGCCTTTGATACCGTGGGTCGAAACAATCTGACCGAGCTCGAGATATGGTTTGAGCATAATTGCCTCCGTTTATAAACACCAATAGCCCTATGACTTTTTAAATGCTTAAAAAGAACATAGAGCGTGATGTTAAGTTATTGAAAAAATGATGCGAAATCGGATTATTCGATTTCAACTGCGATTTTCTCGTTGTTGCGGGTCGCAGCAGCACGCATAACGGTGCGAATTGACTTGGCAATACGGCCCTGTTTGCCGATAACTCTGCCCATGTCATTCTCGCCGACGTGAAGGTGGTAAACCGTTACGCCCTCTTCGTTGGGCTCATCAACAGTAACTGATACTGCTGAGGGATCTTCTACAAGACCCTGTGCGATTGCGATGAGAAGCTCTGTCATTGCGGGCACCTCCGTGAAATTTTTGCTTTATCTGACTTAAAATCAGCCGATAACGCCTGACTTCTTGAGAATAGCCTTGACTGTGTCTGTGGGCTGTGCGCCGTTCTTGATCCACTGCTGTGCCTTCTCAACATCAACCTTGATGTCTGCGGGCTCTTTTGTTGTGTCGTATGTGCCGATTTCCTCGATGAATCTGCCGTCACGGGGATAACGTGAATCAGCAACTACGATACGGTAGAACGGTGCTTTCTTTGCGCCCATACGGCGAAGTCTGATTTTTACTGCCATTTTTGATTTCCTCCAAAAAATGAATTGCTTTTAGTTTTTGTTTTATAATGTAACAATTATAAATTGTAATTACATCCGAAATTTATCTGCGTTTTTTCTTTTTAAACGACTTGGACATACGCTTGCCGCCCTTGCCGCCAAACTGCTTGAACATTTTCTGCATCTGCTTGAACTGTGCAAGAAGTCGGTTGACATCCTCTACCTGCATACCGCAACCTGCCGCAATACGGCGTTTGCGTGAGGGATTGATGATGTCGGGGTTTTCGCGCTCCTTCGGTGTCATCGAAAGGATGATTGCGCGGATTCTGTCGAACTGTTTTTCGTCAACGTCGACGTCTTTAATCTGTTTGCCGAGACCGGGCACCATTCCGAGCAAGTCTTTGATTGAACCCATTTTCTGTACCTGCTCAAACTGGTCGAGAAGGTCGTTCATATCAAATTTGTTCTTGCGGAGCTTTTCTTCGAGCTCGCGTGCCTTCTTCTCGTCGATAGCCTGCTCGGCTTTTTCAATAAGGGAGAGCATATCGCCCATGCCGAGAATACGGGAAGCCATACGGTCGGGATGGAAAACGTCGAGGTCTTCGAGCTTTTCACCGATACCGATGAACTTGATAGGTTTGCCTGTAACGGCCTTTGCCGAGAGAGCGGCACCGCCTCGTGTATCACCGTCGAGCTTTGTGAGTACAAGGCCGTCGATGCCGAGTGCGTCGTTGAAGCCGTTTGCAACCGTAACGGCATCCTGACCTGTCATCGAGTCGACAACAAGGAGGATTTCGTGCGGATGTACGGCACCCTTGACCGCTTTGAGCTCATCCATAAGCTCTTCGTCTATGTGAAGTCGGCCTGCAGTATCGAGGAATACGAAGTCGTAGCCCTGGTCTTTTGCAAGCTTTATTGCTTCCTGAGCAATTGTAACCGGGTTGGTCTGACCCATTTCGAATACGGGTACACCTGCCTGCTCGCCGACAACCTGCAGCTGCTTGATAGCAGCGGGACGGTAGATGTCACAAGCGACAAGAAGCGGACGGTGACCTTTCTTCTTGAGGGAGAGTGCGATTTTGGCACTGTGTGTTGTTTTACCTGAACCCTGAAGACCGCACATCATAACGATTGTAGGCGGATGCGGAGCTCTGGTAAGGTATGACTGAGTGCCGCCCATGAGAGCAGTAAGCTCCTCGTTGACGATTTTGATAACCATCTGTGAGGGAGTAAGGCTCTCCATAACCTGGGCGCCGATAGCACGCTCGGTTACAGTGTTGGTGAAATCCTTGGCGACTTTGAAGTTAACGTCGGCCTCGAGAAGTGCAAGACGTACCTCACGCATTGCCTCGCGGACATCGTGCTCGGTAAGGCTGCCTTTGCTTTTAAGGCGTTGGAACGCGGCTTCAAGTCTGTCGGAAAGTCCTTCGAATGCCAAGAAAATACACTTCCTTTACTGTGGTTTATGTAGTAGAATTAAGCTTCGACAAGTGTCGATACGATTGCGCGGATACGGACAGATGCTTCGTTGATTTCTCTTGAAAGACCGAAACGCATATTCTGCTCGTATATAAGGTTGGCACAATCAACTATTTCGTTGAGACCCTTCTTCTGCTCTTCAAATCGAGCAACGAGTCCGAGCTTATTTTCCATATCGAAAAGCTGAGCCTCTGCGCGCTTGATAGCGTCGCGTACGCCCTGCCTTGTGATGCCCTCGTTCTCTGCTATTTCAGAAAGAGAAAGGTCATCGTTATAGTAATAATCCAAGAAGCTGCGCTGCTTCTCGGTCAGCATTTCGCCATAGAAGTCAAGCAAAACGGTGATGCCGAGATTTTTAGCCAAAAGGATCTCCTCCCAGGGTGACGGTGGTAATTCTAACCGTGTTTTTTATCGGATGATTTCCGTCACTTCTTTGTTAAAATACTCGCAAATCCGAAAGGATTTGCTGTGTTTTTGCCTTGAATTGCCAAAAATCCTCTCGATAAAAAATCTTTGACCCGAAAGCTGAGGATTTTCAGATGATTTTTGGTTGTTGAGGATGCCGACAGGCTGCTGCCTTTCAAATCTGAAACACCGAAAAGCGCTGAAAAGGTTCGCTTTCGGGCAGGTTCGGATTATCGCCGTCACCCTAAGTTTGTGTAAAGCATATCTTCTTTACAAGCAGGTATTATACTAAAAAACATCCGCGGTGTCAAGGGCTTTCTAAGTACAAAAGACAGCCACATTTTGCCCAAAACCTTGTGTAAAAAGTCAATAGAGTCGATTAGTTGTATTTAGTGTCGGACAAAAACACAAAATAGAGTAAAAAGAAAATTGAAAAATTTTTTAAAAATATTATCGCCGGGTATCGTTTACATTTTGTTCACAAAAAAGACACTATTTATTATCACACTTTGACGAAATATATTGTAATATGAAACCACGGAAAACACTTTGGTGTTTCTGTTATTTAATTAGATTTCTTCTTTTTGTTTCTTTTTCATTTACTCCTTCCTTTTGCAAACAAGCGAGCCGTCAGGCTCGCTTGTTTGCATTTTTATTGATTTGTTATACTACTATTTTTCCGAATGATGAATAAATACCAAGTGGGTCGGAGCCGAGCTGGCGGCAACGCATAACCGAGTCTTTGCCGAAGCGGCTTCGTATATCTTCGATATGTGTTTCGAGCTTTTCCATTTTATCGAGGTACAGCATATCACAGTCGAAAGAGAGCTGTATACACTCGTCTTCGCTGACAAGCTCGCACGCTCTGATTCCTATTGAGCGCAGCGGTTTTTCGCCGTCCCATATTTCCGATATAAGCTGTGCACCTGTTTTAAAAAGCAATTCCGTCAGCCTCATAGGTTGGGGCAGCTTTCGTTGGTGCTCTGTTACGTTGAGCTTGCTGTCGCGTATATGCACCTGAATTACTCCTGCGAGTGCGTGGTTTTCACGAAGTGAGTGGGCGACACGGTCGCACAGCTTTATCAGCACAAGCAGTACATCGTTCATTGTACGCATATCATCCGGTGGTGTAGTGCTTCTGCCGATACTTTTCGGCGGCGGTGCAAACTCGGAGCTGATTACGGGTGAGTTGTCGAGTCCGTTTGCGAATTTCCACAGCGTTTCGCCGCCTTTACCAAGCACCATACGCAGAAGCTCCGGCGGTGTGCGTGCAATATCGCCGAGGGTGAGTATGCCTATACGTCGCAGACTTTGCTTTGTTGCACTGCCTACTCCGAGCATTTCGCTTGCATCAAGCGGCCAGACAATATCTTTGAAACACTCACGGTCGATTACGGTTACGGCATCAGGCTTTTTGTAGTCACTGCCGAGCTTTGCGAATATTTTGTTGAAGCTGACACCGACTGATATTGTAAGCCCTGTTTCTTTCTTTACTGTCTGCCTTAATTCTTCCGCTATTTTTTCGCCGCTCCCGAAAAGCATTGTGCTGCCCGTAACGTCGAGCCAGCACTCGTCAATTCCGAATGGCTCTACAATATCGGTATAGCGGTCGTATATTGCTCTTACCTGCCGGGAATAGCTGTTATAAAGCTCATAGTGAGGCGGCACAAGTACAAGCGAGGGGCATTTCTGCTGTGCCTGCCATATAGCTTCTGCGGTTCTGATACCGTGCTTTTTGGCAAGCTCATTTTTGGCGAGTATTATGCCGTGACGCTTTTCGACACTGCCTGCAACAGCGACCGGTTTGTCTTTAAGGTCATCTCTGCCCAGACACTCAACTGATGCAAAAAAATTATTCAGATCACAGTGTAGTATTATTCTGTCTGCCACTGTAAATACCTCCAAAAGAACATTTGTTCGATAAGACTATAACACATATCCTTTGATTTGTAAAGAGGTTTTTTATTCCGTTTGACTTTTTATCTGCCATACTATATAATTTTATAGGTTTCTTATATTACTTTTGAAAATGGGATGAAACGATGTATAAAGTTGGCATATGCGGTCATTTCGGCATAGGTTACGATTTTGCCGACGGTCAGACCACGAAAACCAAGGCCGTTTACAATGCGCTTGTAAAATCGCTTGGTAAAGAGAATATCGCGATTCTCGACACTTACGGATGGCGTAAAAATCCGCTCAGGATGATAAGCCGTTGCCGCAAGCTGCTCGGCGAATGTGAAAATGTAATAATGATGCCTGCACAAAGAGGCGTCAGGGTTTTTCCTGCCATATTCAATATGCTCAACAAAAGCTTCGGCAGGAAGCTTCATTATATAGTAATCGGCGGCTGGCTTGCAGATGAGATGCAGGTAAACAAAAGCCTTATCAACCCGATTAAAAAGCTCGACAGCGTATATGTTGAGGCTGAAAGTATGCGTGATGCGTTGCATTCGCTCGGCATTACAAATGCTGTTTATATGCCGAATTTCCGCGTAAAAAATATACTTGAGCCGTCAGAGCTGGTTTACTCTTCGGCTGAGCCTTACAGGCTGTGCACATTTTCGCGTGTGCTCAGGGAAAAGGGTATTGAGGATGCGATAGAGGCTGTGCGGTATGTCAATTCACAGCTTGGCAGGGTAGTTTGCACGCTCGATATTTTCGGTATGATAGAGCCTGAATACAGTGAACGTTTTGAAGAGCTGCAAAAGGGCTTTGAGCCTTTCATAGCTTACAAAGGTATTGTCAAGAACGATGACAGTACGGATGAGCTGAAATCATGCTTTGCAGTGCTTTTCCCGACTTGTTACGAAGGTGAGGGGCTTGCAGGCACTATTATTGATGCTTTTGCCGCAGGTGTGCCCGTAATAGCTACAGACTGGCATTATAATTCGACAATAATCCGTCACCTTACTGACGGTATACTTTATGATTACACAAAACCTGAGCTGCTTAATAAAATTCTGCTGGAGATGATTAAATCGCCGCAGAAGCTTAATTCGCTTAAAGCAAACTGTCTTGAGCAGGCTGTGCATTTTGAGTCTGATGAGGCGTGCAAAATATTGTTCAAAAGCCTTGGCGTACCTGCTGAAAGTGAGGCGGAGACCGTATGAGTGCCAAAAGATTGCTGTGCTGTATGAGCAGTATGAATGCAGGCGGTGCGGAAACCTTTCTTATGAAGCAGTATCGCCGTATGGACAGAGAAAAATATCAGATGGATTTTTGCGTCAACGTAGAGGAAAGAGGCTACTATGACGATGAGATAGAGGCTATGGGCGGCAGGATATTCCGCATACCGCCCAAGTCGCAGGACTTCAAAAAATCGCTTAAAGAGCTTGAAAATATAGTGCGTGAAAACGGCTACGAAAGCGTACTTTGTTCTTCGGTCAAGCCGGGTACTGTGCTCGAGCTTATCGCCGCACGCAAAGGCGGTGCAAAGCGGCTTATTTACCGCTCAAGCAACTCAAATGTTGACGGCGGTTTCAAGCAGAAGCTGCTTCACAGCACACTCGGTCAGCTTGCCAAAACCGTGCCTACGGTCAGGGTTGCTCCGTCAAAAGAGGCGGCGGAGTATTGCTTCGGCAAAGGCTGTATTGAGAAGGGCAGGGCACACCTGCTTCACAACGGAATCGATACCTCTGTTTACCGTTACAGCGACGATACAAGGTCGGCTGTGCGTGAAGAGCTGGGCTTTAAAGATGAGTTTGTCGTTGCTCATGTCGGCAGGCTGACAAAGCAGAAGAATCACAGCTTTTTGCTTGATGTGTTTGCCGAAATGCTCACAATCAGACCGGACAGCGTGCTTGTGCTTGTCGGTATAGGTGAGCTTGAGGACGAGATAAAACTGAAAGCAGAGCAGAGAAATATAAGCGACAAGGTGCGTTTTCTCGGAATCAGAAGTGACGTGCCGAATGTACTCTGTGCGGCTGATGTGTTTGTGTTTCCTTCATTTTATGAGGGTATGCCCAATACGGTTATCGAGGCTCAGGCACTCTCGCTTCACTGTGTTATATCCGATAAAATTACACCCGATGCGGATATAACGGGCTTGGTTGAGTATCTGCCGCTTGGTGATGCGAAAGTCTGGGCAAATGCCGCCGCAAAATATGCCGACGGATATGACCGCCACGATATGACGGATATATTCAAAGAGAAAAAATACGACAGCGAAATAACATCGGCAGAATTTGTAAAATACTGTTTTGGCGAATAAAAAAATCCGTGCAGAATTTTCTGCACGGATTTTTATCTTTTTCAGAAATTATAATCGGGATGTACGATTGTGCCTGTTTCGGATGACTTGACGATTGCAAGGCAGACCTCAACGGTTTTTGCACCCTCTCTTGCATCTGTGGGTACTTTTGTATCGTTGAGAATTGCTTCAGCAAATACCTCAAACTCCTTGACGTAGTTGTGGTTGTTGACCTCAAGCTCGATAATCTGCGGCTCTTTGATTGTGTGGCCTGTTTCGTCAACAGTGAAGAGCTGCATTGTGGGGGATGTGTTGTCGCAGATGATTGTGCCCTTTGTGCCGTAGATTACGGTACGCATTGTGTAGTCGCGCTTACAGCCTGTGGAAACGAAAACCTTACCCATACAGTCGTCTGAGAATTTAAGAAGAGCAACTGTAGCATCGTCGTAGCTTACCTCGGGCAGATTCTTCTTTGTGCCGTATGCAAAAACCTCGACAGGGTCGCCTGCAAGCCAACGGAGAAGGTCAACAGCGTGGCAACCACCACCGACAACACCGTGACGGACGGGGTCTGCTCTCCAGTGAACTACACCGTTTTCGTCGGGCTTTACGATATCCATATAGTCGTGTGCATACTCGGACTCAACGAAGTAAACCTCGCCGAGTGTGCCGTTGTCGATAAGCTCTTTTGACTTTGCAAATGCAGGTGTGAAGCGGCATATCTGACCTACCATAAACTTGCTGCCTGCTGACTCTGCAGCCTTTACGATATCCTCGATATCCTCTCTTGTAAGAGCGAGCGGCTTCTCGCAGAGCACGTGCTTGCCTGCCTCAAGGCATTCAAGGCAAACCTTCTTGTGCTGCTGGTCGGGGATAGCAACGGAGATAACGTTGATATCGGGGTTGTTGATAAGGTCGTGATAATCTGTAAACTGCTTTTCAACGGGAATGTTATATTTTTCGCCTGCCGCACGCAGAGTTTTTTCGTTCATATCGCAGATAGCTGCAACCTCTGCACCGTAGTGCATAGCACCCTCAACGTGCGCCATACCGAACATCATACCGATGTTACCGACAATAAGCTTGTTTTCCATAGTGTCATATTCTCCTTTTGGTAGTTTAATGATTAACGGATTTATTCTACTATAAATAATGTTTTTAATCAATATGTTTTAGGAAAAAACTGTAAGGGCGTTGTTCCTGAATATCTTTATTTATAAACCTCATTAACTTTTGGATAATACATTTCTGTTTCTGACTTACGACAGGAGTTATTACGTATTGCTTTTTTGTTGAAAATATGCGATAATATCTGAAATATCACTAAGAGAAAAACAATAACCTGAAAAGGAGTTTTATTATGGAACAGAAAAGAAGTGGTTTCACAGGTAAACTCGGATTTGTTCTTGCGGCGGCAGGTTCAGCTGTCGGCCTCGGCAACATCTGGCGTTTCCCTTATCTTGCAGCAAAGTACGGCGGTGGAATGTTTCTCCTTACTTACATTGTTCTTGCCGTTACATTCGGTTTTACTCTTATGGTGGCTGAAATTGCTCTCGGTCGTAAAACACAGCTCAGCGCAATCTCTGCTTTCTCAAAGCTTGATAAAAGATTTTCATTCCTCGGCTATCTTGCATCAATCGTCCCCGTTATCATCCTGCCGTATTATTCGGTTATCGGCGGTTGGGTAACAAAATATCTTGTATCCTTCTGCGGCGGAAACATATCACAGGCGGCACAAGATTCATATTTCGGAAACTTTATCTCTTCAACGAGTGAACCGATTCTCTACTTTGCAATCTTCCTCGGACTTACAGCACTCGTTGTTCTCTTCGGCGTTGAAAAAGGCATTGAGAAAATGAGTAAGGTTATGATGCCTGTGCTCGTTGTGCTTTCAATCGGCATTGCTATTTATTCTGCTTGCCTTCCAAATGCACTTGACGGTGTTATTTATTATCTCAAGCCTGATTTCTCAAAATTCTCGATGACAACAGTTGTTGCCGCTATGGGTCAGCTGTTCTATTCAATGTCGCTTGCGATGGGTATTATGATCACATACGGCTCATATATGAAGAAGGAAGTAAGTATCGAAAGCTCAACAAGACAGATAAGCCTTTTTGACACAGGTATCGCATTCTTTGCAGGTCTTATGATTATCCCTGCTGTTTTCTCATTCTCAGGCGGAGACGAATCAGCTCTCGGTCAGGGTCCCGGCCTCATGTTCGTTACACTTCCTAAGGTGTTTAACAGTATGCCCGGTGGCAACATTATCGGCATTGTTTTCTTTGTGCTTGTTCTTCTTGCAGCTCTCACATCTTCAATTTCACTTATGGAAACAATCGTTTCCATCTTTATCGATAAGTTCAAGATTAAGAGAATACCCGCGTGCATTGCAGTCCTTGCAATCAGCGTTGCTCTCGGCCTCGTTTCAACACTTGGTTACGGTATATGGGCAGAGGTTAAGGTTATCGGAATGCAGTTCCTTGATTTCTTTGACTTTATCAGTAACAGCGTTATTATGCCGATTGTTGCGCTTATTACCTGTATCTTTATCGGATATGTTATCAAGCCTAAAGCGGTAATTGAAGAAGTTGAGTATGGAAACACTAAGTTTTCAATGAAAAAGCTCTTTGTTGTTGTAATTAAGTACATTGCCCCTGTATGTATTCTTATTATTCTCGCATCGTCCGTACTCGGAGCTTTCGGAATTGTCAGTATTTAATTATTAATAAAACCGTTAAAACGTTGCACTTCGCGGTGCAACGTTTTTTGTTTCTTTATCAAAGATAAAAAATAACCGACACACCTGAAGGTATATCGGTCATTACAGCGATACTCAAAATTTCTTATTTGTTTTTATAATCATCAATTATCTGCGTGAGATGGGCGATAAACTCAACGGGTAATCCGTCAGCATTTATATGGTTTGTATTGTCCAAGCCTAACAGATAATCGGCAGAAACATTGAAAAGGGTTGCAAGGCGAATAAGCATTTCTATTGAAGGCTGTATGTTGTCGTTTTCCCAGTTGGAAACAGTCTGTTTGGTTATGTTAAGCTTCTCTGCCAGTTTAACCTGATTCCAACCGCGGGCTGTTCGTAATTCATATATCCGTTTACCTAACATGATGAACACCTCAAAGTCAAATATTACAATACTATTATTGCAAAACGCTTGACAATTATAAAATACTTTAGTATACTAATATTGGACTTCACAAATAGGCTTGTGTGAATAAAATGCACTGAGTTTTCGATAAAGTTGGAAAGAAAATTAAAATATAAAAATTTGAGGTGTCTTTTATGAAAAAAACATCAAAGAGTAAAGTGTTATCGATAGCCGCGGGTGTTTTATTTTTATTTGCCGCAATTATGTCAGGTGTAACGGTATCTTCAACAGCTTCGGTAAAAAAAGCCGAAACCGGAAAATATGAAACAGATGAATTCCGTCTTGATGAAGATTATTTTTATGAGAATGCTGTAATTGATGACTATATGCGATTTGATGAAAATGGTTCAGAGTGGTGTGAGGGTTACAAAGTAGGATATTGGACGTATGAAGATTATGATGAATATGTCAGCGTTGCAGATGATATTTATGAAGAGGTTTGCGAAACGTTAGATTCGGCGTCGCTTTTTTTAGTTGTTCTTACAGTTGCATTTATCCTGTCCGGCTTAGGAGTATTTACTGCGCAAAAAAAACCAATTTCCGTTCTGTTTATAGTCGGACAAGCAAAGGTCTTTTTGACAACAATTCTTACGCTTATCAGTTTCTCCGACGGTGAATCGGAGCAATCCGCTATTATTGCGATTTATATCCTTTTGGCTTTGTTATGTATATTAAATTATATTATTCCTCTTTTCAAAAACTATAAGTCAAAGTCTAAAACCGCAGAGGTGTTTACAATACAAATTCTTGTAAATATAATTTTGGTTGTTCTCCCGGCATTCTTTTTTATAGCAATGTTAAACATCGACGGTTCCGTTGGTGGTCTGCTTATAGTTACTTATATTCTCGCAATAATCGCTTTTTTACTATACTGTTCCAGTGTCCGCGCCGGATACAAGGCTGCTGAAGCATACGAACAGACAGTTCATCAGGCAGTTTATGAAACTCCGACTCAGGCTTTTGCATACGACCGTCAACCAAAAACTGTTGTTTCATCTCGCTCGGTAAGTGTTGCAGACGAAATTAAGAAATACAAAGAGCTTCTTGATATGGGTGTAATAACTCAGGAAGAGTTTGACGCAAAGAAAAAACAGATATTAGATTTATAATTATATTTGACCTCACCTTGTGTGAGGTCTTATTTTATGCAACAAAACTTGACTGTTCTGAAATTTCGAAAATCGGTTAATTTTCAGCAATTCTGATTTTTGTCATTCTGAAAGAAGGTGAAGAAACTTAAATCTATTGTTGTTAACAATCGCGGGTAGGGCAGGGGCTTGCCCCTGCCGCAATAAAACAAGCGTAAAAAGAACAAACGGCAGAGGATTGCCTCTGTTCTACGATATTGCATGGGTTTCGAGTCCTTTAATTACACAAAAAAATAAGCAGCACACCTAAAGGTGTACTGCTTATTTTGGCGCACCGGAAAGGACGACCGCCTGCTTTGCAGGCTTATGGCTCGCATAAATGCTCGCCGCTCAAAGCTAAAAACAGTTCACTGAACTGTTTTCTTAACGCTTTGACCCTCTCAGGGTTCGAGTCCCTCGAACACAAAAAATAAATGCCGCAACCTAACGGTTACAGCGTTTATTTGGCACGCCGGAAGGGACGACCGCCTGCTTATCGCAGGCTGACGGCTCGCATAAAATGCTTCGCCGCTCAAAGCTAAAAACAGTTCACTGAACTGTTTTCTTAACGCTTTGACCCTCTCAGGGTTCGAGTCCCTAAATCACACAAAAAAACAAGCAGCACATCTGACGATGTACTGCTTATTTTGGCGCGCTGGAAGGGACTCGAACCCCTGACCTTTTGGTTCGTAGCTGATAAAATTTCTTTTTACAACTTTTTGTTACTTGTTACAAATGGCTATATATCAACATATTTTGTGCTTTTCTGTTTACGGCGTTTCATCCTTTTTGAACGTTTTGTGTACTATTGGTACACAAATGGTACACAAAAATCAGGTGTAAAATTAAAATAAAATCGGGTACCGGTGGTGCAGTACCCGAATAAATATGTTGATGCTTTATTATTGGTGTTTGGCATTGTTTTTATGATATGAAACAATCTTTTTCGATGTTGCTTATTTCACGGCTGAACCGTTCTATATTTGCCGATAAACTATTGTTGACTACGCGCATATATGCAGCACATTTTGAGAAAGTTTCCTCTGAATGGTTGACTTTTATGGGCTTGTCACTAAAAAGCATTTTTTCTATATCCTGAAGAATATATAGCAAATCGTTTGTTTCTTCTATTACAAGCCCTGCAGCATCAAACAGGTCGATAAAGTTTACTTCAACGTTATTAAGTGTTCGTTTATTCATTTTTCTATCCTCTCCTTATTTGTCTATTCAACAAAACGAGAAGCGCCAAGTTTCTGAAGCTCATAATATGCATCGCTTATTAATATACTTGCACACTCCGTGTAAGCCCTATACCTGCTAAAATTGAAAACTATGGTAGAGTGCCTATTTTTATTTTCTTCATTGAGAGCTCCAAAATATTCGTCTACTGTATCTTCCAACAAATGCTTAGCTCTGTCAAGAGCGATGAAGGCGTTAAGAATACCGTTTTCAAGTTCAACATTTCTTTTGGTAATAGCTTCGTTGTTCTGTGTTTGTGCAATTGTTTTGTTATTCATAATAATGCTCCTTTTATATTTCTTGACATTCAGGAGCGGTAAGTTTATAATATACTCAACCGCTCCGGCGGTGGTGTGTGGCTCTTATCTGTGCTTTGGTCGGCGTTCAGATAAGGGCTTTACTTATGCAACGCTGAAACGCATTGAGGTTGTGGGCTTGCTGAATGCTGCGTAAAGGTCATTGTACTTTGCCTTAAATGCTGTGCTGTCAAAGCGATTCGAAGTAACAGCCTTGTATCTGAGCTTGAAAACTCCAACCGTCATTTCGTCTGTTCCCTGAGCGGCCATGTGTGCCTTGAGCTCATCTTTGATGCTGTCCGCCTGAGCTGTAGCTTCCTCAATAAGCTGCTGCAGCTCCTTAAGCTCAATAACCTTTGCATTGATTTCGCTTGTACTCATGTTTGACTTTCCTTTCATTGTGTGTTATATTAGGACTGTAACCAAAAGGCTGCAAGCCAGCTTTAGGGATTTAACCGCTTTTCACTTTGCTACGGTGGGCGGTTATTTTTTTATGGTTATAAGCAATAACAGAATCAAAACCAGGATTATTGTTATGTACTCCATAAAGCTCACCCCCTTTCTATGTCCTTGTTCGAGGGAGTTTGCTAACCGTCGCAACCTCTTGATTACAATATTATTGTACACTAAAAAATGTACAAAGTCAATGCTTTTTAATTAAAAAGTTAACTAAAAAGTGTACAAATATTGCAGCGTAAGTTTGTTAAATATGTACATTGAAAAGTGTACAAATATCTGCTATACTATGTTATAGTGGGAGGAGAATTTGACTATAACTCCACCCCGAGATTATCGAAATGAGGTGTTTTACGTGTCCGTATCAGCTGTAATAAAGCAAAGGCTTTCGGAGCTTAATATGACACAAACGGAACTTGCCGAAGCTGTTGGTACTACTCGGCAGAATTTTGCAAACAAAATGGCAAGGGATAACTTTTCATCAAAGGAATTGTGCTCCATTGGTGAAGTCTTAGGTGTTAAGCTTGTTTACAAAGATTCAACAGGCAAAGAATATAATATTGAGTATTGAGAGATGCATACAATGACAAAGATTGAAGAACGCAGGAAGGCTGCAGGTATGTCCCGGTCAGAACTCTCTCGTCAGTCTGATGTATCGCTCCGAACCTTGGAAGATTGGGAACACGAAAAAACAATACCAACAAATGTGTATCAGCTTGCCAAGGTTGCAAAGGCTCTGAACTGCCTGATTGAGGATTTAATTGTTATTGAAGATTTAACAAGAAAGGAACGATGATAATGCCGATTAAATTTTCTGATAATCACATCTGCGAAAAGTGCGGAAAGATTTTTGAATGGAATTATTTTGAAAGCGTTAGAACTCGTATAGATTCTCCGTACTTTGTTGTTGAAAAAATGCCCACCGACAAAACTTTGGTGCATCGTTTTGAAAAAAGCGATGATGGTTATATGGTTGCTGTTAATTGTCCGTATTGTGATTTTTACAACCGATTTGTTTTTACAGATTAAAACAACTCGCTCCGCTGCTCTCTGTTCGTCAAATTCGCAGTTTGCGTTCGATTTGGTGTAAACGTTCAATGAAAATAAAAAAGCGGTTAAACAGCCGTTTTTAGCTGAATAACCGCATACACTTATTTTAGTGCAAAGCACTTGACAATATACCCCAAGGGGCATATAATAAAGGTGCAAGGCGTTACCGATAGACGGTTTCGCCCTCAATAGTCGAAGATTAAGATTTAACCGCCAACTTTCTCAGGGTCCGGCGGTTATTTCTTTTTATGCTCAAGGGCTGTAAAAACAACCCCGATAATGCCGATAATAACAAGTGCGAATTGTAATAAATCCGAAAGTGTTATGTATTGCATAAGCACCACCCCCTTGCGAGGGCAAAGAGTGAAACCGCCTACCGTTCAGGCAACGCCTTACGCAGGGCATTATAGCCTTTATTTGATGCTTTGTCAATATCCGAAGGGAAGTATCAGAAGACGGTGCTGCTCTTGTTATTTGCGGCAAAATCAGGCACTTTTATTGATAAATAACTTTTGTGTGGCTGCAAGCTTTGTTTAAGGCTTGCGGCCGCTTTTGATTTTTATCACCACCGGCTAAGCGTAGTCACATCAGATAAGTTCAACTGTAGTGCTTAGGCTGCCGAGTGAATTGTTTTCGCATTGCTTTTACTTGCAAAAGGTACTGTATAAGCATTTTGCCATTGCGGGGCAAGGAAGGTGCGGAAGTTGCCTCTGAAAAATAAAAATAAATTTTGCAGTGGCGGGACACACAACAGGCTCCCAGAAGGAAAAAAAGTATTATTTTATTGAAAATTTCACATCAGCCGCACAATCTTTTGCTGCTTGCCCAAGGATAAAACCTGCAGTCAATGCTTGTGTTGCAATTTCTTTACTAATCTCGTCAACATAATCTTCTAAAATTAAGCTAAGTTCGTCATCTGAAATACCGAGCGATTTTAAATAATCGACAAGCTTCTTTTCACGTTCTGTTCGCTCGTCTGTTTCGCAAGCAAAATCGACGAAATTTTCACCTTTGACGGTAATAACAAACATAAATAAATCTCCTTTACCTTTTTAAAATTGTAACTTCTTTTGCTATTTTTAATAGCGTGTTGAGGATCCGCTCAAGAACCGATCATACCAACCCCTACAGCGCGGTTATAAAGCTCAATCATAGCCTCGCGATAAAGCTTATAACAACTATCGCGGCTAAGGTCCATATCCTTGTTTATTTTTCGCCAGGATAAGCCTAAAATAAAACGCTTTTCAATGAGTGTTTTTTCCCGGCTAACATCGAGTAACACAATAATCCGCTCAACGTCGCGCATAATAGCTTGACTGCGTGTACGCTGCTGCCGGGCATAGGCTGTATCTATTCCTTCAAGTGAGCGGCAGTTTTCCTCTGCCGGTAAATACCGGCTTAGATATTCTTTTGTTGTTTGAAGCTTGAAGCGGTCTATTTCTGATAATTTTTTCATAATATTACCTCCTACAAGCTCCGGGCGGTGTGTAAAATATAAGGCATGACAAAATCAAGGTTTTCGAATGACAAAATTAATGACAAAAATAATAGCCTTTTTGTCACCTTAATATCGCTGTATATCAACGGTTTGGGGCTTTTGTGTCAAAAGTGACAAATTTTTTGGAATTGCTTTTCGTGTGTGCGTGTGCGCACGTGCGAGATAAAATATATTATAATGCGTGCGTGTGTGTGAGCGGCTAATTGATATTTTTTGTCATTTTTGTCACAAATAGAAAAAAGCTATATTTATCAACGGATTTAGCGTGACAAAATCGGTGACAAATTTGCAATTTAGTGACATTTTTTTGTCACGGTTACTTGTGTTGTGCTGTCGTAGCCGTAAACACGTTCATATTCTTTTTTTGCATCAAGTGTTAATGTAAAGATGTAGAAACGGTCACTATTTGAACGGGTGGTGATTTCATCCACGGTCATATTCAAAAACTCGGCAATTTCTTTCTTGAATTCACTTTTTTTAGCTGTATAACCGTTATTGGTATCAACACACCAGGCTCTGAAAACATCAAACATTCTTCGGCAACTGCAATTATCTTTTGGGATATCAGAAGAACGCAAAACACAACATTCTTTGTAAAAAGAAATAACAGGGCTGTTGCTTTCGGCGTATTCTTTCAAAAGTTCTTTACTGCTTTCAGGTATGCTGAATATATAGCCATTGTCAATTGCTTGTTTTAGGGCAACGAGAGCCTTTTGAACAATTCCTTCACGCTCTGCAAACATTTTATCGCATAAGTGCTTATCCTGCTTATTTGACGGTATAACGTTATTGCATTCAACAATTATAAAACGGTCATATACCCATTGCCCACGGTCACCACCAAAACGGGGGAGTTCGTTAGTTCCAAACCACAATAAACCGTTATAACGTGCCGAAAACTTATCCTTGCCTTTTCGTTCAAAGTCGATTGAATCGCCGCCGGTTAAAAGTTTCAGTTTCTTTAACTGTCCGATTTTCATAAAGCTCATGTCGGCGCATCCGGCAAGTCGTTTACCGTACAAATTTGCCATGCCGAAACGGCTTTCGATGTCGGCAAGATCAACAGCACAACTGTTATTATTTCCTATAATCCGCTCAACAAGGAGTCTGAGCTGTGACTTGCCTGTATCACCTTTGCCAACAAGAAACAAAACCTTTTTGAAACGGTAACCGCATATATTTGAGAAAACCGCTCCGATGAATTCAAGCAATAATTTCTGCTTTTTATCATCGCCATCGGTTAAAGCTTTCAAGTAATTATCAAATATCGGCGTATCACACGGTTGGTTGGACCATTGCAACGGCAGCTGAATACTTGATAAGCATTCGGGGGAATGTTCGGTAAGCTCCATAGTTTCAAGGTTTAACAAACCGTTTTGAAAATTGATTATATTTTCATTTTGGTCGAGTTCATCAGGTGTTATGTATGTCAAGTCAGTCGAGAGATTTTTAAATACCTCATCAACATCTCGCATAAGCAACAGGCTTTCATCAAAATCGGTTATATATCGTTTGATATAGCCTTTGAATGTAGCATCAGAAACGGCTGCATAAACACCATTGCGGTAAAAATAAAAGTTTGCTGTATTAGTTAGAGGGTCACGAACAAGTTTAAAATGTTCTCTTTCTCTGAAAGTTTTGGCAAGCAATGCAGGATTAATGAACTTGTTGCCGCTTTTATCTTTAATAATAAAGCTTGGTTCCGTGTAGCTTTCATCATATCCTTTGCTTATTCTTTTGTATTCTTCAGCACGATGTTTGATAAGTTTCTTAACTTCTGATTTTATACCAAGCTCTGCCGCTCTGTCAGTAACAAGGCATATTACCCGTTCGCGTTGAAAATCATCTTGAATACTATCAAAGATTTTATAAAAAAATTCTGTTGAGAGCAAATCTTCTTTAGTTACTGATTCAAAATCTGGAACATTCAGTTCTTCGATTTTTTCAAAATCAATCAAGGAATTATCCTCCTTAACCGACACGGCGAATGCAGCTCACGTTTGATAATGCATCTGTATCAGTTACAAGCTGGCCGCTCAGATATTGCTGCAAGGTGTCAAAGTTTACAAGTATTTTATTGCCGGCGCGGATATGCGGCAGTGCTCCGGAGCGAACAGCTCGGCGTAAGGCTGATTCTGTAAATGAAGTACCGCTGTCAATTTCTTTCAGCTCAGCTATTGCTGCCTTAATTGTTCGCATACGTGGTGTAGTGTTGCTCATTAATTCGCCCCCTTCAACTCTAAAATGATAGCTCTGATTTCTGCTTTTTCTTCATCCGAAAGTTCTTTACGAAGTTTACGGCTGAAATGACTATCTGTGATACCGAGTTTATCAGCTATTTGCCAAAGTTTTACACCTGCATTCATAGCTTCGCTTTTAATGTCTAAATTGCTCATATCTTCACCTCTGAATAAATATTATTGACACAAAGCAACCTCTGTGTTACAATTCAAATTGTAATGCAACAGCATCAACTTGTCAACATATATATTGCCAAAAAATATTAAAAGCAACAAAACAATGACATATCGGAGGCGTATAAAATGTTATGTGGTGATAAAATAGGAAAAAGACTTAAAGAATGCAGGCTGTTATTGGGAGAAAAACAAACAGAAATTGCAAAACTCCTCAATGTTCAAAGACAAGTTATTAGTTATTATGAAACCGGATTACGTATACCTAATATAAATGATTTGGTTATGTTAGCCGAACATTTTGGCGTGTCAGTCGATTATCTTTTGGGATTATCGGAATACAAGAGCAGAGATGCTCAAAAAGCTGCAGCGTGTAAAGTTACGGGTTTAACAGAAATGGCAGCTGATGTTTTGGAAAAGT
The DNA here is from genome assembly GCA_045631965.1 of Acutalibacteraceae bacterium. Taxonomy (GTDB): domain Bacteria; phylum Bacillota; class Clostridia; order Oscillospirales; family Acutalibacteraceae; genus UBA8612. The sequence continues at coordinate 62,454 of JAZQVR010000003.1, forward strand.
GGAATAAGCAAGGTGATATTGACTATCTGTCAGTAGTAAACTTGCTTATAGAAAGTCACGGGTGTAAGGCGATAAATTTAGATACACCAACTGTTAAATATGATTTGAATCTGATTGCTAAAATAGCAACATATTTATTTGTGAATATAAAAAATGATCCTGAGACTTCTGTATCGATTTCTGATAATAATTGTTTATCTAACATGAATTCCGGCATTTCTTATGATATTAAGATAAATCAATCAGATCTTATTGAAAGAATTTTGCTTGATAGCATAGTTGATTCGCTTAAAACCGCTCGAAAAATTATTTCTGCAAGTAAAGAAGGTGCAATCGGTGGCGAACATAACTAAACGTGGGGACACGTACACAATAAGGGTTTCTGCCGGGTATGACATAAACGGTAAAAAGATGCTGCGTAATATGACCTGGAAGCCTGAACCGGGTATGACGAAACGGCAGATTGAAAAGGAGCTTGAGCGGCAGGCGGTTTTGTTTGAGGAAAGTGTAAAAAATGGCCTTTGCATGGGTTCAAATATCAAGTTTGCGGACTTTGCTGAAAAGTGGATGAACGAATATGCAAGAAAGCAGCTCAGGCCGAAGACGGTTGCACATTATGAAGCATTATTACCGAGAATAAATGCAGCCATGGGACACTTGAAAATTGAGAAAATACAGCCGCACCATTTGTTATCGTTTTATAATAACCTGGCAGAAAAGGGCATCAGGCTCGATACAAAGTACATTGCTACAGTAGATTTGCGGAAAGTTATAAAGGAAAATAAATTCACTTTTAAGACGCTTGCAGAGAAAGCCGGCATATCTGAACAGAGCATTTCAGCTGCCGCAAAAGGCAATACCATTTCTATAAAGACCGCTCAAGCGATTAGTTCCGCTCTCGGTGTGAATATTAAAAAGCTGTTCAAAGCGGTTGATGAAGATAAAACTCTTTCCGGCAAGACAATGCAGCATTATCACCGCCTTATTTCGTCAATAATGAATACGGCTGTGCAATGGCAAGTTATAAGTAATAACCCTTGCAGCCGTGTGAAGCCGCCAAAAGCTGAGCGGAAAGAAGCGGAATATCTTGATGAGGTTCAGGCCGTGCAGCTGCTTCAATGCCTCGAGAACGAACCGATAGTATATAAAACACTTTTTACGGTGATTTTATATTCCGGTATGAGAAGGGGCGAAGCTTGCGGTCTGGAATGGTCCGATATTGACCTTGAGAATGGAATTGTAGATATAAATAAATCAAGTTTATATTTACCGGGCAAAGGTGTTTTTGACGATGATACAAAAAACGCAACCTCACGCCGTGTTATAAGATTACCTGCGCCGGCTGTGGCCGCTCTCAAAGCATTAAGGATATACCAAGCTCAAGAGCGGTTGAAGCTCGGTGAACAATGGCAAAATAGTGGTAAAGTTTTCACTGCCTGGAATGGTGTTCCGATACACCCGGACACTGTAAGCAGTTGGTTTCACGATTTTGTTAAAAGGCATAACCTTCCTAACGTTCACGTTCACAGTCTGCGACATACAAACGCAACGTTGCTGATTTACAACGGCACCGATATAAAAACGGTTTCTCAACGCTTAGGCCACGCAAACGTAACCACTACCGGCAATATCTACACCCACGCAATAAAAACAGCTGACGAACGAGCGGCCGAAGCCTTGGCTGATATTCTTGTACTAAAAGAGAAAAAGAATGCATAAAACACAAAGGAGCGCAACACCCGGAAAGAGTGAAACGCTCCATATTTTTTGCCGCTCAACAGTACATTTTTAATGCATTGGTACACAAATAGTACACAAATCGCTCGTTTTAGCTTGCTTTTTAAGCCGCTCGATAAAAAAGAAAAAGCCCAAAACCGTTGATTTAAAGCGGTTTTAGGCTTGGCGCGCTGGAAGGGACTCGAACCCCTGACCTTTTGGTTCGTAGCCAAACACTCTATCCAGCTGAGCTACCAGCGCAAAAGTGCGGTTTTTTGACCGCTCAAGTATATTAGCACACTTGTTTGAAAAAAGCAAGTGTTTTTTAGTTATTTTTCAAAAATATTTTTCAAGCTGTCCGATTTTCTTTGCTTGGAATAAAAAACAAGCTGTCATTCCGTATTGTTGCGGTGATGACAGCTTGAATGTTTTATGAAATTTTGCCGAGCTGATTTACGAGAGAATTGTTTCGTGTGGCGGATATATTGTTGACGAATATTACATCGTCAATGCCGTTTGTTTCGACAAACTCGGTGATGTTGCCGCTCCAGTATCTGTAGTCGATAACGTGTATCTCACCATAGTTTTCGGTAAGGAAGGGTACCATAGCGTTGCCGAATGATTCTTTGATAACTACGCACGATGAGCCGTCGGTGATTGCAGGGTTGACGATATGGGTATAGGGATTATCACCGCCGATGAATGCGTTGTACTTTGAGCCTCTGCTCCAGTCCGAAACATCGGTAATAACATTCCACTTGACCTGCTTGCCGTCGTGATTGGTATAAGTGAGCTTTACATTACCCTTGGGTGCATAGGCGTATACGGTGTCGGGATTCTTCTCGAGTGCGGGATTCTTTTCGGAGTCATTGTAGAATGCACCTACAAAGTTGTCAAACTTCCGCTCGTTGAAATCTGACAAAGCGGCAGTCTTTATTCCTGCAGCCTTGGTGTATTCGCAGTAGGCGTAGTATGCACCGAGTGCCGTCCAGTGGTGGTCGGTGCGGAAATAGACATATTCGTTTCTGTGGGCATAAATCGAGTCGAAAGCATTGACTTTATATGCGTTGGCAGAAATGTTGCGATAGATATAGTTGATAGCATCTTTCTGATTACTTGTGTTTATGTCTTTGCGTACTGCAGCACTGAGCGTGATATCGGTACTGGTGGGTACGACGATATCGAAAACTCTTGCCTTACCGTTGAGTTTATCGGCTGTATAGCTTACGGTAAGTGCATATCTGTCGGCAGTTGCTTTTACGAAACTGTAGTATTCGTAAGCTGAATCATCGACAATCAGCACCGCTCCAAGCTTTTGCACAAGGTTGCTGTCTACCGCTTCATCTTCCGGAAGAGTGTTTTCTTCAAAATCATCGTACTCCAGGGTGAGCGGAGGAGTGTCTGTATCCGGAATTTCATCGGCGATGGTATCTGTTGAACCGCTTATGCTGCTGCCTATGCCGTAGAATGATTCGATTTTGGCTTTTGCACCGATGAACATCTCGCGGAACGGAAATGTGTCGGCATACCAAGTGCTGATATCGCTGAAATAGCTGCCGTCGACAAGTGCAGAAAAGCTGAACTCGGGGAATTTAGCAAGCTCACGCTTTTCTTCTTCCGAATAAGTCGGCCTGAGCGGCAGATAAAGTGCAACCGCAGCCCCTAAAAACAGCAACACAAAAAAGCTGATTGCAACAGGCTTTGCACCTTTGAACTTTGGTTTGTTTGTTTCTTTCATCAATTAATCCTCTGTATAAAGTGTTGTCAGAATTGGAAGTAAAGGAAGGGGTTATAGCTGTCGCCTACAAGTAAAGCTGTAGAGAGCAGAAGCATTGCGCAGGGATAAGCTGTTCTGCATACGGTTACAAATGTTGCACCTGCTTTGCTCTTTACGAATATACTGTTGAGTATGCCTTTTATGAGCTTGGCAATCGGTATGCAAGCCAGCACAGCGACAATCAGCAGGAAGATATGACTCTTGAAATCTATATCTGCTTCGTAGCTTGTGAACGGATTTCCGTTGCCGCCAAACATACCTTTGAGTGCAGTGAACATAGTGGAAATGTTTTCAAACTTAAAGAGTACCCAACCAAAGAAAACAATAACCAACGTATAGATGTGCGAGAATATTCTCGGAAGTTTTTCAAGTATTTTGCCGAGGAACAGCTTTTCGAGGGCGATAAATATGAAATAATAAAGGCCCCAGAACATATAGTTCCAGCTTGCGCCGTGCCAGAAACCTGTGAGGAACCAGGTTATAAGCAGGTTTACTATGGTGCGTGCACCGCCTTTGCGGTTGCCGCCGAGAGGAATGTATACATAGTCCCGGAAGAAAGAGCCGAGCGAAATGTGCCACCTTCTCCAGAATTCGCTTATTGAACGTGAACAGTAAGGATAATCGAAATTCTCTTTGTAGTGGAAACCGGTCATTCGTCCCATACCTATCGCCATATCTGAGTAAGCGGAGAAATCGAGATATATCTGCAGAGAAAAGAACAGCATACCGAGCCACAGTGCAGATGCGGGTCGTGCCTGAATATTCTGAGCGAAAAGAAGAGAATCTGCCATTTCGCCGCAGCTGTTTGCAAGAAGTGATTTTTTGGCAAGACCTGTAGCAAAGCGGATTATGCCTGCTGCCATATCGGATTCGTTTACACTTCGGCTGGATATTTCACGTGCAATATCCTTATATCTGACAATCGGACCTGCAACGCACTGATGGAACAGGCTTGCGTAAAGCAGGACGTTGAAGAAATTTCTTTCTGCTTTTACATCGCCTCTGTAAACATCGACAACATAGGTCAGAAGCTGGAATGTATAAAAAGAAATACCTATAGGCAGGGCAATCTGAGTTATTACGGACGGATGGCCTGTTACGGACTGAAGGTTTTCCTGGAAAAATGTACCGTATTTGAATATGCCGAGCAGACCGAGGTCGACAACACAGGTTGTAATAACGGCAAGCTTTGATATAAGACTGCCTCTGTTTTTTTCGACGGCAAGCGATAACAGCCAGTCGATAAAACTCATCGCGACAAGCAACAATACATATTTTGGCTCACCCCAAGCATAAAATACGAGGGAAAAAATGAGCATTATCGCATTTCGCACGGGTGTGCTTTTTGCCAGATAATACAAGGCGATATTCAAAGGCAGGAAAAGGAATACAAAAAACAAACTGGAAAATACCATATTTCTCTTTCAGTAACTATTGGTTACTTTACTCCACACTAAATTTTCAAAATAGAATTACAGAACACTATAACGGACATTATAATAATACAAAAAAGGACAAAGTTCAAGCAAAATAACAAAGCTGTAACCAACATGTCATTATTTTGTAAACTATGCCCTTTTATTCGTATTATACTATGTAGTTTTTGGTGTTATTTCTGAGGAGTGAGCGTCTGCTCGGAGATATTGTTCTGGAGGAACTGGGGATAAGCAGGGTTGGAGTGCACGTTGAGAACCTCGGGGTTGTTATCATTCTCGAAGAACCAACGGTAAAGCTCGCCGTGACCGTCGTGAGTTGTGCAGTGTACCATATCTTTGGCAAACCATGTGTTTTCGGGGAGAGCGCATGTGGATGCATCGATATGATTGTCGGGTGAAATGTGATTGTGGCCGTCATTAATCTTCTGTGTATAACCTTCGCCGAGAGACTCGCCGAGAGGAGCAACCGTTGCACCTACTGAAGAATACTTGAGGTCAACCGTACCGTCGGAATCGTTGTGCCATGTGGGGACAAGAGGTGTACGCTGTACGTCCCAGGCGGCAAGAATCATAACGGGAACACCGCTGTCGAGCACACCGTTGAGAATTTCATCTGCCTTGCACTGAACGTTGTAGTGATAGTAGTCGATTCTTGCTTCAAGCTCTGCATTGGGGTTGTCGCCAAGCATAAATGCTTTGGCATCGTTATAGTACTCATCCGGTACGAACGACCAGATACCGCAGTTTGCTTTGAATACAGGTACAAGAAGTTCGTCAAAAACTCTGTCTGCACAGTTGTCAACAACGCGGTTTACAACATTGATAAGCGAACCGAGAACGCCGCTGTATTTGAGTACGTTGATTATAACCATCAGGAAGTTTGCAAGATCTTCGTCCATTATAAGCGGAAGGGCTGTTGCACCGTAGCGGTAGAGCGATTCTTCGTTTATTTCAAGTCTGCCGCAGAAAAGGTCGCCTGCAACTGCAGTGCCTGAAATGGGGCAATTCTGGAAGATAACGGACTTTATCTTTTCGCATCCGAACTGCTCGAAGTAAGCCATTGTCATAACGCCGCCCATTGATGAGGCGCGAAGTCTGACCTTATCGTGGCCTGTAAGCTCACGGATATGGTCGATGTATTTATCGAGATCCTTTGCTACTACAAGCGGATCGGCACGGAAATCGTAACCGAAATAGTAGTTGTGGTCAAGGTCGTGTGTAGGGTCTGTAGGAAGCTCTTCTTTAGTGGTGATATCTGCTGTGGAGTCGCCGTTTTCAGCGTTTGCAAGAGGACCGAAAACATCGCCTACAGCAGGAATCAGTGCGTCTGCAAATGTATCGTAATCCTGGGTGACAATAAGAAACGCAAGAGAGGGAAGTAACTTTACGATAAGCTTTACATAGGTCATGGCTTCGGGACGGAATACGACCTTTTCATCGTCTGTTCCGGCGTTCTGGTAGAGAGTTGCACTGCCGAGCGCTGCGACGTAGATGATTGGTTCCTCGCCGCATTGGCATTCATCGGAAACTGCTGCAGTCTGCAGTACAACCGAAAAGCTGAGCACCAGGACAAGAACCAGACTTACTGATACTTTGAAAAATCTTTTCACAGATTATCTCTCCTATCTGAATTGAGTTTGATATATTGTATCACATCGGAAATATAAATTCAATAAACTTAAATATTATTTTACGGCGAAAATATATTCTTTTGTAATTTATAAAATTACCTCTTGTAATATCGGAAAATTTATAGTAGAATGTATGATATCTATCCGTAACAAAGGAGTTGTAATAATGGATCCTATCAAAGTCGATTTTTCAGGCGGTGGCTCAAAAAAGGGCAAGTCTGTAGTTATTCCGCCCAATAAAGCAGGTCTGAAAATTGCAATTAATCTTATAGGCACAGCGGTTATTGCTGCTATTGCTTATTATTTTTATCTTCCTGCCTTTAACTTCCAGGCAATCGAGATGTATATCTATTTCGGAATTATTATTTTAGCTTACTGTGTAATGTCATTTATTACATCAGGTGCTATATTATCGCCGGAGTATTCGCCTTATGCACGCAAGCGTGTCAAGGTGCCGCTTCTTATAGGTCTTGCAATCGCAATTGTAGTCGGTATCGGTTTTGCTGCATCCAGCGTTTTCTTCCGTGCAAAAGATTATCATGAAATTATCACTGTAAACAGTGCGGATTTTGCTTCCGATATCGAAGAAGTCGATTTCGCAAACGTACCTTTGCTTGATAAGGATTCTGCAGAAGCACTTTCTTCAAGGGCTCTTACCGACCTCTATAAGCAAGGCCTTGTTTCACAGTTTGATGTAAATTCATGCGAAACACAGATTAACCTCAACCAGAAGCCCGTACGTATAGGTACTCTCAAATATGAAAATATCATCAAGTGGTTCAATAACTGCAAGACAGGTCTTCCCGGCTATCTTGTTATTGATATGAACACACAGGAAGTTGAATATAAGAAGGTTGACGGCGGTATCAGATACTCCGATGCCGACCATTTCAATCACCTTCTCAAGCGCCACCTTCGCTTCAAGTATCCCACAAAGCTTCTCGGCGATTCCGTGCTTGAGGTAGACGAGAGCGGTAAGGCATGGTGGATATGCCCTATTTATAAAAATACAATCGGTCTCTTCGGCGGTCGTGATGTTATAGGTGCAATCCGTGTTGACCCCACAACAGGCGAATGTACAGAGTACACAATTGATCAGATCAAAAATAATGATGACCTCAAGTGGATTGACCGTGTTTACGATCCTGAGCTTCTTGTTGAGCAGTATGATTACTACGGCAAGTATGTTGAAGGCTTCTGGAACTCAATCCTCGGCCAGGACAACGTTGTTGTTACAACCGACGGCTATAACTATATCGCTCTCAAAGATGACGTTTATATGTATACCGGCGTTACATCTATTGTAGCAGGTGACAGCTCGATTACAGGTTTCACGCTGATTAACCAAAGAACGAAGGAAGCACTGTTCTACCAAGTAAGCGGTGCGACCGAAAATGCCGCACAGGAAACTGCACAAGGTGAAGTTAAGAACTACCAGTATAAGGCATCGTTCCCGTTGCTTATAAATGTAGGCGGTCAGCCGACTTACTTTATGGCACTTAAGGATGACAGTAATATCGTTCACCAGTACGCACTTGTAAACGTCAACCAGTACACAACAATCAAGGTTGCGGATACAACAATCGAGGGTTGCCGTGAGAAGTATATTAAGCTTCTTAAGGACAATAATATCAATGTCGATGCTGATGCAGGTCTTAAGCCATCAGACGATGATGCTGACAATAAGCCTGTAGAGCTGAAGGTTGAAGGCGCGGTTACCGATATCTTTAGACAGATTATTGACGGTAACACCCGTTACTACATCACTGTTGAAGGTGTAGATACTCACTTTGGTGTTTATGCTTCAGAGTTTGAGGAAGCTGTTTTTGTTAAAAAAGGTGACATTGTTGAAATCACATACCAAGAGAGCGAAGATGCTATAATCAAGGCTGAAAGCTTTATACGTAAATAATCAGACAGCCGCATCTTAACCGATGCGGCTTGTTTTATAGCAAGGAGAAAACAATGAAACTTCTCGAAACAACTACCGCAGTATCAGGCGGAATATCGGAAGATGTATCGGCATTCAGAATGTGGCTAAACAGCTTACCTCAAAGGGTTTTTGATTCAATACCTGAAATAGTTGCTGCTATAATTATAATTGTTGTCGGTTTCTTTTTCAGCGGCTTGGTTGGTAAGCTGCTTGTCAAAATAATGCAGAAAAGGAATGTGGATGAGTCTGTGCATCACTTCCTCAGAAGTATGCTTGTTGTGTCAATGCGTATTGTGTTTGTGCTGTTTGCACTGTCTGCAATCGGCTTTAATATAAGCTCGTTTGCGGCAGCACTCGGTGCTGCAGGTATTACTGCAGGTTTAGGTTTACAGGGTCTGATATCGCAGTTTGCAAGCGGTGTCGAAATAATGTTCAACAAGCCTTTCCGTGCAGGCGATTTTATCGAGCTTGAAAATATTTCGGGTAAGGTTGTTGAGATACGCTTTATGAATACAACCCTGCTTACCAAGGATAACAAGCGTGTTATTGTGCCGAATTCCCATATCACCTCAAACAACCTCATCAATTACACCGCGCAGAAACATCGCAGAATAGACTTGAATTTTAAAGTATCGTATAACAGTGATATAGCTCTGACAAAAGAAGTTGTACGCAAAGCTGTGGAGGAATGCCCTCATATACTCAAAAAGCCCGAACCTGTTATAGCTGTTGGCTCTCACGGCGAAAGCTCGCTTACAATAGATGCTCTTGTATGGTGTAAAAGCGAAAATTACTGGGCGGCATATTATGATATGCAGGAACGTGTCAAGCTCGATTTTGATAAAGCAGGTATAAATATTCCGTTTAATCAGATGGATGTGCATATCAAGCAGAACTGAATAATAAAGTTAAAGACAGCGGTGCTGAGGATTTTCCTCGGTGCCGCTGTCTTTTGTATGGAAAAGGATGTGTGAGAACATATTATCACCGTCAGCCTGCTCCGTTTAAAATCACAGCATCTTTAAAAATTTATGCTGCTTATGTTTAAAATAATTGCGAATTTGTGAGAGGCAGTGACAGAAGCTTTCGTCGGTGTCTCACTGTTGCTCTGAGAAAGTCGGGTTATTGAGGCATTAAAAATGTGAATATTTGTTTAACATTCAGAAAAAACGACGGAAGTATCACCTGTTTGCATTGAAAAAACGGCTGTTTCAGCCTTTGAGTGAGGGGAGTAACCGATATCCTCTCAGAAATTTGCAAGGAAGGTGAAAAAATAGCAAAGAAATCACTAAGCAAAAGAGAGAAGCTTTTTTGTCTGAATTATGTGATACTGCCTGACGGCCGTGACGCAGCGATAAAGGCAGGTTACACAATGAGTCCTCAGACTGCGGCGGCTAAGCTGCTCAGCCGAAAGGATATTACAAACGAAATAGCTTCTCTCGCAAAGGCACTCACGCCGCACCGTAATGAGGCGGCGGCAGGCTACCGCAGGTTAGCCTTCGGCAGTGTATCGGACGCACTTCGACTTGTTTTCTGTGAGGACCCTCCCTCGCGGGAAGAGCTGGACAAAATGAATCTTTTCAATGTTGCGGAAATCAAAAGGCCAAAGGGCGGCGGCATTGAAATCAAGTTTTTCGACAGGCTCAGACCTCTCGAGCGGCTTGCGGAAATGAGCAGCGAAGAAGCGGAAAGCGGTGCGTTGCCGTTTTATCAGGCGCTGGAAAGCTCGGCAAGACAGATAAGGACAAGTGTTGCAGATGAGTAGAAAGGCAAAACAGCAGGTTGCTTTCAGAACTTTCTCAGCCAAACAGCTGACAGTGCTGACCTGGTGGTGTCTGTCATCACCTTACAGCCGTAAGGATGCAATTATATGTGACGGTGCAGTACGCTCGGGCAAAACGGTATGTATGTCGCTGTCATTCATATCGTGGGCAATGGCAGCCTTTGAAGATACGTCATTTGCTATCTGCGGCAAAACAATCGCATCGCTCAGGCGTAACGTTATACGCCCTATGTTGCCTGTGCTCACACAGCTCGGCTTTGAGTGCACCGAAAAGGTTTCGCGTAACGAAATCGAAATCAGCTTCGGCGGCAAAACAAACAGCTTCTGGCTTTTCGGCGGTAAAGACGAAAGCTCTGCTTCGCTTATTCAGGGTATGACACTCGGGGGTGTACTTCTCGATGAGGTCGCTCTTATGCCCCGTTCATTTGTTGAGCAGGCTCTCGCACGCTGTTCGCTTGACGGATCGAAATTCTGGTTTAACTGCAACCCCGATAACCCCTTGCACTGGTTTCATGAGGAGTGGATAAAGAAGCACGATGAGAAAAACTGCCTTTATCTTCATTTCCTTATGGAGGATAACCCATCCCTGACACCGGAAATTATCAGCAGATACCGTAACCTTTACAGCGGTACGTTTTACGAGCGGTTTGTCGAAGGAAAGTGGGTTGCTGCTGAAGGTCTTGTCTATCCGTTTTTCAGTGCCGAAAGGCATATCTGCCCTGTGCCGCAGGGTGATTTCGAATGCTGGTACATTTCCTGCGATTACGGTACGGTAAACCCGAGCTCATTCGGGCTGTGGGGTTTGCTTGACGGAGTATGGTACAGGGTGGCGGAGTATTATCACGACTCACGTGCACTCGGTGTACAACGCACAGATGAAGAGCATTATTCCGCACTTGAGGAGCTTGCAGGCGGCAGAGACATAAGTGCGGTTGCGGTAGACCCTTCGGCCGCAAGCTTCATCGAGTGCATCCGCCGCCACGGTAAGTATAAGGTAGTTCACGCAAAAAACGATGTTACGGACGGTATACGCAAGGTTTCCGAAGCACTTAAATCGGAAAAAATAAAAATCTGCACACCGTGCCGTGACATCGTGCGTGAATTTTCGCTCTACCGTTGGGATAACAACTGTGTCAGGGATACACCGTGCAAAACAAATGACCACGCAATGGACGATATGCGTTACTTTGTCACAACGCTTATGAGTAGCGGTGATTGCTCGTTTTTTGCCATTGCAACAGAAAGGAAGGAGTAAATGAAAAAGAAGAAAAAGGCTGATACCTCACCTGAAGTATGTTCTGTGCAGACGGGTAATGTGTCAAATCCGTTTTCGGTTTTTGAAGCATCGGCACTCGGCAGACACGATTTGCAGCTTTACGGTGCTCTGCGTGATGCTGTGCCTATAATCGATGCGGCAATTACAAAGCTTGTCCGTTTGTCCGGAGGCTTTGAAGTAAGGTGTACGCACGCAAAATCGCAACCGTATATGGACAGCTTTGTGTCAGGTGTATGTGTAAACGGCAACAGCACGGGACTCGAAGCTTTTGTATCAGGTTATTTTGAGCAGCTTCTGACCTACGGCACTGCAATAGGTGAGGTTGTGACCGACTGTAACGGAATACCGTGTGCACTGTTTAATGCGCCGCTTGAAAACATCGAGCTTCGCCGCAGTGAAAACGGACTGAATATTGATATGTATTCGCTCACTTCGGGCAAGCCCGAAAAAATTGCTTATCCCGAGCTTACCGTAATGAGTGTGCTCAATCCCGAAGCAGGCTCTCTTACGGGTAACTCACTGCTCAAAGGCTTGCCGTTTGTTTCCTCGGTGCTTATGAAGATTTTCCGTACGGTAGGTAACAACTGGGAGCGGCTCGGCAACGTACGCTTTGCCGTTACATACAAGCCGCAGAACGATACGCTTGACCGTGCTTATGCAAAGGAAAGAGCGATGCAGGTTGCGGAAGAATGGAGCAGTGCGATGAGCAGCGGCAGCGTGAAGGATTTTGTCGCTGTAGGCGATGTGCAGATTAAGGTTATCGGTGCCGAAGCACAGCTGCCTGACAGCGAAGTGTCCGTACGACAGTTGCTTGAACAGATTGTTGCAAAGACAGGCTTACCTCCGTTTTTGCTCGGACTTTCGTGGTCGAGTACGGAGAGAATGTCGTCACAGCAGGCGGATGCGCTGACGAGTGAGCTTGAGTCATATCGCAGAATCCTTACACCTGCAATTGTCAAGGTCTGCAATACTGTTCTCAGACTTACGGGACTTCCCGGAGAAGTCAATGTCATCTGGGACGAAATTATGCTTCAGGATATGGTTGAAGCTTCACGCGCAGAGCTCTATTCGGCTCAGGCGCAGAAACTGATTGATTAAAGTAACTGCATATTATTTGCGGTTACCTCAAAAGGAGGAAAAATGAACACACTTTATAAAAACATTTCAAGCAGTGTTGTTGCCGATACGGCGGCGGAGGATGAGCTTGAGCTTATCAACCGCCATACCATAAAGCCGCTTACTGCAGACGAGGTTTTCTGCTTCACTCTGACTCTCTGCGATAACGAAATCGACAGAGACTTTGAGAGATTCAGCGTAGCTTCACTGGTTAAACTTGCTGCGATGTTTGACGGCAGGACGGGCATCACCGACCACAATATGAAGAGCGACTGCCAGACGGCAAGAATTTTCAAAACGTGGATTGAAGAGAGTGAAAGTGAAATTACCTCAACGGGTGAAAAATACACCTGTCTAAAGGCAAGAGCATATATGCCGAGGACACCTAAAAACGAAGAGCTTGTAAGACAGATTGAAGCAGGTATCAAAAAGGAAACAAGCGTAAGCTGCTCTGTAGCAAATATGAGCTGTTCGGTATGCGGTGCGGATTTGAGAAAGAAAGGGTGTAAGCACCGTAAGGGCGAAGTGTATGACGGCAGAGTATGTCATACATTGCTCGAAGAACCTACGGATGCTTATGAATGGAGCTTTGTTGCAGTGCCTGCACAGCCCAGAGCAGGCGTAACAAAATCGTTTGAAGCCGAGGACGGTATGAGCATTTCACAGCTTAAAGAAAAATCAAGCGGCTTTGATTCGATTACGCTCAGCCTTTCGGCATTCGGCAAGCTGACAGACGAAATAAATCGCCTCGAGGTACTTGCAAAGGATGCCGAGCTTTACCGCAAAGGGCTTGAACAGCAGGTAATAAAGCTTGCTTCAATGGCAGTGCCGTCGCTCGGCTCGGATGATTTTGCAGATATCTGCAGCTCTCTTACTGCCTCACAGCTTTCGGTGCTCGAAAAAGCATTTGCCGACAGGGCATCAAAGCTTTACCCGATAAAGCCGCAACTCAGCGGCAATACGGTAACGACAAAAACAAACAACAATGAATTCAAAATTTAAGGAGGAAATAATAACATATGGCTAATTATGATAACATCAGACTCGAAAAGGGTCTTTACTGCACAGGTTCATTCACATCCGCACTTGAGAGCATTGACCCTTCGGAAAACTACAAGGGCAGTTCACTTGAAGGCCTCGATGCATATCAGCGTCAGCTCAAGCGTTTTGATATCAAGGTAAGCGGTGCAGGCAGTGATACTGTTGAAAAATTCTTCAAGACAACCGACAGTGCAACACTCTTCCCCGAATATGTTGCAAGAGCTGTACGCCAGGGTATCGAGGAGGCAAACAATCTGCCTCAGATTATCGCATCCGTAACAAATATCGACTCGCTCGATTACCGTTCAATCACAAGCGTTCCCACTGATGAGGAAAAATCACTTCTTGCGGTTGCTGAAGGTGAGGTTATCCCCGAAACAACCGTCAGAACACGTGAGAATCTCGTCAAGCTCCACAAGCGCGGCAGAATGCTCGTAGCATCTTACGAGGCAATCCGTTTCCAGCGTCTTGACCTTTTTACCGTAACACTCCGCCAGATTGGTGCACATATTGCAAAGGCACAGCTTGCCGATGCGATTGACACAATCATCAACGGTGACGGCAACGACAATGCTGCTGCAGCTACAACTGCAATCAGCTCCGGCAGCCTTACATATGCGGATATCGTCAATCTTTGGAAAGACCTTGACCCGTACGAGATGAACGTGCTTATCGCAAACAATGCGGATGCAGTAAATATGCTCAATATCAGCGAGTTCAAGGATTCTGCGGCAGGTCTCAATTTCCACGCAACAGGTAAGATGATTACACCTATCGGCGCAGAGCTTATCCGCTCTTCTGCAGTGCCTGCAGGTACTGTTATCGGTCTTGACAAGCGCTGTGCACTCGAAATGGTCAAGGCAGGCGAGGTTATGACCGAGTATGACAAGCTCATCGACAGACAGCTTGAGCGTGCGGCAATTACCTCTATTGCCGGCTTTGCAAAGATTTTCACAGACGCATCACGCACACTCAAAGTCTGATTCGGGAGGGTAACGTATGATTAACAGTCACACTGTGCTCGCAAGGCTCAGACAGCTCGTTACCCTTGACGAAGAAGGGGCAGAAAACGCTCTGCCCCTTTGCAGGCTGTGCCTTGAGGAAGTACAGCACAGATTAAAAGACTCAGCTGATAAGGATGACCCCAGAGTTGCACAGGCCGCCGCGGGTCTTGCGTATTACCGCACTATAATCCGTGAGGCGGCAGACAGCGACGGTACAACAAGCTTCAAAGCAGGCGATGTAACTGTTACACGAACACCTGCGGCAATGCTTGAAATAGCTTGTGCCGTACGTGATGAAGCTCTTTTGCAGGCGGCAGACCTTTTTGTTGATTGCGGCTTTGCTTTCAGGCAGGTAGATGTATGAGGGTTGAACCGATTTTTACAAAGCTCGGCAGAGAAGTTACGCTGACTGACGGCGATAAAACAGAGAGCGGAAAAGCTCTCATTCAGCCGTTGAGATATAAGAACAAGATGTACCTTGACGGCGTATATACCGAAATCGGCTTCAACAGCCAGGGCAGATATCTTTATATAGGACCTCCTGTACCTGATCTCACTCTTGTGAGCGATACGGCAACGCTTTCTTCGGGCGGTACAAGCTACCGTATTGACCGCGCCGAAAGAGTTTACAACGGCAGTGAAGTGTTTTATATCTGGGCGATAATACGTACAATAGTGGAAGGAGAATGATATGGCAGATTCAATAAGCTCTATGCCCAAGGAAATATCCGAATGGCTGAGCAAACAGACAAAGATTTTCGGCGACATAAAATTTCTTACGGAGTTTCCGCCTCGGCCAAAGGCGACACCGCTCAGGCAGACCATAGTTTCCGTAGGTCTCGAAAATGTCAAGATTACGGACTTTTTTACCGAAAACAACGAAGGTGAATTAGTGCCTGAAGAATATTGCAGATTGGCAGAAATCAAGGTGCGCTTTTCGGTCTATGTTCCGTACTCCGCAGGCGGTACGGCTTGCCACGAGGCCTTCACGAAAATTGTTGACTGCCTTAACTTTAAAAGTGATCTCAATCTTAAAGAATCAGGCTGTGAAGCGATAGAAGCCGACAGAGATGCCGAAGCTTTTGTTATGAAAAGCTGGGTTATAGTTGAAGCGAAATTCTGCCCCGAATCTTCAAGTGCCGTGCAGTATGAGGCGTTTATGCCAAAGACTTTTTTCTGCGGCTCGCATATAAATGACAGCTCAAAGCACGTAACTGCCGAAGAAAAGGAATCGTGGGGACTTAAGCCTGTAATAGGTGCATATTTCGGTACGGGTGAATATGAGCAGAGCATACGCGTCGGCTTCAAGCCGAGTTTCGTTATAATTTGCAGAGCCACCGGGCCGGCTATGGGCACTGACGGAAACGGTACGCTTAACAGCTATATCGGCATGGCAAACCATACTTTTGCAAGTACAGGTCTGAAAGTAACGTCGACGGGCTTCAAGGTGTTTCACAGCTCTTCGCTCGACTATGAAAACACATCAACTCAGCTCAATGCCTTTGGCGAAGACTATGTGTATATAGTATTCAGATAAAAATTTATATAAAAAGTCCTCTTTTTATTGATTTTTCTTTTTGTGTGCGTTATACTGAAGAAAAAATAATGAACAAGAGGGCTTTATTATGTCAAAAGAATTCAATAACCGTGGCGTATATTCACTCATCCTCACACCGTTTAATGAGGATCGTTCAATTAACTTCAACACATACGAAAAGTATGTTGAATGGCAGGCACGTCAGGGTGCCGACCATCTTTTTGCCTGCTGCGGCAGCTCCGAAATGATGGAGCTTACACTTGACGAGAGAGAGAAGCTTGCAAAGATTGCTGTTGAAAGAGCAGGCGGTATGTCTGTTGTTGCAACTGCTAACCTCGAGCCTACATGGCACGGTCAGCTCGAAGAGCTCAAGCGTATGGAGCAGACAGGTGTTGACGGCCTTGTTTTCGTTTCAAAGGGTTATTGCGGCGATAATGACCGTCTCTTTACATATCTTTCAGAGCTCAGTACTCACACAACTCTTCCCATCGTTCTTTACGAGTTCCCGGGTCTTCGTCCTCACCTTATGGATGCTTCCGTTTACGGCAAGCTTGTCGAAACAGGCAGATTCGTAGGTATCAAGGACACAACCTGCAAGATTGAAACAATCAAGGAAAAGATTGCCGTTCAGGGCGATTCAGCAGTGCTTCAGGCAAATATTCCTTACCTTATGGAAGCATACGAAGCAGGTGCACGCGGTGTTGTTGCAACACCCACAAGCTGCGGTGCATATCTGTTTGCAAAGATGTACGACGAGTTCTTTGTACAGAACGACCGCGAGGCAGCAAACCTTACACATCAGCAGATTTGCCTTCTTGATAACTGCATCGATTCAGGCTTCTGTGCATCAGCAAAGTACCTTGTAAGCCTTTGCGGTATTGATGATTTCAACTGGTACACAAGAGGCTCACACGAGCTCAGTCCTTGCCGTCTCAAGTCCATCCGTACATTCTTCGAGTGGGCAAAGGCAACAGGTCTCAAATTCTACAACGACTGATAAAGGCAGGTTTTTACAATGGCCGAAAGCAAAAACTTCTCAACAGCACGCAAGGGTTACAATACCGCCGAGGTTGATGAGTATGTAGCTTCATCCGAAAGAGTTAACGCAGAGCTTCGCGAAAGCTATGCCGGGCTTCAGGCAAAGTACGACAGCCTTTTTGAAGAAAACGGCAAGCTCATCAAAGAGCGTGAGCAGCTTCGTCAGGGCTGCAAGACTATGGCTACGGCTCTCAAACAGCTTCGCGAAAACGCAGGCGAAGACTACAAGACAAAATATGAAGAGGCTATAGTTCAGCTTGAGGAGCTTAAGGCTCAGAAAGCAGATGCTCCTGCCGCTGTCGAGTCTGTATCGGCTTCGCAGATGATTGAAGAGGTAGCTCAGGTTGTAAAACGTGTCGAAAGCGATGCACGCCGTAAGGCAGAGGCTGTTACTGCGGCTGCAAAGCTTGAGCAGACTCAGGCTCAGCTTATCCGCTCGAGAGTAAATGATGAGGTCAAGAGCCTTATTCAGATGCTTGAGGGTTTTCTTGAGGAGCATGAAGAAACCGAAGAATAAAAAACCAACAGGCGTACTTTTTTGTACGCCTGTTTTTAACAGTAAAGGAAATAACCGCTATGAGAATGAGAAAGAAAAAATATCTTGATGAGCGTCTTGCGGAATGCGACAATATCATCAAGCTTTTCAGTGATGACCGCAATTTCCTCACGGCAATCGAAAAGAAAGAGTATATTGATACCGAGGCCCTTTTCGGCAACAACAACCCTGTTGTCCTTGAGGTAGGTTGCGGTAAGGGTAAATTTGCCTGCGAGCTCGCAAAGCAGAATCCCGACATCAACATACTTGCTATGGAAAAGGTCGCAAACGTAATTGTTGCGGCAAGTGAAAATGCAAAGCGTGAAGGGCTTACAAACGTAATTTTCCTTCACGGCGGTGCGGAATATCTTGAAAAATTCATAAAGCCCGAATCAATCGAGCGTATTTATCTCAACTTTTCCTGCCCCTATCCCAAAAAATCATACGCTAACCACAGGCTGACTAATGCTCGCTTTTTGAAGAGCTATGAGGTTATACTCAAAAAAGGTGCGGAGATTCATCAGAAGACAGATAATATGCACTTTTTTGAGTATTCTATAGAGCAGTTTACGGGTTGCGGCTTCAGCCTCAAAAACGTTTCGCTCGACCTTCATAACAGCGATTTTGAGGGCAATATAGAAACCGAGTACGAGCACAGATTTGCTTCGCAGGGAATGCCTATTTACAGGCTTGAAGCATACCTGAAATAATTTTACGAAAGGGCGGCAAGAAAATGAAAAAATGTTATATTGTCGGTGGCGGTAATTTCTTTGCAGATGTATTTCGTCCCGATGAAAAAGCTGTAATAATTGCCGCTGATGCAGGCTATAAAGCACTTGTCGATATCGGAATCACACCGCACATTGTTGTGGGTGATTTTGATTCGCTCGGCTATACTCCCGACCATCCCGAAACAGAGGTGCACTCGCCGATTAAAGACGATACGGATATGATGCTTGCCGTTGAAAAGGGTATTGAACTCGGCTGTGATGAGTTTTATATTTACGGTGCAACAGGCGGCAGGCTTGCCCATACTATGGGTAATATGCAGGTGCTTTGTTATCTTGCAGAAAAAGGCTTTGCAGGCTATATTTTCGACCGCGATACCGTAATTACCGCCGTGAATAACCGTACGCTTTTGTTTGATAAAAATGCGAGCGGTTATATTTCTCTTGTGCCTTTCGGCTGTGACAAAGCAAATGTAACGCTTACAGGCTTTAAATACGAGGTTGCGGCTTGCGATTTGCCGTATGGCAGACCGCTTGGTATCAGTAATGAATTTACCGGTAAATCGGCAAGGCTGACGGTGCACAGCGGCACAGTTGTTGCAGTATGGGAAAATACCGATGTTATGCCCGTAAAAGAGGTGTCGGAATGAAAATAAGCGGTGCAATTTTCGACCTCGATGGCACTCTCATAGATTCAATGTCAATATGGGATGATATAGCCTATAATTTCCTTGTTTCACAGGGTGTTATCCCGAAGCCCGACCTAAGAGAAAAGGTTGCGACTATGTATCTCAACGAATCCGCACAGTATCTTGTTGACGAATATTCGCTTGACTGTACACCGCAGGATTTTAAAGATTATACGGAGAAAATAATTGAAGATTTTTATGTGCGTACAGTACCTCCGAAGCGTGACATTGTTGAGTTTTTGCACAAGCTAAAGGCAAACGGCGTGAAGATGTGTGTTGCAACCGCAACCGAGCGTAAGCTTGCTGTGCCTGCACTTGAGCACAACGGTATGCTCGGCTTTTTTGATGCGATTTTCTCCTGTGCCGAAATAGGTATAAGCAAGCAAAGCCCCGAAATATTCGATACGGCACTTGAATTTCTCGGCACTCCGAAAGATGAAACCTTTGTTTTTGAGGATTCGTATCACGCTGTTGCAACAGCCGCAAAAGCAGGCTACAATGTGATAGCAATAGCTGACAAATCGGCGAGCAAAGATGAAGAGAAAATCAGAAAGCTCAGCGTGAAATTCATAGAAAATTACGCCGAGCTTGAAAAATATTTTGATATTGAATAAGTAAAAGCGAGAGCAGATAATTCTGCTTTCGCTTTTTGTTATAAGGCGATGGGTTAAAAAGCAGTCCTTACTTTCGCATCACCGTAAATCGTTTCATCCCTCTCTTAATAATAGGGGAGAGATACACAGTAACAATTATTATTCTTTCCAAAGCAAAATATCCGACATAATAATGTCGCTGTCATGATAATCATCAGTATATCCTACATCTTCTCCCAATATCGCAACGATCTTGATATACTCTGCACCCGATATATCACTCTCAAAAGAAAATATATCGGTTTTTCTGGCAACTATCGGAGATGTGTATACCAGTTTGTCATCTGCATATATCTGGATATACGCCATACCACTTATTCTCATATTGGTGTACGGTGATATATTGCCTGTAAGAGTAGAATAATCACCATATACTCTCCATTCAGCAAAGATGGTTTTGTTGTTTTCACCTTGGAGAATTGCATAGTTTATAGAATTAGAATAATTATTCCCAAAAGGATCTGTGGGTGCACCTTGGTTCCATTCCCAACCACCATTGATAGGGGTAAGATTTGTAATCGAAACCGGAGATTTTTCTTCAATTTCAGTCAACTTATCACTCAAAGTACTGTTGTTAGGAAGCAGTTTGATTGCTTCATTAATCAGCTTTTTAGCAGAGCTGTAGTTGCGTTCGGACATCAAGACATCTGCTTGATTCACTGTTTTGGAAACGAAATCATTTACTGTTGATATTTTAAGATTTCTGAAGTATTCGTTGTCATCGAAAATCACTGCTTCATTGATTATATCGAACACCTCTGACCATTTTTCGTTTGCTTTCAGTTCGCTAACCTTGTTTGTAACCTCAGTTTTATAGGATGCAAGAATTTCTTCCTTGATCGTGTCAAGTTCTGTTGTATCAACGCTGTCGGGTAATATATCATAAGCGGTGTTTATTACCTGTACGGCTAAATCGAAGTTTTTCTCTGCAATGTATTGGCTTGCTGAATTAACGGTTGAGCTGATATAATCCGTATAGAGCTTGTTGAGTTCAGCCAGTGCGGCTTGATAGTGCTTGCTGTCACTGCTTATCTTTAAGTATTCGGTGATGGCGTTTTCGTAATCATTTTTGGCCTGAAGCTTTTGTGCGTTTGAAAAAGCTTCGTCGGCCTTATGTATTTCAGTCAGCTTATCTGTGTACTGACCTGCACTTGAAAAGCCCATTTCTTTCATAACTTCCAGTGCTTCGCTTGCGGTCTGATAATCTGTTTCGCCTTTTTCAAACTGCTCGAAAATTGTTTGGTCATATCCGCTTAGCTTTTTTGTTAATATCAACTTGTGCAAATCGTTTCTTCTTACTTCGCTTTTGTATAGCCTTTCTGCTTTTTCAAATTCACCCTCTTTTACATACTCGCACACTTTGTTTGCAGGGCTTGTTATTATCGTTATGCCTACACCGCCTGCGAGAAGCACGGCGAGGCCCAACACGGCCGCAATGACGATAAGGGCGATTTTTTTGTTTTTGTTTCTGTCCTTTTGTTTTGACATTGTTTTTTACCTCCTGATAAATAAAAAAGTGCGCAGCCGAAGCCACGCACCGAAAAGCGCATAGCTCAACTGTCGCCAAACAAAATTCCACTTCCTCAAAAAAAGAATACGTGAAAAAGAGCATATGCGTTTTTACCTGAAAATAAAAACACGTATCCTCTGAGGAAAAATATAGAATTTTGTTTGGCATCTCTTATTTTATCATTTTTTTGCCCGAAAATCAATAAACAAGCAAAATTTTAACTTGTCTTGAATTGATGTCGGTAAAGTGTTATTCTTAAACCAACAGATTTTTTTCAGATAGGGAAATGGTTATGAGCACAAAAACAGATATTTTTATAAAAGACAGGGCAGACCCTTACGTAACAAAGGGCAGTGACGGCTTTTATTACTTTACGGCCTCATATCCGATGTACGGCAAGGATGACCCTGAAGGATATGACCGCATAATTCTGCGCAGAGCCGAAAGCATAGATGAGTTGGCTTCTGCGGAAGAAAAGGTTATATGGGATGAAAAAGGCAGTGAAACAGCTCACCGTTTTATATGGGCACCCGAAATACACGAGATAGGCGGCAGGTGGTATGTGCTTTTTGCCGCAAGCGGCAGTGCCGACAATGTGTGGGACATAAACTGTCACTGCATTGCGTGTAAAGGTAGTGACCCTTACAATGATGAATGGGAAGACAAAGGCAAATTTACTGCTCCGGACGATTTTTCTTTTACGCGTTTTTCGCTTGATATGACTCATTTTGAGTGTAACGGTAAGCACTATGTTGCCTGGGCACAGCACGGCGGTAATTCGAACGTTTATATAGCGACTGTTGACCCGAATGAGCCGTGGAAAACAACCTGCCCTGCGGTGCTTCTCACAAAGCCCGAGTATGATTGGGAGAGAGTAAATATTCCCGTCAACGAAGGCCCTGCGTTTATGCGACACGGCGGCAGAGTTTTTATGGCTTTTTCCGCTTCGGCAACAGGACCCGAATACTGCATAGGTCTGATGTATGCAGATGAAAATGCCGACCTGACCGACCCCGCCGTATGGACAAAGCTGAGTGAGCCTTTGCTTACTTCCGATGACCTTGTCGGCGAGTACGGCCCGGGTCACAACAGCTTTGTAAAAGATGAAAAAGGCGACTGGGTATTTGTTTACCACAGCCGCGATGAGAAGTGCTTTGACGGCAAATGCGGATATTCGGATTGCGATCCGCTTTACGACCCTTGCCGCAGTGCAAGAAAAAGAAAAGTGATGTGGGATAAAAACTTGCCCATACTTAACGGGTAATTATTCTACCGTTACTGATTTTGCGAGGTTTCTCGGCTTGTCGATATCACAGCCTCTCAGCCTTGCAACGTGATAGCTGAGTAGTTGCAGAGGAATTATCTGCGTGCTGACGCTCATCATAGGATGAGGTGCATCGGCGGTCAGTATACAAATATCGGCCTTTGTTTCGTGAGTACAGGTTACAGCGATAACTTTTGCACCTCTTGCTTTCACTTCGTCAACATTGCTCTGCATTTTGGCATTAAGTCCGTTTGGTGCACATATCGCTATAACCTTTGTGCCGTGCTCTATGAGCGAAATTGTGCCGTGCTTCATTTCACCTGCAGCATAGGCTTCGGAGTGAATGTAGCTTATTTCCTTGAGCTTTAGCGATGCTTCTGCCGCAACTGCATAGCCAGAGCCTCTGCCGATAAAATATGCGTGCTCGGTGTTGATGAATTCCGTGGCTGTTTCTCTGATTTGTTCTTCGCATCCGAGTGCATTTTTTATACTTGCATGCAGCTTGCCGAGTCCGTTTTTGAGGTCGGTGAGCTGTTTTTCTTCTGCAGTTTTCCATTTTTCGGCAAGAAAAATTGCGAGCATATAAAGTGCCGCAAGCTGAGCAGAATAGGCCTTTGTGGTTGCTACGGCAATCTCTGTGCCTGCCTTGGTGTATATTACGCTGTCGCTTTCTGTCGCAATACTGCTTTCGGGCACGTTTACAATTCCTGTTGTCGGCGCACCTCTCTTTTTTGCTTCACGCAGGGCGGCAAGACTGTCTGCCGTTTCGCCGCTCTGGCTGATTATTATGACAGGTGTTTTTTGGTTAATAAGCGGCGAGCAGTAGCGGAATTCCGAAGCGACTTCAACAAAAACAGGTATGCCGAGCAGTTGCTCAAAACATGGCTTGCCTGCAAGACCTGCGTGGTATGCCGAGCCGCACGCGACGATATAAATTCTGTCCGGTTTGTCGATTTCAACAGGCAGATTGAGTGTGCCGTTTTGCAGATAGCTGTCGACAGTGCGTTTTACAGCATCTGGTTGCTCGTATATCTCTTTGAGCATATAGTGCTCGAATTCACCTTTTTCCGTGTGTGTGCAGCTGACGTAGAATTCGGATTTTTCTTTGTCGATTTTATTGAGATTGAAATCATAAAATTTCACACTGTCTTTCTTTACTGCGGCGATTTCACCGTCTGCCATTCTGTAAAGTATATCGGCTTTACTGCTGATTGCCGAAATATCCGAGGCTATGCTCGCTTCTTCGCCGATTCCGATTAGCAACGGACTCGCTTTCCTTACGCAAAAAACGGTGTCAGGCTCATCCTCGCAAAGTATTGCCATGGCAAAAGAGCCTTCGAGCAGCTTGGCCGTGTGTGCAATCGCATCAAGGCAGTTGCCGCTGTAATGCCTGTTGATAAGATGCACCGCCGTTTCGGTATCGGTTTCGCTTCTGAAGTCACAGAGCTTGAGATATTTCTCTTTCAGCTCTTTGTGGTTTTCGATTATTCCGTTGTGAACAAGCGTGAATTTGCCGCTTTGGTGGGGATGTGCATTTTCGTCGGTAGGCGCACCGTGAGTTGCCCACCTTGTGTGACCGATGCCGATTGTGCCGCTCATATCATCACGTTTTTTAAGCGCTGACGAGAGCGCGGCAATTCTGCCTCTTTTCTTTTCCTGTATTATATTTCCTTTGTTTATCACTGCAATTCCCGCTGAATCATATCCTCTGTATTCAAGCTTTTTCAGTCCGTCGATAAGGAAAGGTACCGCACTTGAAACACCGTTGTATCCTATAATTCCGCACATAAATAAAATCACCTCTGGTAATAGTATGCACAGTGAATGCAAAACAATAATCATTACCCTGTGACTTTTGCCTTATATTTTCAGCTTTATTTGCATATACTGGAATATTCAATTACAGAAACGGTGGTTGTTTATGAGGAAAGATATTGACGGCTTCAGCTATGCTGAACTTCGCAGAAAAATATATGAATACAAAGATAAATATCCTTTTGCAGGGTATTCTGTATGTGCAAGAAGCTGGAGCGGCAGGGCGATTTTTACTCTCTCGCTCGGAAATACAAAAGAGCCTGCACTTTATATTGCAGGAGTCAGGAGCAGCAGTACTGTGTGCACGCGTACGCTTCTGCATCTGTTTGAGCGGCTTTGTGCTTGTATGGAGTCAGGCGGAGAGCTTGCAGGCATAAAACTTCGTGATGTGCTGTGCGAAAAAGGCGTGATGATAATTCCTTGCGTAAATCCCGACGGTATGGAAATAGTTTCCTCGGGTGCGGTTGCGGCAGGCAGCTATGCAGGGCTTGTAGAGCGGGTATGCAGTGACACGGATTCGTGGCAGGCAAATGCAAGGGGAGTAGACCTTGAGCTTAATTTTTCGCACGGATTCGCACAATCCAAAAAAGTTGCGGAGGGCTGCGGCTATACCGCTCCCGGGCCGTATTTTTATGCGGGCAAAGTGCCTGAAAGTGAGCCTGAGTCAAGAGCGCTTGTAAGGCTTTGCAGGTCGCGTGATATACGTCACACGGTTATTCTTCGCAGCGGTGCGGATTGTTTGTATGCACCGCCTGTGGAAAGCGGAGCGGAAAGACTGGAGATGATGTGCAGAATACTTGAGCTTTCGAGCGGTGTCGGAAGGCTGCGCGATACCCCCGGTCCGCTTGAGAAGAGCAGCTTTGCGGAATGGTTTGTAAGTACGTATAAAAGACCTGCTTTTGTGCTGAATTCACATACCGGTTATGGAGATTTGTATTCACGAATCGAGGAGGCACTCGTGCTTTCCATGGTGATGTGAAGCGATTGTGCAGTTTGACAATATTTTACTTTTCAAAGGGTAAATTTGCATAAATTATATCGAGTTTGCTTTGGCTGATTTGCTGAAAAAATCGGGCTTTCAGGAAGCTTTGAAGTTTTATGTTTCGTTAAATTTAACAAAGATTGATTTTTTCTGCTTTAATTGTTTAAATCGATTGATTTTACAGATTTTTCTTGTTATAATTATAATGCTTATAAAAGGGGAGCGTTATACCCTTCTATCAGTCGAAATATGAAAGGAGAAATCTACCATGAAAATTATTTCAATGATTCTTGCTTTCATCATGTCATTGCTTGGTCTTACTCCTGCAGTTCAGCCTGTCGATGCTTACACACAGGCAGAGTGGTATGCTCTCGTAGCTGACGAGTTTAACCTCACATATGACCTTGATGATGGTGACAATTATGACATCGCTGAGGACGACGAGTATTTCGAAGTTATTCAGGCTTGTTATGATTGGAATGTAATTGTAGGCGACTACAATGCAGAGGCTGACG
This sequence comes from Acutalibacteraceae bacterium, assembly GCA_045631965.1. Classification (GTDB taxonomy): domain Bacteria; phylum Bacillota; class Clostridia; order Oscillospirales; family Acutalibacteraceae; genus UBA8612. The sequence continues at coordinate 88,433 of JAZQVR010000003.1, forward strand.
TAACAAATGTTCTTGTTGCAAAGTCACTCGCAGCAGCTGCAGGTCTTGAGGAAATTAAGGATGCTGACGATGATGCTGCTCTGGATGTAGCTATCGATGCAGGCATTATTACAGTTTCTGTCAACCTTTTCGGTAAGGTTAAGGAAGTTGCAATTTCCAAGGAAGAGGCTAACGTAGCTCTCAAGGCTGCAAGCCTTGCTTACATCAACAGCCTTACAAATCTTGAGAATAAGGGTAGCCTCACAACAGCTGCCGGCGAAGAGCTCGGTCTTGAAAGCCTTGCACTTGTAGAGAATGCTTCAGGCCTTACTCTCCAGACAGCTGACGGCGATATCATCGAAGAAGACGAGATTTCTTACCTCGATTACGAGGGTCATGTAAATCCCTTCAATCAGCCCGAGATTGCAGGTATCAACCAGCAGTCAATTCTTGAGAAGATCAATGTTAGCTTCTCAATCGGCGATCTTGATGTTAAGGCAGCTGTTAAGGATGGCGGTTTCGACGTTTCAGTCGGTGGTCCCATCAACGGCGTTTATGTTAAGAAGGCTTACGAAGTTCGCAACTTCGACCTTTATACAAAGTTCGAGGGTGACCTTGAGAACACAGATGTTAAGAAGTCATTCGTTCTTCTTGACTACGACCTGACAGATTCAACAGAAATCACAGGTTCCTACAACTGGTCTCTCGATGAAATCGAGACTCCCGAAGGCACCAACGACGTTGACTTCTTCACTCGTGTTACTGAGAATATGGAGTTTGTTAAGGGTGCTGACAGCGAAATCGAAGTTTTCTCTGTTGATGTAGCTATCCCCAACTGCCCCGCAATCACAATCGGCATCACAGCTAAGCTCGTTATCTCCTTCGACGGTAGAGTTGAACTTATCGTTACATCTACCGAGACAAAGGGTGTTGAAATTTCTGATAACAAGGTTCGTCTTATCAGCGAGTCTAAAGCAGGCGATTCCGCTCTTGAGATGGAAGCACGCGTTGAGGTTGTTCTCGGCCTCTATGTTGATATCTCCATCGTAAATATCGTACTTCTTGACGCAGGTATCGAAGTTGGTCTTGGCGTTCACGTTACCGTTTACATGACAGGCGGTGCCGATAATTACCACCTCGATATTCCGTACGACTTCCTCTTCGACATGAACTTCACAGTTCCCAATGCAGAGAATATGACCTTTGAAGCTAATATTAAGGTTTACGTTATTGTAAATGTTTCAATCGGCGAGAATTCACCGATCCTTGATAAGCTTGGTCTTAGCAAGACATGGAATCTCTGCACAGAAGAGAACGCAACATTTATCGATGAGACAATCACTCTCAGAGCTCCCGAAGCTGCATAAAGCGTTTAATTGAAACAAAAAGTCCGCAGGTGTTATGCCTGTGGACTTTTTTTAGCTTGTCGGAAAAGTATTTTTCGACAAGCTGTGAGACTTCGAGAAAGGTGACGAGATGCCGTGTTCTTTGCCCCGAAGCTGTACAAAGGTACCGCGAGAGGGCAAAAACACGGCAAACGCACAACATTAATATATATATAAAGAAAAGAATCAAGAGGATTCAACTGCAATCCTCCTGATTTTTTTATTGCTTTGCTTTTTCGGAGCGGTCAAAGACAGTTTCCTGCATTTTTTGTGCGTGTTCTCGGTGACTTTATCGACAGTCTGAAGTCCGCAGGTGTTATGCCTGTGGACTTTTTTATCATATGTTTAAAAATGTTTGTTCCGGCTTTTTTATGTTTAATTAAACGAGTAGCTGTAATGCAGTCAGATGTTTATATGGTTTAAATCATATAAAAAACAGCATACCACTGTTACTGTACAGTGATATGCTGTTGACTACTGTTTATCAGAATCCGCCGCCGACTGTTACTTTGAATGTAACCTCACCGTTGCCGCTCTTGATATCAGCTTTAAATGCTGCGATTTTTTTGTTCTGAATGAAGAGGTTCGCGATGTCTACCTTAACGTCATAGCTCCATGTGCCTTTTTCAATCTGGTGTGTCTGGTTGTTGATTTTTACTTTGATTGTGGGGTTGGAGTAACGGATTTTGATATCAGCGTTTTCAAAATCAATATCGAACATCGGCAGATTTTCTTCAACAATTGCAAGGTCGCCGACAACCGATATTCCGTGACCTACAGTGCCTTCTTTTTCCTGTCCGTGTGCGCCGTCAACCTGCTCGACTAATGTCATTTCAATAATGGTGTAGTTGCCGCTCTTATAAGCTTTTGCAGTCTGTACATCGGATGGTTCAAGCTTGCCGTAGCCGCCCGTTATTCCCATAAACTCGGTTGAGTTGTCTGCAAGTGCATCTTTGAGAAGGGGTGTTGCCATATCGACAAAAGTTGCGAGCACACCATCGCCACCGTTTACGGTAAGCTCTTTCATTTCCATTGTCTTTTTGGAGGTAACGCTTGATGACTTTGCTGCCGCGTATTTGTAATACTTGATTATCTGGTCTTTTGACCACTCAGCAGGGTTGTCGGATAAAACATTTGATTGAGCCGCCGTAGTCGCTTCGGTGATGGGCTGCGTGACAGTTTCACCGTTATCGTTTGTAACTGTTTCGGTTGACAGTGCGTTTGTAGCGGAAGTTTCGTCGCCGTTATCGCTCGGAGCTTCGGTGTTGCTGTCGGATGTACCGAAAAGCTCCTCTTCGAGATCCTGAAGCTCATCTGCCGCAATCTGTTCTTCGTAGGTTGTACCTTCGTTTGTCGGCTCTTTTTTGCCGCAAGCCGCAAACGAAAGCATCAGCACGAGCGCTGAAAGAAGTGCTATAAACTTTTTCATTTCTCTTTCTCCTTTTACTTCTAAAAGTATATAATATTTTATACTAAAAATATAAAACTGTCAATCGAAATAAGGTAAACTTTAAGGTGACGTAAACTATATAATTTTGTTAATTCTTATGTGAAATTCTTTGTAAGAAAGAAGCGGCGGGATGTTATATTCGCCATTAAAGCTCGCGAAGCGAATATAGCTGTGCGAAGCACAATATCGCTGCGAAGCAATATAACTCGCCGCAGGCGAATATAGCTGAAAAAAGCACTTGCATAATGCAAGTGCTTTTTTCTGGCACCCCCAGTAGGAATCGAACCTACAACAGACCCTTAGGAGGGGCCCGTTATATCCATTTAACTATGGGGGCATATTAAATTCGGGCGGAGAATTGACCGCCCGAATATATTACCATATTGATTTGCTTTAGTCAAGACGCGTAAACGTTATTTTTGTCCCCAGAAGAGGTAGTCCGATATGAGAAGTGCTCTTGTCGGAGTTGCCTCAACACCGCTGATTTTAAGCGGAGGAGCAATCAGAAAATACTTGCCGGGTGCAACATCCTCAAGGTTGAGACCTTCAAGCAAGGGGATATCATTGCCGAGGAATGCTCTGTGCGGTGCAACTTGTGCACCGTGTGTGCCGACGGAGTTTGCATCTGTGCCGACAAGCTTTACGCCGAGCGATGCGAGAGCAAAAGCACCGCTGTCGGAGAAATATGCCTTGCCGTTGCCCTTTATAATCAGCCTTTCGCAATTCATAGGTATATATCTGTCGACAAATGCACCGTGTATCGGGCCTTCGGGCACTTCTATTACCGTACATTCGCCGATGAATCTTTCAAGATCGAGCGTTTCGGCTGTAGCACCGTCCTCGATAAAATGGTTTGGTGCATCGATATGAGTACCGTTGTGCAGGCACATATAAAGGGCGGTGAGGTTGCATTCGTCGCCCTCTTCCATTCTTTGGAAACTCTGCACCCTCGGCTCGGGGTCGCCGGGATAAACTTCTGCCGTCATAATATCGCGTGAAATGTCAATGATTTTCATTGATTACACCTCTTATCAGCCGTTGAGCATTGAGAAGTTCTTTTTGTTAGCCTTGTAAAGTTGCTTGAATACTTCGAAATTCTTGTCGTATACAGCCTTGTTTGCAGGGTTGGGCTTGTAGGTTGCGTTGGGCTTTATGAGGTCTTTTGCCTGTTCCATATTTTCGATTATGCCAAGGCCGACAGCCGCAGTTATAGCCGCACCGACAGAGCCTGCGTTCTGCGGGCTTTCGGTTGTTTCGATTGTTCTGCCTGTACAGTCGGCGAGAATCTGGCAGGTGAGTGAAGAAAGAGCACCGCCGCCTACGAAGCGGATTGTATCGGATGTTTTGATTTTCTTATCCTGTGTTTCGATAAACCAGCGAAGGTGGTAGCAAACACCCTCAAGTACGGCACGGATAAGCTCTGTTTTACCTGTTTCAAGGCTGATGTTGAAGAACATACCTCTTGAATTCGGGTCTTCAAACGGGCAACGGTTGCCGTGAAGCCAGGGTGTGAAGATTACGCCGCCGCAGCCTGCGGGAACGTCCTTGATAGCATCTGTCATATAATCGTAGAGGCTTGTGTATACACTCTCTTTGCTTTCGGCAACGTTCTCTTTCTTGAGATAAATGCCGATTTCGTCAAGTGCAAGGTGGTCTTTTACCCACTCAAGACACTTGCCTGCAGTTTCAAGCTCAGCGAAGTAGTTGAAGTATTTATCCTGAGCGCCGACGATAGCGGCAATCATAGCGGATGTGTCAACAATGCTCTTGTCAACAACAGTGCCGACCCAGCCTGATGTACCTGAGTAAACGTGAGTATCACCGAGTGCTGTTGCACCTGCACCGACACCGATGAGTGAAGCGTCACCGCCGCCGCCGAATACAGCTGTACCCGGGCAGAGGCCAAGCTCTGCGGCAGATTTCTCTGTCAGTACGCCGACCTTGTCGGACGACTTCTTGATTTCGGGCAGGTGATTCATATCAACGCCGAGGAGCTTGCATACCTTCTTGCTCCAGCCACGCTTGCCCTCGCGGATATCGTAGAGCAGAGTGCCGAATGCAGAGTCCTGCGTCATAACACATTCGCCCGTCATCTTGCAGATTATGTACTCTTTAACGTCGAGCCACTTGTGAATCTTCTTGAAATTCTCGGGCTCGTGCTTCTCAACCCACTTGTATTTGTATACGGGGTCTTTAACGCTGGCGGAAACCGCACCTGTTATAAGAAGTGAGGGGATGAGCTTGAAAATATTTGCACCTGCAATCTGAATGCCGTATGCCATATTTTCCTTAAGTTCTTCCTTAGCACGCTGATCCATATAGCTGAATGCGTTGCGGATAGGCTCACCGTCTTTATCGACAATTACAAGACCCTGCATCTGTGAGCAGAAGGAGATACCTGCGATTTCTTTGGGGTCGATACCAGTGTCTGCGAGCACTTTTTTGGTAGTGTTGCAGATTGCAGCCCACCACTCGGCAGGAATCTGCTCAGCCGAGCCGTCGGGTTTTACGTGCAGCGAATATCCGTCCATAGCTGCGCCGATAAGCTTGACAGCTTTTTCAACCTCGAAAAGGCAGGTCTTTACACCTGTTGTACCTATATCGTAAGCCATAATAAGAGTTTTGCTCATTTTTATTTGCCCTCTCTTTCATATTGCCATATATAAGAAAAATATAACATAAAAAATATATAATTGCAACAAATGAACAATATTTTTGCCTTGTGTTCACGGTGAAAAATAAAGCCGATACGTCTGGGTGTATCGGCTTATATGTTTGCATTTTAGTGTTTTTCGTATTCGTAAACTTTTTTCATATATAATCTACCGTCGATATAGGTGAGTTCTTCTTCAGGTAAACCGTGCTTATTGTAATTTGCTTCACATATTAAATCATTATCGGCGTTGTAAGCTTTTTCGTAAACCAATTTTTTACCGTCACATTTATATTCATAGTAGCTTGCGGTTTTACCGTTTTTGTCAAGCTTTTCAAGCGTGATTGAGTCGTCGCTTTTGTTCTTTATTTTGGTGTATGCGATTTTTTCACCGTTTTTGTACCAGGTTATAGAAGTGGGCAAATTGTTTTTGTTTCGCTTAAAAACTGTTTTTTCTGTTGTTTTGTTTTCGGTGGAGGTAGTTTCAATCAAGTAAGTATCTTCGTTGTACGTGCATTCAACGTTATTGGTCAGCTCAAAATTATCACTTTCGCTTTCTCGTTGATATTTTCTTTTGCTGATGACACATGCGCCGTCGTTTATTACAATATACTTCGAAGTCGGTTCTTCTCTTTCGGTTACGCTGTAACCTTCATCGTTTATATAGCAGTGTATTTCTATATCTTGTTTGCCGTCAGTTTCTTGCGTTATTGTAAAATCATCATCCGATTCGTATACTATTTCGATTCTTTCTTTTTCGCCGTTTTGGTTTTTGCGGCTGCCGACACCTATATATTTGCCGTCTTTCTTTTTATATTCTATTTCAATTGTATAATCATCATATGAAGAGTCGTATTTAAGCTCTGCTATTCTGTTGTCGTCATCTAGTGTAAATATACTTGATGAATAATATTCTCCGTCGTATGTTGATTCAATAGGTAAATAAAACTTGCCGTAATATACATATTCCTCGGTAGAGGATATTTCACCGTTTTCATCGTAAATATATGCTGTTACACTGCTAAAATAGTATTGCTTATCAAAGAAAAAGAGCGTGCCGAATATGATAGAAGCAACAAGAATAATTGCGATAACGGGCAGGTTTATTTTAAGCAGCTTAGATTTCTTCTTGACAGGCTCGGGATTTGAGTACGGTATATAATTCTGCATATCAGGTGCGATTACAGGTGTTGAACATTGTTGAGGTTCAATGCTTTGTCCGCATTTCGTGCAGAAAACACTGTCATCGGGCAGTTCTGTGCCGCAAATTCTGCAGTACATAAAAGACTCTCCTTTTAATATAGCTTTTCCATAATTCTACTTTATTCGATTTGCTTTGTCAATTTGTTTTGCTAACAGTAACCGATATTATTGACCTTACCGCATAAACTATAGTATAATTCAAAACAGATAACAAACATTTTTCGGAGCGATTTTGGTATGAAAATTCACGCAGATATAGCTTCACTTGTCGGCAGTACACCGCTGATGAGGCTTGAGCGATTTGAAAAACAGCAGGGGATATGCTCTGCAATTCTTGCAAAGCTTGAATATTTTAATCCCGGCGGAAGCGTTAAAGACAGAGTAGCACTGCACATAATTGAGCAGGCAGAAAAAAGCGGTAAGCTTAAAGCGAACAGCGTAATAATCGAGCCTACGAGCGGTAACACAGGTATAGGTCTTGCGATGGTTGCCGCCGCAAAAGGATATAAAATAATACTGACAATGCCCGAGAGTATGTCGCTTGAGCGTCGCCAGCTTCTTGCCGCATACGGTGCGGAGCTTGTGCTGACTCCTGCCGCAGAGGGTATGAGCGGTGCGGTGAAAAAAGCGGAAGAAATTGCCACCCAAACTCCCGACAGCTTTATTGCAGGTCAGTTTACCAACCCTGATAATCCCGAGGCGCATTACCTTACAACAGGCCCTGAAATATGGGCTGACACCGACGGCAAGGTTGATATATTTGTTGCCGCAATAGGTACGGGCGGTACTATAAGCGGCACTGCGAAATATCTTAAAGAGCAGAATCCCGATATAAAGGTTATAGGTGTTGAGCCTGAAAGTTCACCGCTTCTTACCAAAGGTGTTGCAGGCGCACATAAAATTCAGGGCATCGGAGCAAACTTTGTGCCCGATACCCTGAACAAAGATATTATTGATGAAATTGTAACAGTCAGCGATGACAGCGCTTATGAATACACACGCCTTGTTGCAAAGGCAGAGGGTTGCCTTGTCGGAATTTCTTCGGGTGCGGCACTTGCCGCCGCTTGTCTTGTTGCGTCAAGAGATGAAAACAAGGGCAAAAATATTGTTGTCATCCTGCCCGACAGCGGAAGCCGTTACCTTTCCTCAGGCGTTTTTGAGTAAGTCGATTGCCTCAAGGTAGCCGTCGAAGCCCTTGCCCTTGATGGTTGCGATACACGCAAGGCGGATGTAAGAAACCTTGCGGAAATCCTCACGCTCGTCCTGGTCGGAGATATGCACCTCGACTGTAGGAATACCGACGCTCTTTACCGCATCAAGCAGAGCAACGCTTGTATGGGTGTATGCACCGGGGTTGATTACGATACCGTCAATTTTGCCGTATGCCTGCTGGATTTTATCAACAAGACCGCCCTCGTGGTTTGACTGATAAAACTCTACAGCAATATTTTGTTTTTCGCAGTGAGCGGCAATCATATTCACAAGGTCGGTATAGGTTCTGCTGCCGTAAATCTGCGGCTCTCTGATACCGAGCATATTAAGGTTTGGTCCGTTTATGACAAGTATTTTCATATAAGCCCGAGTCCTTTCATAATTCGTGTTGCGGTTTCATTTTTATCCGCCGCAACCTCTACCGTAATATCGCAGACTGCTTCGTAATGGGGCAGTCTTTTTTTATACATTTCTTCAAGCGGGTTGCTTTGGCTGAGCGGTCTGCCGTCGGTATCAAGCTGTGATAAATCACGCTTTAAGAATACGACAACCGAGTTCTGGCGAAGTGCGGCTTTGCTTTCGTCACGCAGTATTGCACCGCCGCCTGTTGCAATTATTTTGCCGCTCTGCTTGCCTGCTTGTTTTACGGCGATAGTTTCTGCGTTGCGGAAATATTCTTCACCCTCGGTGCTGAAGATTTCGGGTATCTCTTTACCTTCGTTTATTCTGATTAAATCGTCGGTGTCGATTACCTCTCTGCTGAGCATTTGTGAAAGCGTTTTTGCGGCGGTTGATTTGCCGCAACCGGGCATACCGACAAGGGCTATATTGAGCATTTGCTGTTCAAGCTTTTTTGCGATTTCGGTTGCTTTGCTTGAATCAAAGCTTTGGTTTGTGAAAATCTCTGCCGCTTTTACACCTTGAGCACAGAGCATTGTAAGTCCGTTGATACAAGGGATTGACAGCTTCTCTGCATCGAGCAGAAGCTGAGTTTTTGACGGGTTGTAGATAAGGTCTGCAACGCCGAGGCATTTGGTGAAAACAGTGAGGTCAACAGGTGATTCGCCGTTGTTAGGGTACATACCTACTGGTGTTGTGTTGATTATATAGTCGGCATCGCTGTGCTTTGAAATGTTAGCGTAGTTGTCGGTTTCACTCCTGCGTGAAATTACTATTACTTCCTTTGCACCCTTGTCACGGCACACGCATACGGCTGTTTTGCTTGCACCGCCGTTACCGAGCACTATTACCTTTTTATCCTTTACATCAAATCCTGCACTCTCGAGCATATACGAAAAGCCGTAGTAATCGGTATTGTCGCCGTAAAGCGTGCCGTCGGGCAAGCGTTTTACCGTGTTGACAGAGCCGATTTTCTGTGCTGTTTCCGACAGCTGTGACATATAGGATATAACGGTTTCCTTGTACGGAATTGTTACGTTCATTCCGTCAAATTCGTTTGACCCCATAAAGCTTTCGATTTCTTCAGGCTCTTTTTCATATAACGGGTATTCATAGTCGCCGAGCAATGAATGAATCTGCGGCGAGTAGCTGTGGCCGAGTTTACGGCCGAGAAGTCCGAAACGCATAGTTTTCACTCTCTTTATATAATTTCAGAGTAACTGCCGAGAAATGTGAAGCATTCAAGTTCGTTTTCAAGCTCACATATAAGATTGGCAAGGGCAGGGGAGTAGACCGAGGCGTTGAGGTCGAAGTAGAACATAAAATCAAAATCACTGCCTGCAATCGGTCGGCTTTCAAGCTTGGTAAGGTTGATGTTGTGTGCGTAGAATCGTGAGATGATTCTGTAAAGCGAACCGGGTTTGTGAGGAAGTGCAAGCATAAGGCTTGTGCGGTCTGCACCCGGATAAATCTCGGGCTGTTTTGATATACAGATGAATCGTGTGTAGTTGTTGCCGACGTTCTGCACGGATCTCTTAAGTACTGTCAGACCGTAAAGCGAAGCGCATTCGTATGATGAAAGTGCGGCAATATCGTTCCTGTCAGAGTCTGCAACAGCTTTTGCGGCAAGTGCCGTATTGGCATAGGAGGTAATTTTAACACCGTTGAGTGTTGAAAGGAACTGGCTGCTCTGGTTAATAGCCTGCTCGTGCGAAATAATTTCTTTTATATCCTCAATCTTTGTGCCCGGCTTTGTGAGCAGACAGTGGCTGATCTGTACTCTTGTGCTTTTGACAATATAGAAGTTGTGTTTTGTCATAAGGTCATATATCTGGTTGACCGAGCCTGCGGTACTGTTTTCAATCGGAAGGACACCGTAACGACATAGACCTTTTTCGACTGCGTTGAAAACTGCATCAAATGAATTGCAGTAGGTTATATTTGGTACGGAAAAAAGTTTTTCGCAGGCAATCTGAGCAAACGCACCCTCTGTACCCTGACAGGCTACGCTTGCACGCTCAGGAAAGCGCTTGTCCGTATTCTGCAGTGCTGATGAAATTATACCTTCATATTTTGATTTCGGCAGAATTAATTTACCCTGATGTGAACGAGAAAGCTCCATAATCAGTGAGAACATAACCCTTACCGATGCCTCGTGCTCATCGCCTGCAAGTTCCGATACACGGTTAAGCAGAGCACGCTCGCGGTTGGGGTCGTATATTCTCATACCGTTTTCAGCTTTGTATTTTGCAACCTCAGCCGCACAGTTCATTCTTTCTTTGAAAAGCTCAACGAGCTGTGTGTCAATGCGGTCTATATCTTTTCTAATTTTTTCGAGATCCATTTTCAGTTCATCCTTATCATCAGGTCTGTTATTGCTATTGCCGCCGCCGCTTCTACGCAGGGCACTGCACGCTGGACAATACACGGGTCGTGTCTGCCGCCGATGTTTATTGTTGTGTTTTCTTTTTTACTTAAAGATACGGTGTTCTGTGTCAATGCAATTGACGGAGTAGGTTTGATTGCAACGCGGAAAATGAGCGGCATTGCGTTTGAAATTCCGCCGAGTATACCGCCGCAGTTGTTTGTGTGTGTGCGGATTCTGCCGTTTTCGTCAACATAAAACTCATCGTTGTTTTCGCTGCCGTACATATCGCATACGTCAAAGCCTGCACCGAATTCAATGCCCTTTACGGCAGGAATTCCGAAAGTGACGAGCGAAATGCGGTTTTCAAGTCCGTCAAACATATGCTCGCCTATACCTGCAGGTAAGCCGACAACGGCACATTCAATGCTGCCGCCTACGGAGTTGCCGTCTGCTCTGGCTTTAAGTATTTCTTCCTGCATTTTTTCTGCCGCTGTGTCATCAATACAGGCGAAAGCTTTTGATTTGACTGAATTTAATTCATTGGATGTTATGTTTACGCTGTCAAATTTTTTATCTTCAATACCGTGGATTGATGCTATATGAGCACCTATAGTTATTCCTTTGGCTTCAAGCCACTGCATACATAAACCGCCTGCAATGCACATAGGTGCGGTAAGTCTGCCCGAGAAATGTCCGCCGCCGGTTGCGTTATAGCCCTCACCGTATTTTATTTTTGCGGTGTAGTCTGCGTGACCTGGTCGCGGAGTATCGGCGATATCCGAATAATCCTTCGGCTTGAGATTCTGGTTATATATTACGCCGTGAATCGTGTCACCGTTTGTGACACCGTCAGTAATTCCCGAGAGGAAAACAACCTTGTCTGCCTCTTTCCTCGGTGTGGAGAATTTATCTCTGCCGGGTGCACGCCTTGCCATAAATGCGGCGAGCTTTTCTTCGTCAACGGTAAATCCGCAAGGGAAACCGTCAATCTTAACACCGATTTCGGCAGAGTGCGACTCGCCGTATATTTCTATCTTCAGTTTTTCACCGAATGTTGATGGCATTTTGTTGTCCTCCTGTCAGCAGGTCAGTTGTACTTGTGCACCGAGCTTTTTTATTTCATCAAAAAAAGTCGGATATGATTTGTTTACAGCCTGAACGTCGATAATTGTCACGGGTGACTTGCATCCGCTTGCGGCTGTTACCGCACTCATTACAATACGGTGGTCGTTGAATGAGTCAACAGTACCGCCTTCAAGTGAACCCGTACCGTAAACGGTAAGCGTATCTTCTGTAATTTCGGCCTTGCCGCCGAGGTTTTTAATTAATTCGGATGTTGAGAGAAGTCGGTCACTTTCCTTTATTCTCAGCCTTGCCGCGTTGCAAAACTCAGTCGTGCCCTTTCTGAAGCAAGCAGTGGTTGCAAGTATCGGAACAAGGTCGGGAATATCGGCAACATCGATTTTTACGCACTCGTTTTCAGTTGAATTCATTATTTTTTCTGCAATTGCAACAACAGCTTTATCGCCTTGGATTGAGTCGAGTGTCAAGTTGTTACACTTTACATTATTGGCTTTTATTTTATCTGCACAAATGAAGAATGCACCGTTAGACCAGTCACCCTCAACGGTGTAATTTTCAGGCGAAGCATAGCCGTTTGAAGCGTAGATTTTTATAGTGTTTTCTTTGAAATCTGTCTTGATTCCGAAGCTCTTCAGAACGTCAAGAGTCATATCGATATACGGTTTCGACTGAATCTGTCCTGTTATTACAATCGTTGATTCTGCGTGGGTTACGGGGAGTGCAAGTAACAGCCCGCTTATAAACTGTGAGCTTACGTTGCCGCTGATTTCGTATGTGCCTGCAGTGAGCTTACCGTTGAGTGTGAGCGGCAGAGAATGTGAGGTTAATGCCGTACCGTGGCTTTCAAGTGCGGAGCACAGCTCATCTATCGGTCTCTGCGGTAATCTGCCCTCTCCGTAAAGTGAAACAGCTTTACCGATTGCAGCGCAAACCGGCAACATAAATCGCAGGGTTGAGCCGCTTTCATGGCAGTTGAGCACTGCATTTTCATTGGCTTCGGTTATAGGCTCAACAAAAAATCCGTATTCTGTTTTTTCTATAGTTGCGCCGAGCTCTCTGAGACACTGTGCAGTTGCATCAATATCAACGGAGCTTGTTGAGCAGATGATTTTTGTAGCCTTGTCCGCGAGTGCGGCACATATCAGCGCGCGATGAGCGGCAGATTTTGATGCAGGTGCATCAATGCTGCCGATGAGAGGTGAGGGTGTGATAACAGCTTTCATATCAGTTCATTCCAAGCGTAATAATTTCTTTGAGTTCACCATAGTTGCATTTCTGCAGTATGCTTTTTCCTTTGCCTGTCGGGAGCACAAGTGTGATTTTACCGTTTGAGTTTTTCTTATCTCTGAGTGTTGCGTTGTATATTTCATCAACACCATATTCGAATCTCTCGGGAAGATTGTATTTCTTGAGAAGCGATAAAAGAATGTCGAGAGCTTCGCTGTCGCATATACCTTTTTTTACGCAGGCTTTTGTGATTGCCACCATACCTGCGGCAACCGCACTGCCGTGAGGCACTGTGTAACCGCTGAGAAGCTCGAATGCGTGAGCAATAGTGTGGCCGAAATTTAGAAATGCTCTCTCGCCCTTTTCAAATTCGTCAGCTTCTACAACTCTTGCTTTAATCGCAACACAGCGTGCGACTATATCTTTTATATCAATATTACCTGCGAGCATATCAAGCAGCTCGCTGTCGCAGAACATACCGTATTTTATAACCTCGCCCATACCGTTTGCAAATTCCTCATCGGGCAGAGTGCTGAAACAGTCGGTGTCGCAAATAACGAGCTTCGGCTGATGGAAAGCACCTGCGAGGTTTTTGCCCGAGTCAAGGTCAATGGCTGTTTTGCCGCCCACGGATGAATCAACTGCGGCAAGAAGTGAAGTAGGTATCTGTACAAATGCAATGCCTCGCATATAAACAGCCGCCGCAAATCCGCAAAGGTCGCCGACTACACCGCCGCCGAGAGCAACAAACGTATCGCTTCGGCTGAAATTGTTTTCAGCGGCAAAGTTGAGAATTGAAATAAGATTATTTGCGTTTTTGCTTTCTTCACCGTGCGGAATAATAAATTCACATACGTTAAATCCGCTTGCGATAAGGCTTGATTTAACTGTATCACAATAAAGCGGAGCAACGTTATCGTCACTGATGATAAGCACTTTTCCGCCTATGCCGAGAGTTTTCATTTCGTTTCCGATGGTGTCGATTATACCGCTGTCTATATGTACTTTATAGGGCTTTCCTGTGTTTACGGGTATAGTTATCATTTGCTGTCAACTTCTCTTTCAAAAACATAATGATTGCTATTCATAGAATTATACTACATTTTCACCTCGAAGTGCAACAAAAATTACAATATGTATTCTGATGATTTCTGAAATACAATATATACTTATTTTCTATTGCAAATAGTCATTTAGTGTGATAGTATGTTTTATATATTTTTATAAAGGAGCAGTGCAATGCAAGACGGATTTATTGACCTTCACACTCATTCAAACTGTTCCGATGGCTCTATGTCACCAAGTGAACTTGTTATCCACGCTGCCCGAAACGGTCTTGCGGCAATCGCACTTACCGATCACGATACGGTAAACGGAATAAAAGAGGCTGTAGCTAAAGGTAAGGATTGTGGTATTGAGGTCGTACCTGCGATAGAGTTTTCTGCAAAGTCAGAAACACTCACCCACATCCTCGGCTACTATATTGATGTAGATAATATAAACATAACATCGATACTTGATGAGATTGTCGCGGCACGCAGAGAGCGTAACGTAATGACAGCAAAGCTTTTGCAGGAGCTCGGTTTTGATGTTACGCTTGAAGAGGCTGCAGCTATTGCACCGGGTGGAATTATCGGCAGAGCACATTTTGCAAAGCTGCTGATGGATAAGGGCTACACCTCGTCCGTAAAAGAGAGCTTTGATAAATATCTTGCCGCAGGTAAGCCTGCATATTTCACCAACCAGAAGCTGGAGGCAAAACGCATAATCGAAGCGATACACTCTGCAGGCGGTGTTGCATTCCTTGCGCATCCGCACCAGATGAAGCTCGGCGACGGTCTGGAGGATTATGTAAAAGAGCTTGTGTCATACGGGCTTGATGGTATGGAAGGCTATTACAGCGAGTACGACTCAAATATGCAGACTGAGTATCAGGCTATGGCGGCACGCTACGGCCTTGCACTCTCGGGCGGTACGGACTTTCACGGAGAAATGAAGCCGCATATTTCAATCGGCATAGGTCTCGGCAATATGTCAGTGCCTTACAGTGTGCTCGAAAACATCAAACGAATGGTCGGTAGATAATGAATGATATTTTAAAAAAACAAATATCAGATTTAATAAAAAGAGGCAGAGTGGTTATTGCTGTTGACGGCAACTGTGCCGCAGGCAAATCAACTTTGGCTCAGGAAATACGGTCGGCATTCGGCGGCACCGTTATTAGGGCGGACAGCTTTTTTCTTCCCTTTGATATGCGTACCGTTGAGCGGCTCGGTGAAGCGGGCGGTAATTTCCACCGTGAGCGGTTTGAGTCGGAGGTTATCGGCGGAATCAATTCAGAATCAGCCTTCAGCTACGGTGTGTTCGACTGCAGTGCGGATAAGGTCACTCACAGCGTTGCTGTTGATGAAAATCGGCTGATTATAATCGAAGGGAGCTACTGTATGCACCCTCTTATCAATGCTGAATATGACCTTAAAATTTTCTGCACAACTAATTCGGAAACACAGCTGTCGCGTATTGTGAAACGTAACGGTGAAGCTATGGCGGAAGTTTTCAAAAACAAATGGATACCGCTTGAAAACAGATACTTTGAACATTTTAAAATAAAAAATAGATGCGATATAATAATCGTTACATAAGACGGAGGAAAACCTATGAAAAACTATGTACTTCATCTTGAAAATTCTGCTGATGTTTGGGAGAATTCTACTCCCGTAGGTAACGGCTCAATGGGTCTGAGCGTTTTCGGCAGAACTGACAGTGAGCTTTTTGTGCTCAACGAAGAAACCGTATGGGACGAAAAGCCTGAAATGAAGCCTGCAGGCGATTTCAAAGATAAGATTGAGCATATACGCTCACTTTTCCTTGAGGGTAAAAACTTTGAGGCCGCAAAGTGGGCTGAAGATAACCTTGAGAACGATTTTAATTTTATTGCTTCCTATGAGGTTGCAGGTAAAATCAATATAGATTTTGATAACAAATCAAAAGCGAAGGATTACAGCCGTGACCTTTGCCTCAACACAGGTATTGCAACCGTAAAGTATACCAAAAAGGGTGTTGAAACTGTTGAAGAGTGCTTTGCTTCTTACGAAGAAAAGCTACTTGCTTCAAAGTTCGGCTTTTCTGCACCGAGCAGTTTTGCACTCGGTTTTGAGCGTGACTTTGTAAAAAGCTATATGACTGAGGGCGATACGCTTGTAGTCCGTTGCGGCACTGCAAACGGCACACATTCTTTTTGCGTGGGTGTGCGTGTGATTACCGACGGTGTGCTTACCTCTGATGACGGTAAATTCCGCGTTGAAAACGCAACCGAAGCTGTAATTTACATCAGCATCTTAACCGACAATATTGCAGAGAATTATCTTGACGTCTGCAAGGATAAACTTGCAAACGCACCCGATTATGATGAGATGAAGTCGGCTCACATAAAGAGCTTTTCAGAGATTATGTGCCGCTCCGATATAAGCTTTGACGGTGACGAAGAGCTTGAGGCTATGCCTGTAAGTGCAAGACTTGAGCGACTTAAGAAAGACAAAAAAGCAAATGACTTCGGTCTTATCTCTCTGTATTGGCAGTTTGGTAAGTACCTGCTTGTAAGCTCAAGCCGTCCGGGCTCATTGCCTGCAAACCTGCAGGGTGTATGGGCAGAGCGTATACAGAATTCCTGGAATGCCGACTACCATACAAACATAAACCTGCAGATGAATTACTGGCATGCCGAGCAGGCGAATATTTCAGAGTGTACGGCTGCTTTGTTTGATTATATGAATAGCAATCTTCTTGTCGGCGGAAGAAAAGCGGCAGAGGATTATTACGGCTGTAAGGGTACAGTTACGCATCACTTGAGCGATATCTACGGCTTCAACGGCCCTGCCGACGGTGTATGGGGTCTCTGGCCGATGGGCGGTGCGTGGCTGGCATTCCATATGTGGGAGCATTATCTCTATACCAATGACCTTGATTATCTCAAAGATACAGCTTATGAGTATATAAAAGCCTGTGTGGAATTCTTCCTC
This sequence comes from Acutalibacteraceae bacterium, assembly GCA_045631965.1. Taxonomy (GTDB): domain Bacteria; phylum Bacillota; class Clostridia; order Oscillospirales; family Acutalibacteraceae; genus UBA8612. The sequence goes on from JAZQVR010000003.1 coordinate 105,411, forward strand.
GATTATATGGTAGAGGATGATAAGGGCAGACTTCTTACTGGCCCTTCGGCTTCTCCCGAAAACGATTACATCGGTGCTGACGGCAAGCCTGTTTGTATGTGTATGTCACCGACAATGGATGTTGAAATTGTCAGCGGACTGCTTAAATTCTATATCGAAACAGAAAAGCTGCTCGGTATTGATGCTGAAACAGCCGCAAAGGCTGCCGAGGCGCTCAGCAAGATGCCTGCAATTCAGGTCGGCAAACACGGTCAGCTTATGGAGTGGCTTGAAGACTATGAAGAGGCTGAGCCGGGCCACAGACATATTTCTCACGCATTCGGTCTTTATCCTGCCGACCTTATCACTCGTGCCACACCGGAGCTTTTCAATGCTATCCGCGTTACAATTGACCGAAGACTTGCAAACGGCGGCGGTCATACGGGCTGGAGCAGAGCTTGGCTTATAAACCTCTTTGCACGTCTGCGTGACGGCGAGGAGACATATAACCATATCAGACTTCTCTTCACTCGCTCAACTTTGCCGAATCTTTACGATACTCATCCGCCTTTCCAGATTGACGGTAACTTCGGCGGTGCGGCAGGTATCGGCGAAATGCTTATGCAGAGCCACGAAGGCTTTATTTCTCTTCTTCCTGCAACGAGCAAGGCTCTTTCGGGCTCATTCTGCGGTCTGAAAGCAAGAGGCAATACCGAAGTTTCAGCTTGCTTTGCTGACGGTAAAGTTTCCTCTTTTGAGCTTGTTTCTGCTGAAGATAAGTGCATTAAGGTTGAAATTAAAAATGCCGCTGCAGTTTCCTGCAACGGTACGGAATATAAGGCTGTTGACGGTCTGTTTGAGCTTTGCGTAAAAGCAGGCGAAAAGCTTGAGTATACCGTTATGTATTGAAAACAGTCTGTACGGTGAGTATCAGTGCCGCTCCGGGTGAGCCGAGCACTGCAACCGTGCCGAGTGTCAGCCAGTTTACCGCTATGTGCGTGCCCGTAATAAGCCCGACAAGGTTTACGGCATAAAGTGCGGCAACACCCTGCACTGCACTTGATATTATTCCTTTTATCAGACATTTTCGTTTGAGCATTGTTATCATCAGCGTTATTATGCAGATACCTGCAAAAAGAACCGGCACTGTATTAATTCCCATAATCCTGCAACCTCGTTTCGCTTGATTTCAGATTTCTTTGTTTGGCAAGTGCAAGCATATAGCGGTAACGTGCCTTGAGTGCCTCGATTTCATAAATCGTAGCCTCGACAAGGTCATTGTCGCTCTGCAGCTCAAATCTTTCGTAAGCCAGTGCAAGCGATTCGCTCAGGCTGTGAATTTCGCTGATTAACTGCGCGTCGTCTTCATTTGTGTTTCTTTTTTTCATAATCAAATTTGTTATTGTTGCCATTTTCTGTCCCCCGTTTCCATAAGTAAATGAATTGATTTATCAATTCAAATCATGTTGCATCAGCAACAAATCATGGCAATATGCCAAATCATGCGAAAGCAAATCATCCTGAAACTAAATTATTATGAATTGCCTTACGGCGTGATTTGATTTTTTAAAAATCATGATTTGCAACATAAATTTTGCATGATTTGTGCTTTAAAAAACACATTGTTTGAAAATCATACTAAATCTTATGATAAAATGATGGACAGATATGCAAAAAAATATACCTCAAAGGGGATTTTTATTATGTATATGACTAAACTCGTACCTTTCTCCGTACGCACAATATGGGGCGGCAGAAAGCTTATTGAAAACTACGGCATAAAAACCGACCTTGAAAACTGTGCAGAAGCTTGGATGCTCTCTTGTTTTGACGGATTCGAGAGCACCGTTGCCGACGGTGAATATGCAGGCAAGACTCTTACAGAAGTTATAAATGCCTGCGGTAAAGATATTCTCGGCAAAAATGCACTCAGCTTTGAATATTTCCCGATTCTTATCAAGTTTATCGATGCGGCAGATGACCTTTCGGTGCAGGTGCATCCCGATGATGAGTATGCGGCAAAGTATAACGGCGGCTACGGCAAAACCGAGTGCTGGTATATTATGGACTGTGAGCCGGGTGCAAGAATCATCTACGGCTTCAAGGATAAGATTTCCACCGAGGATTTTGCAAAGGCTATTGAAGAAAACAGAATTGACGACGTTGTAAACTACGTTGAAGTCAAGAAGGGCGATTTCTTCCTTATCGAAGCAGGCACGCTTCACGCCATCTGCAAGGGTATCCTTCTTGCAGAGGTACAGCAGAATTCAAACGTAACCTTCAGAGCATACGATTATAATCGCTTTGATGCAAAGTGCAACGGTCCGAGACCGCTTCACATCAAAGAAACACTCGATGTTACAAAGTGCGAGCCGCCCTGCCCGTCAATTCCTACCCTTACAAAGACCGAGCAGCTTGACGGTGCAACAAAGTCCGAGCTTGTCAGCTTTGAGCTTTTCAGCGTAAATAAGGTTGAAGTAACAAGCGGCTATACAGGAGTTGCCGACGATAATTCGTTTGTACATATTATGGTGCTCGACGGCAGCGGTACAATCTCCTGCGGTGATATCACGCTTGATATCACAAAGGGTGAGGGTGTATTCATCCCCGCATCAGCAGGCGAATATAAAGTAAACGGCACGCTTACAGTACTTGAAAGCAGAGTTTAATCAATTAGGAATTAAGAATTAGGAATTCGGAATTTAATTTTTCGGAGAAATTTTATGGCAGTTCTTTCCGCACAAAATCTGAATATGTCCTTTGGTGACAGAACTCTTTTTGACGGTGTTTCGTTTGAAATGAATACGGGTGACAGAGTAGGTCTTATCGGCGCAAACGGTACCGGTAAGACGACTTTGTTCCGCCTTATTCTGGGTGCTGAAAGTCCGACTTCGGGCGAAATTCACCCCGGCAAAAATACTGTTATCGGCTATATGGAGCAGCACGCCTGCCGTAATTCTCATAAAACTATTTATGATGAAATAATGACGGTGTTTGAGCCGCTTATTGAGAAAGAACAGCGTATAGAGCAGCTCAGTCGTATGATTGATGCGGGTGCCGCTATTGATTCGGTTATTGAAGAGCAGCTCCGTCTGACCGAGGAGTTTGAACGCGATGGCGGACTTACCTGCCGCAGCAGAGCTCGATCTACGCTTGTGGGTTTAGGATTTGCACCCGATACGCACACACTTACCTGTGATAAGCTCAGCGGCGGTCAGCGTTCAAAGCTGAGTCTCGGCAAGTTGCTTCTTTCAAATCCCGATTTGCTGTTGCTTGACGAGCCGACAAACCACCTTGATATTGACAGTGTAGAGTGGCTTGAGGCTTTCCTTGCCGACTACAAAGGTGCGGCGCTCATAATTTCGCACGACCGTTATTTCCTCGACCGTGTCACGACACGCACTATGGAGATTGAGCACCGCAAAATGCGGATATATAAGGGCGGTTACTCCGAGTTTATAAAGCAGAAGGAAAAAGACAAGGAGATTGCACAGCGCCATTACGACAATACGATGGATGAGGTTCACCGCATCGAAAAGATGATTGAACAGCAACGTCGTTGGAACCGTGAACGCAATATCCGTATGGCAGAGCACAAGCAGAAATCAATCGACCGCCTTATGGACGGACTCGAAAAGCCCGAAGCAGACGAAGCTACGCTGAAATTCAATTTCAGAACGCTTGTTGAAACAGGTAACGATGTGCTTATCTGTCAGGGGCTTACCAAAGGCTTCGGCGGTGAACCGCTGTTCAAAGATGCTGATGTGCTTATCAAAAAAGGTGAGCGTGCATTTCTTCTCGGTGCAAACGGTTGCGGTAAAACTACTTTCCTGCGTGTGCTTATGGGCGAGTATATTCCGCAGGCAGGTATGCGTAAATTCGGTGAGAATGTGCGAGTCGGTTATTTTGACCAGACCCTGAGCGGTCTTGATGAAAATAAAACAGTGCTCGACGAAGTGTGGGACAGATACCCCAAGCTCACGCAGACAGAGGTCAGGTCGGCACTGGCGGCTTTCCTTTTCAGGGGCGATGCTGTTTTTGCTCGTGTAGGTGATCTGAGCGGCGGTGAAAAGGCGAGAGTGGCTCTGCTCAAGCTGATGCTCGGCGGCTACAATCTGCTTCTGCTTGACGAACCGACAAACCATCTCGACATCACATCGCGTGAAGCTCTTGAGGATGCACTCCTTGGTTATGACGGCACAATGCTTATCGTATCGCACGACCGATATTTTATAAACAAGCTCTCTACAAGAATTCTTCGCCTGGGCAAAAACGGAATTGAAGAATTCGGCAACGATTACGACGAGTATCTTGCACGTCTTGAAAAGCTGAAATCCGAGGTTGTAATTCGGAAAGAGAAAGTACCTAAGGCAGATAACTATAAGCTCCGCAAAGAAAGAGAGAGCGAAAAACGAAAACTCAACACAGCATTCAAACGCTGTGAAGAAAATATAGAAAAAACAGAAAATCTTATAGCCGAAACGCAGGCTGAAATTGAAAACCCCGAAACAGTCGCCGACTATGAGAAAATAATTGAGCTGACGGCAAAGCTTGACGAGCTTAATAATTCTCTTGAGCAGCTTTATGAGGATTGGGAGAATATCCAGCTTAAGCTCGCCGAATACGAAGAATAAAAAGGAGGTAATCCCCTTATGAAAAATATACTCAGTTCAAATTGGATTAAAAGCCCCAAGCTTTCGAAAGAGTGCGAAATCTGCTACTCCAAGCAGTTTAGTGCAGGCAAGGCAGTTAAAAGCGCAAGCCTTGAAATAACTTCACTTGGTACTTACGTTGCACGCATCAACGGCAACAAGGTAGGCGACCAGGTTATGACACCGGGCTGGACTGCTTACCGCAAACGTCTGCAGGTTGAAACCTATGACGTAACCGATATGATTGGTGCAGAAAACACAATCTCCGTCGGTGTAGGCCCCGGCTGGAAGGGCAGATATTTCACAGGTAACGAAAGATGTGCCGAATATTTCCTCGGTGTGCGTGAAACAGCACTTATCTGTGCTCTTGCAATCGAGTATGCAGACGGTACGGAAGAAGTAATCGTTTCAGACGATACATGGGTTACCGAATTTGGCAAAAATGTTTATTCCGATCTTTACAACGGCTATAAATACGACCCGCTTTACGTTGACCCCAAGCCGATGGACGCTGTTATTTTCCCGAAGGGAATGGAGATTCTTCTTGACCGTGACGGAGAAAAAATCATAGAGCAGGAAAGACTTGAAGCTAAAGAAATCATTATCACACCAAAGGGTGAAACCGTTATTGATTTCGGTCAGAATATGACAGGCTATGTCGAGTTCAAGGTTAAGGGCAACAAGGGTGAGGTAGTTACTATCGAGCACGCTGAGGTGCTTGATGCCGAGGGTAACTTCTACCGTGACAATCTTCGTGCCGCACTTGCCAAGGCAGAGTTTGTATGTGACGGTGAGGAGCATATTCACAAGCCCGACCATACATTCTTCGGCTTCCGTTATATCCGTCTCACAGGTTGGAGTGACGAGATAAAGAAAGAGAATTTCACAGCGATTGTTGTTCATTCCGATATGAAGCGTACGGGTCACTTTGAGTGCTCGGATGCAAGACTCAACAAGCTTTATTCAAACATCATCTGGGGTCAGAAGGGCAATTACCTCGACGTACCTACAGACTGTCCTCAGCGTGATGAGCGTCTTGGCTGGATAGGCGATGCTCAGGTGTTTATCAAAGCCGCCGCTTACAACTACGACGTTGAACGTTTCTTCCTCAAGTGGCTTGCCGACCTTCGTGCAGACCAGCGTCCGTGGGGTACAATTCCTCACGTCATTCCCGATATTTTCGACTGTGATGAGAATTCATCTGCAGCCTGGGCAGATGCCGCAACAGTATGTCCGTGGCAGATTTATCTTTCATACGGTAACAAGGAGCTTATCGAAAAATCACTTCAGTCTATGAAGGATTATATCGAGTATATTGAAATGCAGAGCCGTGACGGTATCTGGTGCAAGAGCTGGCACTTCGGCGATTGGCTCAACCTCGACGCAAGCGACGTCGGCAAATGCGATATCGGTACGAACAAAGAGCTTATCGCAACAGCTTATTACATTTATTCAAGTAATATCCTCATCAAGGCAATGAAGCTGTTCGGCGAGGATACTGCCGAGCAGGAGGCAAAGCGTGAAGCTTCAATCCTTGCTTTCAGGCGTGAGTTTATGCAGGACGGCAGAATCAAGCCCGAGTATGTTACTCAGACTGCCTGTGTGCTTGCAGTGCACTTCGGTATCAGCGATAATATTGCCGAAACTGCGGCACAGCTCAATGAGCTTGTTCTTGAGTGCGGTCACCTTAAAACAGGCTTTGTCGGCACACCTTACCTTCTCCACGCTCTTACCGATAATGGCTATGCCGAAACAGCATACAGCCTCATTCTCCGCGAAGAATATCCGTCGTGGCTCTTCTCTGTCAGGATGGGTGCTACAACTATCTGGGAGCATTGGGACAGTATGCGTGAGGACGGCTCAATGTGGAGCACCGATATGAATTCGTTCAATCACTATGCTTACGGTGCGGTTGCTGACTGGATGTACGGCGATATGGCAGGTATTAATGTTGACGAAGCTAACCCTGCTTATAAGAATATCATCTTCAAGCCTGTTACAGACAGCAGACTTGATTGGGTCAAGGCAAGTGTTGACACACGTATGGGTACTGTTGCAAGCGAGTGGAAGAAGGCAGACGGCAAAACTGTTTATACATTCACTGTACCCAAGGGAAGTACTGCTACGGCATACCTGCCCGACGGTGAGCATCAGCTCGTCTGCGGCGTAAATGAATTCACGGTCTGATTTTGTCGGTTACTGTTGACACCTTGTTTTTTGTGTGATATATTCGGTTTATAATAAAATATAGATAGAGGTTGCGGTTTTCATCAGTAGCTTTGCTGTGGTTATCGGGTTTTGCAGGGTGAAAGGGTAAGCCGCCGAAGCAGAAAGAGATTTCCCGTTACAGACTCTTTTTGTTGGGACGTTAGAAGAATATTCTACGTACTGTCACATTGTTTGTGGAGTGCTATCATATCATTAGGTCATTAAAATGACACGGTTGGTATTTGTGCTCGCCGTGTCATTTTTTTGTTATTAAATTTTTAGAGGTGACTATAATGTCAAAATCAAGAAAAATTCTTTTGGCTGTTGCTGTTGTAGCAATCGTAGGCTTGCTTGCCTATGCATTTATCAGCGGCAATAACCTTGTCGGCACGTGGTGGTCTCTTATGCCGCCCGTTATCGCTATCGGTCTTGCACTGATTACAAAAGAGGTTTACAGCTCTCTTTTCATCGGTATCCTCTCCGGTGCTATTCTCGGCTCGGGCTTCAGCTTTACCGGCACGATGGATTCACTTGTAAGTGACGGACTTATTACTGCTGTTTCAGACACAGCAGGTATCTTCGTATTCCTCGTAATCCTTGGTATACTTGTTGCTCTTGTAAATAAGTCCGGTGCATCTGCCGCATACGGCAGATGGGCAGAGAAGCATATCAAGAGCCGTACAGGTGCTATGCTTTCTACCTTTGTTCTCGGTGTGCTTATCTTTATCGACGACTATTTCAACTGCCTTACAGTCGGCTCAGTTATGCGTCCCGTAACAGACAGTCACAGAGTTTCAAGATCAAAGCTTTCTTACCTTATCGATGCTACTGCAGCACCTATCTGTATGATTGCTCCCATTTCTTCCTGGGCTGCAGCAGTTTCTGAGTACTTCCCTGAGGGTCAGGGTCTTGCATACTTTGTAAGAGCTATTCCCTTCAACTTCTACTCTCTTCTTTCTCTTGTTTTTATCGTTGCAATCACACTTATGAAGTTTGATTACGGCCCGATGAGACTCCACGAAGTAAACGCAAAGAAGAACGGCGACCTTTACACAAGCGGTGAGAAGGCAGAGGCTGTTGAAGACAGCTACAACCCCAAGGGTAAGGTTATTGACCTCATTCTCCCCATTGTTGTTCTTATTGCAATCTGCGTATTCGCTCTTGTATACGTCGGCGGTATCTTCGACGGTATGAGCTTTATTGATGCTTTCGGTAACACAGACGCTACAGTTGCTCTTCCCTGGGGCAGCCTTATTGCTCTTGTTCTTACAATCGGTTACCTTGCTCTTCGTAAGGTTGTTACAATCAAAGAGGCTATGGAGTGCGTTCCCAAGGGCTTTATCGCAATGGTTCCCGCAATCCTTATCCTTACATTTGCAACATCTCTTAAGAATATGACAGGTATCCTTGATTCTACAGGCTTTGTTGAGTCAGCACTCAGCAATGCAGGTGCTCTTGCAAACTTCCTTCCCGCAATCATCTTCCTTGTTGCTTGCTTTATCTCTTTTGCAACAGGTACATCATGGGGTACATTCGGTATCCTTATCCCGATCGTTCTCGCTGTATTCAGCAAGAACCCCGAGCTTCAGATGGTTGCTATGTCAGCTTGCCTTGCAGGTTCTGTCTGCGGCGACCACTGCTCACCGATTTCTGATACAACTATTATGTCATCTGCAGGCGGTCAGTGTAACCACCTCAACCACGTTTCAACTCAGCTTCCCTATGCTATTTCCGTTGCAGCAATCTCATTTGTAATGTATATTATCAGCGGCTTTGTTCCCAATGCATATATCGTTCTTCCCGTAGGCGTAATTCTTACTGTCGGCTTCCTCTTTGTAATGAAGGCCGTAACTGCAAAGAAATACGGCAAGGACAATATCTAAAATTCAAAGTTATTCTTATGCGGTACAGCTTTAAGCGGCTGTACCGCTTTTTTTCTTAATTTTATAAGTGCGGCAAGGTTAGGTATTGCCATAAGTGCGTTGAATATGTCGGACAGCGCCCATACTGTTTCGAGCTTTGCCACAGCACCTATAACGATACAGATAATATATACTGCTCTGTACGGCGTTACGGCTTTTTCACCGAATGCATATTCTGCCGCTTTTTCGCCGTAGTAAGCCCAGCCGACAATTGTTGCGAATGCAAATACGCAAAGCGAAGCGGATACAAATTGTGAAGAAAATCCGCCCATTACTGTACCGAATGCAGCCGAGTTCATCTGTGTCGGAGATAACGCAATTTCAGTGCCCCACGCTCCGCTTGTGAGCAGTGCAAGCGCTGTGAGAGTGCACATCAGTACAGTGTCTATAAAAACCTCTGTTATTCCCCACATACCCTGTGTTACGCTGTCACGTACATCTGCGGCAGAGTGCACGATAGGGGAGGAGCCGAGGCCGGCTTCGTTTGAGAAAACACCTCTTGCAATACCTGTCCTCATCGCTTTTGAAACACTGTATCCCATACCGCCTGCAAGCATGGAATCAAGCCCGAAAGCACCGCCGAATATCATACTAAAGCTATGCGGAATGTTTTTGTGATTTTTAATTATTACCGCCAACAGAGCGAGTATAAAAATCGCTGAAGCAAACGGAATTATTTTTTCTGTTATGGATGCAATACGCTTCACACCGCCGAAAATTATCAGCCCGGTAATTGCCGCAATTGCTATGCCGACAGCAAGCGGCGAATTTTTTTCGCCTGAACAAAGTGCGGAAGAAATTGCGTTTGACTGTGTCATATTGCCCATTCCGAGTGATGCGGCGATGCAAAAAAATGAAAATATGCAGGCAGGCCTGCGGCTTGAAAAGGCTTTTTCTATGTATGTCATAGAGCCGCCGAGCCATTCGTTTCGCTCGTTTTTCACCCGATATTCTATGCCGAGTATGTTTTCTGCACAGCAGGTCATTTCGCCGAGAAGAGCGGACACAATCATCCAGAATACGGCACCGGGCCCGCCTGCGTTAAGTGCTGCCGCGACGCCTATTATATTGCCTGTGCCCATACAGGCGGCAAGTGAGGATGAAAGTGCCGCAAGCGGTGAAATACCGTCTTTCACCTTGGATTTGCCGATTTTGCCGAATGTTGAGCGGAATATCAGTAAAGGATGCCGTAACTGAAAAAAGTTTGTTCTGAGAGTAAAATAAGCTCCTGTGCCCATAAAAGCACAAAGCGTCAACGGATTCCAGCAAAGCTGTTGAATCTTCGGTATAAGCATCAGTTTTGTTTCCCCTTAAAAACAATTTACTTTAAAGATAAGTTGTGATATTATATGCTTGAAGATATGTGCAGTATGAAGGAGATGTTTTGATGAGAAGTTATGTAACAGAAGATACGATAAAAATTACCAAGCACGAGGTGCTCGGCAAATTGCCTGACCCATTTAAGTTTGATGACGGCAGCTATGTCAGAACCTGTGAGGACTGGGAAAAACGCCGCAAAGAAATGTATAAAACCGTTATTGAGCTTCAGTACGGTACAATGCCTCCCGAGCCTGAGTTTCTTGAGCTTGAAAAGCTCAGCGGATGGGGCGGCGAAAACGAAAGCTATCGCATTACAACCGGCAGGCGAGAACATCCCGTAACATTTACAATGTACATAAAGGGTGCAAAGGATGGCGAAAAACGTCCCGTTGTTATCGACGGCGACCTTTGCTTCAAATATCCTTTTAATAAAGAGTTTATCAACACTTTTACCGATAAGGGTATAGCACTCGTACTCTTTAACCGTACCGAGCTTGCAAACGATGTTCAGCACGACGGAATGCGTAAGGGTCAGCTTTGCAGAGCCTATCCCGAGTATACATTCGGTGCACTTGGTGCGTGGGCCTGGGGTTATTCACGATGTGTTGATGCGCTTGAGATTCTCGGCTATGCAGATATGAACTGTATTACTTTTACGGGTCATTCACGTGGCGGTAAAACTGCAGCACTTGCAGGCGCTCTCGATGAGCGTGCAACAATTGTTAACCCCAACGAAACCTGTGCAGGCTCGTGCTCGTGTTATCGTGTTGTTATGGAAGCTGTGACCGAAAACGGCGAAGAAAAACGTTGTGAAGAGCTCAAGGATATATGGCACAATTTCCCGTTCTGGTTTGGCCCTGAGCTTGGCGACTACGCAGAGCGTGTTGATGAGCTTCCGTTTGATTGCCACTTTCTCAAGGCAATGATTGCACCTCGCGTGCTCTTCGTTTCCGAAGCGGCAAGCGATATATGGGGCAATCCCGTTGGCTCGTGGCACACTACAATGGCGGCGAAAGAGGTGTATAAATTCCTCGGTGCAGAGGATAATCTGCTATGGTATTTCCGCAACGGTGCTCATTTCCATCAGATTGAGGATATTGATATGCTCACTAATGTAATTGAGCATTATAAAGACGGTAAGGAGCTGTACGATAACTATTTCCGCATACCGTTCAGGCAGCCTGAAATTATTTTTGACTGGAAATGTCCTGAAAATGAGTAAAGATAATAACCTTTACAAAAATGCACCTGCGTGATATAAAACCGCTTTGTATCAAAGAATATGCGGATTTTTGACAGTGTAAAAACGAATATTTTTGTAAAGTGAAAATACTTTTCAAATAAATTTTATATATTGAGTAAAAAGCACGGGCGATATGCGAAAAATATCACTCGTGCTTTTCTGTATGGTGATGAAATTTTTGATATTTTCTATTTACATCCATATTGTAATTTGATATTATAATACTGATATAATATTCGGATTACTCGAGAAAATGGTTTAAAGGAGTGCACTATGGCAAGTAAGATTGTAATTGCATCAGGCAAGGGCGGTGTAGGCAAGTCCTCCGTTTCGGCAGGTATTTCCTGTGCGTTACAGCGTGCAGGGCACAACGTGCTTGTTGTAGACTGCGATATCGGTCTGCGCAGTCTCGATATAATGCTTGGTGCCGGTGAAGATATGCTCTTCAATTGGGGCGATGTTATCATAGGCAGATGTTCTGCAGATAATGCGCTTACCCCGACAGCATACGGCCCGATGCTTCTGTGTGCTCCGAAGGATTTTGAGCATGAATATACAGCTGAGGCTATGCAGAAACTTGCACAAGAGTATGAGGACCGTTTTGATTATATGATTTTTGATTCGCCTGCAGGTGTCGGTATGGGCTTCAAGCTTTCGGCTGCTGCGGCTGATACGGCGATAATTGTTGCCACACCCGATGAAGTGTGTGTGCGAAACGGTGCTATAGCGGCGGATAATCTTGCGGCTCTCGGAATTGAGCAGAGCAGACTGATAATCAACCGCTTCGATGTTAAGGCTACACTTAAACGCAGGCTTCTCAATATCGACGATGTTATCGATTCGACACGTCTTCGTCTGCTCGGCATAGTCGAGCAGGACAGTGCGGTTTCATTCAATATGAGTCGCGGTAAACCGTTGCCGCCGCGCAGTAATGCCGCCAAAGCTTTTAATCGTATTGCCGGCAGACTCGACGGTAAACGTATACCTTTAAAGCTTGACTAAATATTTAATAAAAAATATTTGACTTATAGATATTTTTTTGTTAAAATAACTTATTGGATAGAGGGGACTTGGCAAAAGTTTCTCGGAAAGGAAAAGATAGTATGAATATTGCTTTAATTGCACACGACGCCAAAAAAGAGCTTATGACGCAGTTTTGTATTGCGTATTGCGGTATCCTCAGCAGACACAACTTATGTGCAACCGGCACAACAGGTAAGCTTGTCAGTGAGGCAACAGGTCTTAAAATTCAGTGCTTCCTCGGCGGCTCACAGGGTGGCGACCAGCAGATTTCCGCTCGTATAGCATGTAACGAAATCGATTTGCTTCTTCTTTTCCGTGACCCGCTTAACCCCAAGCCGGGCGAGCCAAACGAGGCGACGCTCCTTCGTCTTTGCGACGTGCACAATATTCCCGCAGCGACCAATATTGCTACCGCCGAGGCTATTATCCACAGCCTTGAGCGCGGTGACCTTGATTGGCGCGATATCGTAAACCCGAAAAAGTAATTACATCAATTACCCGGGGCGGACAAATCAGGTTGTCCGCCCTGCAGTCATATTTTATTCATTTGCGAAAGGATACTACAAAATGGCATTAGTGACCAAAGCTATCAAAGGCACGCAGGATTTACTGCCTGCCGACAGCTATAAAAACCGCTATGTAGAGCAGGCTATGCTCGATATAGCAACGAAATTCGGATACAAGGAAATACGTACACCTGTATTTGAGCATACCGAGCTTTTCAGCCGCGGAGTAGGCGACACAACCGACGTTGTGCAGAAGGAAATGTATACCTTCGACGATAAGGGCGGCCGCTCAATCACTCTCCGTCCCGAAGGTACGGCAGGTGCTATGCGTGCTTTCCTTGAGCACGGCCTTTTCAACGAGCCTCTGCCTCAGAAGGTAAGCTACCTCACATCCTGCTACCGCTACGAGAAGCCTCAGGCAGGCAGACTGCGCGAGTTCCATCAGTTTGGTGTTGAGTGCCTCGGTACAGCAGCTCCTGCAGCCGATGCAGAGCTTATCTCACTTGCACACGAGATTTTTTCATTTCTCGGTATAGAAGGCCTTCAGCTTGAAATCAACTCAATCGGTTGCCCCGAATGCCGTAAGAATTACCATGCGGCACTTCACGAGTATTTTGAGTCGCATAAGGATGCACTCTGCGGTACTTGTCTTGACAGACTCGGCAGAAACCCGATGCGTATTCTCGACTGTAAGAGCCCTGAGTGCGGTGCAATCGCAAAGGATGCACCCAAGGTGCTCGACTATATCTGCGAAGACTGTGCGGCTCACTTTGAAACTGTTAAAAAGCATCTTGATGCAATGAATATACCCTACGTTGTTAACCCGACAATCGTACGCGGTCTCGACTACTATACGCGTACCGTTTTCGAGTTTGTTTCTACTCAGATCGGTGCACAGGGCACTGTCTGCGGCGGCGGCCGTTACGATGGCCTTGCAGAGGAGCTTGGCGGTGCAAAAACTCCGTCACTCGGCTTTGCACTCGGTATCGAGCGTCTTATGATGGTTATTGCGGCACAGAATGCACCGCTGCCCGAGGAGGACCGTCCCGACCTCTATATCGCATCAATGGGCGATGATGCAAATATCGTAGCGGCAAAGATTGCTTCTTCTCTTCGTGAAGAGGGTATCAGCGTGCAGTACGATGTTGCAGGCCGCTCAGTCAAAGCACAGATGAAGTTTGCCAACAAGCTCGGCGTACGCAATACCGTAGTTATCGGCGACAGTGAAATCGAATCCGGCAAAGTTATTGTCAAGGATATGGATGGCGGCGAAAGCGTTGAGATGGAGCTTGACGGCTTTGAGGACAGCTACCAGAGCTACCTCATACAGAAAGCTGTTCAGGATATCGCTTCAACAGATTCGGTCGATATCAGCGGTATCAATATAACCGATTTATTCTGAAAGTTATTCCAAAGGAGTTAAAATACAATGGACTTTATGACAGGACTTAAAAGAACACATTATTGCGGCGACCTTCGCGTAACCGATGCAGGTAAGGAGGTTGTTGTTGCAGGTTGGGTACAGCGTCAGCGTGACCTCGGTGCACTTATCTTCATCGACCTTCGTGACCGTACAGGTATCGTACAGCTCGCTTTTGACGAAAATACAGACAGAGAGATTTTTGATAAGGCATTCACGGCAAGAAGCGAATTTGTCCTTATGGCAAAGGGTATTGTGCGTGAGCGTTCTTCCAAGAATATGGAGATTCCCACAGGTGAAATCGAAATCGAGGTTACAGACCTCCGCGTGCTCAACAAGAGTGAAACACCGCCATTCGATATCGTTGCAGGCTGCCAGACTTCGGAGCTTACACGTCTTAAGCACCGTTATCTCGACCTTCGCCGTCCCGACCTTCAGTCAAACATCATTCTCCGTCACAAGATTGCAAAGGTAACACGTGACTACTTCGATGAAAACGGCTTTATCGAAATCGAGACTCCCATCCTCATCCGCTCCACTCCCGAGGGTGCTCGTGACTATATCGTTCCCAGCCGTATCCACAAGGGCAGCTTCTATGCTCTTCCCCAGTCACCACAGCTTTACAAGCAGCTTTCAATGGTTGCAGGCTTTGACAGATATATGCAGATTGCACGTTGCTTCCGTGATGAGGACCTCCGTGCTGACAGACAGCCCGAGTTCACACAGATTGACCTTGAGATGTCATTCGTTGAAATGGACGACGTTCTTGCAATCGGTGAGGGCTACGTCAAGCGTCTGTTCAAGGAGATTCTCGACGTTGAAATCGAAACACCGATTGTTCGTCTGACATATAAGGATGCTATGGAGCGTTACGGCTCCGATAAGCCCGATACACGCTATGCTATGGAGCTTTATGACCTTACCGATATTGTTAAGGATTGCGGCTTCAGCGTATTTTCAGGCGCAGTAGCAGAGGGCGGCAGTGTCCGCGGCATCACAGCCAAGGGTGCTGTTACAACTCTCACACGTAAAGAAATTGATAAGCTCACAGAGTTTGTCAAGGGCTCAGGTGCAAAGGGTCTTGCATGGGTAAGACTTAATGAGGACGGTACGGTTGCTTCCTCATTTGCAAAGTTTATGACAGAGGATGAGATGCAGGCAATCCTTGCCAAGGCAGATGCCAAGGCAGGTGACGTTGTGCTCATCATCGCAGACAAGAAGAATTCACTCGTTCTCTCAACTCTCGGCCTTCTTCGCGGCGAGGTTGCACGCAAGCTCGATATTATCCCGAAGGATAAGTACAACTTCCTCTGGATTACAGAGTTCCCGTTCTTCGATTGGGACGAGGAGCTTGGCCAGTTTGTTGCTATGCACCATCCCTTCACATCTCCGCTTGATGAGTGTATTCCTTACCTTGAAACAGATAAGGCAAAGGTACGTGCAAAGGCATACGACCTTGTTCTCAACGGTATTGAGCTTTCTTCAGGCTCAATCCGTATCACAAATCCCGACCTTCAGGCACAGATTTTCTCACTTCTCGGCCTTACAGACGAACAGGCACACGAGAAGTTCGGCTACCTGCTTGATGCATTCCGTTTCGGTGCACCGCCTCACGGTGGTATGGGCATCGGTCTCGACAGACTTATTATGCAGATGCTCGGCTGTGACAGCCTTCGTGATGTTATTGCTTACCCGAAGGTACAGAATGCAACAGAGCCTATGACAGAGTGCCCCGCACCTGTTGACGGTGTTCAGCTTACCGACCTCGGTATCAGCGTAATGCCCCAGGAAAAATAAAAATTATATTACTCGGAGATAAACAATGGGTATTTTTTCAAAAATCAGCAAAGGCCTGCAGAAGACAAGACTGTCAATGGCAGGTGCTATCGATAATGTGCTCTACGGTGTCAATGAGATTACCGATGAGATGTTTGATGACCTCGAGGAAATCCTCGTAATGGGCGATGTCGGTGTCACAACAGCTACCGAGATTGTCGAGCGTCTGCGTGCAAAGGTTGCAAAAGAGAACCTTCGTAACGGCAAGCAGGTAAGAGCTGCAATCAAGGAGATTGTTGCCGAGCTTCTTGACGGCGGCGAGCAGATGGAAATGATTACAATGCCGTCAATAGTTCTTGTTATCGGCGTAAACGGTGTCGGCAAAACTACCACTATCGGTAAGATGGCGGCTATGTATAAGGCGCAGGGCAAGAAGGTTATTCTTGGTGCGGCAGATACATTCCGTGCCGCTGCTATCGACCAGCTCCAGATATGGGCTGACAGAGCAGGTGTCGACATTGTCAAGCACAAAGAGGGTGCAGACCCTGCGGCTGTTGTTTTCGATACAATCAATGCAGGTAAGGCGCGTAATGCGGATATAATTATCATCGATACCGCAGGCAGACTCCACAACAAGAAAAATCTTATGGACGAGCTTGCCAAGATTTATCGCGTTATCGACCGTGAGCTTCCCTGGTCTGACCGTGAGAGTCTGCTTGTGCTTGATGCTACAACGGGCCAGAATGCCGTCAACCAGGCAAGAGAGTTCAAGAACGTTGCAGAAATCACAGGTATTGTGCTCACAAAGCTCGACGGTACTGCAAGAGGCGGTGTTGTGCTTGCAATCAAGCACGACCTTAATGTGCCCGTAAAGTTTGTCGGTGTCGGTGAGCAGATGGACGACCTTCAGCCGTTCAGCCCTGCAGCATTTGCAGAGGGTCTGTTTGATGTAGCTGAAGACCCTCAGCCCGAAGAGGAAGAATAAATGAAATATATAATTGCAACACACAATATGAAAAAACGCAACGAGCTGGCTCGTATCCTCGAGCCTCTCGGTGTTGAGGTGCTTACAGCGGAGCAGGCAGGCGTTGAGCTTACCGATGTTGAAGAGACGGGCACTACTTTTGAAGAGAATGCACGTCTCAAGAGCGAGAGCGGCTGTAAAGAGAGCGGTATGCCCTGCATCGGTGACGATTCCGGTCTTATGGTCGATGCGCTTGACGGTGCGCCCGGCGTGTATTCTGCACGCTATGCAGGTGACCACGGCAACGATTCTGCCAATATTGCATTGCTTCTCGAGAATATGAAGGATGTTCCCGACGAGAAGCGTACAGCACGTTTTGTCTGTACCGTTTGCTGTACTTATCCGAACGGCAGTGAGATTGTTGTCAGCGGCAAGTGCGAAGGTAAAATCGGCTACGAGCCCAAAGGCGACGGCGGCTTCGGCTATGACCCTGTATTTATGGTAGGGGATAAGAGCTTTGCCGAGCTTACAGCAGAAGAAAAAGATAAAATAAGCCACAGAGGTAATGCGTTAAAAGCACTTGCTGAGGCTTTAGCTAAACGAGGTTAAATAAATGACAGGTAAAGAAAGAGCTGCGTTCCGTTCGCAGGCAAATACTCTCGAGCCCCTTTTCCAGATTGGTAAGGGCGGTATGTCCGATGCTATTATCAAGCAGACTGATGACGCACTTCGTGCAAGAGAGCTTATAAAGGTCAAGGTACTCCTTGAGTCCACACCTATTACTCCCCGCCAGGCTGCCGATGAGCTTGCAGCTGCAACAGGTGCGGAGGTTATTCAGGTTATCGGCGGTGTTATTGTACTCTGGCGCTACAGCCCCGAGCTTCACGGCGAGAAAAAAGCAGGTGAGCCCAAGAAGCGTCCCGCTACCAAAAAGGAAGCAAAGAAGCAGGGCTACAAGGTTCACTTTGTACGCAAGAGCAGACGCACAAATAAAGAGAAATGAGCAGACTTGGTATTTTCGGCGGTACATTCAATCCGCCTCATATAGGTCACGCAAGGCTTGCCGAGCATTTTGTTGAAAAACTTGGGCTCGACAGACTTCTTGTTATTCCTACGGCACAGCCTCCGCATAAGGAAGCCAAGGGCTTAGCCGACAGTGCCGACAGAATCAATATGTGTATGCTCGCATTTCCCGATGCGCTTATCAGCGATATCGAGATTGCACGCGGCGGCAAGAGCTATACTTACGATACGCTTTGCGAAATTAAGGAGCTTTATCCCGATTACGAGCTGTATTTTATTATCGGCTCGGATATGCTTCTCAGCTTCGACCGTTGGTATAAGCACGAAGAAATTCTCGATATGGTAACAATCTGTGCGGCTGACAGGCAGGAGGAAAATTCACTGCTCAAACTCAACGGTGTGCCCGAATGCTTTAACGGCAAGCGACTTATCGTGTCCGAACTTATGCCTTTTGAAGTAAGCTCAACCGAAATTCGTGAGCTTATAAAATCGGGAGAAAGCACCGATTGTCTGCTTGACCCTGCAGTGCGTGCATATATCGACGAAAGGGGACTTTACAGATGAATAACATAGAAAGCTATAAAGAGCTTTTAAAAAGCCGCCTTTCAGATTACCGCTATCATCATTCGCTTTGCGTTGCAGAGAGTGCTGTCGAGCTTGCAGAGCGTTACGGTGCGGATAAAGAAAAAGCACTGGTTGCAGGTCTGCTTCACGATATAACAAAGGAAGCAGATGCGGTTGAGCATTTTTCGCTTTTTGCCGAGGGTGGAGTTGTGCTTACGGAGCTTGAGAGTGTAAACCGCAAGCTGTGGCACGCAATGAGCGGTGCGGAATATATTAAATTAAATCTGAATATAACTGACAAAGAGATATATGATGCCGTGCGTTACCACACAACTGCACGTGCAGGTATGTCACTGCTCGAAAAGGTGATATATATTGCCGATTTTATTTCGGCGGACAGAGTGTATGACGATGTTGAAATCGTGCGTGAACTCGCCAAAAAGAGCCTTGATGAAACAATGCTGTATACGCAAAAGTACAGCATAAACGAGTTGCTCCAGAAGGGTGCTTGTATTCATCCCGACAGTGTCGCTTGTTATAATGAATTATTATTGACGGAGGGTTAATTATGGCTTTTAAAGAAGTAAATATACGCGATATTGATAAGTCTGCGGTTAAGATGATATCTGACGAGTGGGCACTCGTTACTGCAAGTGCCGACGGTGCTGTAAATTCCATGACGGTAAGCTGGGGCGGTATCGGTGAAATCTGGGGTAAGGACGTTGTATACATCTTCATCCGTCCTCAGCGTTATACCTATGAGATTCTTGAAAAGACAAACGATTTTTCAATGAGCTTTTTCGGCGGTGAATACAAAAAAGAGCTCACATATTTCGGCCGCAACAGCGGTCGTGACGGCAATAAGTATGAGGCTACAGGCTTCTCAACCGTTAAGCTTGATTCGGTAGAGTGCGTTGAGCAGGCAAAGGTAAATCTTGTACTTAAAAAGCTCGCTTTCCAGGATATTGACCCCAAGGGCTTTATCGACGAAACAATAGAAAGCAACTACAACGGCGACTATCACAGAGTGTATATCGCTGAGATTGTGAAGACATATATTGCTGAATAAAAATTAAACCTGTGCTGTTTCAAAAAATAGCACAGGTTTTTTATGTGTTTACTTTTTGTAAAAATACGGTCCGCACATACCTTCGTGTGTGTTGCTGTAAGTCCAGGAAAAATCACTCGCCGTAACCGTAACATCGGTAAACTGCTCTGTTATCTCTACATTAAGATTTGCGGCGTTTTTTAAATGGAATGCTATGTTATCTACGTTGCTTATAATTATACAGTCCGATTTATCTTGCTGCTCAAACAGTGCGTTGGCTTTTTCTTCGATTTCACATTCCAAAAACTCAAAGCTGAAAATATGCCATAGATAAGTTTTGCAAAGTTTTTTGATTGCTTTTGAATCTCCGTCTTTAGGCGAAAAGGCCGCTATCCAGTCTTTTTTAAGTGTTTTAAATTCTTTCTTATCCAAGAGTTCAGATACGATATTTAATGATTTGAAGGTTTCTGTAAATTCGGATTTTATTTCCTCAAAATCTGCACGTTCTTGTTTTATGATATCGATTTTTTCTTTTATGATTTTATGTATCTGCCAGAAATGCGGCGGTTCATACATCATTGTTTCAGACTTTTCAGTCAACAACCATTTCATATCTTCACACCAAAAATTAATGCAAATAAATCCTTGAGGCATATCTTCCGGAATATCATTGAAATGGTGAGCTTCACATTGAAAATCAAACTGGAATACACCTATATCAATACGTGGGTCAGGTCTTGAATCAACATAATTGTTTTCTATAAGCTCTTCAACATTAAGAATCTCTTCAGGCGGATATTCCAAGTATTCTCCGCAAACGTAATAATAACCGCCGCAAGGAAAATTCCTTTTTTTATCAGCTCCGTTATGTTCTATATTGCAACATACGGGATTAATTCCTAACGTATCAAAAAAAGCTTGTTCTTCTGCAGATAAGTTTTTGCAATATTCTGCAAAATTTCTGTTAGCCTGATTGTCTGCTTTTTTATATTCTCTATAGTATTGTTTGGTTTTTTCAATATCAACTGATATTTTCCATTCGCCATATTGTACAGTGTTCATAATAATTATCATACCTTTTATTTTTATGTTTCTTTTATCAACCATATTATATAAAAGCTACGCATGATATTCAAGTATCAGACAGCTTTTTTATCTAAAATTCAGCTTTACCGAATTTTCATATTCTCTTGGGCTCATTCCCGAAATGCGTTTGAATGCAGACGAAAAATACTGCGGTGAGCTGAAAGCCAAATACTCCGAAATTTCGGTGAAGTTCATTTCGTTTTCTCTTATGAGCTGTTTCGCATGGTCTATCTTCAGACGAAGAAAATGCTCCATTATTCCGTACCCGAGAGTAGATTTAAACAGTCTTTTGATAACCGAAGCTGACACGTTGAACTGCTTTCGTATGTCGTCAAACATAAGCGGCTTGTCGATATTGTTTACAAGGTATTCGCATATTTCCATTAACAGTTTGTTCTGATTTTCGTTGCCGTCGTATGTATCGGTTAGGTTGCCTCGTATAAGACTTATAAGCAGTAACTCAATACAATATTTTATAAGCTGTTCGGCGGCGAATTTTTTCGTTGCCGATTTTTCCATTTTGTTTGTGTAAGGTGAGCCGAGCGGAGTTGAAAAAACCTCAGCTGCTTCGGAAACTATCATACCGAGCAGCTGCTTTTCTTCTGTGCTGCAGGTTATTACCTTGCCTGCCGCAGAAAAAAGCTCGGCACATTCGCAGTCAAACGAAATTACGACCGAGTTTGCCGCCCTTGTTCCGTCGCATCGTATTTTGTGAAATTCATTTGGTCGGTGAATATAGAGCTGACCTGCTTCAAGTGTTAGCTCCGTCGCATCGGCGGTAATAACAACACGCTGTTTGTCAGCGTATACTATCTCCCAAAAATTATGGAACTCGCCCGAGTAGCTGAAATCTTTTGTGTATTCAAAGTAATGTATTGTATAAATTCCGTCAACCTTCAGCGGAGAATCAAGCTGAGTTCTGATATAATCCATTGCGTTTTCACCGTCCCTTAAAGCTTATTATACATATTAATATTTATTATTTCAAGTTAAAAATGAGCCGAAATCATAAATATATAGGCTGTATTTGTAAATAAGTTTAAGCTATGTGTGCTAAAATAATAAGCAAGAAAGATGCAGAGGTGTCGCTATGATAAAATTCGGTACAGGCGGATGGCGTGCAATAATCGGTGACGATTTTACAAAAGAGAATATACAGCGTGTTGCCGCAGGTGTTCTTGCGCTTGCAAAAATGCAGAACAAAACCGACAAACCCATAATTGTCGGTTATGACCGCCGTTTCCTTTCTGTCGATGCGGCAAAATGGGTTGCCGAGGTGCTGGCTTCGGGCGGCGTTGATGTATGGTTTCTCAACCGTTCTTCGCCCACTCCGCTTATTATGCACACCGTTAAGGATAACGGCCTTTATTACGGCCTTGAGGTGACCGCAAGCCACAACCCCGCTAATTATAACGGAATCAAGCTTTTCACCGATGAGGGCAGAGATGCCGACGTTGAAACAACCAACCTTCTCGAACAGCTTATCGAAGAGATTGATGCGGTTGAATATACGGATTTTGACACTGCCGTAAGCGAGGGTAAAATTGCATACAAGCGCAACCCCTTCAATAAATTCCTCGATGATATTATCGATGTTATCGATATGAAGGCACTTCG
>JAZQVR010000004.1:0-5610 GCA_045631965.1 Acutalibacteraceae bacterium
AACGAAAGTTATCTTACCGTTTTATGTTTTAGAAAAGAGTTAGGGATTCGAAAGGGCGTAAAGAAAATGCTCCGGTGGAGCATTTTTAGCCCGTCGCGTTGATGTTGATTAGCCAATAGAAGAATGGACGGGTTCGAGAAGGCTGTAGTTATTATATTAAGCAACCCTAACTCTCCGCCAAAAAAGAAACACCGCGGTTGATACTTTTGTGCCAACTGCGGTGTTTTTGTATTATTCGAGAACAAATTGAGTGTATCCGAGGTCTGAAAGAGTTAAGCCTACATTGTATGAATCAAGATACCATTCAAGGAAACCAAGTAAATCAACAACGGATTCCCTCATCCATTCAACGTCTTCATAATAATATTCATCAGGTCCATTGTAATAATCAACTGTTACAGGAGTTTTGGTAGTGAAAGTTCTTTTGTTGACGTGACCCTCTACTATCGTTTCTCCATCTGTGCCGTATCTGAACTGGAATTCCATTATAGGATTGTCTGGTTCAATATTTGTTATTGAAAATATAATAAAGCCACTTTTACTATTCCTATAGAACGAGGAAAGATTAAGTGTGTCGGTATCTGTCCAATGCGTTAATGCATATTTTGTTTCAGGGTCTGAATAATATTCAAGGGTTACACATTCACCGTCAACTTCGCCGTTTTCATAGATATATGCGAGCAAAGCCTCATAAGGATGGTCTTTGTCAATAGTACCGCAGTCAGCACATTTGTAATTTACAAAGTTGTGTTGAACAGGAAGCTCTTCTTGAGAAACGAGAGTTTTTTTACATCTTTCACAATGACTTCCATCGGAATAACCGGGCAATTCGCATGTTGGTTCAATGCCGGGGTCAATTACTGTGTTGTGACCGGCTATAAGGCAAATCAAGGAAAGAAAAAAAGAAATGATTGATTGAAAGAATCCCATGGTAAAACTCCTTTTCATTAATTGACATTCTGTGAATGTCATATTGATTGTAATTATAACATACAATTTCTTTATTGACAAGCACTAAATGTCAAATAGGAGAAAAATATGTTTATTAATAAAGCTGAAAACGGTCTTAACAATGCCTGCGGCAAGAATATTGCAAGGCTGCGTACAGAATTGAAAATATCACAAAGAGAGCTTGCCGACAGAATGCAGTTGGTAGGTATTGATGTTGATAAAAATGCAATTCAGCGTATTGAATGCGGCAAGCGATTTGTAACGGATATTGAAATTATCGCTTTTGCAAAGATATTCAATGTTTCTTTTGATGAGCTTTTGCTGAAATAATCTTTGTTGTATTGTTCAGACAACGATTAAGTATAAAACCGCAGTTGGTACAAGGTGTGCCGACTGCGGTTTTGTTGCGTTTACGCAACACAGGGGACGGTTCACTGTTTTATTGCATCTAATCAAAACAGCCTCCGACGGTAGAGTTGAAGAAACTACCATCGGAGGCTGTATACTATCAAAAACATTCGGTTATTTATTCAGTTGGGGATGTTTGTTGTTATTTGTTGATCTGAGGATTATCTGTTCTGCCTAAAATATAATCCGTAGATACATTATAATAGTCAGCTAACCACAATAAATGTTCGAGAGGAATATTCTGAGCACCACGCTCATATCGGGAGTAAACAGTTTGCTGAATGCCAAGGAGTTCAGCAATTTGTACTTGATTCATATCTTTATCTTCACGTAAATCTTTCAGCCGACGAAAATACAAAATGCTTCCTCCGTTATTACTTATTGGTACTATTGACTTTACCACGAGTTTATGCTATAGTGGCGAATATAGAACTCATAAGTTCTAAAAGTATCATTATGTAATTTAGAAATAAGAGTGATAACTGAATTAGTTGGAAGGGTTTTATTATGGTTGTCTTTTTTTCGTCAAGTTTTGTTATACTTGCTGCAATAATTGTCGTACTGCTTGTATTAAGTGCTGTGGGAATGGCAGAGAGAACGTTTGACGAGATTCTGCGAAATTATAGCTTAGAGATAATTTTAGTATTATCATTATTGGCTTTTGTAATTTGGATGTTTGTTACTTGTTCTAAAGCCAAAGAGAAAGGCTATCCCAAGAAAAAATATTCAATAATTTCAAGTTTGCTGTTTGGAGCATCTTCAGGAATATCACTTTATAGTTGTATATTTATAATCGGTAAAGCTATATCGGTGTTTATGTCTGGTATAGATAAAGACGGCTTGTTGTTTTTGTTTACGGCACTATATTGGTTTTTTAAGGCTATACTTTATTTGCTGTTATGCGTTCCGGTTGGCGGATTGGGTATGGGAATTCCGTTTTATGCTATTGAGACCGCTAAAAAAGAAAATGGTGCGTACAAAGCAGGTGTCGCTGTTCTGATTTCTCAAATAATAATATTGGCGATGATATTTTTTGTTTAATATGTAATTTTAATTTTGCTCTTTTTTGCCCGGTTGTTTTTGTAAGAAGAGTTGTTTCTGAAAAGCTGTTGAATAACACGAAGTTTCGGTATGCTACCGAAAAAATAATAGTTAATAGGTGAATTGAGATTATTGACAAAAGCAAATCTCTGCTATATTATAAAAATAATCTTATAGGAGAAGGTGTTATTAATGGCAAAGACAGTGCAGGATATTCTTGCAATTATCAAAGAAAATGACATTAAGATGGTTGACTTCAAGATGGTTGACATCAACGGTCAGTACCGTCACGTTACCATTCCTGCAGAGAATTTCTCTGAGGACACAATGAAGAGCGGTATCGGTTTCGACGCTTCCAACTACGGCTACGCTGTTGTTGAGAAGAGCGATATGGTATTTATTCCCGATCCCGATACAGCAGTTATCGATCCTTTCTGCGCTATCCCGACTCTTTCAATGACCGGTAACGCAATGATTATCGATACACCCGAAAACCGTCCTCTCGCTCAGTATCCCCGTAACATCATTAAGGCTGCTGTACAGTATATGAAGGACAGCGGCGTTGCTGACGAAATGAAGATTCTTCCCGAGTTCGAGTTCTATCTGTTTGACAACGTAACATGGAACGTTGAGGGCAGAGAGATTGCTGTTGAAGTTGATGCTCAGCAGTCCTACTGGAATTCAGGTGTCGAGGGACTCGGCGTTGTTGTTCCCAAGCAGAAGAATTACCACATCGCAAAGCCGTTCGACATTTCTTACGAGTGCCGCAGTGAAATGTGTATGCTTATGAAGGATGCAGGTATTGAAATCAACTACCACCATCCCGAGGTTGCCGCATCAGGCCAGTTTGAAATCGAGCCTCAGCTCGGCGAGGTTGTACATATGGCTGACGCTACAATGATGATTAAGTACATCATTCACAACACAGCTCTCAAGTACGGCAAGAGCGCTACCTTTATGCCCAAGCCCATCTACGGTGAGGCAGGCAGCGGTATGCACGTTCATATGATTCTCTTCAAGGACGGTCAGCCCGTATTCTCCGACGATAACGGCTACTCACATCTGAGTGAAACAGCTCACTACTTCATCGGCGGTCTTCTCAAGCACATCGGTTCACTCTGCGCTATCACAAACCCCAGCACCAACTCCTTCAAGCGCCTTGTGCCCGGCTTCGAGGCTCCCGTAACAGTAGGCTACGCTACATCCAACAGAAGTGCTGTTATCCGTATCCCTGCTTATGCAAAGAGCCCGGACAAGCGTCGCTTCGAGCTTCGTAACCCCGATGCTACTTGTAACCCCTACTTCTGCTATGCTGCTATCCTTATGGCAGGTCTTGACGGTATCAAGAATAAGATTGATCCGCACGCAAACGGTTGGGGCCCCTACGATATGAACCTCTACAACCTTCCCGACGAGGAGAAGGCAAAGCTTCAGGGTCTTCCCGTATCTCTCGATGAGGCTCTCGACTGCCTTGAGAAGGACTATGATTACCTCACAGAGGGCGGCGTATTCCCCGAAGAGCTTATCAAGAACTTCATCAAGACAAAGCGTGCCGAGGTAAGACAGCTTGCTGCTATTCCTCACCCCGCAGAGTTTGACAAGTACTACAACCTTTAATATTTTATAACATTAAATATCGCTGTTGATGCAACCGTGTCAACAGCGGTACTTTTTATATGCAAATATAAAAAAGCTATTGATTTGCTTAAACCGTAGTAATATAATTGTATAAAACTTAAATCAACAAAGGAGATATTTTCTTATGAAAAGGCTTTTGATTGTTGTTGATATGCAGAAGGATTTTGTTGACGGTGCACTCGGCAGTAAGGAAGCGGCTGCGATTGTTGACAACGTTGTAAAGAAGATTGAAAATTTTGACGGTGATATTATCGTCACATACGATACGCACTCTGAAAATTATATGGAAACTCAGGAGGGCAAGAATCTGCCTGTGCCGCACTGCATAAAGGGCACCGGCGGCTGGCAGCTTGACTCAAAGGTGCAGGCGGCAGTTGATAAGAGGGAATATAAAGCTATTGAAAAGCCTACCTTCGGCTCAACAGAGCTTCCGGAGTATATCAGGGCAAACTATGATACTGACGGGCTTGAAATTGAGCTTATCGGTCTTTGTACCGATATATGCGTAGTGTCAAATGCACTCCTGATGAAAGCAAACTTTCTTGAGGCAAAGGTGAGCGTTGACGCATCCTGCTGTGCAGGTGTAACGGTCGACAGCCACAATGCCGCACTTACCACAATGAAGATGTGTCAGGTCAATGTTATCGGAGGTTAAAGATTATGTTTAATGCAGAGAAAATAAAAAACGAATGCGTGCAGTGGATTCGCGACTTTTTTGAAGCAAACGGAAAGGATTGTAACGCGGTTATAGGTATATCGGGCGGCAAGGACAGCTCGATTGCTGCGGCACTTTGCGTTGAAGCACTGGGCAAAGACCGTGTAATAGGTGTGCTTATGCCGCAGGGAGAGCAACACGATATTGACAAGGCTTATCTGCTTGTCAATCACCTTGGTATCAAGCATTATGAAATAAACGTTAAGGGTGCTATCGATGCTGTTTTGAACAGTATGCCCGAAGAGCTTGACATAACGGCTCAATCAAAGCAGAATCTTCCTCCGAGAATCAGAATGTCCACACTTTACACCGTTTCACAGAGCTGTAACGGCAGAGTTTGCAACACCTGCAATCTTTCAGAGGATTGGGTTGGCTATTCAACCCGCTACGGTGATTCCGTAGGCGATTTCAGCCCGATGTCAAACCTGACTGTCACCGAGGTAAAAGAGATCGGCCGCCTGCTCGGTCTGCCTGATGAGCTTGTTGATAAAGTGCCGATTGACGGACTTTGCGGCAAGTCTGATGAGGAAAACCTCGGCTTCACCTATGCGGAGCTTGACGTGTATATCCGTACAGGCAAAATAGATGACCCTGTCAAAAAAGAGATGATTGACAGAAAGCACAGGATGAACCTTTTCAAGCTTCAGCTTATGCCTGCATATCAGAGCGGCATTCCCACAGCAGCAGAATAAAAGAAAAACACCGACACCGTGTGAAAATGAACTGCCCCAAATTGTGCGGACAGTACAAAAAGAACACCTATGGCAGAAATATTTAATTAAGCGACATACTGACTTCGTTTTTCGAGCGGAGTCAGTTTTGTTTTTAATTGGATACGTTCGTTGTTGTAAAAGTGT
>JAZQVR010000005.1:0-9034 GCA_045631965.1 Acutalibacteraceae bacterium
TCACAATGGCAGACCTTAAAGGCTGTCTGTTTGATTTTGCAAAGCGTCTTTACGGCGAAGATACAAAAATCCGTCTTCGTCCCCACCACTTCCCGTTCACAGAGCCGTCATGCGAAATTGACGTTACCTGCTTCCGTTGCGGCGGCAAGGGCTGTCCCTTCTGCAAGGGCGAAGGCTTTGTTGAAATTCTCGGCGGCGGTATGGTACACCCGCAGGTTCTTAAAAACGGCGGTGTTGACCCCGAGGTTTACAGCGGCTTTGCATTCGGTGTCGGCCTTGAGCGTCTGACACTCTTCCGCTTCAATATTGACGATATGCGTCTGCTGTTTGAAAACGATATGCGTTTTCTCGGTCAGTTTTAAGGGAGGAAATTAAGAAATGGTATTATCAAAAAGATGGCTTCAGGACTATCTGAAGCTCGATGTTTCCGATAAAGATTTTGCTGCTGCACTCACACTCTCCGGCTCAAAGGTTGAGGGCTACGAGACTGAGGGCGAGGAGCTTTCCAATATCGTTGTAGGCAGAATAGAGTCACTCGAAAAGCACCCCGATTCCGACCACCTCTGGATTTGCCAGGTTAATGTCGGCGCTGAAGCAAACCTTCAGATTGTTACAGGTGCACAGAATCTTAAAGAGGGTGACTATGTGCCTGCTGCACTCGACAACTCTGTTGTCGCAGGCGGAAAGAAGATTAAGAAGGGTAAGCTCCGCGGCGTTGAGAGTGCAGGTATGCTCTGTTCACTCGGCGAGCTCGGACTTACTGCTCACGATTTCCCCTATGCTATTGAGGACGGTATTTTTGTCCTCGGCGATGATTGCGACCTTACTCTCGGCAAGGATATCTGCGAGGCAATCGGCCTTAATGACGTTGTAACAGAGTTTGAAATTACATCCAACCGTCCCGATTGCCTTAGCGTGCTTGGTCTTGCTCGTGAGGCAGCAGTTACTTACGGTATGGATTTTGAAGAGCCTGTACCTTCAGTTGAACCCGGTGAAGGCGATGTAAACGACCTTCTCAAGGTTTCAATCGAAGCTCCCGAGCTTTGCTACCGCTATGTAGGCGGCGTTGTAAAGAATGTTAAAATCGAGCCGTCACCCCGTTGGATGCGTGAAAGACTCCGTGCAAGCGGTGTGCGCCCGATTAACAATATTGTCGATATCACAAACTTCGTAATGCTCGAATACGGCCAGCCTATGCACGCTTTCGACCTTCGTTACCTTGAGGGTAATGAAGTTATCGTTCGTAACGCAAGGGATGGCGAGAAAATTACAACACTTGACGGCATTGAGCGTGAGCTTAAGTCCGATATGCTTGTTATTGCCGATGCTAACAAGCCCGTTGCAGTTGCAGGTGTTATGGGCGGCGAGTACAGCGGCATTATGGACGATACAAATACTATCGTTTTCGAATCTGCCTGCTTCAACGGCCCGAGCATCAGAATGACTGCAAAGGCTCTCGGTATGCGTACAGAGGCTTCATCCCGTTTCGATAAGCAGCTTGACCCCAAGGGTTGCCGCAAGATTCTTGAAAGAGCACTTCAGCTTGTTCAGCAGCTCGGTGCAGGTGAGGTTGTAAACGGTGTTGTCGATTGCGATTGCTCCGATAAGACTGATTTCACACTTGCTTTTGAGCCTGATTGGGTCAACGGCTTTATTGGTATTGATGTCAGTGCAGACGAGCAGAAGAAGATTCTTGAGCGTCTTGGCTGTAAGGTTGAAGACGGTGTTATCACTGTACCCTCATTCCGTAACGACCTTCGTCATAAGGCTGATATTTCTGAGGAAATCGCACGCTTCTACGGCTACGATAATATTCCCGACAGACAGCTTGCAGGTGTTGCAACAGCTCAGTACACACCCGAGCAGAAGTTTGAGCGTCTAATGAATGAAACAATGCTTGCCTGCGGTCTTTCCGAGCTTTGCACATTCTCATTCATCAGCCCCAAGAGCTACGATAAAATCTGTCTGACTGCAGACAGTGAGAAGCGTAACTGCGTTGTTATCACCAATCCCCTTGGTGAGGATACAAGCGTAATGCGTACAACTCTTCTTCCCTCAATGCTCGAAACACTTTCACGTAACTATAACAACCGTAACGCAAAGGCTTACCTTTACGAAATCGGTAAAGAATACATCTATAACGGTACAGAAAAGCTTCCCGACGAGCCTCAGGTACTCTGCATTGGTATGTACGGCGCAGACTGCAATTTCTTCACAATCAAGGGTGTGGTTGAAGAGCTTCTTGAGAAGATGGGCATTGCAGACTACGACGTTGAAGCTGTAAACGATAATCCCTCTTATCATCCCGGCAGAACTGCTGTTATCAGCAAGGATGGCATTGTAATCGGTGTTGTCGGTGAGGTTCATCCGCAGGTGCTCGGCAATTACTCGATCGGTGTCAAGGCTTATGCAGCTGAAATCAGCTTTGGTGCTTGCTTTGAGTTGAGCAACCTCAAGCGTACTTACAAGCAGCTTCCCAAGTTCCCGGCTCTCAGCCGTGACCTTGCCTGCGTTTGCGAGAAGGCTATGCCCGTTCTCAAGCTTGAGCGTGCTATTTCCGGTGCTGTCGGTAACACACTCGAAACAATCGAGTTGTTTGACGTTTATGAAGGCTCACAGATTCCCGAGGGTATGAAGAGTGTTGCTTTCAGCCTCAAGCTCCGTGCGGCTGACCGTACAATGACCGACGAAGAGGCAGATGCAGCTATGAAACGCGCAATCAAGGCTCTCGACAAGCTCGGCGTTTCACTCAGAGCATAATTTGAGTTTAAATTAACGGAGGCATAGTTATGAAAGAAAAAATCAAGGTAGCCGTTATCGGCTGCGGTACGATTGCAAACTCTGCACACATTCCTGCATATATGGCTTCCGATATTGCAGAGATCAAGTATTTCTGTGATATCATTCCCGAAAGAGCTGATGCGGCCGTAGAGAAATACGGCTGCGGTAAAGCTGTTTACGATTATCACGAGATTCTTGACGATGCCGAGCTTGATGCTGTTTCCGTCTGCACTCATAATGATATGCACTCGGTTATTTCAATCGACTTTATGCGTCACGGCAAGGATGTGCTCTGCGAAAAGCCTGCTGCAAGAATACTTTCCGAAGCACTTGAAATGGAAAAGGTTTCTTATGAAACAGGCAGAATTCTTTCAATCGGCGTTTGTAACCGCTATGCAAACTCTGTCAACCATATCAGAAAGCTGATTGCTGACGGTGAGCTTGGTGAGGTTTATCACGTTTATGCGAGCTTCCGTGCTCACCGTTCAATTCCGGGTCTGGGTGGCGATTTTACAACAAAAGCCTGTTCAGGCGGCGGCGCACTTATCGACTGGGGCGTACATTATATCGACCTTATCCTCTACTGTCTCGGTGATCCGAAGGTGCTTACAGCAAGCGGTGAAGCCTTCTGTAAGCTTGGTAAGGATATGAAAAACTACGTTTACGCAAGTATGTGGGCGGAGGATACAAAGAATACCGAAACCGGTACATACGACGTTGATGATTCGGTTGTCGGTCTTGTCCGTACAGACGGTGCTGTAGTCAGTTTCAACGGTGCATGGGCACAGAATATCGGCGAACACGAAACCTTTATTGACTTTATGGGCGATAAAGGCGGCATCAGACTCAATTACTGCGGCAACTTCCGTTTCTGGACTACCAAAAACGGTATGCTTACCGAAACAACACCCACCTACAAGACTAACGATATGCACCGCAGCGAAGTGCTCGACTTTGTTGAGTGCGTTGCAAAGGGCGAGAGAAACCGTAACGATATCAAGTATGCTGTAGGTACTTCAAAAATCCTGCAGGCTATTTACGATTCTTCGGAAGCACACGCAGAGATTAAGATTCAGTAACAGATATATTACGGCACACTTCATGCAAGGAGTGTGCCGTAACTGTGATAATAAGGTTCCTTTTTCGACTGTAAAGATAATGAAGAAAAAGGGTTGTATTTTAAAAGAAAATGGTATATAATAAACTGTAACATTTAATTGCGGTTTTACGGAGGTGTCATAAATGACAGACAAAACCATAAAATTTGACTTTATTGACGACCATGACGCGGAGATGCGTCGCACATTGCAGGCCGTATATGACGCCCTTAAGGAAAAGGGTTATAACCCTGTCAGCCAGATTGTCGGCTACATCCTTTCCGAAGACCCGACTTATATCACGACCCACAAGAATGCACGCAGTATGCTCAGCAGGGTCGATCGTTACGAATTGCTTCAGTCGCTTGTCCAGAACTACATCAAGGAATAAGGAGGGGGAACGACAATGGCAGAAAAGAAAAAAGCAAAGTTCCTCAGCTACAAAGGTAAGCCTCTTGTACGTTGCGGTAACACCATCTACTACGGCAATATGAGTGACCCGTATGTAGTTCTTCTCCAGATAGTAAGCTCCAAAAAGGTAAATGATCTTGACGTTGCAGATAAGGTTACGGTACAGCTTCTTACTACCGACCCCGATGCACGCCCCAAGGACAGAATTATCAAAAAGAGCGAAAAGAAAGGCCTCTATCAGGCTATGGATATCGGCTCTATCTGGCTTGAGCTTGCCCTTAAAGGCAACAAATGACAAATAAAAAATCGCCTCACTGCATACAAATGCGGTGAGGTGTTTTTTTATGGTTGTAAAGTTAAAGTACGGCTTTCTATATCTTTCGTTATGTGCGGTTGTTGCTGTTATAGGCATAGCTAAACTCGGCACTGCCGCGGTTAAGACATCTGCTGTGCCTGAAAAAGTTGCACTGCCGGTTGTGATGTACCATCAGATTACAAAAAACTCTACTCGTGCAGGCAAGTACTGCGTTACTCTGTCAGAGCTCGAAAACGATTTTGCCTATCTGAAAGAAAAGGGATATAATACCATAACCGTCGGTCAGCTTATTGACCACGTTTATGACAGCGTTCCGCTGCCGGAAAACCCTATAATTATTACCTTTGATGATGGCTATGAAACAGTTTACAGCTATCTTTTGCCGCTGCTTGAAAAATATGATATGTGTGCAGTCGCTTCCGTTGTAGGCGCTTATGCTGACCTCTTTACTCAGATGGATGACCATACGCTGAGTTATTCTTATATGAACTGGCAGGAAATAAGTGAGCTTGCCGGCGGTGACAGAATCGAAATCCAGAATCACAGCTACGATTTGCACAAGCTCAATAATTCAGGTCGTAACGGTGCTAAAAAGGTGAGCGGTGAAAGTGTGCACGAATACTCTGCTTTTCTCAATTACGACCTTGGTAAAATGCAGAGCCTGACTGAAGAGAAGACAGGATATAAACCGCGTGCTTTTACATATCCCTACGGCTGTTATTCAAAAGAGTCGAAGGATATTCTCAAAAGTATGGGCTTTGAAGCGGCACTTGTGTGCGAAGAAAGAGTTAACTATATCGATACCGAAAATACGGATTGGATGTACCGTATAGGCAGATATAACAGACCTCACGGTATGAGTTCAGCAGAGTTTTTTGCAAAAATGAATATTGTATAATAAAAGCCGCTACAAATTTTGTAGCGGCTTTGGTTTTATTCTTCGTCTATGAGCTTTTCGAGTGAAGCAAGCTTTACCGCAAGGCAAAGTATTACCATTGCCTGACGAAGCTCGTCGAGCGAGGGGAATGACGGTGCGATACGGATGTTGGTATCCTTGGGGTCTTTGCCGTAGGGGTAGGTTGCACCTGCATTAGTGAGCACAACACCTGCACGGCGGCAAAGCTCAACAACACGCTTTGCACAGCCTTCCATAACGTCGAGGCTTACAAAGTAGCCGCCCTTCGGATTTGTCCACGTTGCGATACCGCATTCGCCGAGGTCACGCTCAAGAGTCTGGAGCACGATGTCGAACTTGGGCTTGAGTATAACTGCGTGACGCTTCATATATTCGCGCAGACCGTTTGCATCCTTGAGTACGCGTGCGTGACGGAGCTGGTTGATTTTATCGTGGCCGATAATCTGTGCATTCATACGCTGCTTGAACATACGAACATTGTTTTCGCTTGCGGAAACAACCGCAACGCCTGCACCGGGGAAGCTGACCTTTGATGTTGAAGCAACCTCGATAATCATATCTTCGGTGCCTCTTTTGGCAGCTTCGGGGAAGATATTGAGTAGTGTGTCGCCGTCTTCATATATGTCGTGTACAAAGTAAGCGTTATCCCAGATGATTCTGAAATCGTCTGCTGCGGGCTTGAGTGCGGCAATACGCTTGACAGTCTCGTCTGAGAATGTGTAGCCCTGGGGGTTGGAGTATTTCGGCACACAGAACATACCCTTGACAGAAGGATCTTTAACAACCTCTTCAAGCACATCCATATCGGGGCCTGTCTCAAGCATGGGGATATTTATCATCTCAATACCGAAATATTCGAGGATTGAGAAGTGCCTGTCATAACCGGGTACGGGGCAGGCAAACTTGATATTGCCCTGAAGCATCCAGGGCTTGTTGCCGTTGCCTGTGCCGTGAGTCATACACTGTGAGATGTAGTCAAACATTATATTAAGGCTTGAGTTACCGCAGACAATGATGTTGTCGTTCTGTACACCGAGTGACTGAGCGAATATTGTCTTACATTCCTCAAGACCTGTGAGGTTACCGTAGTTACGGCAGTCTGTACCGTCCTCTGCACAATAGCCGTTGAGTGCGTTAACGCTGTCGAAAATATCCATCGACATATCAAGCTGTGCAGGGCTGGGCTTACCTCTTGCCATATTGAGGTCAAGACCTTTTGCCTTGAATTCATCGTAGAGCTGTTTTGTTTCTTCAAATTTTGCGTGAAGCTGCTCTAAAGAAAGTTTGCTGTATAAAACCATCTTATCACCTATATATTGATTTATATATTATATATTATTACACATCGGTTATCTATTCTACTATATAGTTGTCAGTTTTGCAAGTTTATTTTTGTTTTCCTTCACTTTTGTTGCAAGTTTGGGGCTTTTGTGGTATTTTTATAATAGCTGTCGAACAAATTTATGCAAGACGGACAAACAAACTATTCATTTTTGGGGTGCAGAGCTTGAAACACAGATTGAAAACGCGTGAAAGCCTTCGTCTGGCGGTCGCAAAATGGCTGTTGACTCACGATAAACACTATATCTGCTGTGAGGGTAACGAGCTTGGTGATGAGTTTCTTGAGAGTTATGAGCTGCCGGAGCTTGAGGAAGAGCTGATTGAAACCCTTGTCAGCGATGACGACGAAATCACGCTTGTTTTGCAGAGCAGAGTATATCTCAATGCACGTCAGAGTGTAAACGGCAAACCTTCCTCGTTTATTATTGTACGCTACGAGCGAGTACTTTATGACGATTTCGGCAATATCTACCGTAAGGTTACACTCGGCTACAATTTTTGAGCGGATAAATTGCAGTTTGTAGATTTCAATTCGCAATGCACAATTCGAAATTCGCAATTAATGGTGGGCTTACGCCCACACCCAATTGTTTATATCGACATTAATATAATCCGGAGCGCAGCGACCCTCAATTGCGAATTGAAATCGACAAACCGTAATTTTACGACAACTTTAATGAATATAACCAAAATATATTGTGGGTGACATAGGGAATTTATAGCAAAAATGTATTTACATTTGCTTTTTATATATGATATAATAGCCAATGGTGTGTAGCGTAATTTTGTGCTACGCCAATAAATACGATTATTTTTATATGGAGGTAAAATAGAATGGCTTACAAGTACGTATACCTTTTCTCCGAAGGCGACGCTTCCATGCGTAACACTCTCGGCGGTAAAGGTGCAAACCTTGCAGAAATGACAAAGATCGGTCTTCCTGTTCCCCAGGGCTTCACAATCTCAACAGAAGCTTGTACAAAGTACTATGAGGACGGCAAGAAGATCAACGATGAAATCCAGGCTCAGATCATGGAGTACATCGTAAAGATGGAAGGCGTTACAGGCAAGAAGTTCGGCGATAAGGAGAATCCGCTCCTCGTTTCCGTTCGTTCAGGTGCTCGCGCATCCATGCCCGGTATGATGGACACAATCCTTAACCTCGGTCTTAACGAAGAGGTTGTTGAGGCTATCTCAGCAAAGTCAGGCAATCCCCGTTGGGCTTGGGACTGCTACAGAAGATTTATCCAGATGTATTCCGACGTTGTTATGGAAGTCGGTAAGAAATACTTCGAGCAGCTCATCGACGAGATGAAGGAAGCAAAGGGTGTTACACAGGACGTTGACCTTACAGCTGACGACCTCAAGACACTCGCAGGCCAGTTCAAGGCTGAATACAAGAACAAGATCGGTAAGGACTTCCCCTCCGATCCCAAAGAGCAGCTCATGGGCGCTGTTGAGGCTGTTTTCCGTTCATGGGACAACCCCCGTGCAAACGTTTACCGCCGCGACAACGATATTCCCTACTCATGGGGTACAGCTGTTAACGTACAGATGATGGCATTCGGTAACATGGGCGACAACTGCGGTACAGGTGTTGCTTTCACTCGTGACCCCGCTACAGGCGAAAAGGGTCTTATGGGTGAGTTCCTCACAAACGCACAGGGTGAGGACGTTGTTGCCGGTGTTCGTACTCCCATGCCCATCGCAGAGATGGCTGAGAAGTTCCCCGCAGCATTTGAAGAATTCAACAAGGTTTGCGCAATCCTTGAAGATCATTACAGAGATATGCAGGATATGGAGTTCACCGTTGAAGACGGTAAGCTTTATATGCTTCAGACCAGAAACGGTAAGAGAACAGCTAAGGCTGCTCTTAAGATTGCTTGCGACCTCGTTGACGAAGGCATGATCGACAAGAAGCAGGCTGTTGCTATGATCGACCCCAGAAACCTTGACACTCTTCTTCACCCCCAGTTCGACGCTAAGGCTCTTAAGACTGCTCAGGCAATCGCTAAGGCTCTCGGCGCATCTCCCGGTGCCGCTTGCGGTAAGGTAGTATTCACTGCAGAAGACGCAGTTGAATGGAACGAAAAGGGCGAAAAGGTAGTTCTGGTTCGTCTGGAAACCTCTCCCGAAGATATTACCGGTATGAAGGCAGCTCAGGGTATCCTG
>JAZQVR010000006.1:0-102194 GCA_045631965.1 Acutalibacteraceae bacterium
GTTGTTTCAATTTTCTTTGCAACAATTATGAACTTTACAATTCTTCGTGCTCCTCATCTTCTCTTTATCAACCTTGTTACAGACTGCTTCCCTGCATTGGCACTCGGTCTTGAACAGCCGGAAGAAAACATTATGAGAAGAAAGCCAAGAAGCAAGAATGACGGTATTTTCGCAGGCGGACTTGGTATCGACTGCTTCTATCAGGGCGTTATTGTATCAGTCCTTACAGTTATCGCATTCTATATTGGTGAATTTATTGAAACAGGACATCTCGTATTCAGAAATATTGCAGACAGCGAAGATGGTATGACAATGGCATTCTTCACAATGGCTATGTGTGAAATCTTCCATTCGTTCAATATGCGTTCACAGCGCGGCTCTGCAGTGAAGATGGTATTCAAGGGCAGCCACAACTGGCTCCTCTACGGTGCAATGCTTCTTTCATTTGTTCTCACGACAGCAGTTGTTGAGATAGATGTTCTTTCAAATCTTTTCGGTTTTGCACATCTTGATCCGATCGAATACGGTGTTGCTCTCGGACTCGCATTCCTTATCGTTCCGATTGTTGAAGTTGTTAAGGCAATCCAGAGAAAGACAGCAAAGAACTAAATAAAAAAAGCGAAAGGCTTTTACAGATTTTGGTCTGTAAAGGCCTTTCTTTATTTTGCGCTTTAAAAATTATTGAGATATTCTTCTGCGTAGTGTGCCGCAACCGCACCGTCAGCAGCGGCAGTAATAACCTGCCTCAATGCCTTTGTGCGTATGTCACCTGCGGCAAAAACTCCGTCGATATTTGTTTTCGTTGTTTCGTCGGCGATTATATATCCGCTTGGGTCAAGTGATATTTCACTGCCGAGGAAAGCTGTTGACGGCTGTCTGCCAATGCTGATAAAAATTCCGTCACATTCTATTTCTCTGATTATGCCATCTTTAGATAAAACTTCAATACCTTTAACACCGCTGTTGTATATGATGCGTCTTGCGTTGCTGTTAAATACAAGCTCAATGTTTTGGGCTTCATTGAGCGGCTTGAGATGTATTTTTTCAGCTCTAAGACTGTCTCTGCGGTGAATGAGATAAACTTTTTTTGCAAGCCTTGAGAGATACAGTGTATCTGTAACCGCAGAGTTACCGCCACCTATAACGGCAACCGTTTTATCTTTGTAAAATCTGCCGTCGCAATGTGCACAGTAATGTACACCCATACCCGTAAGTTCAGCTTCGTCAGGTATGCCGAGTGTTTTCGGATGTGCACCTGCGGCTATGATTATTACTTTTGCGTGCAGTGTGCCGTCGTATGTTATGATATGCTTGATTTTTTCGGAAAAGTCAACAGAAACAATTTCGTTGTATTCTGTTTTTGCTCCGTATTTTTCAGCACCCTGTTGCATTTTCATACCAAGCGTAAATCCGTCTATCCCTTCGTCAAATCCGGGATAGTTATCTATATCACCTGTCAGCGTCATTTGTCCGCCCGGTGCCATTTTCTCTATGATAAGTACGTCGAGACCCGCTCTTGCTGCATATAAAGCGGCCGAATATCCGGCAGGGCCGCCGCCTATGATTATTACATCATAAATATGTTCCATATTGATTCTCCTTTCACCTTGTTGATTATATTATAACGCATTTTAAATTTTGTTTCTGTGACCCGGTCACTTTGTTGACGGAAAAATAAAACAGTTGTATAATAAAGCATAAAGGGGGCAAAGTCTGTGAGTAAAGATTTTGAGTCTGCTTATAAAAATCTGTTTCCCTTCTGGGATAAGATATCTGATGAGGATAAGCGTGCCGTTCGTGAAAATACAGTATCTGTAAGCTACGGCAAAGGCACGACAATACACGACGGTAACGAGTGCATCGGTATGGTTTTTGTGCGCAGCGGCTGTTTGCGTGTTTATATTATGTCGGAAGAGGGTAAAGATATAACACTTTACAGGCTTCATCCGGGCGAGATGTGTATGCTTGCCGCCTCCTGCGTGTTGCAAAGTATTACATTTGATGTTTTTATCGATGCGGAAGAAGACAGCGAGTGTTATGTCATAAACGGCTGTGCACTTTCTCAAGTGAATGATAATAACCCTGAAGTGAAAATATATATGCTTGAAATGGCGGTCAGCCGTTTTTCCGATGTTATGTGGGTTATGCAGCAGATTCTGTTTATGAGTATGGATAAACGCCTTGCTATTTTTCTCTATGAAGAATCCGCAAGAATAAACTGCGATACAATAAATTTAACTCACGAGCAGATTGCCAAGTATATCGGCTCTGCCCGTGAGGTTGTGTCGCGTATGCTTAAATATTTTTCAAACGAAGGTATTGTTGAGGTTTCGCGTAAGGGGGTTAAAATTCTCGATAAAAACCGCCTGAAGCAGTTAGCTTTCTAAAAGTGAAAGTATCTGATGCTTGGGCTTTGCACCTAATGATTTGTTGACGATTTTGCCGTTTTTTATAACTGCCAGCATAGGTATGCTTGATACGCCGAACTGTGCGGCAAGCTCAGGCTCTTCGTCTACATTTACCTTGCCTATAAGGTATTGCGGGTTTTCAGCGGCAATCTGCTCGATTATGGGCGATACCATACGGCAAGGGCCGCACCATTCTGCGTAGAAGTCGAGGAGTACGGGTTTATCGCTGTCGATAACAAGGTCGAAATTGTTTTTGTTTATTTTGAGTGCTGACATTTTATGCACATCCTTTCTTTACTTTGTGGTTTTATTATATCCTTACTTCAGCTTTATTTCAGTGACCAAGTCACATATTTTACGGAGATTATTTATGATTAGAATTATGTTTGTATGCCACGGCAATATCTGTCGCAGCCCTATGGCGGAATTTGTTTTTAAAGATATGGTGAAAAAAGCAGGCAGAGAAAATGACTTTATTATCGCTTCGTCTGCCACAAGTACGGAAGAAATATGGGGTGGTGTAGGTAATCCTGTCTATCCGCCTGCGAGAGATGAGCTTAAAAAGCACGGAATTTCCTGCGAGGGTAAGCGAGCGGTACAGATTAAGAAAAGCGATTATGATAAATACGACTATCTTATCTGTATGGATGATAATAATATCCGCAATATTATGCGTATTATAGGCTCTGACCCTGATGGCAAAGTTGTAAAGCTGCTCAGCTTTACGGGTGAAAACCGTAATGTTTCCGACCCTTGGTACAGCGGTGACTTTGAAACCTGCTACCGTGACGTGTATAACGGCTGTAAAGCACTGCTTGAAAGACTGATATAAACAAAAAACTGTCGGACTGAAATGGAATCAATCCGACAGTAATTTTTTATATTGTTTTATTTTTTTATTGCTACAAATCCAACACAGTTGGGGCCGCAGTGTGCTGTAATTGTACAGCCTGCATCAGCCTCTATAACCTCTTTGAATCTGCCTGTGGCCTTGACAGCATCGACAAGTGCCTTTGCCTGAGCAGGGTCAATGGGCGAGTGGGTCATAAAGCAGAATTCGTCGTCGATTTCGCCGAGTGACTCTATTCTTTCTGCAACGTACTGGAGCTGTACCTTGTCGATTTTGCCCCTGTACTTTTTGCACATACCGAGCTTGCCTTCACGCATTTCAAGGCTGGGACGGA
Source organism: Acutalibacteraceae bacterium (assembly GCA_045631965.1). Taxonomy (GTDB): domain Bacteria; phylum Bacillota; class Clostridia; order Oscillospirales; family Acutalibacteraceae; genus UBA8612. The sequence continues at coordinate 3,593 of JAZQVR010000006.1, forward strand.
TGCCGAGAATATTTGCGCCGAGTGCGGCAACAGCAGAGCAGCGGCCGCCCTTGGCAAGAAACTCAAGGTTATCGAGAACAAAGCTTACGTCAACCTTTTCGCGGAGCACTTCAAGCTCTTTTACAATTTCAGCGGCACTCATACCGTTTTCTGCCATATGAGCAGCTTTGATTATAAGTGCGGCTATGCCTGTTGTGAGCAGTGTGCTGTCAACAACATAAACATCCTCAAACTCTTCAGCGGCTATAACAGCGTTTCTGTGGCTTGATGATACGCCTGAACTGAGCGAAATATGAACTACGCTTGAGCCGTCTGCTGTAAGCTCTGCAAATTTGTCAGTGTATTCGCCGACGGGTATAGCAGATGTGGAGGGCAGAGTTTTTGTCTGCTTGTAATTGTCGACAATGTCGTCCGGTGTTACGTTTACACCGTCGAGCTTGTCTTCACCGCCCAGTATTACGTGAAGAGGGCAGACAGCAACCGAGTATTTTTCGATAAGAGCGGCAGGAATATCTGCCGGGCTGTCAGTTGAAATTATTACCTTTTTCATTTTTCCTTTTTTCCTTTTAAAAAAATTTGTTCCTTTTACAATTCAGATGCACTTTAAGCAACTTTTTATTGCTATGTTATTATACATTAAACATTTTGTGCTGTCAAACTATGATAATATAGTTATTTAAGGTAATGCATATTGGATTTATGGTATATTTGAACAAAAAACAGTGGTCAGAAGGGCAGTAACAACGGGCGAAAATAAATATAAAAAATTTTTTGAAAAATTTTAAAAAAAGTGTTGACATTTGCGTACCCCTTTGCTATAATGTCACTTGTTCGAGCGAGAGTGGCGGAATCGGCAGACGCGCACGTTTGAGGGGCGTGTGGTAATCCCGTACGGGTTCAAGTCCCGTCTCTCGCACCAAAAACGAGTTCACACATCAGTGTGGGCTCGTTTTTTTATGTTCAGAAAACGGGACTTGAACACGAGAGGGTCTGAGCGTTAAGAAAACAGTTCGGTGAACTGTTTTCAGCGAAGAGCGGTGAGGCGGGTACCGAATGCGAAGCATTGGGTCGCCGAGCCAATAGTATGCGAAGCATGCGTTCAAGTCCCGTCTCTCGCACCAAAAAAGACATCCACCAATCGGTGGATGTCTTTTTTAATGTAAATACGGAACTTGAAGCAGGTGCGGTAGTTTTATATATTATAACGGATGCAAAATAAATGATTTTGTGATATAATCTGTTTGTGAGTTTATAAATATATCCATAAGGAGCAGACTATGGTAGAAATTTTTGAGTTGCATACAGATGTTCTGGTTCTCGGAAGCGGTCCTTCGGGTTTTGCGGCGGCATATACAGCTGCAAAAAACGGCGCGGAAGTTATCCTTGTCGAGCAAAGCGGTGATGTCGGCGGCATCTCTACTTCAGGGCTTATGAGCCATTGGACAGGAAGCTGTGACAGTCCGTTGTTTAATGAGATATTAAGACGCAGTGCCGAAAAAAATGAAGGCGGATTGAAAAATAAGATAACTAATATTATCGACCCTGAAAAGCTGAAAACACTTTACCTGGAAATGCTTGATGAGGTTGGTTGCCGGGTTATGCTTTACACCTTTGCAGAGGATGCAATCTGTGACGGCGACAAAGTCCTCGGTGCAACGGTTATCAACAAATCGGGCAAAACTGATATTTATGCCAAAATCACTATAGATGCTACGGGCGACGGTGATATTGCCGCAAGAGCAGGCGCTGAATTTATTCTCGGCCGTGAAAGTGATAACAAAATGCAGCCTGCAACCCTTATGTTCAAGGTTGGCGGTGTGGATTACAGCCGAGCAGTATTTTTAGGCTCGTTTGAATCGACTTATGAAACCGAGAACGGAGAGCTTCAGGCTCTTGCCAAACAGCACATTCCTTACCCTGCGGGGCATATTCTCACATATAAAACAACTCTGCCCGGAATTGTTACCTGTAATATGACTAACGCAATTGAAATCGACGGCACCTGTGCGGAAGATTTAACCAAAGCAACGCTGACCTGCCGCAAGCAGATGGATGATATCGTCAGATACTTGAGGGAGTTTGTTCCCGGCTACGAAAACTGTTTCGTTATCAGCTCAGCATCTCTTATCGGCATACGTGAAACAAGACATTTCAAGGGCAAATATACCTTAACCGAGCAGGATATTCTTGAAGCCAAGGTTTTTGACGATTACGTTGTAAAAGATGCTTACTTCAATTTTGATGTGCATAACATAACGGGATCGGGCCTTGATAAAACGGGAGTGCAGAAGCATTTTTCACAAACGAAAGGATACACCATTCCTTACCGTTGCCTGCTGCCCGAGGTCAAAGAAAATCTTTTGCTTTGCGGCAGAAACATTTCGGGTACGCATATGGCACACTCAAATTTCAGAGTAATGCCTATATGTGTCGGAATCGGTGAAGCTGCAGGTGCGGCGGCTTCTGCTTCGGTTAAGCAAGGCTGCAGAATATCGGATGTTTCAGCCGTGCAGATAAGAGAAATTACGGGAATATGAAAATCAATTCAAAAAATCCGATAAGCCTTTCAGCTTGTTTTTTATGTTTATAATGAAAATGCTCTGACCTTAATTTGATTAAAGTCAGAGCGTTTTTTATTTTATTGTTATCTTAAAAAGTCTTGCACCGTGAGGATTGACCTTTGCAGAGAATTCGCCGTCTGTTACGGTGTGTTCTTTGTGCGCCCACATATCGTGTACGCTGTATTTTATGCCGCCGATTGAAATATCGGTGATATCAAAGCTGATTTCTCTTGCCTCATCATCTGTGTTGAATAATGCAACATATTTGCAGCTTTCGCCTGTTGATGTCCAGATGATTTCGCCCTTGCCGTCTGTTTCTTCACGCTTGAACTGTCTTGCACCCTTTGAGTTTTTGAGCATATCGATAAGCTCTCTGTTCTGAAGCAGTGAAAGCGTGAATTCATCGTTCTCACGCATTTCCGCACCTATCATAAGCGGTGAACGGAAAATGCCCCAAAGGGTCATCATTGTTATCTGCTCATCGTGAGTGAAACGTGTGTAGCGGTTTCTGTATTCGGGTAGCTCTTCTGTGAGCTGAATTCTGCCGATGGGCAGCATATCGCAATCGGGCCAGGCACCGGGCTGAACATACTCCTGCCATGCGTAGCAACGCTCAAACATAGCGTAAAGCTTGCTCCACTCATCCCAGAAATCGCCTGTCATTCTCCACAAATTTGCGTGTGCCGCAAGATGCTCGTGCTCGCATACGGGTGCAGGACCCGGTGAAAGGCTGAGCACCATATCTCTGCCACACTTATCAATGGCTTTTCTTATCATTTCAATTTCTTTTCTTGCGGAATACGGATTGTCGGGGAACATCTCTGTGTTTGCAATATCGTCGCACTTGATGTAGTCAACATCCCACGAAGCGTACAGCTCGAAGAGAGAATCGTAATATTCCTGAGCACCCTTTGCATTAGGGTTGACACCGTACATATCGGGATTCCAGAGGCAGACAGAAGTCGGTTGTGCAATATCTCTTGCAGTAACGCCGTCACACTTGATTTTTGTGCCCTGATGTGCCGCCTGCCTCGGAATACCTCTCATAATATGTATGCCGAATTTGAGACCGAGAGAATGAATGTAGTCAGCAATCGGCTTGAACCCTTTGCCGCCTGCTGATGACGGAAAACGCTCAACCGACGGAATAAGACGCGAATATTCGTCCATACAAAGCGGAGCAAAATAATGGTAATAAAAGCTTTCTGCTGTAGGCTCGGACCACTGAATGTCGCATACAATATATTCCCAGCCGTAGTCTTTAAGATGCTCTGCCATATAGTCTGCGTTTGCAAGCAGCTGTTCTTCGTTTACTGCCGCACCGTAGCAGTCCCAACTGTTCCAACCCATAGGCGGAGTTAATGCTAATTTCTTATGCATATAAATACCCCTTTATGAATGTGTATTTTAAAATATTGTAACACTTAAATTAAGTAAAAACAAGATAGTGTTATCCGGTTGCATTCAAATTTGATTATTTTTTATAAAGTAATTGAAAAGTTGTAAACAATTGTGATATACTGATTGTGCCAAACAAACTTAATAACAGAAACCGTGGGAATATTTTATCTTTTTATAGGGATAATTATATCCTTTGTCAGCCATAATGGTTTTAGGATTTGTTAAAAATGCAGATTCCTTCAAATCGTTATGGCTTGGATTGTTATCCCCATTCTGTTTGAGTTTGTTTGGCGACAATCGGAGTCTGCGTTTTATGTGCGTCGGCTTCGGTTGGCGCACTTTTTTATTTTGCGGAGATAAACAGGTGCGCGTGGCATTTCCCCGGTGCGGTGTTCATATACCATTCCGTAAAATAAAAACGAAAGGATGAATTCAGTGAATTTCAAAAAAGTAATTGCTTTGCTTATGTGCTTTGTTACTGCGTTTTCAGTAATGAGCCTGAGTGTTTCGGCAGCAAGTGTAAGTGCTTCCTTAGGTAATGAAGCTGAAAATTCAGGTGACTATGCTTATTGGAACGGCTCTAAGGTTGTAAAATCAAGCAGCACGTCAAAAGATGAAATTAAGTGGATGCAAAAAGCCCTCAATTATTGCATATCAAATCGTGGTTTGAGTGCTACAAAGCTTGATGAAGACGGCAGTTTTGGACCTGCTTCCAAGAAAACAACTCTCGCTTTTCAGAAAGCTGTAAATAAAGCTATTGCAAGCAAGAAACTGAGCATATCAAAGCTTGATGAAGATGGTAGCTTCGGACCTGCAACAATTAAAGCTATGAAAACTGTTTTAAATAATGGTAATAGCAACACACTTAAAGCTACAACTTCAAATAACGTATCAACTTCATCTGCTTCATCAAAAACACTAAGTGTTGATATGAGTATAATAAAGAAAACAGGATATCAGCCCGAAAGCGGTCCTTGCGGTTGTTATGCCCTTGCTTATTGTAGAGATATTATAGATGGAAAAGCACATAGTTGGACTGAATATAGTAACGAAGGCTATGTAAAAGCTTGGGGTCGATATGGCTATACCGTAAATTGGTCTAAGGGAAGTTTTACTTCAAAAACCGGATCAACAAAACTCGATGTATTAAAAGCACTATACAACAGCATTAACAATGGAAAGCCTGCGGTTGTAAGAGTAAAAGGTAACGGTTCAACAGGACATTATGTAGCCGTTGTCGGTTATAAAGATGTTAAAGATATTAACGATTTAAGTGAAAAGAATTTCCTTATAATTGATAGCGCATCAAAAACCGCTTTCAATAGAGGTATTACATCAATGACATCGGGAAGTACAGGCTATACAATTCATTCCAATAAACAATATGTAATAGCTAAATAATACGTTAGATTAAACAATCCGGTATGAACACTCGCATCGCAAAAGAGCAACTGCAAGTTTGCAGTTGCTCTTTTGTCATCAATAATTATTATCTACTGCCGTACCTATCGCTCTGAGGAGTGAATCCTCATGGCTTGAGGGCAGGTCACAGTTGTAATGCCATATCATAACACCGCCAAAGCCGTTGTCAATGGCATACTGTGTTTTGCTTTCAATTACTTCGGGTGTATTGAACCAGAAATCTTTGTTGATATCGTCGCAATGATACCATCCGTTTTCGTCAATGCCTTCATAACAGCCGTTGTAGCCGTACCAGTATGTTGACATATCTGTCGGACGTGAATAAAAAGGCAGGCCGATATTTACCTTATCAAGAGGCATACCGTAGATTCCGACCGTAGCGGCAGCCTTGACCGTATCTTCGTAAGTCGCGTGCCTGCCCTGTGCATCTACCATATCGTACAGCATAATTTCAAATGTGTCGATTGCGGCAACAGCAGCTGTGTTAAACTTGATGTTCCAATAGTTACCTGCAACGCCGAGAGTATATTTGTCACCAAGCTTTTTATCAAGCGATACAAGGAAAGCGTTGTAATGCTTCCATGCATTGTTTGAGAGAGGATATTCATAGTCGAAATGAACTCCGTCAAAATCGTATTTTTCGAGTACGGCTATAATATTATCCTCAAGCACACCGCTTGTGAAAGCCTTGTTGTGCTCGTTGCTCTGTGCCTCCATCTGCTCTTCCCATACATCCGAGTCTGTAACTCCCCACGGTCCGAGCAGATTGAGCGTGATATTGATATCTCTTGTACCTATAGCTTTGCGGAGATTGCCGAGAGCTTTTTCAAGCTTGGCTTCGTCGTATATGATTTCGCCATTGCTGTTGAAAGAAGCCGCTTCAAACAGTATAACATCTGTTACAATGTCAAAATCCTCGGGGTGAAGTGCACTTTCATCCTGAATATACTCGCTTCTGACGTAAGTAGTTACCTTGAAATCGTCAACTTTGTCGGTAACTCTTATGTTTACTATTCCGAGAAAATTGGTTACAACAAGTATGAGCGAAGTAAAAAACGCGATGATTTGTTTTAAAAAAACCGCCATATCAACAGTGCCTTTCTTTTTTGTTATGCCTGAAGCGAAAAGTACATTCTTTCAAGCTCGTCGTAATGTGCATAAGCTTCAGCCTGAGCTATGAGACTCTTTGCATCATTGTAAGGCTTTGTAGCTCTTGTGTAAATTGATTCCTTCTTGAGGTAAGCTCTGAGCTCTTGTTTGAGCTTTATGCTGTCAAAGAAGCCGGTGGTTTCTCTGTTTATAATTTCTTCCTTCACAGCCTCTTCGGGAGCCGTGATACATTTAGTACCGTACTTTCCGATAAGCTTAGCCGATTCTCTTTTGATGCGTGCATTTTTTATGGCATCTGAACGTATTTCTTTTTCTTCCGGAGTTTTTTTCGGAAGCTTCTTTGCCGCTTTCATATCTGCCCTTGCATCGCTGTAGAAATATCCGCAGCCTCTTGCATAATCGGCATGAGCAGCAGCAAGCCTTGCTTTGCCTGCCTTGGTAGCAAATTTATTAAGGTCCTGTATTATAATCTGTGCTCGTTCAATTGCAAGGTTAGTTTCTTTGGCTTGCTTTTTATCTGCTTTGTCAGCGTTTTTGCTGATTGCAATCTTTTTTTTGCCGTACAGTGATTCAGCCTGACGGATTATTTCCATAGTATCTTTAAGCTCGTCTTCTTCAAGCTTGCCGAGAGCATGGTTTTCAAACATTGCACGGATTTTAAGGACATCGATATATGCTCTGTGCTTGTTTTCGGTCAGGTTATAGAAACAGAAGGGTATAAGGTTAAGCAGTGCACCCAGTGCCGAGAAAATGATAATTGCTTCAAATAAGTTGTTGCGTATGCTGTCATCGTAAAGCACGTCGTAATCATCAAACAATCCCATTTTATTATAAATTCCGGGATATACAAAACCGGTGAAGAATCCGATGACAGTGCCTATTACACCGAGCGGACCGAACAAGCCGTCAACTCTGACTCCTGTTTTCCATTGATGGTAGTCTCTCATATCAGCACTTATCTGATGCTGTACTATGTTCCAGAAGGTGTTGATAAACGTGTTGATGTACCAGAGTACGCAGACAGCAATAATATTTTTATAGGTAAAATAAAGTATTATCATTATACCTATATTAAGTGAGTTTGCTGTTATGAGCAGGTTTCTTTTGCCCATAGTCTTTATGGCAAGCGGTGCAAGTAACATTGACCACAGTGCCGCATTGCCGATGATGGTATTGGCTGTGCCGAGCAGCGCTTCGTTTGCGCCACCGTTACCATAAATGAATGACCAGTTCAGAATTACACCATAACCTGATTCGAGGAATACCACCCAAGCCGCCGCCTGAATAATCCAATAGTATTTATTTTTGGCAATCTCACGGATTGCATCAAGCATCCTGACAGGCTCAGGCTTCTTTTTAGGCAGCACAAGTCTTTCTTTGGCTTTACGGAAAAATATGGTGCTTATTATTAAGCCGATGACAGTGAAAACAGGGTGAATTATACGGTAAGACCAGATGTTGTTCAGACCCCAGGTAAGACCTGCTATTGTGGGTACTGCAAAGCCTGTTATTGTTGGAGCAAGCGAATAAATAACCTGGGAAATGCTCATTACGTTTGCACGCTCCTGAGCATTCGGCGTTATAATCTGCTGAAAATACGTATAGCTCTCATTAAAGAAACAGAGAAAAATATTCATAAGCATATACATAAACCAGACAACAACGCATTTGGTTATGTACTGCATATTTTCGTAAGGCAGCCACACCATTACGGTGCTTATAAGAACTATAGGTAAACCTGTTTTTTTGATAAACGGCAGAAATTTGCCGCCTTTCATACGGTGGTTGTCATAAAGCCAACTGCGGAATATACCGAGCGGTATACCTACAAGGTTTGCCACAACCAGCATAGTCTGCAAATGAGTCGGGTTGATATTCAGGCTTGCACCAAGAACAAGGTTGCTCGCATCCAGACCTATTGCTGAAGCAAGCAAAGTCATCCAGTGAACACCGAATCCCGCTCCGCTGAGGCTTGCAACCTCTTTATACGGAATATAGTTACCCTTTGCAGGTGTGTACCAATACTGCTTTGCAGTCTGTATTCCGCTCATTATTTTATTTTTAATGCTTTTTTCTGCCATAAGCCCAACCTCCGTAACAAATAGGATAAAAGGCAGTATCGGCAAAGCGTTGCGAATACTGCCTTATGTTGGTTTATTTCTTCAGATCGTGCTTTTTGATGAAAGAAACGACCTCGTCAACCGTTGTGAATGCAAGTGCAACTACAGTGTCTGCACCGCCGTAGTATATTGCGATTCTGCCTGTATCGGCATCGGCAAGTGCGGCACAGGGGAATACAACGTTTGGCACGTCGCCTACGCACTCATAAAGCTCGTGCGGTGCAAGCAGGAAGCTGTCTGCTCTGTGGAGTACCTTCCACGGCTCATCTTTGTCGAGAATTGCGGCACCCATTGCGTATGTAAAGCCGTTACAGCTTGTGAGTACGCCGTGGTAGAACATAAGCCAGCCTTCGTCTGTTTCGATGGGTGTCGGGCCTGCACCAACTTTTGTCATCTCCCAGTTCTTTTCGGGCTTCATAACAAATCTGTGCTTGCCCCAATAGGTGAGGTCTTTACTGTGGCTGAGGAAAATATCGCCGTAGGGTGTGTGGCCTCTGTCGCAGGGACGGATGAGCAGAAGAAATTCGTCGTTGACCTTTCTGGGGAAAAGCACGCCGTTTCTTGCTACGGGGTAGCAAGCATCCTCAAGCTGAGTCCACTCCTTGAAATCGGTTGTGTAAGCGATACCGATTGTTGTGCCGTGAGGTGTGAGGTTGACCCATGAAAGATAGTACTTGCCGTCGATAAGGCAGAGTCTGGGGTCGTAGCCTCTGAATATAACCTTCTCTTCAAGCTCCCAGTTGATTGCATCCTTACTGTAGCCGACAACGAGTGTGTGGTCACGGCTCATAACGTCTACGCGGAATACGCCTGCAAAACCGTCGCCGTAAGGCACAACCGCAGAATTGAAAATGCTGTTAGCCATAAAGAGATTGTCGCGTGTGATTATGGGGTTGGCATCGTAACGCCATACAGGGTATCTGTAACCCTCGGGCTTATCCTGCCACGGAATATTGGGTATTGAGTCACCGATTATCTTAGCCATAAAAAAGCTCCTTTGATTTTATTATAAGTTAATTGTATTTACACTTTTGCAATTTGTCAATATATTGTGGAATAATTGTTCTTGACATAATGTGTTTGTTGTGCTTTAATATAGTAAAGTGAATACTCGGAAATCTCTTCGGGGCAGGGTGTAATTCCCGATCGGCGGTAAAGTCCGCGAGCGTGTGAGCGTATGAATTGGTGCAACTCCAATACCGACAGTTAAAGTCTGGATGAAAGAAGAATGATTTTTCGGCCGATTTTTCGGCGGATTTTTCAGCTTTTATCAGCACCGGAGTTTTTTCGGTGCTTTTATTTTTGCGAGGTGTGAAAAATGAAAGATAAGAATTTAATCAAAAAGCTCACGACACTCTCAATGCTCTGTGCGATAGCTTACGTTGCGGTGTTTTTAAGCCGTATGCTGCCGCCTCTTGTGCTGTTTCTGCAGTATGACCCCAAAGACGTAATAATTACTCTCGGCGGTTTTATTTTCGGCTCTCTTTCGTCTGCAATTATAAGTGTTGTGGTTTCTCTTGTCGAGGCTGTTACGGTCAGCGATACAGGCCCGATAGGCTTGCTTATGAACGTTATTTCAACCTGCAGCTTTGCTTGTACGGCTGCTGTAATTTACAAGAAAAAGCGTACACTTTCGGGTGCAGTTATCGGTCTTGTTGCAGGCACACTGTTCACAACTGCGGCGATGCTGCTGTGGAATTATGCAATTACGCCGTTTTATATGAATATGCCGCGTGAGGAGATCAAGGCGTTGCTCATCCCTGCTTTCCTGCCGTTTAATCTTATCAAGGGCGGTCTCAATACTGCTTTTACGCTTCTGCTTTATAAGCCTGTAGTTTCCGCACTCCGTAAGGCAAAGCTTATCGCACCTGCGAAGAATCAGGGCGAAAATAAAGCTCTGCCAAGTGTTGCAATAATTGTTGTTTCACTGCTTCTTATTGCAAGTCTTATTGCAGTTATCTTTATACTCAAAAAATAAAAAACAGCTGTCTCACAAAATATCTGCGAGACAGCTGTTTTCCTTTTGTGCTTATGCTGTGATTTTGTCTGTTACCTCAAAAATCAGGGCGATGATTTTGCTGAATCCGTCTGTGATTACGGAGGTATCCGCACCGGTCAGCTTTGAGATTAAATCGGCAATATAATAGGGGATATCGCTGAGAATTGCAAAAATAGAAAGCATATGTTTTTCCTCCTTGTTTCTTTATAAATATAGCATAACACAGGAATACAATAGGTAATTTCTGATTTAGAAAAATAACCTTATGGTTACTTTCTGTAAATTTTTTCCTGTTTTTATTCTGCTTGATTTTGCAGGCAGATTGCTTTTTTTGTATGTTTATGTTAAAATCGTATATATAAATTTTCAAGGAGGTTATGCTATGGCAGCTTCTGCAACTGCTCAAAAAAGCAAGCTTCAGCGTAAAACTGAAAAAGAAATCAAAAAGTGGGAGCGACACAAGAAAAGTCAGAGCAATAAAATTTACTTTGCCTACATAGTTTTTATAATCACGCTTATCTATGCAACCGATGAAATCGCTTCGCAGATAGGTATGCTTATGAAGAGCGATATCGCCTCCGATCTTATGGCAAAGTTCGGCGACAGCTCGGTTGGCAAGCTTGATCTTGTTTCATCGCTTGCAATTCCTTTTCAGGCTATCGGCCTGCTTTACAGACCTCTTGCCGACCGTTGGGGCAGAAAGAAGTTCCTTATTATCAACACCTTCGGTATGAGCTTTTCGCTTCTGCTTATCTATCTTTCAAATAATCTTGCACTCTATCTTATTGGTGCGTGCTTTATTCAGTTCTTTATTCCGCACGATATGCACGTGGTTTATATTATGGAGTCATCTCCATCAAAGCACAGGGCACGTGTTTATTCGGTAATAAAGTTCTTTGCAAATATGGGCGTTATGCTTGTGCCGCTTCTTAAACGCTGGCTTATCAGCACTTATGCTGACAGCTACACATGGAGAATGGTTTACTTTGTACCTGCCGTAATCGGTCTTGTTGTCAGCTTTATTGCTCTGCTCGGTGCAAAGGAAACGCCTGCGTTTATCGAGTCAAGACTCAACTATCTCAATATGTCCGAAAAGGAGCAGCGTGCTCTTGCCAAAAGCAAGAAGGCAGAAAACAAGCAGGGCGGTCTTATACCCGCACTGAAGTTTGCTCTTTCGCATAAGCAGCTTCGCTGGCTCTATATTGTTTCCGCTCTTGCAAACCTCGGCTTCTATGCAAGCATTAATTACGAGCCCATACTTAAATACGGCTATGAGGAAAGCGGTATTGCAGCTGCGGCTGATGTTGCCAACGTTGCACTTATTATGTTCCCGATAGGCTCTGCAGTTGCTCAGGTGCTTATGGGCTTTGTTTCAGACTGGCTGGGCAGAAAGGCTGCGGCTATTATTACTGCGTTCAACTGCCTTGTAGGCTTCCTCGGCTTTACTCTCGGCGCAAGATACGGTCTAAACCCTTACGTTATCGGCTTCCTCAGCGGCGTGTTTGTAGGCAGCTACTACTCGGTCAACGATGTGCTTATTATGATGATTGGCGAGTCCTCGCCGACAAACCTGCGTTCTTCTTCAATTTCCGCTCAGTATGTTGTAACGGCTGTAGGCTTCGGTGTTTCACTCGGCGTCGGTACGCTGTGTGCAAACCTGCTTGGTAACAGCCTTATCGGTATGGCGACGCTCTGTATGCTCGTTCCCGGTTTCGTTTCGGCTCTCTTTGTTATGTTCAAAAATGTCGGCGAAACCAAGGGTATCAATATGGATACCGTCACCGGCACAGAATGGGATTGATGAATTTACAATAAAAATCAAAATCACCAAGGCTCAACGAACCTTGGTGATTTTTTTGCTGTTATCAGTCAAATATTACTACGATTTCGTGTATGAGGGTTTCGAAGAAGCTTCTGATTATGCGTATAAGCTTTGCGAAGAAGGGTTCGGGCTCATACTCTGTGTCTTCGCCTGTGCCGGCGTAACAGCCGATATTTACGCTGTCGATTTTGTTACCGTAGAAGTCAACATCCGTACCGGGAATTGTAACGCCTGCACCTATAAGCGGTGAATCTGCGGAAAGCTTGAAGCTTTCGGGGTCGGAGTAATCTGTGCCTGCAAAGCCGGGCAGAGCGTTTATTGAGCCGAGGTCAACAAGTGGATTGATTGTGCTGTAGTAGCAGTTATTTTCAAACACATTGTTTCGCGACGGGTCAATATCGTAGGCAAAGGTTGCACCCTGAACGGGAGCGATAATGTTGTTTGCAATATATGCGTTGTAAAGGTTTTTGAACTGGAATTCGCCGCAGTTTACAATAGTGTTGTTATAGAAGCTGAATTCGTGTTCACCTGCAGAACCTGCAGCAGTGGTTGTTCTGCCTTTGTTGTCATTAACGGAAAGGCAGTAGCGTACGGTGTTGCCGTGGTGACCGCTGTAATTCGGGCAGTTGCACATAAAGCGTACGTTGTCGTGTGAATAGATGTACTGATATGTGCAGTTGTTTGTGTGAGAGTCAAAGTCGACCGCCATACCGTCGCCGACATTCTTCTGTCCTGCGATTTCACAGTACTGTATCGTGCTGTTTTCACTGCCCCAGAACCACATAGCAGCTGTGAAATACTCAATCTCGCCGTTTTCGTCAACGCCTTCACCCTGGCAGCAGTTTATAGCTCTGCAGTGGGTGACGAGAGCACCGTCACACATACCGACAACAACAGCTTCGGCATCCATCTCGTGGAAATAACAGCCTTTGATAAGTAAGCCTGTGTTGTAAACAGGGTCGATTTCTTCTTCTGTTTCGCACCAGGGAGTCTGGCTGTCATTCCATGAGCCCCAAATCATAAATCCGTTTGCACAGTTGTAAACCTCGCAGTTTGTGATTGTCAGGTCGTTTACTGCGTAGCGTGACTTTGCGGGCAGACCCTTTACCATAATTGCGGCTCTTGCGGCTGCAGCACCTCTTGAAAAATCGTCACGGCTGTGCACCTTGTAGTTCTGCATATCTTCAAAATAGATATTGTCAATTATGATGCCTTCGGATGTCTGATTGTATGTGTCAATCCAGATACCGCCGCCGTTGGGAGCTTTGATATGAAGGTCTGAAAGCGTAAGGTAGGAGCAGTCAAAGAGCTTGAATGCTTCGGTATTGTTATTGGTGTAAAGCAAAGGTTTTTCACCTTCACCGTAAGCTGAAATAACAACCGGGTTATCCTTCGTGCCGCTGCAGGTAAGAATTACTTCGCACTCGTATTCACCGCCTCTTCTGAAGAGAAAGTGAGTGCCGGGGCCGATGCGCAGGTCTTTGAGGCCTGCGATTGATTTGACGGCTTCAGCTTCGGTTAAACCGCTGTTTGCATCGTCACCGTCAATTGAATCGATGTAGTAATAGTTTGTTTCATTTTCTGCAAATGCAAAGAAACACAGCGAAGACATAATGATTGTGAGAGTGAGAATAATGCTTAATGCTTTTTTCATTTTGTTACCTCCGTGAGCAGAGTATAAAGTGTAGGTGTGACATTGAATTCTGTCATCGCCGCCTTTACTTCTGCCATTGATTTTTCTTTTGATGCCTTTGTGCAACTCAGTTTGAGTGTTGCACGGATGAGGATGTTTTTGGGTGTGTGCGCAAAGTCTATAAACTCGAGCAGCTGCGTCTTGTATCCGCAGTATTCGAGCAGATTGCCTCGGATTGAGTCGGTAAGCAGAGCCGAAAATCTTTCCTGAATTATTCCGTAGCGTGTAAGCACCGCGAGATTATCTGTCTTAATCTGTGAATTCAGCTCGTGCTGACAGCAGGGCACGGAGAATATCATCTTTGCGCCCCAGTTTACTGCGTTGTACAGTGCGTAGTCCGTTGCTGTGTCGCAGGCGTGCAGGGTTATAACCATATCAACGTCAAACGGACACTTGTAACCGTTTATGTCACCAAGCTCAAACTTAAGGTTTTTGTAGCCGTATTTTTCAGCCGCCTTGTTGCACTTTTCAATAACGTCTTTTTTCAGGTCAAGACCGATTATATGTGCCTCAATTCCTTTGATTTCGGTAAGGTAATAGTACACAATAAACGTAAGATACGATTTGCCGCATCCGAAATCGATTATATTCAGCTTTTTGTAATCGTGCTGTTTAACGGAGTCATCGATAATTTCGATAAGGCGGTTAATCTGCTTGTACTTGTCATACATAGCCTGCACAACCTTGCCTTCTTTTGTAAAGATGCCCATATCAACGAGCGGCTCGATTACCTTACCCTCGGGAAGGATATACTGTTTCTGTCGGTTGTGCGTGGCTTCTTTGCAAAGTGCAGGCGTTGCGGCTGTGCGTTTTTCTTTGCAGCTTACCTTGCCTTTTTTTGATACCATAAGCTGAAATTCTCTGTCGTCAGCCCATGCATTGAGCTGTAAATATCCGCTTTCCATTATCTCTGTGCATCTGTCGCATATTTTATCAAAGTCAATGTTTTCGTGAAATACCTGCTTTTCGGTATATTTTGCAATCTGATAATATTTGGGAAGTAGCTCAACCGTTATCTTTTTGTACTTTGCCTGCTTGTCTGCAGGCTTGCTGATAACGGCTTTTTTTATTTTTGAGTTGAATACTTTTTGGGTGAAAGTTCTGATTTCGGACATTTTACACCTCTGATATGATGAGTCTGTTTAATATTTTAAACCTTGATATGTGTGTTGTCAAGGTCGTATACAGTAAGAGAGAACAATACTCGCAATTTTATTTGTATTATATAGATAAACTTTAGGTAACATATGATAAACTTTAGGTAACATATAATTGACACATTACGTCGGATATGTTAGAATCGGTCACGGTTTAGAATAATTATTAATTATCAGGAGAGAAATATGACACAGAATGCAGTGCCATCCGTAAAAGAATTACTCAATGAAGGTGCCCGCAAATTCGGTGAGGCCACTTTCATCAAATATGTCAGAAACGGCGAAGTGAAGGAAAAAAGCTTTATTCAGATTCGTGATGACAGTGAGTGTGTCTGCCGTATGATAAGACACACGGTTGACAAAAAAATTCATATTGCCGTTATCGGTAAAACTTCATACGAATATCTTGTTTTCTGTTCGGGTGTACTTACAAGCGGTAATGTTTTTGTGCCTTTTTCACCCGAAATTTCAGCTGTTGAGGCTGCTGACCTGTTTGGCCGTGCAGATATCGAAATGCTTCTTTACGAAGAGGATTTTGCCGATAAAGCTCAGGAGCTTTTCAAGAGCTGTCCTCAGCTTAAGAATATTTGCTGTTTCTCACAGGCTGCTGAAATATACGAAACTTATTCCTCAAGCTCCGAGTTTGCAGCTCTTTCCGAGATTGAAGAGGATAAAGAGCAGTGCGCTATTATCATTTACACATCCGGTACAACAGGTGTCAAGAAGGGCGTTATGCTTTCAATGAATGCACTTGTCGGTAACATTATGTACCGTGAGTATTGCACCGATATCTTCAACGAAGGTGTTGTTGCACTTTCCGTACTTCCGATGTACCACACATTCTGCTTCTCGGGCGACTATATCAAAAACCTTAAGGACGGCCTTCAGGTCTGCCTTAACGGTGAGTTTAAAGATATTGCAGAAAACCTCAAGCGTTTCCAGCCCAAGGTTATCAGAATTGTTCCGATGATTGCTCAGTCACTTCTCGGCAAAATAAAGATTATTCTCAGAAGAAACCCCGAGCTTACTCCCAGAGAGGCTGCAGAAGAGGTTTACGGTAAGAATATCAAGTGGCTCATTTCAGGCGGTGCTTACCTTAACCCCGAATTGGTTGATGAGTACGATAAGCTTGGCATTTTCCTGCGTCAGGGCTATGGTATGACCGAAGTAGGTTGCCGCGTTTCAGTGCCGGATGACAATGTTGCTTACGAATCAGTAGGCAGAATAATTGATATCTGCGAAGTCAGAACACAGAACGGTGAGATTCAGGTCAAAACACCTACAGCAATGATGGGCTACTACAAAATGCCCGAAGAAACAAAAGAGATGTTTACTGAAGACGGCTGGGTTAAAACAGGTGATATCGGTTACGTTACCGAGGATAATCAGCTGTTTATAACAGGTCGTGTAAAGAATCTCATTATTCTCTCCAGCGGTGAGAATGTTTCTCCCGAGGCTATTGAAAGAAAGTTCAGCACTTACGATATTGTTGAAGAAGTGCTTGTTTTCGGTGAGGGCAATAAGATTGTTGCCGAGTTTTATCCCAATGCAGATTATGCACAGGCTAACGGTATTGAGGATATTGAGGCAGAGCTTGAAAAAATCGTTGATTCACTTAACACAACAGCAAAATCAGCACATCTGATTTCCGAAATAAGAGTCCGCGATATTCCGTTCGAAAAGACGGGCCCCGGTAAAATAAAGCGATACGAAACAAAGATTTAAGGAGTAAAGGGTATGATGAAAAAGGTAGCAGTAACAGGTGCAGTATACAATCTTATCCCTCCGCAGGAAATGATTCAGTTTATGCTCAAGTACAGCTTTTTCCACAAGCAGGTTACTCAGATTCCCGAGTCAATAATTGTCGAAAAAGAGCTTGATTTCAAACTGATGGAAAAAGCATTCAATATTGAAATTGAGCGTAACGATTGCCTTCGTCTTCGTTTCTTCAAAGAGGGCGGCAAAATCAAGCAGCATTTCATTCCCGAATATAAGCTTGAAAATATTCCGATTCTCGAGTTTAAATCGGAACAGGAGCGTATAGATACACTTACTGCCGATGCAAGAAAGCCTATCAAAATGCTCAAGGGTGAAACCTACCGTGTAAAGTTCTTCCGCACTCACGATAAGCGCTGCGGTATTTATATCAATATCCATCATCTTGTTATGGATAACGCTGCTGTTTTCACTTTCTTTGCAGACCTTTTTGCAATTTACGATCACCTTAAAGACGGTACAGCTATGCCCAAGCCCCTTGGCAAGTATGAGGATATAATCAAAAAAGAGCTTGCCTATGTGGCTGACCCCCAAAATCTCGAGAGAGAAGAAAAGGCATACCGCGAGTTTATGGACAAGCTCGGTGAGCCGCTTTACCTCGGCGTTGAAGGCCCTAAGCTTCTTGAAGCAGAGCGTGCAAAGAAGAAGGATCCGAGCATTAAAGCTCCGTCACTCTTTGACCCGATTCACGATAAGGCAGAGCTTACAAAGTATACAATTCCCTATGAAGACAGTCAGAACATCTTTAAGTTTATGGAAGAAAACGGCGTAGGTGGTGAGTGCCTTGTTCAGCTTGCAATGCGCCTTCACGTTTCCAAAATAAATAACAGACACGATGATACATACTTCATCGTTCTCTGCCCCAGAAGAAAGACCCTTGCCGAAAAACGTGCAGGCGGTACGCTTGCAGCTCCGCTGCCCCAGCGTATTGTTCTTCCCGAAACCACAACCTTCAGAGAAGCGCTTGAGAAAATGGCTGAGGTTCAGTTCTGGGCATTCAAGCATATGGATTATCCTTATCTTGAGTACCGTGCACTTCAGCAGAAGATGTACAACTATCCCTCGGCTGCAGGTGCATCAACAATGATGTTCTCGTGGTTCCCGCTTGAAGCAGGTACCATGAATAAGTGGGATTATGAGTTTGAGGGCTATTCACTTGGCAGATATATTATGGTGCTTTACACATTTGCCATGAAGGATTCACGCAGCGGTTGTCTCAAGCTTTCCTGTATGCACAGAACAAAGTTTGTCAGCGTTGAAGATATCGATGCTTTCCAGGAAGGTACGGCAAAAGCACTTAAGCTCGGTGTAGAAAATCCCGATATGACACTCGGTGAAATTATAGACAGAATATAATCAGGAAGGTGAAAATGATGTTTGATAAAATTAAGGACATAATCTGCGGCTTTGTTGAGGTTGACCCCGAAGAGGTTACCGCAGAATCAAAGCTCACTGCAGACCTCGGTCTCTGCTCACTCGACCTTGCAATGCTTTCATCCGAAATCGAAAAAGAATTCGGTGCAAACATTACCGCCAAAACATTCGCAACTGTCAAAACAGTCGGCGGAATTGTTGAGTATATCGAAAACGAGAAGAAATAAACCATATAAAAAGATTAAGAAGCACGGAAACGCCCGCACCCGATAAGGCAGTATTTCTTTAAAATGTGAATTTTAAGCACAATAATGCGTCAAACCCAACAGATATGCGCCAGCATTATCTGTTGGGTTTTCCTTTTCTTGTATCTTAAATTTTCATTTTAAAGTGCTTCGCAGTTTCGTAAGAGTATAAAATTTCTTGTATCGAAGCCAAAAACGCAGCAAGGCTGTCGCCTTGCGAGGCTTTTGTCAAAGATACGGGGAATTTTACTCGAGAAACAAATACTGCCTTATCGGGTGCGGGCGAAGTATCCGTGCTTCTTTTTTATTTTATTTTGCCGTAAAGGCATCGTGTAGGCTCTTTTTCAATTACGAGTCCGCAGTAGTTGCACATAATGCACCTGGATTCCTGCTGACCGTTGATGAGCTTTTTAGCCAGGTCAGGCTCGCAGATAAACGGCCTGCACATCGATATGAAATCCGCCTTGCCGTCGGCAATAATGCTCTGCATATCGCTGAGCTTATGTATTCCGCCTACGACAATTATCGGAATCGAAACAGCCTTTTTTATTGTTGCCGCATTGTTGACGTTAAAGTTTTCGAGCGGTGACGGTTGCTTGATCAGCGGATTTACAAGGTTTGCGGCAGGTAGAGCGATTTTGTTGAGGAGCTTCGGAAACGATGCGCAAGGCTCTCTGTATTTGAATACAGCGTCCATGGGCATCAGCTTGCTTCGCATAGTGTTCATACCGTCCTGCACTGTGCCGCACGATACCTCAATCGCATCACAGCCTGCGGCTTCAAGCCTTTTGCAGATTTCAACCGATGAGTCGATTCTCATACCGTTTTTGCGGTTGTCCTCTGCGCTGAATTTAATCCATACGGGTAGGTTTGTCTGCTCTTTAATTCCTTTAATAATAAGCTCAACAATTCTGCATCTGTTTTCAAGCGTGCCGCCCCAGCTGTCCTTTCTTCTGTTGCCGAAAGGTGACAGAAAATCGTGCAGCAGATATCCGTGGCCGCCGTGAAGCTGTACAGCGTCAAAGCCTGCCTTTTCTGCTCTTACAGCCGCTGATACAAAGTCGTCGATAATTCCGTGGATTTCGCTGTCGGTCAGCTCTTTTGCCTTGTCGGGGTAGAAGGTGTGAAGCACGTTTGACGGTGCGACCTTCTGCATACCTATTGCTTTTGACGATGTCTGCCTGCCGCAGTGTGCAAGCTGTAAAACAACGGGTGTGCCGTATTTATGTACAGCGTCTGTCAGCTCTTTGTACTTGTCAATCACGCTGTCGTCATAGATTTTCATCATTCTCGGGTAGGGTGATACACCGTTTGGGCTTACCGCCGCATATCCCGTTATAATGCAGCCGACATCACTTTTTGCAAGATGCTCGTATTTCGTAATCAGCTTGTCACTCGGTGCACCGCTTTCGTCGGCAAGTCCGTCGTGAGTTGCGCTGCGTATTATTCTGTTTTTTGCCGACAAGCCGGATATAGCAGTTTTATCAAAAAGCATAGTCTGTTTTCCTTGTTTTATTTTTGTGTTTTGTTATCGGCAATTATTCAGGAAGCTTAATGTTCTGCCAGGTGCTTACATCACACTGACCGTATGTATTCCAACCAAAAGCTACGACAGTGCCGTCCGATTTGAGACCGAGTGTGTGGTCATAACCTGCATCTACAGCGACTATATCACTCAAGTCTTCTGCATCCTCGGGGTCAGCAACGCTCCAGCCGACAGCAACAGCGGTGCCGTCGGATTTAAGGCCTACCGTGTGGTAATCACCTGCCGAAACAGCTACTATACCGCGCCATCCGCTTACATCACACTGCCCGTAATCTGAAGAATAATCGGTATCCTCATCTTCAATATACCTTGTTGCAACAACAGTGCCGTCTGCCTTAAGACCTACTGTATGGCGAGTACCTGCCGAAACGGCAATAATATTTGTCCAATCGCTTACATCACATTCACCGTTATAGTTACTGCCTGCAGCGACTACTGTACCGTCTGCTTTAAGGCCGACTGTGTGCCAAGTACCTGCCGCGATTGCAACAATATCAGTCCAGCCGGACACATCGTCAGTATCCGTAGTGATAACCGTACCGTCACTCTTAAGGCCGACTGTGTGGTAATCATCTGCCGCGATTGCAACAATATCAGTCCAGTCGCTTACGTCACACTGTCCGCTGCCGTTATCTCCGGCCGCAACAACAGTGCCGTCTGCCTTAAGGCCCACTGTGTGGCAATCACCTGCTGCAATAGCAATAATGTCTGTCCAGCCGTTTAAGTTACACTGTCCGTAATCGTAAGAATAATCTGTATCCTCGTCCTCAATAATCGTTGTTGCAACAACGGTGCCGTTTGCTTTGATTGCTACGGAATGATAAGCTCCGGCGGCGATTGTTTCGCGCTTGGCAATATCGTTCCAGAGTTCAAAGCTTTTTTGGCGTGAGTCCTTGTATGATGCTGCCGCGCCGAATGCCATGGCTGCCTTCACTTTTTCGCCGCTGTTTAAGAATTTAACGCCTTCGTTATAATCAACTTCGCTTATTTTATCTCGGCATTGGTTGATTTTGTCTTTGCTGTCCTTATAATCGCCGAGTGCCTTGAATGTATTTATGGCTTCTGTATAATTCTTGGCATTCATCAGAGAAACAGCCTTGGCGTATTTGGCTTCTTTGGCTTTTTCTTCGCTGTCCTTGTAACCGTCAAGCGCTTTGAAAGCGGATACGGCTTCATCGTACTTCTGTGAGTTTAACAGAGCAACTGCATTGTTGTAATTCCTGTTGGGGATAATAACCAGCATAAGAACAACAACGAATGCAACAGCCGCACAGGTTAAAAACGCACTTAAAATTGAAATGATTTTTATTTTTTTCTTTCGCTTTTTTGCCGCCTTTGCCGCTTCTTCAGCAAGACGCTCACGCTCAATGCGTGCTTCCTCTTCTTTTATCCTGATTTCCTCAATTGTTTTGTTTGCGATAACGATCAGGTCATCGGCATCCTTCCAGCCCTTGATTGACTCGAGGATATTGACAGCGTTTTCGTAAGCAGCAATATTGTTGCCGACCATATTTGACTTAGCCATAAACAAAATATAGTCTTTGCGGGCTGTTTCTGCGTCTTGCAGGCATTTTTCCGCAAGCTCTGCAGAGTCTTTGTAATCGCTGATTGAGCTGAACATTCCTGCGGCTGTTTTTAATGCGTTTTCATTGTTTTGCGCAGATTTCATTATACCGTATGCCTTGGTGTAAACAGAATCAAGGCGAGTGATTTCGGCCTTTTCGGCACAGAACTCGGCAAGCGTTGCAGAATCTTTATAGTTGGCAATTGACTTGAAGTATTCAGCCGCTCTGATAAATGCCGTTTCGTCTGCCGCACAGTTCATAATGCTGTGTGCATAGTTGTAAATGCTTTCAAGGCGGATAGCCTCTGCTTTTTCGGTGCAGAATTCAGCGAGCTCTGCAGCATCTTTGTAGCCGTTGATTGACCTGAAGTATTCCGCTGCTGCTTTGAATCCGTTTTCGTCGGTAGCAGAGTTCATAACGCCGTAAGCATAGTTGTATACATTGTCAAACTGTACGGTTTTGGATTTTTCGGTACAGAATTCAGCAAGCTTTGCCGCATCTTTATAGCTGCTGATTGAATTAAACTGCTCTGCTGCAGCTTTGAATGCGGGCTCATCGTTTGCGGAGTTCATAATGCCGTAAGCGTAGTTGTAAATGCTTTCAAGGCGAGCAGCTTCGTTACGGTCAACAATCTCCTTGATATAGCCTTCAACCTCGGCTCTGAGTGCATCGTCACCAAAACGCAGTATCTTCTGATAATTGAGGCTGTTAACAAAAGGCACGTTGCATTGACCGAGTATTTCGCGCTTTTTTGCCATTGTTTCCACCATCAGCTTGCCGAGATAAGCTTCGGCATTTTCGGGGTCAATGTCAAGCACCTTTTCACAGTATTCGTCAGCTTTGATAAAATCTCCGTCCTCAAGGAATAAAAATACCCTTTTAAGCAGAGGGGTTATTCTTTCGTCTGCCACTGCTTTTTACCTCCTGTTTTTGTGTTGTGCATTTCTTGGATTTTATTATACCAAATCTGCCGGAAAAAACAAGACTTTGCCTTTTTATAATTTAGTTTCTAAAAAACGGCACTTATCCGAAGATAAATGCCGTTTCAGCTGATACAATTACTTGCTCATTTTTTCTATATCGTTTTTGCGGATTTCAACACGTCTTACCTTACCGCTGATAGTCTTGGGAAGCTCGTCTACAAACTCAACGATTCTCGGATATTTGTAAGGTGCGGTATGTGTCTTGACGTATTCCTGAATTTCCTTTTTCAGTTCATCCGTGCCTTCGGTGCCCTTGACAAGAACGATTGTAGCCTTGACAATCTGTCCGCGGACTTCATCGGGTACAGGTGTGATAGCACACTCCAATACGTAGGGAAGCTCCATGATTACGCTTTCGATTTCGAACGGGCCGATACGGTAGCCTGATGACTTGATAACGTCATCAATACGGCCGACGTACCAGAGGTATCCGTCCTCATCCATTGTAGCGGTGTCGCCTGTATGGTAGTAGCCGTCGTGCCATACTTCGTTTGTCTTTTCTTCATCGAGATAGTAGCCGATAAAGAGGCCGCAGGGAGCTTCGCCGTCCTTTACGCGGATACAGATTTCGCCTGTGTCACCGGTCTTGCATTCGTTTCCGTCCGGGTCAAGAACAACAACATCGTAAAGCGGACTGGGTCTGCCCATAGAGCCGATTTTGGTTTTTGAACCGGCAAAGTTGGCGATGGAAAGTGTGGTTTCTGTCTGACCGAAGCCCTCCATAATGGTAAGACCTGTTGCTTTTTTGAACTGATTGAATACTTCGGGGTTGAGTGCTTCGCCTGCAGTGGTTGCGTACTCGATAGAGGAAAGATCGTACTTTGAGAGGTCTTCCTTGATGAAGAAGCGGTACATTGTGGGCGGTGCACAGAAGGTTGTGATGCCGTATTTAGCAAACATCGGAAGGATGTCTTCGGAATGGAATCTGTCGAAGTCGTAGGTGAATACACCTGCTTCGCAGAGCCACTGACCGTAAAGCTTACCCCAGAGTGCTTTACCCCAGCCTGTATCGGATATTGTAAAGTGTAAGCCGTCGGGGTTTACGTTATGCCAATGCTTTGCGGTAGGGTAGTGACCCAAAGCGTATTTGTATGAATGGGTTGCGATACGGGGATAACCTGTAGTACCGGAGGTGAAGAGCATAAGCATCGGGTCATCGCCGCAGGGTGTGCGCTTTGTGCGGAAATAATGAGTGCTGAAACGCTCCATTTCAACATTAAAATCGTTCCAACCGTCTTTCTTTCCGCCAACCAGAATCTTAATCATTTCAGGGAATTCGGCAGCTGCCTTTTCTGCTTCGGCAGATACGTCTCCGTCTGCGGTGCAGACGATTGCCTTTACCTTTGCTGCGTTGTATCTGTAGGTGAAATCGTGCTCGACAAGCTGGTTTGTAGCAGGAATTGCAATTGCACCGATCTTATGAAGGGCAAGCATACAGAACCAGAACTGATAGTGACGCTTGAGCACGAGCATTACGGTATCGCCCTTGCGGATGCCGAGAGACTCAAAGTAGTTAGCGGTTTTTGCGGAGTATTTCTTAAGGTCTTTGAAAGTAAACTTGCGGTCTGTTTTATCGTTTGCTACCCACATCATTGCAAGCTTATCGGGATTCTTGTCGGCGATAGCATCTACGCAGTCAAACGCAAAGTTGAACTTATCCTCATTTTTGAATTTGATGCCGTTGAAAACACCGTTTTCATCATAAGAGGATTCCACGAATTCATCGGCAACGGTTGTTTCTTTGGCGGCTTTCTCGACAGCTTTCTTAACCATATAGGGAACTTCGGGATATTCTTCGCTTACAAGACCGTCCTGAGGGTTAAGTACTACGGCGTGGAATTCACAGCCGCCTTCGCTTACAGCAATCATACCGTGAGGAATGAGACTGTTGTAGAATATTGAGTCACCTTCGTGAAGAACATCGACGTGATTGCCGACCTGAACTTTAAGTGAACCCTTGACGATAACGTCAAACTCCTGTCCGTTGTGGGAGTTGAGCTTTATGGGTGCATCCTGTTCTTCGGGAAGATAGGGGAATTTAACAAGGAAAGGCTCAGCGAGCTTGCCTTTGAACGTGGGAGCAAGGTTATTGTACTCCACACCGTGCTGCTTTAAGATTTTAACGCCTTCACCCTTTCTGGTGATGGCGAAGGATTTAAGGGTGGTACTTCTTCCTTCAAGCAGGTCAACCACTTCAACGTTACATGCTTTCGCACACTTGTAAATGAATGTGAAACTGAAATCTTTGTCGCCCTGCTCGAGAATACGGTATTCATCAATTGTAACACCGGTAAGCTTGGCGAGCTGTTCCTGTGTATAACCTTTTGCTTCGCGCAAATCTTTGATTCTGCCTGCAACCTCTTTCAAACTGTAATCCATTGCGGTTGTATCCTTTCAATTCTGACATATTGGTTAATGGTTACAAATCTGAATAAAACAAAAAACCCGTCTCAAAAGAAAACCTTTGAGACGAGTTGTTAACCCGCGGTACCACTCAAATTACGGAAGAAATATTCCGTCACTTTCCGAACTCAAACAAGTCCTTTGCTTTTACGCAGCAATACGGAAGGAGTCTACTAAGCATAGCCTTTCGGTCCTCCGACTCAGAAGGGATAGGTCGTTGGAATGATTCGCTTGTTGCCTTGCACCGCCCGGCAACTCTCTGTTCTGCTTCACGTTCCGACCGTCTTCATCACAGTCGTTATTTGTGATATTCAAATTTGCACATATTTTAGCACCGTGTAATGTAAAAGTCAAGCGTTTTTTAAAAAATGCTTTTTATTTTTTCAGGCCGAGTCTTTCTGCTGATTCGTCACGCATTTTGTATTTGAGTATTTTACCGGCTGCGTTCATCGGGAATTCGTTAACAAACAGGAAGTAGCGGGGTACTTTATGTCTTGCAATATAAGTGTTACCGAATTCTTTCATTTCAGCTTCGTCAGCGGTTTCGCCCTTGTTGAGAATAACCCATGCACAGCATTCTTCGCCGTATTTTTCATCAGGTACACCGACTACCTGCACATCACGGATTTTGGGGTTGGTGAGGTAGAATTCTTCAATTTCACGGGGATAGAGGTTTTCACCGCCGCGGATAATCATATCCTTGAGTCTGCCCGTGACCTTGTAATAGCCGTCAGGTGTTCTCATGCAGATATCTCCCGAATGGAGCCAGCCGTCCGCATCAATTGCCTGAGCGGTAGCTTCCGGCATTTTGTAATAGCCCTTCATAATGTTCAAGCCGCGAGCTACAAATTCGCCGCTTTCTCCGTCGGGAAGCTCATCGCCTGTTTCGGGGTCGATAATCTTACATTCAACACCGGGGAACGCACTGCCGACAGTTTCAACACGGTGATCAAGATCCTCGTTTACTTCACCCATTGTACAGCCGGGAGATGCTTCAGTCTGACCGTAAACAGAGATTATCTCGCGCATATTCATTTCAACGGAAGCACGGCGCATAAGGTCAGCGGGGCAGTTTGCACCCGCCATAATACCTGTTCTCATATATGAGAAATCGGTTTTTGCAAAATCAGGGTGGTTGAACATAGCGATAAACATTGTGGGAACACCGTTGAAGCAGGTGATTCTTTCATCATTTACGCAGGCAAGCGAGGATTTGGGCGAGAAGTACGGAATGGGGCAGAGTGTGCCGCCGTGAGTCATCATGGATGTCATTGAAAGTACCATACCGAAGCAGTGGAACATAGGCACCTGAATCATCATACGGTCAGCGGTGGAGAGATCCATTCTGTCGCCGATTGTTTTACCGTTGTTTACAATGTTGCGGTGTGTGAGCATAACACCCTTGGGGAAGCCTGTTGTACCGGATGTGTACTGCATATTGCAAACGTCATCGGGCTTTACAAGAGAAGCTCTTCTGCGTACTTCTTCGCGGGGGACAAGTGCGGAGCGTGAGAGCATCTGCTCCCAGGTAAGACAGCCTTCCATATCGAAACCGACTGTTACAACGTTGCGGAGGAACGGCAGGTTCTTTGAATACAAAGGATCTCCGGGCTTGAGGTTTTTGAGCTCGGGGCAGAGCTCTTCGATAATCTCTTTATAGTTTATATCCTTGCAATACTCAACCATTACAAGGGTATGAGTATCGGACTGCTTGAGCAGATATTCTATTTCGTGAATCTTATATGCGGTATTGACCGTAACAAGAACAGCACCGATTTTGGTTGTTGCCCAGAATGTAACAAACCACTGGGGCACGTTTGTTGCCCAGATTGCAACGTGATCTCCTGCTTTTACGCCCAGCGAAATCAAAGCAGCTGCACATTCGTCAACATCTCTGCGGAATTGCTCGTAAGTTCTTGTGTAATCAAGTGTGGGATACTTGAACGCATACTGGTCGGGATAAGTATCTGCCATTGTGTCGAGCACATCGGCAAAAGTTGCATCGATAACATCGTACTTCTTCCATACAAAAGTACCTGTTTTATCGCGGTTGTAATATGCTTTATCGAATGACTTTTTATTACGGCTTAAAGCGGAAATATAGTTTGTGAAGTGTGTAAGAACGATATCTGCATCGCTGATTTCTTCGTTCCAGGCGGCACAGATGAAGCCTTCATAATTAAGAGAAGAAAGTGCGCCGAGCAACTTCTGAACTTCCAGATCACCTTCGCCGATTAAAACGGTCTTGCCGTCTTTCATATCGCCGAGACGAACATATTTGATGTATGCACCCAGATTCTTGATGGTTGTTTCGGCGGTTTCTCCGGCGTCGAAATAAGTGCCTCTGACATTCCAGGATGCACCAACCGCTGCAGAAGCAAAATGGTTGATTATGCCAATCACGTTTGCAGTGTTTGCAAGGTAGCCGACTGTTTCAAACAAAATATTGACATCTGCTGATTCGGCACGTTTGATTGCACCTGCCATCTTTTGGTCCAATGTATCAAACGAAACATTTTTGTCTGCATGTACGATAACGTTTTCTATGCCGGAAACAGCTGCCATATCAACATACTTTCCGATGATTTCAGCAGTTGTTTCTTCGCTTTCGATTGCTGTGGGCATACGCAGAGCGGAAACGGAAAGATTTCTGTTTACAAGCTTTCTTTTGGCGTCGGCAATACGGTCGCGTCTTAAAATGCTGTCGTGATGGCTCTTTCTTTCTTTGAAAGCATCGTAGATTTCAAAGCCCTGAAAGCCGTAATCATAGGCGTAACGGCAGGTATCAAGGAAAGAAGCACGACTTACATTTTTAGTCGAAAATACGATTTTCATATTATGCCTCCTCGAATACAATCTTGTTCAAAGCATTGATATAAGCTCTGATACTTGCCGCAACAATGTCGGTTGAAGTACCGTTGCCGGAGTAAAGCTTGCCGTTGTTGCGGAGTCTTACGAGTGCTGAGCCCAATGCTTCTTTGCCTTCGGTTACGGACTGTACCTGGAAATCGTCAAGCTCGTAGTGGTGACCGATGCACTGCTCAATTGCGCGGAATGCGGAATCAATGGGGCCGTCGCCGTTGCTTACGCCGCAGATAATCTCATCGTTGCACTTGAGCGTAACCTGTGACATTGAGCTTGATACGTTGCTGCTTGTTGTTGTGTATGTTTCAAAGTGGTATGTTGACGGAGCCTGCATGGCAGAGCTTGCAATAACGGCTTCAAATTCCTTGTAGCCGACAGCGCTCTTTCTTTCACATACCTGCTTGAGTGCCTTGTATACGTTACCGATATCCGAATCGGAAAGTTCATAACCCAATACGGCAGCTGCACTTGCAACCTGAGCCATTGTCGAATCAGAATCAAGCAGAATGTTTTTGTCTTCGCTTACTTCGTTTTTGTCATCATATGCGTTGTGGCTGATTTTTGCTGTCATATCGTCAATGCTTGCGTGGATTTTGGTGCTGTTGAGTTTGATTTCAGCGTCAATCTGTGCACCGCAAGCATTTACAGCGTCGGAAATTTCGCCGGTCATAAGCACATCTTTTCCGAGCATTGCACACTTAATGCCGTCTGCTCCGTTCTTGATTGCGGCAAATGCGGATGCCACAGCCATATTGATGCGGTCAGATACCTGAACATAAACAGGGATGCCGACAGCTTCTTTTACCTTTGCAACAAGAGCTGCAATATCATCGGGAGTAGAGACACCTGCATCATCACATACCGTAACCATAGAAGCACCGTTTGCTTCTGCTTCTTTTGCTGCAGAGATAAGGAAATCTTCATCTGCTCTTGTTGCATCAAGAGCGGAAAACTCTACATCGCCGCAAACAGCCTTTGCCGCTTTGACAAGCTCAGCAATTTTTTCGAGCATCTTTGCCTGCTTGATGTGATATGTGTATTCCATCTGAATTGTTGATACGGGAACCTCAATCTGAAGGCGAGGCTGTTTCGCATCTTTGACACATTCCCAGGCAACAGCTACATCTTCGCAGTTGAAACCTGTGGGGATTGCAAGAGTCGCGTTCTGAATATTCTGTGCGATTGTTTTATAAATAATTGTGTCTTCACGCACTGATTTTACAGCGGGCAGTTCTACAGCATCTGCACCGATTGCATCCGCACAGTTGGCAATAGCGGATTTTTCACGGAAGAGCAGTGAAACAGCTCTGTCATCAGAAAGTTTTTTAAGTGTGATGTCAGTAATGCTTATCTTCTTCATTTTGGAAAAACTCCTTTCAGATTTACGGTTTTCAATAAATTTATTTCGTTGTAATTTTGCACTTTACTATCGCTTCGGTTATGTCTTTAAGCACGAGCTCGCCGTTCTGGTTGTAAACGTCAATTGATACTTCAACAATACCGTTTTTCTCGTTTCGTTTTATGAGGTTGGTTACAGTCGCTTTGCCGGTCAGTATATCGTCAGCATATACGGGCTTCAGCCATTCGATTTTTGTCGATTTTCCTGCAAGCAATTCTTTGCCGAAAAAGTCAACCTCAAGATACTTTGCCCAGACCGACATAAACGACATTACGCCCGGAGCAATCAGCTTTCCGAACGGTGTACTTTCGGCATATTTCTCATCAGTGTGCAGAGGAATATTATCGTAATCGCGGGCGAAAGCCACCATTTTTTCTTTTTTTATAACGGCAGGGGCAATATCTGTCGCCATACCGAGCTGTATTTCATCAAAATACATAGTACTGCCTCTCAGGAAAACAGAGCGGGAATTTTTGTGAACAAGGGAACAATATTGTAAATTATGGGGGCAAAAATTATGGCGGGCAGGAAATCTGCAACCTTTATTTTTGTTATTCCCATAAGGTTCATACCAATCATAATAATCAGAATAGAACCGGCACAAGTCATTTCGTTGATTGCGCCTGTGCTCATCAGCGGAGCGATAAGGCTTGCCAGCATTACCAGACCACCCTGGATAATAAATACCGTAAAGCACGACAGCAGTACGCCGATTCCGAGGCTTGATGCGAGCATCATCGAAGAAACAAGGTCAAGCGTAGCTTTGGTGATTAGCAGTGAATTGTCGCCGGTCAGACCTGCCTGAATTGAACCCGTAACTGTCATAGAGCCGACGCAGAACAGAAGCGTTGCGGTTACGATACCCTCTGCAACAGAAACGTCAGAGCCTTTTTTTCTGAATTTCGATTCAACTTTTTTTGCAAGTTTGTTGATGTTGTCGTCAATGTTAAGCAGTGTTCCGATGATTGCACCGAGTATAACCGAAACGATTACAATCAGCACGTTTTCGCCGCATAGGCTGCCGGAAATGCCGATGTACAGGGTGCAGGCACCCAGACCAACCATAGCCGCTTTGCTTACTCTTTCGGGTATGCCTTTTTTGAACAGCAGACCGATTGTCGAGCCTACCAGAACGGTTATTACGTTTACGATTACACCTAACATTTTCCGACCTCTTAACTTACACTTGGCAAAAAAAACAAAAAACCGCCTCAAAGCTTAAGCTTGCTTTGAGACGGGTGATAATTTAACACTCGCGGTACCACTCAAATTGCGGATATATAAATCCGCCACCTTTTCGAAGTCTGACAACTTCTATGCACTTACGTAGCAAACACGGGCGACCCTACACACAAAAAAGCTTCAGGTAACCGGCTCAGAAGTGAGAAGACAAGGATTTGTAACACGCTGATTCGCACCTGCCATCAGCTCTCTTGGCCGTTTTATATCCCTGACCATTCTTCGTCATAGCCTTTAAAATATTAAATTCGTGTCGTATTATACTACTTTAAATCAACGATGTCAAGCACTTTTTGAATTTCGGTTGCTTGTGTGTTGTTGCTGATTGTAAATATACTGTTGGTTTTATGGGGTGATTAATCCAAGCCTTGCCATGCTTTGCACAGGTCTAATTCTCCGTCTTCAATCATTTTCATCATTTTCTTGTGCATATCAGGGTTTTCTGCTCTTTGAAACTCCATATACGCTTCATCATGCTGGACGATATGTTCGTCACTGCTGATATCTTCGTATGATTCTTCCCAAATACAGCATATACCGTTGCCCATTTCACTACCGCCGAAATAGTCGCATTTGTCGCATTTTTTCGGTATGCATATTCTGTGTTCCTTATGGCAATAGATTTTGAAGTCATCTTCGTTGGTTGAACCTGCAATTACGCAAGACGGACCGTACATATTGCGGTGATATACCGGATGCTTGTCGCTCATAAGATATTCCTCTCTTCTATATGCTTGGATATTTTTGTCCAATCTTCTAACTGCTTTTCATAAGGTCTGTTTATTCTTCCGTTTGATCCCGGATGATAAACGGGGAAAACGGATATTTCTTTTCCGTCTTCCAATACCAGACTGTAATCAAATTTAACAATTGTGCTGAAGTTGTTGTCTGCTCTGCTTTCAGTCGGGTTTTTACAAATTAATTTGGATTTATCACAGCAAGCCAAAGCATTAAACGTGTCTTGTCCCAAAACGATGATAACTTTGGGTGAAATTATATCAATCAGCCTTGTCATAAATTTGTTTGCACACAAAGCCAAGCAACCTTTGTTTATGTTGCCTGTACTCTTATGCCGGCGGTAGCAGTTTGCTATGTTTGTAAAATACAGGTGAGGGCTTTTCTCATCTATATCAATAGAAAACACATCAAGGAATAAGCGCTTTAATGTTTTGTCTGTTACAAAGGAGGTTTCGCCGCAATAGCCGTAATCTTGACCGATAACCATAATTTCAGCATCGAGGCTGTCCTGTAAAAAATTCCAACGATTTATGTAAGTTTCATTATTGATTTTTGTATCGTGAGTTAAAAAATCACTGTTTTCAATGTGAGGAGTAAATAGTATGTTTTGGCAAACAGAGCACGCTCTGACGTCTTCGCATAATTTGAGGTAATCAACTTTTTTATCGTTCATTATGTGGTCTCCTCCGTTCGTTTGTTTGACTTAATTATACATCATAAGGCTAACTAATGCAACTATCGGTAGCTTAACAAGTTGAAATAAAAAACCCTTGCAAACTATAAAGTTTGCAAGGGTTTGGTGCACCTGACACTTTCAAATCCGAACCCAATGCCGACTTTTCGAGGTCGGCAAAGGTTATGGTTTCAGTACCGTCTTTGAAGTTGAAGGTAATTACCATTCTGTCTTCAAATAAGAATACTGAGTTTACAAAGTTGTTGATTAAAGTTCTTCTGTGGTCAAGCTTCTTTGGGTTGAGCTTACGGAACTTGTAGAACCAATATAAAATTTCCTCACGGGTAAGCTTAGGTCTAGACATTTCCTCTTTCATAATCCTGATAGATAGCTCACTCTTTTCTGCTTCAAGCTCTTCCATACGCTCTTTGGTAGTAGGTGTTATTATACCTTTCTCCATAGCAGTAATGAGATTGTTTATTGCCGTTAAAGTCTGTGCATATTGCTTTTGCAGAATGGGAAGAACTGTACTTTCCTTATTAAAGGTTTCAAGTGCCTGGTCAGTTAAATATTCAATGGTTTCATCATTCATAATGAGCCTGCGGATACTGTCAACAACAATATCTTCAATCCAAGCCTTTTTGACTGTTTTCTTATCACAGCCTTTGTGATGCTTTACACTTACACATTTGTAATATCGGTGAACGTGCTTTGTTCTGCTTGTACCGCTCTCACCAACCATAAGACACTGACACTTGCCGCAATAGAGCTTTGTAGTCAGAAGATATTCATCTTCTGCTTTGTGCTTTGCAGGGGCTTTCTTATTCTGCTTCATTTTTTCCTGTACCAATTCAAACAACTCCTTATCAACTATTGCGGGAATTCCTCCCGGTGTAATAATATCCTTAAATTTGTATTCACCTATATATTTTCGGTTGTGCAGCATACGAGCGACAGAATCAACATCCAATAATGTTTTTCTGTGAGTACGGATACCTTGGTAATTGAGTAAATTTGCAATATTTTGCATAGACATACCCTCAGCATAATTCTTAAAAGCTAAAACCACCGCAGGTGCAGTAATCTCATCAATTTCAAAATTCTGCTCTTTATCTACCTTGTAGCCAATCGGCAAGGTGCCGCCATTGTATTTACACTTAAGAGCATTTTCCATCATACCTCTTGTAACTTTTTCTGCAAGCTCAACAGAGTAGTATTCAGCCATGCCTTCAAGTAAGCTTTCAAGCAGAATACCCTCTGCCCCCTGAGATATGGTTTCGGTTATAGATACAACCTTAACTCCGTTCTTACGAAGCATATTTTTATAATGAGCTGAGTCATATCTGTTACGGGCAAAACGATCAAGCTTCCAAACGAGTATAACCTCAAAATGCTTTGAAGCACTGTCTTTTATCATCTGCTGAAATCTCGGTCTATTGTCTGTTTTAGCAGATAACGCTCTGTCGATATAGGTATCAACTATCTGAATACCATTCTTTTCAGCATAGGCTTTACATTCACGGAGCTGACCGTCAATACTTTCCTCCTTTTGGTTATCGGAAGAGTATCTTGCGTAGATAACGCCTATCATATATTTTACCTCCTTTGGTTTACTGTAAATATTGTAATTCATATACTTGTTTTTTGTTAAATGTGCGGATGCGACTTTTATCTCGCACCCGCTATTTTTTATACGATTTCTTTTAACTTATCCCAATCCTTGTCCCATTCTTCAAATTCTTTTCTGCCTGCATCACTTTCAAAGAAGGACACAATATCGGGAAGAAAACATCTTACAAGAGATTCAGCGGCATCCTCTGAAATGAGAACACCGCTGAGATTATCAGGATTAACATTGGCTTCGGTATAATTAATCTTTACTTCATCACCCATAGGCTACCTCCTTATCTTTCATCTCTGCTGTTTCGACTTCTCTGTCGCTGTAAAGCCTTGTTGTAATACTCGCAGGCTTTCATTACATAATTCTCAAGCTGCTGTTTGTTAGCATTCGGATAGAATTTTTGTATCTGCTCAAGCGGGAGTTTGAACATAGACTTCTGGTTCGGCTTTTCAGACATAAGCATATTTTCAATTCCTTCAACATTCAGTGTGCCTGAATTATAATCTCTGTGCATATGCCAAGCCTGAGAATATGACGGTGTACAATCCTGTTCTTCAATTACTCGAAGCAAATCATACTGCATTTGGTCATCAAGGAATGAAAGCTCAACACCGACGGAAAATGCAATTTTATCTTCGTCCATCATATCGAGCAGTTCGGGGATGAGATAAGTTAAACGTATATATCTGTAAACTTTGTCTCGGCTTTCACCTGTGATATTGCCTATTTCAGCTGCAGAGTCGAACTTTGTCGCAACTTGCGACGAAGTTAAATCTGTTCTTTCGCCCTGTCTCTTGATTGCTTCAAGTTTCAATTTATAGGCAAAAGCTCGTTCACTTGGCAGAATATGCTCACGATGCAGATTACTGTCAACGAGCATAATTGCCGCTTCATCTCTGCTTACGGCATAAATTAAAGCAGGTACTGTTTCCAGCCCTGCCTTCACTGATGCTCTCAGGCGTCTGTGACCTGAGATAAGTTCATATTCATCTGTGTTTTCAATAGGTCTGATAAGAATCGGAGAAAGAATACCTTGCTCCTGAATACTCTCAGATTATTCATTTCATCATTATCTAACACCTTATACGGATGTCCTTCAAAAGGACGGATTTTCTCTACCGGGATATTTACCGGTGCTTTTAACTTTTTATTAGCCATATCAACGGCTCCTTTCCTGAATTTTGTTTGTATTTGTTTTCGGTTTGATAACATCACGGGCATAACGCTCATGCATTCTTGAATACTCGTTGATGCTATCCATTCTGTTTACTACATCCTCAGCCCTGAATTTAACTCTGTTTAAAATTTTGATGTTCTTTCTTTCAACTCTCATAGCAGCAGTAAGAGTTGCAATATCCTCACGGATTTCATTCTGTAAGCTTTCATCACCTGCACGGACGGCACACTTCAGTTTGTTTCTGAATACATTTCTTGCTTCGTCCATTTCCTTTAATTCCTTTTCGGTGTTTGAAATTAGTGCCTCAAGGTCTTCATAGCTTTCAACATCGTTATCAAGCAACAAGTTCTGTTCTTCACAAAGCTGGTCAAATTTCAAAAGCTCCTGTTCAAGATAATTTTCAACATCGTTACAATGCGGATGCTCTTTAAACATAAGCAGCCCTTTACACAAGCAAGTGTAAGAGCTGCTGATACCGCTTTTGTAATTGTAAGGATTGCCGTCAAAGAATAAGGTTTTGAAAGTGATTGAATCGTGAGTAACTCTTCTCGTGTAATGTCTTTTAGTCAGGATTACTTCTTCAATATCGTTGATTGTATAACCGTCACCAAGGTCGCAAAGCCAAACGGGGCGTTTAAATCTATTGTGATATACCGTCGGCTCGGGTCGGTTGAAATCAAATTGATAACCCTGCTTTTCCATATTCCACACGAAAATTCTGAATGTTGAACTGCGTGAAAGACAAGAATCAATATGAAACTTCAACAGGTCGTACTGATGGCTTTCGCCGTTTTTCTCGGCAAGGTACTGCACTCTTCTCGGTGCCTTGTGCGGTTTTTCAACAACGGATAAGCCGTATTTGATGCAAAGTTCATCGGATACTTTTCGCATTTCGTTATAGCTCTGCTTGCAGGCATTAAACTTTTTTCCGTCAACCATCGAGACGCTGTTCACAACAAAATGATTATGAATGTGACCTCGGTCAAGATGGGTTGCAATAACAATCTCGTGTCTGTCTCCCCATAATTTCTGTGCAAGCTCTTTTCCGATTTCGTGAGCAAGCTCAGGCGTAACCTCGCCCGGCTTGAAGCTCTGATAACCGTGAAAAGCAATTATCCCGTCCTGCTTTCCGTAAACCTTTTTCGTCTCCGTCATCTGGTCACGGGCAAATTCGGGGTTGCAGTTTATACCGCTTACAAAATACTGCATCTCGGTTTTTTCACTTTCAACAGCGTAATCAATAACATCCTTAAGCGATTGAAGTTCGTCGTTGCTGTAATAATCGTTTAGCGTTTTATCGGGATTCATTGCGTAATCAACAACGCTTTTCAGCGTTCCTTTAATCGACCATATTTTAGTTACCGCCATAATTTTCTTTATCCTCTGAAGAAAACTGTGATGAGATTTTCTTTTCGGTTTCACGAAGAGAAAGAATAGCATTTCGTATTTCATTTGCGTTACTCCAACCCCTTGAGTTAGCAACCGCCGCAAGCTGATTCAAACTGTTGCCTGCGGCACGCATCTCTCTTATCAAAGTTACATAATCAACCGTCGGTGCTTCCTTGAGCACCTTAAAATTAATCAGCATCCGAATTACCTTCGATTTGGAAAAACCCGATTTCTCGCAAAGATAACACAGATGCTCATACTCCTTCTCGCTGAGATATGCTTTTACAAGCCTGTCCTTTTTGTTTTCCTTCACGGAATGTTTCACCTCCTTTTCTTTGATTTGTTTCGGGGCGGATGCGCCCGAACGGATTTTGTGGTACCAAAATCCAATGCTCGCTAAACTTCGGACAGAAATAAATATTGAGTATTCCTTCGTCCTCGTTTAATAATCGTCCGACAAGAGAGTATTCTTAATTGTTGCTTTGATTTTTCAAATTCTTACGGTTTCGTTTACCGTTTTCGGAAAAGGCTTCCTTTGCTTCTTCGGTATGGGGCTTGATGATTTTGAAAGTTATGTTTTCAAGCTTAACCGCCGCACGAAGAAACCCCGGCTGTTCATCGTCGATAATATAGACCGCATCAGGTGCTTCCTTGTGCAAGTCAAGAATCTTCTTGTTAAGCTCTTTACAGTAGCTTTCAACCTGCATTTCATCGTCGCCTACCGGATACCAATAATGGTTTTCTTTTACCCTTGGCATACTTCTTTCCTCCTTTCAAAAATTTTTTTAGTGTACCGTTTTAAGCGTATTTTTATCGGACTTAACTCCGTGTTTTTGAGCGTTTATCGAATGGAAATTTGCCAAACGATGATTTGTTCAATGAAACAATTTCTATCGGCTAAACGGTAAATCCGATAAAAAAGACCTGCCGAAACAGCAAGTCTAAGAATCAATTATTCGTTTCATCAACGCCTTGTTCCCGGGCAGTACGGACTCAAGAAAATATCTGCAAACAATGTGACTCGGTGTTATGAGCTGAGGACAGATGTGGGCTTTTCCGTCATCAAGCAGCAAACAGTTACCGTCATAACAGTTGCAGCATTGAGCCTTGATAAGACTGACCACCTTACCAAACGACTGCGGGTTCAGTTTTAATTTTTGCATAGAGCGAGCCTCCTTTCTTTTTGATTTTGGATATAAAAAAACACCCGTCATAAGTTGACGAGTGTATGTAGGTTGAAATTTTATTTTAGGGTGTGATATAATGGTGTTAGACAAATCAGCATTTGTAAGGGGGTTAAACAATGATTGAAATTGTAGAATATAAAGATGAATACGCAAAAGAGTTGTCTGAAATTATTTTAGACAATATGTATAAAATCAATATTAAAGATCACGGAAAAGAAGTTATTGATAGAATTTCACAACATTTTACTGAATCAGAGATAAAGAAAAATTTTCCTAATAGAACGAAATGTTTAGTGGCATTAAAAGATAATAAAGTTGTTGGAACTGCAAGTATAAATAAGTACAGCAAAGATGAAACAAGTACAAAATTTATTTTACAGACTGTATTTG
This sequence comes from Acutalibacteraceae bacterium, assembly GCA_045631965.1. Lineage (GTDB taxonomy): Bacteria > Bacillota > Clostridia > Oscillospirales > Acutalibacteraceae > UBA8612. Next base: position 41,448 of record JAZQVR010000006.1, read on the forward strand.
TAAAAATAGAAGAACATCATCAAGGGATAGGGAAAAAACTAATAAAAAAATTGAGGATATTGCAATAAATATAGGTTGCAAAGAATTAGTGATACCCGCTTCAATATATGCTTGCGAGTTTTATCGTAAATTGGGATTCGATTATTTAGATGGTAAAAAAATACTAAATGAAGATAAAGAATATATCTTAATAAAGGAATTTTAATTTTAGCCACAAATCCCAGTTATATAACAGTTAATCAAATTAGATTTTATATAGGATTGATGAGATGCAATATAATATTGAATTTTGGAACGCATTAGATGAATTGGTAAATAATTCAGAAATTGTAATCGACAGACCAAAAGGAACTTCACATCCCAAGTATCCGAATTTCATTTATCGAGTTGATTATGGATATTTGAAGAATACAACCTCTATGGATGGCGCAGGAATAGATGTGTGGGTTGGAAGCGGCGAGAAAAAGGTCGATGCAATAAGGTGCATTGTTGATTTGATGAAGAAAGATTCAGAAATAAAAATATTGATTGGATGCACAGAAGAAGAAAAGGAAATAATTTACGAAACACACAATGAAACACAGTTTATGAAAGGGGTTTTAATACGCCGTTAAATTCCAATTTGTCTAACTAAATACCCTACAACTGCTCTCCCCGTGAGGGCAGTTTTTGTTTGCCGTTTTGCCACCCTCTACTATACTTAATACGGAAAAAGTGCGATTTCTAACGGAATACCGCAACAACCGTAAAATGATAAACGCAACATTACCATAAACCTTCGTATATAAGCCTAATTAACCGTTTCACCTTTTTTGAAAGTGTTCTCTGCAACAAAAAATATCACAAATTTTTAGAATAAATATTTTACCTTCTGCAAGTCCGTTTTTTAGGACTTAAAATCTTTTAAAATGATATTGAAACAATATTTGTATTGACAAGCGAACATTTGTTCTTGTATAATGTAAGTGCTTTTAGTTTTATTTAGGTGGTGAAACAATGCTTTTCAGTGCAGATTACAGAGACGGTATAGTTACGATTGATAAGAAGCATTACGCGGGCTTTTATGCTATGAGTCTGCTGAATCAATATTATAAAAATGACAATGCCGCCCGTATTGCAGTTTTTCGTGAATACCTGTGGCACGTCAGGGAAACTCTTGCCCTCGGCTATCTGAATGATACCGACTTTATTAAAGCCGGAGAAGAAATACAGATGATGCTGAAAACTCTGCCCAATATCAAGCCTTTCAACACTTGTGATATCGGTGCAGAAGAAGAAATAATATCTTATCTTTTCACAAAGTCGAATGCTGATTTGATTACTGAATATTTCCGCCGAAAAGCAAAGGTGCAGAACATTGATACGGCTCAGGCTGTGTTGGATATTTTACCGCCCGAATACGATAAAGCATTTTTCAAAACGGCAGAGGCTTTACTTAAAACAGTAAACGAAACCATAATCTTTTATGATAAGCTTCCCGAAGATATGGAAAAGGCATTTAGAAGCCTTTTGAAGTTTGTTTTCCGTCTTGATGAGGCAGAACGATTTGATGAAGCACATCTGTTGCCGATTGCTATGGATATATTCAGTAAAACAGATTGCAATGTCAGAACAGAGTATGTTGCCGTTACAAAGAAAAAGGAAACGGCAGTTGCTAAAAGGCTGACCTTTGGGGATTACTACTCCTTTATCGTTGCTGATTTCTTTGAAGGCTTACATTATGGTCACTATCCGAAGCAATGCGGTATATGTAACAGATATTTTCTTATGACATCTGCCCGAAAACAAAAATACTGCAACGGCTTTGCACCGTATATGCTACGAGGTAAAAGAACAACCTGCCGTAAGTATGCGGCATCAATCAAACGCAAGGAACGTGAGCAGGATAATCCTGTTGTGGCTATATACGAAAAAAGAGCCTCTGCAATCCGAACAGAGAAAAGCAGAGGCGCTATAACAGCAGAGTTTGCAAAGATGGCTACATTCATTGCCAAAAACAATATGCTGCGAGCACAGGAAAATCACGAATATTTTACCACGCAGTACGCAAAAGATATGACTCGTAAAAAGCTGTATTATGACACAGCAAGAATGTTAAAATGAAAGGACGGTGAGTGCCGTGAAGGATTGGGAAAAAGAACTGAATATTTACAAGCTGAAGCCGGCACCGCCGAAGATGCATTTACAGGAGTATATTGAGCTTTACTTAAAAGAAAAGGATGACAAATACATCTCGTGGTTTCTGCATTATTACGAGCCGACACTGAATAACGCTGTTATAGGCTTTGTTCAGGATTACGCTATGCCCGGTCACTTTGCAGATTTGAAATCAGCTTGTGTGTTTGCACTGCTCAAAGCCCTGCAGAATTATGATGTTTCAAAACACAAATCTTTTGAAAACTACTATACTGAGTTTTATATAAAGCGAGAAGTTCACGAATATGTGCGTACTATGAGAACAGGCTACACCATACCCACAGAGGATGAGGATGCACGGCTTCGCAAGATTATGGCACTGTACCGAGAAAACGATTACAAGAATGGCGATGAAACTATCGTCAGAATTGCCGCAGAGCTTAACCTGAAGCCGAAAAAGGTTATAGAGATAATTTCCGCCGGTCTTCGCAATATGAATTACACCGAGTTTTACAAAAACCTTGCCGACGATGAAAGTGAAGAAAAAGAGGAAGAATATATCGCAGATTCATCATCAGAGCCTTCAAATATATTACTCAATGCTATGAGAAAAGAAGCAGTACATAAGGTTTTCGATAAACTATATTACGATGAGCAGTATATGGTTGCGAATAGGTTAGGCTTCTGTATGGACTGCTTTTCGGATTACTATATGGATAAATCTGTCACCGACAAAGACAGAAATCCCCAAAAAGTTAAATTCAAGAAAATGACCTACTTCGACCTTGCAAACACCTTTGGAAAATCTTCACCTGATACAGCATATCAGACCGTCCACCGAGCTTATGCAAAAATGCGTGAGTGGTTGAAGAATACGGAGTATTTTAAGAGGGCATAAAATGAAAAAGCCCCGTTGTTGCAGATGTGTTACAACAACGGGGGATGAGATTATTATGTCTGTTAGAGATATTTGTGCTTTAAATATTTGTCATAAAATTATTATTCCAACAAATTTCTTGCTTTGTTTCAATTAAAATTATTATAAAGGTGATTATGAATGTTGTTTAAAAGATTTGTTTTAGTGTTTTCCATAAATAAGGCAAAAGAAAATTATAATAAAAAAACATATTATGAACTTCTAAAAGTTTTTTATAAACTTTTAGAACAAGAACAGATTGATAGTCAGTTTATTAACGACTTATATTATTATGATTACATTTCAGCTGAGACAATTGCTTTTTATTCTTTGCTTAGGCATTTACAATCAACTGAAGAGCCGAACGAGAAATCTTCTCATATGTTGTAAATTCAGTAATAAAGTTTTCATTTATATTTTCTTGTTCTATCAATTTATAGTATATGCTTAAAAGTTCTTTGTATGTATCATAATCTAAATCTTTTTGTGCTGCATAAATAGCTTTTACAAGTTTTATTCTATCTATTGCCATTTTACTTTCCTCCATAGTTTAATATATTCTGTATTTTGTAATTTTGATTTAATTTAGAACATAAATTGATATATCTAATTAAATAATGTTCAATAACTTTGTCAAACCTTAAAACAGCCATTGGAATGAACATATTACTATCTTCATCTTTTCCAACTATAGAAATACACATGGATATGTTTACATCGTATAGTTTGCTGATGTCGTTAAAAGTAAAGGTTATATAATTTCTTTGCACTTTTTCATTTGGATGAGTTTCTCTATGAATTCTTTTATTGTATTCTTTTATAACAGGCATGTCGAATTTTTTTGAGAATCCAATAATACTATTAATTGATGATATCGGTTTAGTATTTAAACCAACTATTGGATATCCAACCTCGGAAAAGGTTTTATATTGCATCCTTTTTTCTACACGAAAATGTACGCATGTATTTTCAATTCCGACCAATCTTTGCTGTATATATGAGGATAACTGTAATAAAAAGCTTTGAATATCGTTTTTTCCTTGTGTGATTACAGTTACAGGAACATCTTTTCTTGATATTACTGTTGAAAAATGAGTTACTTGATTATCTATTAAATTACTAAATTCTCTCATTAATTGTGGCAATTGATTAGAATATTCGATGAAAGAGTCTAAATCATCTTGACATAAATCAAATTTGGTTTGTTTGCCGTTTTTGAGAAGTGTGTATTTAATGTTTGTAACTGTTTTTTCATTTTTTGCATCTAAAGTTTTTCTTTTAGGTTTAGAGATTGTATTTATATCTGGTTTGGGGGATGATTCTTTTTCGAATTTTTCTAAAAGGTTTTTTATACTATTGAACGCATCAACAAACCCAGCATTTTGTGGTCGAAAGCTATCTATCGATTGTCCATCAGTAGGAATATATTTAAGTGAACTAAAAGGATAGTCGCCCATAACGAAGCTTCTTAAAATCACTGGTATCACAATGCATTCATTTTTGTTGTGTCTTTCTATTGCTATTTTTAACTCTTTTTCAAAACAATAATATGAAGCGATATATGATTGAGAAATCAACAAGAAAACAATGTCAGCATCAGTTAGATTTTTTAATATTTCATTATCTATATTTCCGCCGGCAGGAATCTCACCATCATACCAGCTGTCTATATTGTAAAGCCGAGAAAGAGCTTGAAAATTTTCTATAAATTTGTTGCACATTCTTTTATCTTTGTGAGAATATGAAATAAAACATTTAATAGAATCTTTTTTCATTTTAATCCTCCACATTTTAAAATTATTTCGAGATATTTAGTTTGTATTAGATTACAAAGTGATTGAAATTAAAATCATTGTTTACTAGTATAAGTTTAACATATAACACTAATCAATTCTTTTAACAAAAACGCTCCCTTTTTCGACAAAAACGTTTATTTTATTTATAAAATTCCACCACAGCCTTCTTAAACGCCCCTATCTTCCGCATAGAAGTATAAACCTTATACTCATCCTCTCCGCATTTGAGGGTAACAAAATCCTTTGTTACTTCCTCAACATAATTCAGGTTGACTATGTAGCTGTAGTGCGGTTGGGCGAAGGATTTTTTATCGAGGACTTCTTTCCAGTGTTCCATTGGGTAGTGGGTTTCGATTTTACCATTAGTCAGATACAGCACGGATTTTCTATCCTCAATGGCAATGTAGAGAATTTCGTGTGGGTATACTCTGTAAATCTCCTTGTTGCACGTTGTCACGGATATACCGGGATAGGTGTAGCGGTTTTCACTATCGACAATAGGAATAAAAATGCCCTTGCAACCGTGGTATGTTATATAGAAATGCGTTAAGCCGTTGTTGTTCAAGATTTTCGTTATTTTCTCTTCTGTTTGTTCGATTTCTTTTAACTCCATAATTATTTTTCCTCTTATAAAAAATTACCTTACATATAAAATGTCGGTAAAAGGAAAAAAGTAACACTTTTTTGCTAAAAAACTCGAACTTTGTCGGATAGCACAATCAATATATCTGGAAATTGTGCACTATAACAAAAAACTCCATTAAAACAAGTGTATTGCTACACAAGAGGCGAATGCTATAAAAGTTGTCTACATTGCTTAAACAACTGTTTAAGGATCTTGTGCCTTTCTACAATATGTGAAAATGAAAGCAGAAAACCTTCTTCTTTATTCCTGAATTGAATGTTGTAAAATTTATCATCTTCGATATATAATTTTAACTTCTAAACAGAGTTTAAAATTGATTTCCATTCGCTAAGAACATAAACTTAATAACCAAACAAAAGCCCCATTGGTAAAGCAGAAAATCTGCAATCTCAACGGGGCTGAAATTATAGTATTTTGTTTAGTTTAAATCAATCATAATTGTAGCTATAAACAACATTTTATTTTCATCATATTCGAGGGCAAAATCGCCATCATATTTTTTGATAGCCTTTTTTACACTTCTCAATCCAAATCCATGTAGTACTTTATTTTGCTTGGTTGTTATAGGTGTTCTAGTACTATCAAATTTTGGTTGTATGTCGCAACTGTTTGAAATAATTATTACTGAGTAATTGTTTCTGTGGTCCGTTTCAAATGTAATGCTTTTTTCTTCTGACATTAAAGCTGCTTCAATTGCGTTGTCCAAAAGATTGCCAAGAATGGTCACGGTATCGTGGTATTCTAAGCCGGTGAGATTATTATTCTTAACATCAACGGTGAATTTAATGTCGTGGATATTACATTCGGTTACATATTTATTAATGATAACATCAAGAATTCTGTTGCCACTATGGCTGACTTTACTGTATTCTTCAAGACTTCTAATCATTTCAGAAACATAAGAATCTACTTCAGGGTCCGTATTCAGGTTTTTGATTGCTGAAAGATGATTTCTTGCATCGTGAGCATAGCTTCGCAGATTGGTGTTCTGCTTTTCAAGAATATCATAATAAGAAATATCTGTTTTGATTTTGTCTTGTTCTTGTTGGAGCAAAAGCATTTTGCTTTCTTTCTGTGCGTGGGTTTGAAAAGCAAAAAAGATGAACAATGTAGCGAACAGAAGCAAGACACTTACAATTCCAAGAACAATTTGATTTTGGAGTTCTAACTGTTGATTAAGGCTTATATACCAAAAGCATAAAACAGAAACCAAGGTGATAATCGGAAAGAGATAGAACGCAGCAGGAACTTTTGCAATTGTTTTATCTTTTTGTGAAAACTTTTGCAAAATCAATACGGAAATAAAATATATAATCTTGCTGATTATTACCTCTACAACCAACAAGGTTGTTTCCGACTGATAGTCTGTTAAATATAATTTTGAAAAAGATGATATTACAAAAATGACGATATGCTCTAAAATAGTTGACAAAGAAACCAACAGCACCGAGTAAAAAATCGCTCTTTTAGGTTTAATGTTAAAAAACAATATTGAAAGAGCGACAGTTGCAAGAACAGAAAAAGTAACATTCAACCAAGAAGTACTGACAACAAAAACATTAATCAGTGTTCCTGTTTCAAAAATCAAGGTACCTATTAAAAGTATTATTGGTAAAGGTTTCTTTTTCTCAGAAATACTATTGAAGAAGATAGTTGCTATCAGCATTTCGATAAAGAATACAAAAATAAAAGCAATTGTGATTAGCACTCTTATCTCCTCCTCAGATATGCAAACCAAAATTTATGGAAATCGGCTTGTCTGCGCGATGCAACCGGTATCCTGACATTGTTCTGAACAAACAACTCGGAATATTTATAGTTTGTTATGTAATGAAGATTGACAATATAAGACTTATGGACACGGTAAAAGAATGAATTCTGAAGAATTTCGCACCATTCTTCAAAGGTCTCGCGTGTTGTGTAATTGCCGTGAGTTGTAACAAGTGTTACCTGTCTGTTTCCGCGTTCAACATATATAACTTCATCTGTGAGAATCTTTTTTTGCTCGTTGTTGGTGTAAATATAAAAATCAATATAGCTTTCATCAATATATTCCATTGCTTTATCTAACCCGGAATATAATCTTTCGGGGTTAATCGGTTTTTCAAAGAACCTGAAAGCTCGTAAATCCATTGCATCATCCTGATAATTGTTAAAAGATGTGACGAAAAAGATTACAATTTTGTTGTTGCGTTCTTTAAGCTCTTTTGCAAGTGAAATTCCGTCAATATCATTCATCTGAATGTCAAGAAACGCAAGCTGATACACAGCGTCGCTGTTTAAAACAGTTTTTGGGTCGCAAACGGTATCTGTCTCATAGCTAACGCCTTTACGATTCATATATGTGTCGATGTGTTGTTTCAGCTCATCGACATAATGTCTTTCGTCATCACAAATTAAAATTCTCATATCATCACCAATTGAATTATAACATACCTGTCTATACACAACAACAGCAATTTTCTTGCAATTCGACGTGTTTTTTCTGCAGTTCGACAAAACGTATTGTCTTGTTATTTTATTAAGAATATATTTTAGATGCTTGGAGTCAGAGATTTAATATCATATTCTATGATTTATACCAAGTAATAGATAAACCCGAATTGCCGGAAATAGCGGTTTAAGAATATTACGTGAATAGCGAGGGAGCAGTATGAAACGTTTTTTGAGTATTTCGTTGATTATTGGTATTTTGTTGAGCACAGTATCAATCATTGGTGCGTCAGTTTATGCAAAACAAGAAAGCGATGAGGTACAGGCTTTTATTGATGATACTGTAGAATTGATTAATCAAAATGACGATTTTTCCAACGAATACAGTCGTATTAAAATGGCGGAAGAAACCGAAACAGATGGTGATTTTGAAAGTTGTAGACTTATAATTGAATCAAAGAAAGCACCAGACAAACTCAATTCTATAGGAATAACTAGTGGCTTTGAAGATTATTTTATTGTTCAGTTTAAAAATGAATACGACACAGAAATAGCCTTCAATTATTATAAAAAACAAAAAAGTATACTATCGGTTTATCCTGATGAAATGATTTCTTTAGCTGAGTTTGAGATTAATGAAACTACAACAAATAAATCAAATGTGACACCTGATAGACTTAATTCTTGGGGTGGTGATTTAACTGGTCTTTATGACTTGAAAAAATATTTAACAGATAACTCTGTAAGTATGGATAAAGTTGTTGTAGCTGTCGTTGATACTGGTATAGATCTTGAACATGAATTCTTGCAAAACAGATTTAAAAAAACAAATTTTAATTCATCTGGCTCAGGTGATCCAAATAGTGAAATGGATAAAATTAATGGGCATGGAACGATGGTTTCTTCCGTGATTATAGATTCAACTTCCTCAAATGTTATAGTTGCTGGTTACAAGGTAATGAATGACGAAGGGGTTTTGACGGAGCTTTCAGCTTCATTGGGGATTTTACAGGCTATTGAAGATGGAGTTGATATTGTTAATGCAAGTTTTCAATCTAATCGCAATGAAGGATTGATGGCTGATGTATTAAAAAGAGCATATGAAGAGAATGTTTTAGTTGTTGCAGCAGCGGGAAATACTGCTGATTGCGTAGAAATTGCTGAACGTTATCCAGCGCAGTCTTTTTATTGCTTAACTGTTGCTTCAATTGATACAAGATGTTTGCCAAGCACTTTTTCTAGTTATGGAAGAAGTGTTGATATTTCAGCACCAGGCGAAGATATACCAGTGGCTTATCCGAATAATAGATATATGCTTACTAGCGGAACGTCGCTCTCTGCACCATATGTTTCTGCTTCTTGCGCATTGTTAAAAGCATTAAATTCAAACTCCACTGCAAACGAAATTAAAGATAGAATTAAAGAAAAAGCAATGCATTACGATGAGATAGTAAGCGCTGATCCTAAAGTATTGAGCTTGTATGGAGTTGGTATATTAGATTCTATTGCATCAGTAGATATGAATCGACAGACGAAAATAAAATCAAACATTAATCCAGGTGACTATTTTGAGACAATAGATATTGAACTTGAGAGTGAGGGTGCTGAGGAAATTTACTATACATTAGATCAGACAACACCAACCAAAGATAACGGAATTCTTTATGAAAAACCAATAGAAATATCGGGGGATGGTTTTGTTGTAAAAGCAATTGCTTATAGTAAATACAATCTGCGAAGTGAAACTTTTTCGGGGTATTATAGATCGTGGTTAGAAGAATCAGAAGATATGTTTAAGGTAGATGAATCGGGTAAGATCCTATCTTATTCGGGTGAGGCGTATATGTTAAGTATTCCTAAGGTCGTAAATGGTGTTGTGGTAACAGATATAGCAAATGGTGTTTTTGATAAATCAAGAGCAAATGCCATAATGTTACCCGAAACAATAACAACTCTTACGGGGGGCTTTTATGAAAATAAAACTGTTTCGTATATTTATGGAGAAAATGTCACTGAAATTGGAGACTATGTTTTTCGACGCTCAAATGTTTCTGCTGTAGATTTTCCGAATTTAGAGAAAATTGGGTGGTATTCGTTTGGAAGCACCCCTTGTTTGATAAGTGTGAGTTTTCCTAAACTAAAAATAACCGGAAGTTATGCGTTTCATAATAGCCTTTTACGATATGTATACTTACCTGAACTTGAATCTGCTGGAGAAGGAACTTTTGCTTATTGTCGTTCATTAATAGAAGTGCATATACCTAAACTACAAAGATATGCGACATTATCTATTATGGGAAGCGGATGGTTTAGTGATACTAATTTAACTATGGCCTTGGATTTACCTTTGTTGGAAAATGTAACGAAGAAAGATTTTCGGTCAGAACAAGAAAGGTATTTAAGAAGAATAGAGTTTTCTAATTTGAAAGAATTAGGCGGATTGCCTACTTCTACTTTAAGTTCAGCAGAATATACATTAGTGCTTCCGTCTACAATAAATTCTATTACGATTAACAATGAAATAATTAATAAAGGAACCTATATAATCTATGGTTCTGCTGGTACCATAGTTGAACAGTGGGCAAATGAAAATGGCTTTAAGTTTATTGAAATAACACCTGAAACGGCAGTAATAACTGATTTGCCCGAATATTACAAATCATATATGGGCGAGTTGGAAGCAGATGTCGTTGGGTTCAACAGACAGTACCAATGGTATGCAAATAGCATTGACAGCAATGAGGGAGGAACACCGATTGAAGGAGCAACAAACAAAGCCTTTAATCCTTCCGATTATCCTGCACAGTATTATTACTGTGTTGTAACAAGTACAGATAAAGGGTTTGACCCTGTTGTAATTAAAACAAGTGCTTGCGAAAACAGAGCCGCTGTAGCTGATTATTCAAGGGTTAATGAAGCGATTGCGAAAGTGCCGACAGATTTATCAAAATATACATTGGAAAGCAGATTGAACCTTGAAAATGCGGTAAGTGCGGTTGAGTGGAATCTCAGTATATCCAACCAATCACAAGTTGATGCTATGGCAAAGGAAATCGAAGAAGCTATATCCGCCTTGGAACTTATGCCGGTAGAGGTATTTATGGTTGAAGCTGTGATACAGATGACCTGCGGAGAAAGCAGAAAACTGACGGTTGTTTGCGATGAAAAGGTAACTTTTGAGTCAAGTGATACATCCGTTGCAACCGTAGATGAAAACAGCGTTGTTACAGCAGTCGGCAAGGGTACTGTAGTTATAACAGCAACTACTGAAACTGGTACATTAGACTCATGTATTGTTGAGGTCAACTTAACCCTATGGCAATGGGTAATACACATTTTTGAATGTATTGTTACGCTTTTACGAAACTGCATTGGTTTGCTCAGCTAATTGCATAATTAACTTCATTAATAAGTAAGCCCCTACTTATTCAAGCAATAAGTAGGGGCAACATTTTTGTCAACCATTGTGTTAAGTGAAAACAAGTGTAGAGCAAATGATTTCTTCTGCACACTTACGGTAGTTGTTCATCAGCCCAACCCACCGCATTTGGTCTGTAGCCTTGAGTTCTTCAGTAACTCCGTCATTGTCAGCCATACGTTTAACAAGCATATCGTACATTTCATTTGCCTGCTTTTCGACTTCTGCACAGTGCTGATAAAGCTTTCCGTGGATCAGCAAAGTGTTAAACAGTACCTTCTTATGCTTCTCAAGATAATCCTTGTGCATCATTCCCCATTTGCCGAGGGTGACACGCACTTCTTCGGATGGTAAAATTAAGTTAGGAATGAGATAATCACCAACATGGCGGTAACTGCCACCATTCTGCTCAAATGATGATTTCATAATAAAACCTCCTGTTATTTGGTAATTTTATTTTACCTAATAACGGAAGGTTAGTCGAATGTGTGGATTGTAAAATAAAGTGAATAGGTCGAAAAATAAGCATTTTTGTCGAAAAATAGATCGTTTTTGTAGTGCGGGTTGTGGCAGAAGCTTGCCTTGTAGCATAATGGCTATATATGAGTTTTTATTGATTGTTATGCGATGTTCTAAATGATGTATAAAAACAAAAATATATATTCATATTCGTTTCGATAAATGTTTTTAAAATGAATAAGATTAATTTATAACGTGGAGGTAAATTATGATTCTCGACATATCCGATTCAAATTTTAAAAAAATTTTAGAAAACCAATTATTCCATTTGCCCATAAGATGGAATGGTAATGATTTCTCCATGACATTAGAGGACCTTTTTAACAGCTATATTAGTGAATTAGAACAAATGCCAAAATCAAAAGGTGGGAATTATGGTTCTCTTTCTGTGGATTTGACTCGTATTAAAAGAGTTTGTGGTTTATTAGTAACTTCCGTTAAACATTATTTAAATGGCTTTCCATCAAAATCATATAGTACATTAAATAAGGCGATGAATCTTTTAATGAACAATCCATTGCAAATATATCAAAAAAGTGTAATGGAACAATTTGAAGATTCAAAATCACACTTTGATGATGACGATTTAAAACTTTATAGAGTGGTTTGTGTATCGGATAATAAACCATACGACCGAGAAAGAGTGTTTCATACACCATACAATTTAAGATCTAAAGTTTCTACTTGTCGCTATAGTATTGCAGGTTATCCGAGTTTGTATTTAGGTACATCGTTAGCATTATGTGGCGAAGAAATCAATATGGATTTGCATAAAAGTTTTGCTTTAACTTCGGTGTTTAAATTAGAAAGAATATTTGATTATACAAATACAAATGTTCAAGTTATTGAACTCGGAGTAAAACCGCAGGACTTTATCGGAATAAGACAAGAAAATCAATATTACAATAGACATATTTCTCATAATCTGTTAGATAATCTAAATGTTAAATCTGCATATCTGTTGTGGTATCCATTAATTGCGGCTTGTTCTTATATCAAAATAAACAAAAAAGATCCCTTTGCAGCTGAATACATAATACCACAACTTTTAATGCAGTGGGTAAGAAGCCAACTTTGTTCTCGAGTTGATGAGGAAACCGAACAATTAATTGGTATTCGATATTTTTCTTGCGCTTCCGTAAAAGCATCAGAAATGGGATTTAATTATGTGTTCCCAACAAGCGGAAAACAAAAATCTTCAGATTTGCCATATTGTTCGGTGCTAGCAAAGTCATTTCGTTTATCGAAACCAGTGTATATTCATGAGTATGATAATATTTATGCTTGCCAGGATTTCCTAAGAAGGGTTAACAATTTTGATTTTATATAACCTTTTTCATATATAGATAAAACTGAAAGGGAAACATAAACAGTTTAGAACAAAAAACACCAGATACAACAAAAAAATTCAATTGATTTTTTGTAGAAGTGGGATTTTCTAAACTTTTTATTGCTTAGAATTGATCAGAATTAATATATAAATAACCTACAAATGGCTACAGCACGATGTAAAAAAATGAAAACATAAAGATTTTATGTGCAATTTGGTGAAATTTGTCATATATTGATAGACATAGTTTAAAAGTGTTAATGAAACATAAAGGAGATTAAATATGAAATGGTTACACTTGTCGGATTTGCATTACGATCCTACAGAAAAAAATGGATATAACAGAGAAATAATAAGATTATTGCCAATTTATTTAAAAGAAAAAAACATAAAAGTTGATGAAATCTTTATTACCGGCGATTTCAGATTTGCACCGAAAGCAAAAAGAACGGATGTAACAAATGTTTTAAATTTGATTACAAAAATCGCTGAAGCTGTTGGCGTCACAGAAATTGAAAAGCATGTACATATAGTGCCGGGTAACCATGATTTAGATAGAAGCGCTGTCAGAAAAAGAGTGCTAGAAAATATATATTCTGAAATATACAAATGTTCGCCTAGAGAAAGTTATGATTTTAGTGATGTTTATGCAACTCTTACAAACGATTTTTCCTTTTTTGGTAAACTTTATAAAAAGATTTTTGGGCATACGATGCCAAAAAAGAATTGTTTAAATCATTATATTGAACTTGAAGATGTAAATATATTATTTATAAACACAGCAATTGCATCGGGTTTGGGAAAAGATGGAAACAAGGATTTGGAAGCCCATAATTTGATTTGTGCTAGTTCAGAGATCCAAAAAATACTATCTACAATAAACAATGACAAACCTGTGATTGCACTTGGACATCACAATATTGATTTTATTGCACAACACGAAAGAATGCAAATTTCCAGATATTTATCAAATTTTGGAGTAAAGTTATATTTGTGTGGACACAATCATACTTTAAATTATAATAATTATGAAGGAATTCATTATATTACTACAGGTTGTCTTAAAAATGGAAATGAAATTAAAGCATCTTTTTGTACTGGCGAATACTCGAAAAGCAATAATGCATTTATTATCAATGCTTATGATTGGGAAAATAATAGCTGGTCAGAGTATAAACATTTTCATAATGGTAGTTCAAGTATTGTTATTGACTTGAATAAGGGAGATGATATTATAAAAAAAAATAATTCGGGTTCAACAGATGCAGAATTCCAACAGAACGACTATGATTTAGATAAAAGCAAATTGATAAGGAAAATAAAAACTCTTGGTAAAGAAGAAGCAGTAAACTATATTCTTTCTGGCTTATCTCATTCGACAAGTCAACCTATAAACAGTTTAATTACTCCCGATATATTTTATAAAGAATTTTATGTGCCAAGAGCAGATGAAAAGGAAAATGTTTTAGATTCCATTACGCAAAAAATTTTTCAAGATCGACAACACAACATGGTCTGTTTGCGTGGTTCTGCGGGGACAGGAAAAACTACATTTATAAAAACGCTTGAATGCAGAACTAATAATGATTTTTTTAAAAAAACCAGATTTAATTATATAATTCTAGATTGTGCTGCAAAAGATGTTAATTTTACATCTCAAAAAAACTTTCCCAGCAAAGATCTTTATCAAAGATTTAAAAAGATTTTAAAACAAATGATAGAATATGAGGATGCCTTTAATAACGCATGGAAGAATCGATATATTGGAGTATTAAAAGAAATAACAAAAATAGAAAATTGTCCTGGGTATGACGAGGATAACTGGTTAGAATTCATAAAATCTGTTAAAGAAGTTATTGAAGTTCTATCATTAGGAGAACTAAGTGATGATAGCCTTAAATATGCTTATTCTCAAAAGGCCACTAAGGCAATGAATTTATCTGACGAGATTTTGCAAGTATTGCTTTTTGTTCTTATCCTAACGACAAAAGATATAGTTGTGGATAAAGAAAAAATGAAATATATTATTGCTATCGATAACATAGAAGCTCATACAAACAGCGTAGCTATGGCAGTAGGAGACAGTTATAAAATAATTAATGATGTAATTAAGAATATATATTTTGAACTTTCTAATAAAAATGTTTTTTCTTCTAGCAAATCAATTAATTTTATGTTAGATTATACATTTATATTTTGTGTTAGACCAACTACAAATTTTGCATTATGTTCAATTCAAAATTATCCAGAAAATGTCTTTGGTCAAAATGATGAATATATTATTGAAAGACAGTATTATGATTTTACCCCTGAAGCTTTATTAAAAAAATTAAAGTTCTTATATACCAACAATATAAAAGGTGAATTGTTCGAAGAAGTTAAAAAAATAACAATGTTACTAATTCCACAAAACATTATAGAAAAATATTTGCGGGAATTCAACTATCAATTCAATGATGATGACGTTAAGCTTTTTACCGCCAAAAAGTATCTCCCATTTTTTAATAACAACTTTAGAAATGCAATTTATAGCTTAAATTCATTATACAAAAGTAATGACAACAATGAAGAGCAAACCTGGATGGAACAAGTTTTATCTTTAGCTCAACCTATAAATACGGAAATAAAACCGGTTAGCATAAATCTTTCTCGTATGATTATATTTAAGAATATTTATGATACATTTAGAAAATCAGGATATTTTGAGGCATTCGGGATAAAACTTATAGATGGAAAAGCAGCTTTCAGTTTAACAAGAATATTATTGTCTTATCTATACTGGAACAAATGTCGTTGTAGTTCTTCTTACGAGGGAATTACTCTTTCAGAAATAATTAATTTTTTTGAAAAAACGTATTCAAAAGAGGAAATTATTAGTTCCTTGTGTCAACTCAGTAAAGATATATCAACCGATCCTCAAAAAGAAAAAGCTTTACAGGAGTGGGGTGAGTTAATTGAGTTTAACAAAGGAATAGAGTGTACTACAAACATAAAAAAAGTTATAAAGAAATCAAACATTCAAGATATTATTGTAAAAATAACTCCTGCTGGGCAAAATTTTGTTGAGTTTACTTCTATTCAATTTGAGTTCTTCAGCTCTAGAATTTTGGGAATTTCACTTAAACCCTTGGTTCTATATTCTGATAACTTCAATGAAGAAAATAATATTTTCGATTTTGAAATAGTAATCGATAAGGTATATGATGCCGTTTATAATTTTTCATTGGGAATAAAAAAAGGAATAGAAACAGTTTCTACAATTAAAGGAAACGAGAATAGTTTCAAAAATGATTTCCAAGTTTTTATTATAAGTCAAGAACTTTATGCTGTTATTTCTGAATGTATAAACTATATTGATCGCTTTAGAAGAGTATTATTTCAAAAAACAAAAAATGTTAAAGCAAATGAGGTCTTACTTGATAAAATAGTCAAATTTAATGGTTTATTTGACCAGATTGAAAGAAATAACACACAAAGAATTCATTCAATTGTTTGCTTTGGTGAACGCAGTATTTCTAAGCCCTATTTCTCTTTAGACATAAGTCAAGAACAATTCGAGGGAAAGGTGAAAGAACTTGTAAAACGCTTTCAACAGGACTATAATAATGATTTGATAAACACTAGCATTTATGATTTGATTAAGAATGATTCTAATAAATGATGATCTATCAAATCGTAGAATCATAGTTGCTTCATTTTCATATAACGAAACTGTCTTTCTACATAATATCATATTACGACTACAAATAGAATTATTAAAAACCTTATATTCCTATTAGTAGATTTATTCTGTTTTTAAATAGAAAATGGATTTGATTTAACAAGAAAAAGCACCAAGGAGATTTACTTCTTGATGCTACATAAAAATTATATGTAAACAAAAAATCCGAACCCTTTTCCTATTGGAAAAACTTGGTTCGGATTTTTTTGGTTTGGTGCGGATAACAGGAATCGAACCTGCACCGAGTTGCCCCGACTAGAACCTGAATCTAGCGCGTCTGCCAGTTCCGCCATATCCGCATATTAACTTGTTTTGTGATATGGCAGCCGCGCTCCGCGTGACTCTTGCGGTGCCCAAAATCCGTAGCTCGTTATCACTCGCCGAATTTTGACCGCTGCGCCTTTCCGACTGTCGCTGCATCCGCCACAGGCGGCGCTCGGTCGGAAACTGCCAATTCCGCCATACCCGCATATTAATTTGTGCTGTTCAAACAGCATTAGTTATTTTAATTCATAAATGCGGTTTTGTCAAGAGATAAGTTTGAAATAAAATAAAAAGCAAAAGCAATATTGTATTATCGGAATTTTAGTGTTATATTTATTACATTAATATTCCGAAGAGGTGCAGTGTTATGAGTGCTTTTTTCGCAAGAATTATCGCCTGGTTTGCTTCGATTGCAACTTTGTTCAACGTAATATTCAGCCAGCCGACAATTGTACCCGAATATCCCGAGGTCAATATGCAGACCAAGGTTGCTTTTGACGAAGGTGAGTTTGTGATGGGTGAGTACGACCTTGTTGTTTCACCCGACGGTGACGACGGTAACGACGGTTCGCTCGAAAATCCGCTTAAAACCGTTGCGGCGGCAAAAGAAAAGCTCAAGGCTCTCAAAGCTTCTGATTGCGGCAATATAACCGTCTGGCTTCGTGAGGGTACGTATGTCTTTGACGAAACTCTTGCCTTCGATTCATCCGATTGCGGCAATGTGCTTTACCGCTCTTATCCCGACGAAGAGGTTGTCTTCAGCGGCTCAAAAGAAATCAGCGGCGGCTGGAGTGAAACCACAATCAACGGCGTCAAGGCTTTTGTTACCGATATGCCTATCGAAAGTGATTCCGATTACTTCCGTTCACTTTTCAAAGACGGCGAAAGACTCTCTCGCTCAAACTATCCCAAGCAGGGTGTGTTCAAGGTTGCAGACCCCGTGATTGAAGACGGTGTGCCTTCCGATTGGTCACCCGATTTCTTTACTCATACCGTAGCTTTTGTTGCCCATACCAAAGACGTGCTCAACTTTGTAAACGTCAAAGACGTCAACGTAAGAGTTATGCACTACTGGTGCGACGAGATTCTGCCCGTCAGCTCTGTCAATACTGCAACCGGCAGAATCGAAGTGTCCAAAGTTTCATCTATGACTATCAGGGTCAACGACAACTATGTGTTTGAAAACGTAAAAGAGGCACTTTCTCTGCCCGGTGAGTGGTATCTCGACCGCAGTGAAGAAAAGCTCTACTACATACCGCAGGAGGGCGATACGGTTGAAAATACCGTTCTCTATGCAGGTGAATGTGAACAGTTTATCACTCTGGACGGTGTTGAAAACATCTCTTTCCAAGGCATCAATTTTGAAAATACCGACTGGGAGCATATTGACGGTGCATTCTTTGATGAGTCGATGCTTGAGTCAAGTCCGATGTACGGCAACATAAAGTACGGCGGTGTACATCCGCAGGCGGCTTTCGAGGTTCCTGCAGCAATCTATGTAACCGCTTCATCGGGTGTCAATTTCACCGATTGCCGCTTTGAAAACATTTCGTATACCGCACTCAAGTTTGATAAGGCAAGCAAAAACTGTAACGTAACATCTTGCTGTTTCAATGAAATCGGTGCAAACGCAGTGTTTATCCATGGCGATGCGGTCGTGCCTGCAAGCACCGAAAATATCAACGTAACCGATTGCCATATCAGCAACTACGGCAGAATTTTCAACAATGCTATAGGTATCCTGCTTACCCATGCTGTCAATTGTGACCTTTCGTATAACGAGATTCACGACGGCTGGTATACAGGTATTTCGGTTGGCTGGAACTGGGGCTATGCACCTAATCCGACTAACAATATCAGAATTAATAACAACCTTATCTACAATATCGGCAACGGCTGGCTGTCCGATATGGGCGGTATCTATACCCTTGGTATTCAGCCCGATACTGTTATCAGCGGTAACGTGATTTACAACGTCGGTTGTGACGAAGGTGAATACGGTTACGGCGGCTGGGGTATCTATCTTGACGAAGGCTCAAGCTTTATGCTTGTTGAAAATAATCTCGTTTACGACTGTTCATCCCAGACATTCCACCAGCACTACGGTGAAGATAATATTGTCCGAAATAATATCTTTGCTTTCGGCGGTGAGGGCGCATTTATAGTCAGCAGACACGAAGAGCACAATTCGCTCTTCCTCGAAAACAATATTCTGGTTACCGATAACTCAATGATGTATGCACGCACAATAGAATCCGATTGGTTTGTTGATGACAGTAATCTCTACTGGGATTACACAAACGGCGGTAATGTATCATCGGGCTATTCAATGTCAATTTTTGATAAAAAGAGCATTCCGATGATGGTCGGCAGAGGATATTACAACAACGGTGTTTTTGCCGACCCGCTGTTCAAGGATGCGGCAAACCGTGATTTTACTCTGGCAACCAACAGCC
The DNA here is from genome assembly GCA_045631965.1 of Acutalibacteraceae bacterium. Classification (GTDB taxonomy): domain Bacteria; phylum Bacillota; class Clostridia; order Oscillospirales; family Acutalibacteraceae; genus UBA8612. The sequence goes on from JAZQVR010000006.1 coordinate 61,083, forward strand.
CTGCACTCGATACCGGCTTTGTACCATGGGAGTACAACGCAGGTACAATAACACTTTTTGAGTAAAATTAATATTCAAGGAGCTGTAAGAACGGAAGTTTTTACGGCTCTTTTTTAAAAAGGGATAGTAAAAAAGATGAAGAACGGACAAACCGAGCAAAGCCAAGGTTTCAAACTTGGCTTTGTTTGCCCGAAGGCGTACAAGGTACGTCGAGAGGCGAGGATTGTACGTAGTATAAAACAATAAAATTCTTTTGATAATGAGCTTTTAATTATAATTGGGGTTTCACAGATTTGTTGTTTTAAAAGAAGCTTTGGGAATTTTGTTTTATACGTTCTTCGCTTTTTTGCATCCCTTTTTCCATTATTTGTGCGTTGACGGTGAATGTTGTCGGATGTTAGTATTTGTTTGTCGAACGAAAGAGTTTCGCACAAAAAATTTTCAGAAAGGAAAAGGTAAATGAAAATCAGAAAATTTATTGCAGTTATGATTGCGGCTGTAATGTGCTTTTCTCTCTCTGCCGTTGCTTTTGCCGTAAACGGTGAAGAAGAAAGCACACAGGAAAATGTAACATCCGAAAACACAACTGCAGAAGAGTCAACCTCCGAGGAAGTAAGCGAAGAGTCTGCACCCGAGGAGAATCCCACGGAAAATCCTCCGGAAGAAGAGTCAACCGAGGCTCCGACAGAAGAGTCAACGGAAGCACCCTCTGAAGAAGAGTCAACAGAAGCTCCTTCTGAGGAAGAATCTACACAGGCACCTGATGAGGAGGATGTAATTTCTCTTATCATCAGTCTTCTCGGTAAGATTGATTTTGAAGAATTAAAGGACGCTTTCAACGAAATCAATGAGGCACTCGGCCTTCCCAAAATTGAAAACTTCACCGATATTCCTGCTTATGCGGATGCTCTTTATGAGAAACTCGAGGAAATGGGTCTCGGCTACGGTGATATTATCAACGGTCTCGCTTCAAGCGACCTGCTTGACTGGCTGAATAAGCTCATCTTTGGCGGCGGTAACTCATCCGCTCCGTCAACAACAGTGCCTTCTGATGACATCTTTGAGGAGTTACCTGATGAAAATCCCGAGTGGGATTCTGATTATGAAGGCACTCCGATTCCTGATACAGGTGTTTCGTTCGGTGTTGTTGCTGCGGCAGTTGCCGCAATGGGCGGTTCAGGTGCACTTGCATTTGTTCTTCGCAAGCGCAACTCCGACGAGGAATAATCAAAAAGTCAATATTTAAAGAGTTTGCGTGCACCGCAGTCCTGCTTTTTACAGGGCTGCGGTGTTTTGGTTTATGCAACTATTGATTTATTCTTTGCACAAAGGTCAAAGAAGGTCAAAAACAGAGAAAAACATAGCAAAAACGAGAAAATAGGAGCTATTTTCAAAAATCGGCTAAAATAAAATCAATTTGACTTTTCTTGACCTTTGACGGTAAGGCCAAAATGTTTTACAATACAATCAAGGTCAAAGAAAGTCAAAGTCAAACCGAAAGGAAGTGAGCGAAGTGAATATCAGTAACACTATCGCGAAGCTAATAATGGATATGCTCGAAGCTGACGGCTGCGCTGAGATGCAGCGAAATGAGCTTGCGCAGACTGTAGGCTGTGTACCCAGCCAGATTAACTACGTAATCGCTTCACGCTTTACGCCGGAGCAGGGTTATATAGTCGAAAGCAGGCGAGGTGGCGGCGGCTATATCCGCATCACACGCGCTACGCACAGTACACCGGGTGCACTTGTAATGCACGTAATAAATCATATCGGTCCGGAGATTGATGAAAAGACGGCACGCGCGCATATAATCAATTTGGCGAATGCGGATATAATTCCTACGCAAACAGCCAAAATTATGTTAGCGGCAGTGCTTGACGGCTGTTACCGTGAGCTTTCGGTACAGCAGCGAGACAGAGTAAGAGCGGCAGTATTCAAACAGATGCTGCTGCAGACCATAAACATGTAAAATTAAAAGGAGGAGTATTAACTATGGTATGTCAGAATTGCGGTAAAGCACAGGCAACCACACACATCAAGCGTGTCGTAAACGGCGACACAACCGAGCATCATCTTTGTGCACGCTGTGCAGGTGACCTCGGCTACACGGATATGTTTTCGGGCTTTGCTCCGCTGAGTTTAAGCGATTTCTTCGGAGACCTGCTCGGCGATGTGAGCAAAAAATCGCTCGGCACAAAGGTTGTACGTTGTCCGAAATGCGGCAACTCATTCAACGATATCGTGCGCGAAAGTCAGGTGGGCTGTGCAGAGTGTTACAGACTTTTCTACGATAAGCTCGCACCGTCAATCGAGCGTATTCATGGCAGAGCACTACACTCGGGCAAGAAGATTGAAGTCACTCTTGAAGAAAAGAATGAGCCCACCAAAGAGGAACGTATAGCACAGCTCAAATCAGCTCTGCAGGATGCAGTCGAAAAGCAGGAGTTTGAGCTTGCGGCGAAGCTCCGCGATGAAATCAGAGATATGGAAGGAGGCGAAAACGCATGAGTAAGTGGTATATAGGAGGCGGTGAAAAGAACGAGGTTGTAGTCAGCACACGTATCCGTCTTGCACGAAACCTTGAGGATTATCCTTTCCCTGCAAAGCTTAATGTCGCAGGCAAAAAGCAGGTCAACGAGCTTGTGCGTGATGCACTTCTCGGCGGCTGTGACGAAGATCTCAGCTATATTGAAATGGAGAGCCTTACCAGAGCGCAGGCGATTTCTCTTGCCGAGCGCCATCTTATAAGTCCCGAATTTGCAAGCTCGGTAGGCGGCAGAGCACTTCTGCTTTCCGATGATGAGTCAGTCAGCATTATGCTCTGCGAAGAGGATCATATCCGTCTTCAGGTTATGGAGTCGGGTCTTGCACTCGACAGTGCTTATAAGCGTGCAGACAGCATTGATAATGCAATTTCTTCAAAGCTCAAGCTTGCATTTGATGAGCGTATCGGTTTCCTTACCCGTTGCCCCACAAACCTCGGCACGGCTATGAGAGCATCTGTTATGCTTCATTTACCGGGTCTGGGCAAAAGCGGTCAGATTACCAAGATTGCCGCTACCGTTTCAAAGCTCGGTCTTATTATCCGCGGAGCTTACGGTGAGGGTACTTCACCCAGCGGTGATTTGTATCAGCTGAGCAATCAGGTAACCCTCGGCATAAGCGAAGAAACAGCACTGAGCAATCTCAAATCTATTGCACAGCAGCTTGTTGCACAAGAGCTTGCAATAAGAGCGCAGATGCTTCAGAATCCCGTTTGGGAGGATAAGATTTTCCGTGCACTCGGAATTCTGAAAAATGCAAGACTTCTCAGCGGTGAAGAGTTTATGCAGCTTGCTTCGCTTGTGCGACTCGGTGTAGCTCAGGGAATAATTGATGTCAGTATGGAAAAGCTCAGTGAGCTTATGGTTGATATGCAGCCCGCTACAATCAACGCAAGAGAGGGCAGTAACCTTGATGCGTCAAAGCGTGACGAAATCAGAGCTAAAGCGGTAAGGGAGGCGCTGGCTTAAATATTAGGCAGGTAGTGATTATTTGAAAAAGGAAGGTTTGACGATATATTTACCTGACGGCAAATGCGATATAATCTCATTTCATTCGATTACGATATAGGCTCATTTTATTCGCCTGCGATATGATATAAATCCTTACGCACCGCAGTGCATATCGCGTTGCGAAGCAACATATCGAATCTTTTAATATAAAGTTTTCGCATATATTAAAAGATATATCGAAAATCCCGTAAGGGATTTATATCGTTGCAGGCTGTTGAGCCTGCTATGGAAGGAGTAGTGATTTTATATGTACAAGTTTACAGGTTTTACTGAAAAAGCGAATGAGGCACTCAACCGTGCAATTGAAGTTGCCGAGAGTATGGGGCACAGCTATGTGGGCAGTGAGCACCTGCTTGCAGGTCTGCTTCGCGTTGACGGCGGAGCTGCCTGCCTTGCCCTTAACGCAAAGGGTATAGGCAGTGAGGATGTTGAAAATGTCCTTAAATCAACAGTCGGTATCGGTACGCCTACCGTTCTGATACCCGATGATTTTACACCCAGACTCAAGTATATAATCGAGCTTTCAATAGCGGCGGCACGTTCAATGGGCCACAGCTATACCGGCACAGAGCATCTGCTTATGTCGCTTATTAAGGAAGGCTCAAACTGTGCCGTAAATATTATCGGTAAGCTCGGCGTGTCGGCTTCCGATGTGCTCAGCGATATGCTCAAATCGGTAAACGGAGGCAATAATACAAAACAAGGGAAGGAAAAACACGGCGAAAAGGGCGGCAAGTCCGAAACGCCCACGCTTGACCAATTCGGCAGGGAGCTTACAAGCCTTGCCTCGCAGAATAAGATTGACCCCGTAATCGGCAGAGAAGAAGAGATAGAAAGAGTAATACAGATTCTCTCCAGAAGAACAAAAAACAATCCGTGTCTCATAGGTGAGCCGGGTGTCGGCAAAACCGCAATAGCTGAAGGCCTTGCACTAAAAATTGTTGCAGGTGAAGTGCCTGAAACGCTTTCTGATAAGCGTATTATTTCACTTGACCTTACGGGTATGGTTGCAGGCACAAAGTACAGAGGCGACTTTGAGGAGCGTATAAAAGCTGCGCTGGAAGAGGTTTCGAAATGCGGCAACGTGATACTTTTTATTGATGAGCTTCATACGCTTATAGGTGCAGGCTCGGCAGAGGGTGCGGTAGATGCCGCAAATATCCTCAAGCCTTCACTTGCAAGAGGTGAGATTCAGGTTATCGGTGCGACTACGCTTGCAGAATACCGCAAGCATATCGAAAAGGATGCCGCACTTGAAAGACGTTTCCAGCCTGTCACCGTAGGCGAGCCGAGTGAAGACGAAGCAATCGAAATTCTCAAAGGTCTGCGTGATAAATACGAAGCACACCACAGAGTGAGAATATCAGACGAAGCAATTATTGCTGCTGTCAAGATGTCCGTGCGTTATATAGGTGACCGTTTCCTGCCTGATAAGGCGATTGACCTTGTTGATGAAGCAGGCTCGCGTGTAAGGCTTCGTGCCTTTACAGCACCGCCTGACTTGAAAGCTCTTGAGGAGCAGATAAAGTCGTTGTCGGATGAGATGGCAGATGCCGTAAATTCGCAGGAGTTTGAGCGTGCCGCATCTCTGCGTGACCGCAAGCGTGAGCTTGAGCTTAAACTCAGAGAGGAAAAGGACAGCTGGCAGCAGAGAAGCTCGGGCACTGCAGGTGAGGTAACCGCAAACGATATTGCCGAAATTGTTTCTGGCTGGACAGGTGTACCTGTTGTTGAGCTTACGCAGGAGGAAAGCTTCAGACTTCTCAATATGGAGAGTGAGCTTCACGAGCGTATTGTCGGTCAGGATGAAGCTGTCAAGGCTGTGTCGCGTGCAATCCGACGCAGCAGGGTAGGTCTCAAAGACCCTAAAAGACCGACAGGCTCGTTCATATTCCTCGGTCCTACAGGTGTAGGTAAAACAGAGCTTTGCAAGTCGCTTGCCGCTTCAATGTTCGGCGACGAAAATGCGATGATAAGGCTTGATATGTCCGAATATATGGAGAAGCATACGGTGTCACGCCTTGTCGGCTCACCGCCCGGCTATGTCGGCTATGATGAGGGCGGTCAGCTTACCGAGCGTGTGCGTCGCAAGCCTTATTCGGTAGTGCTTTTTGACGAAATCGAAAAGGCTCACCCCGATGTTTTCAATATGCTTCTTCAGATTCTTGATGACGGTATACTCACCGATTCTCAGGGTCGAAAGGTCGATTTCAAAAACTGCATTATCATTATGACATCCAATATAGGTGCAAAGCAGATTGCAGGCAGCGGCTCAGCCTCACTAGGGTTTGGTGCTGAAAAAGGTGGCTCGATGAGCGACGAAAAAATTCGTGAAGCGGTAATGGGTGAGCTTAAAAACGCATTCCGACCCGAGTTTCTCAACAGAGTTGACGATATAATCGTCTTCCGCAAGCTTCAGAAGGAAGATATTGAGCAGATTGCAAAGCGTATGCTCGATTCGCTTGCAAAGCGCGTCGCTTCAATGGGCATTACAATCAGTTTTGATGATGCGTCTGTCAGCAGTATTGCCGATGCAGGCTTCGATCCCGTCTACGGTGCGAGACCTCTCCGCAGAGCAATACAGTCAAAGATTGAGGATAAGCTCTCCGAAGAAATCCTTGAGGGCATAATAAATCCGGGAGATACCTGCGTATGCAAAGCCGACGGCAAAGAGTTTGTTTTTGAAAAGGTATAAGGAGTTAAAATAAAAAACTGCAAGGTAATCAGTCTGATCGCCTTGCAGTTTTGCTTTGTGTGTGTTATTCGCTTGCTCTTTTTGAGAGGTTGAGCATATCTTTACTTGTAAAGCTGTATACCTTGTCACAAAAATGGCAGGTTACATTTGTCACTTCATCGTTTGCCATATCCTCAAGCTCTGCTTTGCCTGTTGTGATAAGTGCCGCTTCAACACGCTCTCTTGAGCAGTTGCAACGGTATTCTGGTGCACTTTCGTCGAGCAGGTCAAGCTCAAATTCGGGCAGTGCACGCTTGCATATTTCTTCAAGCGTCATACCTGCAGAAAGCATCTGTGTAACTGACGGAAGACCCTCAAGTCCTCTCTCAACAGCATCGATTGTTTCTTCGCTTGTGAAGGGGAGAAGCTGAATGATAAATCCGCCTGCCGCTCTTATTGAAAGGTCGGGGTTGACAAGTACACCGAGCGCACATACGGTAGGTGTCTGCTCGCTTGTTGCGTAGTAGCTTGTTATGTCCTCTGCGATTTCGCCCGATACGAGCTGCATCTGTGCGATGTAGGGCTCTTTGAGTCCGAGGTCTTTCATAACGGTGAGTGTGCCGTTACCGATAGCACCCGAAACGTCGAGCTTGCCTTTGCCGTTGAGCGGAATTTCAACTACGGGGTTAGCGACGTAACCGCGGCAGTTACCGCTGCTGTCCGAAACGGCTATAATCGAGCCTGCAGGGCCGTCACCGTTGATTCTGAGTGTCAGAGTGTCATCCTTACCCTTGAGCATATCACCCATCATTGATGCGGCGGCAAGAAGTCTGCCGAGTGCGGCAGATGTGACAGCTGATGTCTTGTGAATCTGCTGTGCTTTTTCGGCGATATCTGTTGCATCAACAGCCATAATCATAACTTCGCCGGTAGTGGATATGTTTCTTATAATTCTGCCCATTTACTTTTTCCTCGCAATAACAAATAGTCTTTCTGATTTTTCGTGCGGCTCGTTGCGTGTAAGCTCATCGTATACCGCAACCGTTTCAAAGCCTGCTTTTGTAAGCATTGATTTTATGTCGGAGAGGGGATAGGCACGCTCGCAGAAGCTTTCCTGCATACGCTCATATATGCCATCCTCAATCTCTTCAAAAATGTCAAGGTCAATCTGTACCGTATTGTCATTTTCGTCAAGCGTATTCTGCCATACGCAGTATACGTCGTCAAGGTCATATACAAAGGTGTTGTTGCCGAGCACGCAGCGGTGTTTGTACTCTGTGTTGATGTCAAAAATAAATATGCCGCCCGGCTCTGTAAAGAGGGAAACCTTGTCGAAGGTTGCCTGCACATCTTCTTCATCGGTCAGATGATTTATGCTGTCGAGCGTGCATATTGCGGCGTTGATTGTGCCGTAAAGGTCAAGCTCCTGCATCATCTGGCAGAGGAACATTATGCTTTCTCCGCTCTCTGCAGCGTTGTTCATTGCAACGCTGAGCATCTCGCCGCTTGCATCTACGCCTATTACTTCATATCCGCGTTTTGACATCTCAACGCTGAGTGTACCTGTACCACAGGCGAGGTCAAGCAAAATGCCGCCTGTGATACCGTTTTCGGCAAGCAGGTCGGCAATGTACTGAGCACGTGCGGCGTAATTAACATTTTCGGTCAGCGTGTCATAAACACCTGAAAAAAAGTTGTAACCGTCCATTTTATTCGTCACTCTTTTCGGCAAGGCGCTTGAATATTTCGTCGTAACCGTTGCAACCGTAGATGAGTGAGCGGTTAACACGGCTGATTGTAGCTGTGCTTGCACCTGTTTCTTTGACGATTTCGCTGTATACTCTCTTATCGCGGAGCATCTTGGCAACGACAATGCGCTGTGACATCGACTTAAGCTCTGTCATTGTGCAGAGGTCTTCAAAAAAATCGTAGCCTTCTTCAAGGTTGCGAAGCTCAAGAATAGCCTCAATAAGGAATCTGATGTTGTCATCTTCTCTGATATTGTGGGGCATAACTATACCTCCAAAGTGATATTTTAAAGTATTTTACCACACCGAATTAATAAAATCAATGCAATATTTTAAAAATTTACAGTGTTAAAGCGAAAAAGTTTCGTCGAAATGTTTTCCTTGACATTGATTGATTCATATTATATAATATTATGAATTCTGAATATCAGTAAAAATCAATTTGAAAGGATTGACGGATAAATGGCACAGGAATTTACCAGAGAAGGCTACGAAAAACTTGCGGAGGAGCTTGAATACCTCAAAACCGAAGGCAGAAACAAAGCTGCCGAAGATATCAAGGAAGCACGTTCACACGGTGACCTTTCCGAAAACGCAGAATACGATGAGGCTATGAACGACCAGGGCCGTCTCGAAGCACGTATCACAGAGCTTGAGAATATTCTCAAGGATGCTGTTATCATCAGCGATGCAGAGCTTGATGCCGTTCACGTCGGCTCAGTTATCACACTCAAGGATCTTGACGACGGCTCTGAAGAGGATTATCTTATCCTTGGCGAAAACGAGTCATCAAAGGACGAAAACTATATTTCAGCAGAGTCACCTGTAGGTAAAGTTATTATGGGCAAGAAAGTAGGCGAGGTTGTCCAGGTTGAAGCACCCGGCGGCGTATTCGGCTACGAAATCGTAAAAATCATTAAGTAAGTATTTTACTTGAGAGGATAATCAAAATGGCAGAAGAAAATATCATCCTTACTCCCGAAGAAGAAGTTAAGAGCGAAAACGAGCAGAGAGCGATCCGCCTCGAAAAGCTCGAAGCACTTCAGCAGGCAGGTAAGGACCCGTTTGAAATAACACTCGCCGAGCAGACAATTACTGCCGCCGAGATCAATGCAAGATTTGAGGAGCTCGAAAACTCCGAGGTTACTATCTGCGGCCGTATTATGACATGGCGTGATATGGGTAAGGCAAACTTTATCGATATCCGTGACCGTTCCGACCGTATGCAGATTTACGTTCGTATCAACGATATCGGCGAAGAGAATTTTGCAGAGTTCAAGAAGTGGGATATCGGCGATATCGTCGAGGTAAAGGGCTTCGTTTTCCGTACACGCCGCGGCGAAATCTCCGTTCACGCTCAGCAGATCCGTCTTCTCTCCAAGTCGCTTCTTCCTCTTGCAGAGAAGTATCACGGCCTGACCGATACAGATACTCGCTACCGTCAGCGTTATCTCGACCTTATCATGAACCCCGAGGTCAAGGATACATTCTACAAGCGTTCGGCAATCATCCGCGCTATCCGTAAGTATCTTGACGGTGAGAATTTCATCGAGGTCGAGACTCCCATCCTTGTCAGCAATGCAGGCGGTGCAGCTGCAAGACCGTTTATGACTCATCACAACGCACTTGATGAGGATTTTAAGCTTCGTATTTCACTTGAGCTTTACCTCAAGCGCCTTATCGTCGGCGGTATGGAGCGTGTTTACGAAATCGGCAGAGTTTTCCGTAACGAAGGTTGCGATACAAGACACAACCCCGAGTTTACTCTTATGGAGCTCTATCAGGCATATACAGACTATAACGGTATGATGGATCTTACCGAGAATCTTTACCGCTTTGTTGCGCAGGAAGTTCTCGGCACAACAAAGGTTACCTACAACGGTGTTGAGATGGATCTCGGCAAGCCGTTCGAGCGTATCACAATGGTTGATGCTGTCAAGAAGTATGCAGGTGTTGACTGGAACGAGGTCGAGACTCTTGAGCAGGCTCGTGAGCTTGCAGACAAGCACCACGTCGAGTTTGAGAAGCGTCACGGCAAGGGCGATATCCTCGCTCTCTTCTTTGAGGAGTATGCAGAGCATCACCTCATCCAGCCGACATTCGTTATGGATCACCCGATTGAGATTTCTCCGCTTACAAAGAAAAAGCCGGGCAACCCCGACTATGTTGAGCGTTTCGAGTTCTTTATGAACGGCTGGGAGATGGCAAACGCTTACTCCGAGCTTAACGACCCGATCGACCAGCGTGAGCGTTTCAAGGCTCAGGAAGCTCTCCTTGCACAGGGCGACGACGAGGCTAACACAACCGATGAGGATTTCCTCACAGCTCTCGAGTACGGTATGCCTCCCACGGGCGGTATCGGCTTCGGTATCGACAGAATGTGTATGCTCCTTACCGATTCCTCCGCTATCCGCGATGTCCTCCTCTTCCCCACAATGAAGAGCTTAGATAAGTAAAACCCTAGCAATATCAAGGATTATTCGTATTGGCTACAAAACAGACGATGGATTTTAGGCCGCATTTGGGCCATTTTTATTAAATTTCAAAAGGAAGACCAGTTATTGGTCTTCCTTTTTTCTTTTATCTTGCAGGTAAAAATGTCGTTTATATTATAGAGACCAAAATTTAAACACGAAAGGAGAATGCGTATAGGATAAGACATTGTTTTTAATCGTTTTTCTTTCCCCTGAGGTTGTAGTCCTCGTTTATATCGTTGCTCCAGTCGGCGGAAAGCGGAGCACGTGCACGCATTTTGCATACAGCGTTTGAAACGGATTCGTAAACAATGCTTGTGCCCTTTTTGTCAGCGTTGTAATTTACCGCTCTGTCTGCACCAATGCCGTACTGTGCGGCTGTTTCTACTGCATCGATATTCGCACCGATGAAAAGGAATTCCCAGCCGTATTTTTCTTTTTGTCTTTCAATCATCGCCTTGACTTTTTCACTTGAATAGCGGCGGCTTGCGTTTTCCATGCCGTCTGTCGTGATGACAAACATCGTTCTTTCGGGCACATCCTCGGGGCGTGCGTACTTGTGTACGTTGCCGATGTGGTGAATTGCACCGCCGATTGCATCGATAAGAGCGGTGCAACCTCTGACGGTGTAATCCTTACTTGTCATCGGCTTGATTTCGCTTAAGCTTACTCTGTCGTGCAGCACCTCGCTCACGTTGTCAAACAGTACGGTTGATACATAGCATTCGCCGTCCTGCTGCTTCTGCTTTTCAATCATAGCGTTGAAGCCGCCGATTGTGTCGCTTTCAAGCCCCGACATAGAGCCGCTTCTGTCAAGAATAAATACGAGTTCTGTGATGTTGTTTTTCATTGTCTGTTCCTCCAAAAATAATAATGTGGTTGTTTGGTTTTTCAACCTTACAACCACATTATAGCGATTTGTTTTGTTCATTTGGTCGCTTATCGGGAGACTTATTTTTGGAGGATTTTCCACTCCTGCTCTTTGAATCCGATGAGCACGGTGTCATCGCAGATGATCAGCGGCCTTTTTACAAGCATACCGTCGGTTGCGAGTAATGCAATCATTTCATCGTCGGTTATTGACGGTAATTTATTTTTTAATTCCATTGATTTGTAAAGCAAGCCGCTCGTGTTGAAAAACTTTTTAAGCGGCTGTCTGCTCAATTTGTGCCAATGCGACAATTCTTCAGCACAAGGATTATTATCCTTGATATTGCGAAGTTCATATTCAATATTGTTGTCGTCAAGCCACTTCTTTGCTTTCTGGCAAGTTGTGCATTTTGGATAACAGATAAACGTAATCATATCAACACTCCTGTAATTTAAGTTGTTCAGCAACCCAACAGCACCTGGTCAAATTCAAACAGTGCTTCGTTTATAACAAAAATATCATATACGCCTTTTTGCAGGAAATACCTTATTATTTTATCAAAAGTAAAGCTGCGTGAGAGGGTGAGCCCTGCCGAAGCGAGTAAATCCTGCGTTTCGTCAAGTGTCAGCTCAAGTGCAATTGCGAATGCAACTGCGGTCTGCTTCGACGGCTTGTAGGTTTGCGGATTACACTTGATTTTTGAGAACGTTTTCTTATCAACGTTTGCTTTTTTGTAGCACTCAACGTCGCTCATACCTTTAGCATCAATATAATCAAACAGTTTGTATGCAAAGGATTTGTCCATCGCTTTCATATATTCTTCAAGCGATTTGTTTTTTACGCTGCCGTATTCCGCAGGAGCAGAAGCGCACATTGTGGTTTTTGGGGCGCGTTTAACGGTTTTGCTGCAATCTTCTTCCGCATAAGCGCGGTTGCAAAAGAGCGGCATTGCTTGTGCGGCTTGCTCTTCAACGTAACTGTCGGTTATAAATTCGCTGATTTCGTTGAAAAGTACCTTGCTGAATTCGTAAGACTTGCGGTCGTAAACGCAGAGATAAACGTTGAGCTCGTGCTCAAATAAAAACTCGGTAATAACCTGAATTGCAAATTTCAGCACCTTGTCTTTGGGGTAGCCGTAAGTACCTGCGGAGATAAGCGGAAACGCAACGGACTCGCAACCGTTTTCAACAGCCAGCTTTAGTGACTCGATGTAGCAGGATTTGAGGATGATGCTCTCACCTGCAAGGCCGCCTTGCCACACGGGGCCCGAAGTGTGAATAATATATTTCGCATCAAGATTGTAGCCCTTTGTGATTTTTGCAGTACCCAACCCGAGAGGCGCAAGCTTTTTGCACTCAATATCGAGCATAGCCCCTGCGGCGGTATGCACGGCAAGGTCAACTCCGCTGTAACCCACCATTTCTTCGTTGGTGGTGTTTACAATGGCGTCAACCTGCATTTTAGTTATGTCTTGTCGGATAATCTGAAGCGGCATATCCTCACCTCGTATATTTAATGAAATTATTATAACATAAATGTATAGCTTTGCAAACACTCATAAAACAAAACTGACTCCGCTTTGAAAACGAAGTCAGTTTTTTATGCTTTAGAAATTCTTATAGAGTATGTTTACTGCTTTGTTGAGGTACTTGAGCACTACGGTAAGCACGTTTTCAAATCCGCTGGGGGATTCGTCCTCAATTACGCCTGCATCTACGAGTGCTTTTTCAAGCTCGGCGTCTGCGGCATTCCATGCAGCCTGGTCGACGATTGTGTTGTCGTAAAGTGCTTCAACCTTTGCGACTGCGGCTTCAACTGCGGCAATCTTATCTGCGCTGATTGAGCTCTTGTCGGCTTCATCCCAAGCCTCGAGGTTATCGAGTGCGTTGAATGTAAGTCTGCCTTCGTTGAACTGCGGGAATGCGGGGTTGGAGTAAACGTCGTGCATATTGTTGTCCGCCATAACTCTGATAGCGAGAGTAAGGGCAACGTCATTCTGCGGAAGCTGCTCGTGTGCCTGTGCCTTGAAGTACCAGGTAGTGCAGGGGAGCAAGCCTGTTGTTGCGTCAACAACACCGTCGGGTGAAAGGTGGTTGTGAGTGGGGTCGTCGCAGTATGTGCCGACTGCCTCGTAATCATCGCCGAGTGTTGTGCCGAGGTCAGCAAACGTTGCACCCATTGAGGGTGATGCGGCGTGAATAACACGGTCAGCGTTCTTTGTTTTGTAGTTTTTACAAAGCGGGAAAAGGTTTACATCGTAGCAAGCAACATCGAATACCTCACAGCCTGTTTCGCGAAGCTCGTTAAGGTTTTCTTCAAAGTTTGCTCTTGCATTCATAAAGTATGCAACATCTTCAGCAATACCCTTGAGGTCATCGTTGCCGTCAAGCCATTTTGCCTTTGCCTCTTCGTAATACTCGTCGGGGCACAGTGCCCATATCATTGTTGAGCGGAGTGCGGCAATGTCGACAAGGCCGTTTGCAAGGCCGCCGAGTGCGGATTTAAGAACGTCATCGGGGAGAATACGGAGCACCATATTGAGAAGGTATGCAAGGTATGTTTCGCCAAGAAGTGTTACAAGCAGATCTTCGTAAAGGGTATCGTCATCGTAGAATACGCTGAGGTTGCCTGTGAAAAGGTCGCCGATGATATCGGAGCCGTCGATAGCGGGAATGACGAAAACCATCTTTCTGATAAGCTCGTAATCTTCAGGGTATGTCTCAAGGTAGTTGATTGCGATTGTACCGCCAAGGCTGATGGGGCAGAGCTTAACCTGACCGTTGGGTGAGTTGGGCAGTACAACGTCGTGAATGTAGTGGTGAAGCTTCTCTGTTTCGTGCATTATATCGCCAAGTGAGTCGTAACCGAAGTAGTAAACATCATCCTCGCCGATGATTTCGCTGAGCTCCTGGATGGGAAGGAAGGTGTAATACTCTTCTTTTACATCCTCGGGCAGCTCGCTCATAGGCATCTCGTAGCAAGGTGTTACGATGTTGTTGATGTACTTGCCGTCGTTATCTTTTTCGATAAGGCTCAGTGCGTTGTATGTACCCTCGTACATAGCCTCGGTCAGGCCGACGTCGCTTCTTGTAACGATTGAAGCAAGCATATTGGGTAGAGCACGCTTGATGAGCGGCATTACGTCAATTTCAAGCGGCCAGCCTGTGACGTAACCTGTTTCGTCAGGTACCCAGTTGCCTTCTTCGTCAACAAGGTATGTGTTGTTCTGGCTCATACCGTGTACGATGATAACGGGTGTTTCGGTATCGTAATCGGGTGTGTAAGCCGAGCCTGCTACGCCGTCCGGGTCAGCCGCAAAAGCTGTGAATGAAAACAGCATAGTGAGAACAAGGCAGATGCTTATTACTCTTTTGAATTTCATAGTTATATCCCCTTTATAAGTAATAAAAAGATTTTACCAAATTAAAGCATAAAACTCAATGCGATTATATACCAAGGTTTAGGTGTTATTTTTGGTTAAATATACAAAACGCTGTATAACCGTCGGGAAAAGCCTTTGTTTGACATAAGAAAAAGCATCGCCAAGGTCGGATATATCCGCCTCGGAAATGCTTATTTTTGTGCCTTTAAGGTAATCCATTATAGGCTTGTATTCGCTTACATAAGATTCGTTTACAGCTTGTGCGTTTTCGGCAAGCATCATAGCAATACGCTCAATGTTATCGCTGTCAATGTCACCGTTCTTTCTGTTTTCAATCGAGGTAACAATAGCTGATGTGAGCTTTTCAACATCTGCCTTGCTTTCCGTATTCTGCTTTAGCGTTTTTGCCACTCTGTAAATGTTATTTGCACTTGCTTCGCTGTAGCCATAGTCTGCTTGCAGACCGCTGATTATTTCAGGTTTCTTTGCAGAGTATGAAAATTTATTGTTGACACCTTCAGCAGAATTTGATATATTATTGGGGAAATCGGGAGTTTTGTTGCGAGTTCCTTGGGGAGAATTTCCCTTCGAGAACACGTCGCCATGCCCGATTTTTTTTATATTATTGATGTCATACAGAATATTTCTTCCGTCTTGAGTTTGAGCAACGTTTATTGTTGCTTCAAAAACATTTCCGTTAGTTTGCGATAAAATGACTTTGTAAAATTTCCAACCATTTTCATCCAGCCATTGATGAGAATGCTCGCTGTTGGTTTCTTGTGGAGCCATAACCTCTATAATTTCATTAGAATGAGCAACCGCAAGTTGACTGTTTTTATCAGATTTTCTGGCAAGTTTATCGATTACTCTATGAGGATTTTTTGCGCCATCTTTTTTTACTTTTTCGCTATAACGAGCAAACTCAATCATTGTTCCGTCGGATGCAACAACTTTTTGGCCTGCAAGATTGTTATACACATATTCAATTAATTTCTCACCCCATTTACGAGGCTTTTTGTTTTCAAAAATATTTGTATCAAGAACAACCACGTTTTCAATAATGTCGCCATTGTCCGATTTTATATTTTTTATAGAATAACTTATATCGGACTCCTCTCTGCCATTTGTTTTGCTCATTGCCGCTCTTTCAGCTTTAATCATAAGAGCGTAGGTCTTGCGTGCGGCAGAACGTTTACCGTAGACACGAGTAAGGTCATTCAGTTTCAAAACATTGGTATAAAACCATTGCTTGAGCTTTGTAAACAATGAGCGATTCTGCGTTGCAAGGCTTTCCATTGTCTTGTAGTCGGAGAAAAACTCATCTGCAACTTTTTCGGGAGTCAGTAGGGGCGACCCTGTATGGTCGCCCTTTTTTATGTTTTAATCGGTTCGTCGAAAATCGCCGAACCCTACAGCATACCGTAAATTTGATAGCTGTTCATCAGCCCCCTCATCGAGGGAGCCTATATTTACCTCCTTTTCAAAGGAGGTGGATCGGCGAAGCCGAGACGGAGGATTGTAATTTTTTCCTCAAACAACCCTCAGTCACCTGCGGTGACAGCTCCCTTCAAAGGGAGCTTTTGACAAACAAATTTACATCTATATAAAAATCGACACCGTAGGGGCGACCATTGGTCGTCCGCTTTTTGTTTATCATCGCAACATAAAAAATGCCTCTAACCGCTGGCACCGGTTAAAGGCTTATCACTTGGTGTGCAGTCTCTCGACTACTTTTCACAGCAATATAATATCACAGAAAGCAGGTGAAGTCAATAGCCACTGCAAAGCGCAAGACTCACACAAGCTCGGAAGTAAAAACCCATATCAACCGCACGCAGTTTTATCCCTCAATCTCTTTCATTATTTCATCATACTTAATCATATTGCCGTACTTTGTGAAGTCAACCTTTTTGCCGAGGATGCGGATGTTATCAACCATCGGCTTGCAGTTGGTGTAAACGGGCTTGCCGGGAGTAATCGGATATATGCCCAGACACGCGAAGATATACCAAGCAGCCATTGAGCCGTTATCTTCGTCACCGGGGAAACCGTCATCCCTCCACGAAAAGCCCTCACTGCAAATCTTTTTAATCCAATACTCTGTTTTTTCGGGCTGACCGAGGTAGGTGTAAATAAACGGAATGTGGAAACTCGGCTGGTTGGATATTGCACACTGTCCCCAGTCGCAAGCCGCCATTTCGGTCATTTCGTGTATCTCGTAGCTGTAGCCGCCTATTCTGTAATCGGCAGGTGTTGCAAAGCATTCGTCGAGCTTTCTGATAAGACCTTCCTTGCCACCGTAGAGCTCGGCAAGTCCGTCAATATCGTGCTGTACGGCAAACGTTGTCTGCCAGGCAGATGCCTCTGTATAGTCACCGCCCCAGTTAGTCGGGTCAAAGTCGGGCTTAAAGTTGCCGTTTGAATCCTTGGCACGCATAAAGCCCGTTTCGCTGTCGAATATGTTTTTGTAGTTTTTCGTGCGTGCAAGGTAAATATCCCTCTTGTCGCTGTAGCCGAGTATATCTGCTACGGTTGCAAGGCAATCGTCAAAATATGCCGCATCAAGCGTAAGATTGACGCTTTCGGAATATTTATCGTAAGGCACGTAACCGAGCTTCAGATATTCTTCGCAGCCTTCTCTGCCATATGCCGCTATCGGTGAAGGTTTGTTTGCGTGAAGCTCCATACCCTCAAAGGCGGTTTCGAGCAGCTCTCTTGAAATAAGGTTTCTTGTTGCAACGTCCGCAATAACCGCATCAATGCCTGTGCTCGGCATACAGTTTTTGGCATCACCTGCAGTCCAGCGCGGAAGCCAGCCGCCGTCTTTGTAATCCTGAATGTATCCCTCGATAATTTCGGGCAGAATATCCTTTGCAATAATTGAGTAGAACGGATAGTTTGTGCGGTATGTGTCCCAGAAGCCGTTGTCTGTGTATCTTACACCGGGCAGTACCTTGTCTGTACTCGGTGAATAGTGTATCGGCTTGCCGTTTTCGTCAGGCTCGTATGCCTTGTGGGGATAGAGAAATGTGCGGTACATACAGCTGTAGAATGTTTTAAGTGTATCTTCGTCGGCATCTATCTCAATTCTGCCGAGATATTCATTCCATATATACTCGTTTTCAGCCTTCAGCTCATCGAAGCTGCCGTAAACCGAATCGTGCTCAAGGTTTCTTACAGCCTGCTCATAGCTGATGAAAGATGTCGCAACCGTGAAGGTTACATCCTTTTTGGTCAGTGCAATATGTATGCCTGTGTTTTCACCCTCTGTATGGCGTTTTTGCTCTGTGTCGCAGGTGTTTCTGTTGCCTGTGAGAATTCCGTCAACGTCAACCGAATCTTTATCAAACTGAAATACGTAATAGCCTTTGATTACACCCTTATCGTGTACGGCAATGCCGCGGTTGCAGTCTGTCATACAGTAAAGTCTGCTCGCTTCGGGGTCGTATGTATATTCGCAGTTGTTGCTGACCGGTAAAACGGAGATATATCGCCTGAAATCTTTTTTGAAGCTTAATTTTACGCAGGCACCGTATTCTGTAGGCGTAAGCTCAAATTCGCAGGAGGGTCTCTTGAGGTAACAGTTGAGATAATGGGGCTGAATTATTGCTTTTTCGGGGTCATAGCCCGACCAGCAATCCTCAAACTCAACATAAGGGTTATCAACCTGCGGCATAATTGTGAATGCGCTGTGGTCGCTTATCCACGGGCTTGGCTGGCGGGTAAGGCGAATACCCTCAACCGAGCGGTCGTCGGGATGATAATACCAACTGCCTCTTGATGTTTCCGTCTGCAGGCTGAATGCCGCAAAGCCAAAGGGACGCTGTACAAGCGGCAGGGTGTTGCCTTGCGAGAATCTGTGAAGTGATTTTGATCCCTGCTTTGTGTTGACGTATTTTAAATAATTCATAAACATTACCTACTTTCGCTCGTTACGGTTATTTGCTGATTCTGCCGATTTGGTTATAGGGTATGTCCTTAAAATCTGCTATGTCTTTATATATCGGAGAATTGTCACTCAGGCTGTAATTGCCGTTTTCACTGTCTGCAAACAGCTTGTCCATATTGCGGAATCTGTAAATTTTATTGCCCGAAATATCGCTGTATTCGTAAACACTGTCTGCAATTTCGCCGAGTTCATTTTTTTCGTGAATAATGACGTTGCCGCTTATTTTACTGTCCGTCGGGTTGGCGATAAAGTCCGGGCTTTCCGTATCGCTGTAATCAAGCGACCAATCCGCCATATAAGGGTAGGCTGTTTGCCAGACTTCACTCTGCCGGGGCGAAGCGAGCAGATTTTGGTGCATATCAAGTCCCTCGCGGCTGTGTTCAAACCAGAAATCAGGGTCGAGCACAGCACTTCTTGAGCGGTCATCGTAAAAGAAAGCCTGCTCGCAGTTTATAATAATATTGTTGTAAATTGTGTGATTTCTGCCGCCGCCTATAAGGAATCCGTAACCGTTGCAGTTTGCGATGAAATTGCCGTAAACTGTCTGACCCGAAGCACCGTCATCAAAATAAATTCCGTGGGGAGTAAATCCGTCACCGCCTATATTGTAAACAGCGTTATAGCGGATAATGCTGCCTACGTCATCCCAACGCCTGCCTGTATATATCGCAGAGCTGTCGCTTGAAAGAAGTACAACATCGTGAATATCATTATACTCAATTATATTGTTGTTGCCGCTGTACCATATTGCCTGCTGAGGTGCGTTGTAAAATTCGTTGTGAGCGCAAATATTGCCTACACCGCCGAGGTTTACACCCTGACCCTCTGTAATCGAAACTTCGGAAAAATCGTGGATAAGGCAGTTTTCAACGCGGTTTTCACCTGCTGTCAGTGTTTCACGGTCGCCGCCTCTTATCTCAACTGCGGTAGCACCTATATGTGTGAATTCACAGTCTGTAATAAGATTGCGGTAGCCGTCAACCGTAACACCGTTGCCCGAAAGCTCAGCGATAAGGCAGCTTTTGAGTGCTACGTTGTTGCTGTTTATGACAATGCCGTTACCTCTTGTACCGCGTATTGAAATTCCGTCAAAGCAAAGATATTCGGCATCTGTTACGGTTATCAGGTTTTGAGTGGAAAGTGAAATCATAATCTCAGCACCGTCTGTATCCTCGGGAGGATACATATAGAGCATACCGCTCTTGCGGTCAAGATACCATTCGCCTGCAGCATCAAGCTCTTCGAGAGCATTGAAAATATAATATGTCGAGCCGGGTACGGCGCCGAATTTGCTTACGTAGGCAGGCTCCAGAGCTTTGGTTGAGTAAACAAAGCTCTTTATCGGCACTGTAGTATCTGCCCATTCATATATGAGCGCTGTCCACAGCCAAACGTTTTCGAGCGAAGAGTAGGAATTGAGCCTGTCGGCAGTCGCATTATCAACCGTGAAAATTGTCGTTTCGGGGTTACGTATTTCGTCCCAGTCTTCTCGCTTTTCGTGGTTGCTTGTTGAGCTTTCCTGACCTTCACCCTCGCGGATAATTTCAACCGTATGCAGAAATCCTTCGTTGGGATATCGGGCGGTTGTGAGAGAATTGCCGTTGAAGTATAAGCTGCAGGGTGCAGGGCCTGACGTATCACCGTCATACTTGTCCTGTGTGCCGTACTTGCCTACAGGATAAATATTACCCCAATCGTCTGCAGTGAATCCGAGCTTTGTAAGGTCGGTACATATAATATTTTCCTTTGCTTCATCCGAAAGCCTTGCCAATACGGCTTCATCCGTAACGGCAGAAAAGATTGACGGCTCAAGGCTTTTACCGCCGTTGAGTACAACTTCGCCGTTATATGAGCGGTAAGTTATCGGGCAGTCTGCAGTGCCTGAATCTTCTTTTGTGAATTCAAGCGATGATACGCGGTATTCTCCGCCCTCAATGCAGACGGCGATACCGTTTTTGTTCGTTTTGTCAGTGCTTCTTACAGCCTCGATTGCTTTTTCGATTGTGAGAAACGGAGCTTCTTTTGTGCCGCTGTTTGTATCGCTTCCGCTTGTGCTTACGTAAAAATCGCCGTCAGGCATTACTTCATCATCTGCTTTCGTGTAGGTTGAAAGGGCAGGAGAGGGAGCGGTATAATCTTTGTAAAAAATATCCGGTATAAGCGGCTCAATATACGGACAGATAAACCCGATAACGGAAATAACGGCAAGGATTGTTTTTATCACCTTTTTGTTGAGTGCACCGATAATACCGAGCGACGAGAAAACGGCTTTGATAGTATTTATATATTTTGTCAAAATTATATCCTCTTATTTTCATAAAATAAATTTGATTTATTTTATCATATTTTAAAGATTGATTCAATGAATAATATCTTATATCAAAAATAAAAATCTCACAAGAAATAATCTTGTGAGATTTTTGAACTTTTATTGGCTTTTTTGAGATGTATGTTTTTCTTCTGTGATTTTTTGTTTTTTAGGGTCTGGTGAGTTTACGTATGCTTTAAGCAACCTGTATATTGCGGCTGTGAGCGGCACACCGATAATCATACCGCCTATGCCCATTACTCCACCGCCTACAGTGACTGCGGCAAGCACCCAGATTCCCGGCAGACCAAGCGAGTTGCCTACTACCTTCGGATATATGATGTTGCCTTCAATCTGTTGGAGTACGATAACAAATATTAAGAATATGAGTGCTTTTATGGGCGAATCCATAAGTATGATAAACGCACCGATGCCGGCACCGATAAGTCCGCCAACGATAGGGATGAGTGCAGTAAAGCCCATAAGTGCACCAATCATAGGTGCATAGGGAATCTGGAGAATAAACATACCGAGCATACAAAGTACACCGAGTATAAGAGCTTCGGTACACTGACCTACTATGAAATCATGGAAACAGTCGCCGATTTCATTCCATACATATGTGATTTTTTTTGACTTATCTTCGGGCACAATACGGTTTAAAAGGCGCTTGACCTGACAGATGATTTTGTCTTTTTCCAAAAGCAGATAAATTGCAAAGATAACACCGAGTACAATATTGATGATGCCTGTGAATATTGATTTTACTGCACTGTATGCAATGTTCAGCGCGCCGCCGAGACCTGTGGTAACAGCAGGGATAATGTCGCTAAGCTTGTCCTTCCAGTTGATAGATGAAATTGTATCGAGGATATTTTCGGGTACTATTCCTATGTTTCGGAGTTTCGGAAGCAGATAGTTGATAGCCGGAGGTATTTTTGTTATCAGCGTTTTTATACACTCTATAAGCTGCGGAGTAATTAAACCGATTATCAGTGCCATAATACCGAATAATGTTATTAACGCACTTAACATACATAACGGTCGACGAACTTTGGTAACTGCTTTCTTTTTAGATTTCGGGAAGAAAAACTTCTCGTAAAAGCTCATAAGTATATTTAAAGCATAGGCAAGCACAATACCTATTATTATCGGCGAAGCGGCAGTGCGTATACTTGAAAGAAACTCTGATATGCTGGGCCAGTAATGTATGCAAAGATATATACCTATGATAATTGCGATAAAACCTGCTATTGTTTTCCATTTGAGCTTTAACATAATTGTCACCCTTTGGTTGAGAGTATACTATACATTATATATTATCCTGCGAAAATGTAAAGAGTTATTTTAAATGTAAGATGCGTTTTGTCTATATGTTTTTTTGTGTGGTTGTTGACCTTTTTATGTATATGTTTTATAATATAAAGTCAGGAGGGATGAAAGATGTTAGAACTAAGAAATATAAAAAAGTCCTACAAAGTCGGTGACAGTGCGGTTTTGGCACTTAACGGTATCGATATCAATTTCCGCGATAATGAGTTTGTTGCAATCCTCGGCCCTTCAGGCTCAGGTAAAACGACTTTGCTCAATATCATCGGTGGTCTCGACCGTTACGATTCCGGCGACCTTGTAATCAACTTACGTTCTACAAAAGAATACTTTAGCAGAGATTGGGACGATTATCGTAATAATTCAATTGGCTTTGTATTTCAGAATTATAACCTTATTCCGCACCAGAGCGTGCTTGCCAATGTTGAGCTTGCACTGACTCTTTCGGGTGTCAGCAAGCTCGAAAGGCGTCGCCGTGCCAAAGAGGTGCTTGCAAAAGTAGGCCTTAACGACCAGCTTAACAAGAAACCTAATCAGCTGTCAGGCGGTCAGATGCAGCGTGTTGCAATAGCACGTGCACTTATAAACGACCCCGATATATTGCTCGCAGACGAGCCTACAGGTGCACTTGATTCGGAAACGAGCACACAGATAATGGAGCTTATCCGTGAAATATCAAAGGACAGGCTTGTTATTATGGTTACCCATAATTCCGAGATTGCCGAGCAATATGCCAGCCGAATAATAAATATCAAAGACGGCAAAATCAAAAATGACTCTAATCCCTGTACACTAAACGAATTGCACAGCGGTGTTGTAGCTCCGAAACACGAAAAAGTAAGAAAGAAAAAGCCATCTATGAGTTTCGGCACAGCACTTTCGCTGAGCTTCAATAATTTGCTGACCAAAAAGGGAAGAACTCTTATTACATCCTTTGCGGGCAGTATAGGTATTATAGGTATTGCGCTTATTCTTTCGATTTCAAACGGTGTTAATGTTTATATCAGCTCAATTGAGCGTGATGCACTTGCATCGTACCCGATTACGATTGAAGCTGAATCTTATGATATTATGCAGCTGCTTGGCTTGACAAGTGCAAGCAATACCAATGTAGCCGAGCATGGCTCCGATAAGATATATAAGCGACCTATGTTAGAGAATTCTGCTGCCAACCTCAATCTTCAGGCACAGAAGAATGATATAGGCAGATTCAAGCAGTATGTTGAAGCCAATGCAGATAAGCTTGATTCGCTTTGTATGGATATCAAGTACAGCTACGATGTCGATTTGCAGATTTATAAGTCTGATACAAGCCAAAAAATTACCCGTCTCAGACCCAATGATGCGCTTAAAAAGTTCGGTCTTACTACAAATACAGACGTGTGGGATGAGCTTATAGGCGATGCTGAATTGCTTGAAGCACAGTATGATATTCTTTCAGGTAAATGGCCGGAAAATTATAACGAAGTTGTACTCTTCCTTGACAAGAATAACGAAATTGATGACGTAACTATCTATGCACTCGGTCTTGCAGACATAAAAGAGCTCAATTATGTACAGGGCAACGCACAGAGCAGCGGAGCTGTTGAGCTTGAGGGCTTCGGATATGATGAATTCATCGGTCTTACATTTAAGGTTGTGCCGTCTTCCGAGTATTTCCAAAAGGACGGAGAGAACACCTGGGTTGATATGAGCGAAGAATATGATTATATGAAAAACGTTGTCGATTCTGCACAGGAGCTGAAAATTGTCGGCATAGCTCGTCCTAAGCCCAATGCACAGTCGGTTGTAACCGGCGGAACCATAGGTTATATGAGCGGACTGACCGAGTATGTAATGAATGTTGCAAACAACAGCGAAATTGTTAAGCAGCAGGCAGCAAATCCCAAGGTTGATGTTTTTACCGGTCTTGTGTTCAGAGAAACAGAAACAACCTATGAAGAAAATATGAAGAGGTTCGGTGCAGCCGATCCCGATACACCGGCAAGCATTTCTCTTTATCCGAAAGATTTTGAAGCTAAAGAAAAAATTGTTGAGTTTATCGACGAGTATAACTCAATTCAGATCAGCGAGGGCAGACAGGCATCAACCATAACCTACACCGATTATGTGGATGTGCTTATGGGCTCAGTTACAACAATTATCAACGGCGTTACAGGTGTGCTTATAGCGTTTGTTGCGGTTTCGCTTATCGTTTCATCCATAATGATCGGAATTATTACCTATATCTCAGTGCTTGAACGTACAAAGGAAATAGGTATCCTCCGCTCGATAGGTGCTTCAAAGCGTGATGTTTCACGGGTATTCAACTCCGAAACAATTATTATCGGTCTTACATCCGGCATTATAGGTATAGTATCAACGCTATTGTTGAATTTACCAATAAATAAAGCTGTAGAATCATTGGCGGGAATCCCTGATCTTGCAGTGTTGCCCTTCAAGGGTGCGTTGATTCTTGTAGGTATCAGCGTAGCGCTTACACTTATTGCAGGTTTAATACCTTCACGTGTAGCTGCAAAGAAAGACCCCGTAAAAGCACTCAGAAGTGAATAAAAATATACAGCCGCATCTGTTGGTTCAGATGCGGCTGTAATATTAAAAAGCCTTCCCCTCGAGGGGAAGGTGGCGGCTTTAGCCGACGGATGAGGTGTGTTTTATGTTTAGAAGTATATCTTCGCAAACTCCGTCAAAGTTATCCCATATATCATAATTAGAATATCGAAGTACCTTTATACCTTTTTCTGCAAGATATCTGTCTCGTTCAGAGTCTTTTTGTTGACCTGAAGTTTCATAATGCTGTGAACCGTCAAGCTCAATTACAACTTTGGATGATGCAATATAGAAGTCTACTATATATTTTCCGATGGTTTTTTGTCTGTTTACGGTTATTGGCAACCCTTTTAAGAAATCATACCACAAGTGCCGTTCTTCTTTTGTCATATTTTTTCTTAAAGCACGTGCATTACCAATAAGCTTTTTGTTATAGTTTTGATTCATTTTTACACCTCATCAGTCGCTATGCGACAGCTTCCCCTCAAGGGGAAGCCTTAAATTACTGTTTCCAGGATAATAGGGATGTGGTCAGAATAAGATAGCCATATTTCTTTGTTTTCGATTTTGTATGTTTTTATATTGGACTTGTTTATAAAACAGTGGTCTATATGATATCCTTTGTCCAAATGTCGATATAAGTAAAATGTGTTTTGTTTTTCTTTGCCTTGTTTTTCACCGGTAATGTAGTGATAAGCGGAAACGAGACCTGCTTCATTTAGCTCTGATACTGTTTGGCTGTGGTTTCTATCTCCATAACTATTATCCCAAATTTGATTGCTGTTGAAGTCGCCGATTAAGATTGTATTAGAGTTGTATTTGTCAATGTGTATACTTTGATATATGTAATACTCTTCAATATAAGGTTTGCAAGCCCAAACAGCAACTAAATCAAATTTATTGTTAATTCTAACAGATAAGAAGTTCTTTAAGCAATACGAATTCCAGTTGTTGTTTTGCAATATTATTGATTTGTTTGCAAAAACACCCAATCCTTTGTTTTTGCTATGTCCTATCCAAATATAATTTTTAGCAAAATCCTTGTATACCAAATCGCTTGAGGTTTCAGGATTTTCGCATTCTTGTATTACATATATATCTGCATTAAGTTTTTGTATTTCTTTAAACTTTTCTCTGAACTTTCCGTTGCAATTCCAACTGACAATTCTCATATAAATTCACCTGATTTATTTAACCCACCTGAAGAAAAATCGACAGGTGGGTTTGTTAATTACTTATGATTCTTGATGTAGTGCTTATAGAATTTTACGCAGTGTGCAACTTCGCTTACGCCGATGCTTTCGTTTGCAGCGTGCATTGCGGCAAGCTGTTCGTTGCTCATTTTAATCGGGCAGAAGCGCAGGCAGTTGTCGGCAACAGCCTCGTAATGGCGGCAGTCTGTACCGCCTGTCATAAGGTAGGGGATGACGCCCGCATAGGGATAACATTCGTTGATACACTTGGTGAGATATTGGAATTCTTCACCCTTGTAGTCAACGCAGTTTGAAGCGCTTCTTGCGTGAATTACTTCAAGCTCAAGGTCATACTTGTCAGCGTATTTCTGAAGCACTGCAAGTGACTGCTCTGCATTCTGGTGAGGTGAGGGACGAAGGTTACAGACTACGTATGCCTCAGTCGGAATAACGTTGGGTGTCTGTGAGCCTTCAGCCATTGTACAGGCGAATGTTGTTTTTACAAATGCCTTGCACATCGGGCTTACAACGGGAAGTACCTTTGTGAGCAGACCCTTGAACAGCCACATATTGCCAAGCACCATTCTCAGCGGGAAGCCGAGATAGGGTGCAGCCTCTTTGAGCATAGCGTATACGGGGCCTGAAATTTCAGCCTTGAAAGGCTGGTCGTTTTCTATATCGGCAACAAATTTTGCAAGTCTTGTCATAGGTGTGTTTTTCGGAGGAGTAGAGGAGTGACCGCCCTTACCCTTTGCCTTGATTTTGACATCGATATAGCCTTTTTCAAGTATACCTATTGCGGCACACCAGCCATCCATTGTCGGAAGCTGACCCTTGAGTATTGCACCGCCTTCATCCATCGCTACGTCAAGGTGTACGCCCTTTGACTTGAGATAGTCAACAAGCATCGGAGCACCGCCGCCTGAAATCTCTTCATCAACTGCGGTTGCAAGGTATACGTCGCAGGGAGGCTCGAAGCCTTCTGCGAGAAGCTCTTCGATAGCCTGAAACTCAGAAAATACTGTAGACTTGCAGTCCATAGCACCTCTGCCGTGAATGTTGCCGTCAGCAATTTCACCGGAGAAGGGCTCTCTTTCCCATGTAGGCTCGTCCGCTGTAACAACATCCTGGTGACCTGTGAGCAGAAGTCCGTTACGCTTCGGGTCTTTGCCCGGCCAGCGGAAAAGCAGATTACCTTCAATTTCAGTACGCTCAAGCTGGCTGAATATGAGAGGGAAATTCTGCTTCATAACCTCGTGAAGTTTATAAAACTGTGAAAGGTCAGTGTTTCCTCTTAGAGAAATGGTAGGCACCTTAATCATTTCGCTGAGCTTTTCAGCGTAGTCGAGTGCTTCTTCCTCAGTGGGGTTAATGGCGGGTGAGTTTGTGTTGGGTTTTGCTTTGAGAATTGCAGCTCTGATTGCAGCTATTGCAATTAAAATTACTATCAGACCGAGCACACAAAGCAAGGCAATTGCTATAGGGTTCATAATTTAAAATCCTCCCGGATAATTTTATACAAAGTATAATATTGACAGCGCAAGACATATCTGTGCACCGAAATATGCAACTATATTGAAAACTTTGAGCTTGAATTTTTTATATCGTGTGTCAAACGAAATAAGCGACAGCGAGCCGTCCGACAAAAAGAAGCACACACCGCCGATAAGTAACAGTACAGCAGGTACAGTCATACCTTCAATATTGTTTGAAAGCAGTTTTATACCGAGCAGTGATGATTTAATCATCATCGTTGAAACAAGTATGCCGTAAACGGCACATGGTGTAAGCATCGAGCCGAAGCTGACTTTTTTGATAAGGCATACCCCGAGAAAAGTGGCTGTAATTACAACGGATAAGAGTATTTCCTGCCACGAAATCGTTTTTGCTGCAGGGAAAAAAGCACGCTGTACGCCGATGTATGCAAGGCAGTAAAAAATATGGGCAACGCCGAAAAACGCCATACCTATGCCGAAGAAAACCTTTGTAGGCTTTGGTATATGCAGCATCAGGTCACCGAGCCACGATGCAATAAATCCGACAATCATCATCAGTGAATATCTGCCGAAGTTTCCCGTAGCGTTTGCAACGGTAACCGCAAGTGCAACATAAGCGCTTGCACATATCATTTTATAACCGAGCGAATGCCAGTTTTTGGTCGGCCACATTTTTTTGAGATATAACGGCACAAATATTATTTCAATCGCTATAAGTGCTGTGCAAACAAAATAAGAAAAAGTAGTCATTGTCTGCATTTCTCCGATTTAGTTTTTTGTAAATTTTCCGTGATACGGTGCGTCTACAAGCTTGTGACTTCTAAGCAGGAATTGGCTGAATACATTGAAAGCCGTCTCGTTTGGAATCATATTATGTATGGTCGGCAGAAGCTTTTCTGCTATATAGCTTATTTCCGGATTGGATGAAGGCTTGAGTGTTACCGTACCTTTATCGAAAACAAATCTGAATTTGCGTTGGTTGATTGATTCGAGAGGTCTTATCCAAACCTCAAGAGTGTTTTCGTTTAACCATGCGGCGGTTGAGCTTGCAGTGTAGTTGATTCTGCCGAGTGTAATTTTGCTTTTTCTGGGTTTTCCGTCAAGACCTATATGTATGATGTTGCTTTCTTTTCCCTCTGTCCAGTACATCGTGCACTCATCTTCATAGAAGTTGAATTTAAAATTGTCAACGGGACCCGGCTTTATGGCTGACATATATACTGCAGGTAATGTCAACGTGCTCAACGGATAGCCGAGCAATTTGCAAGCGGCGGCAGGCTTGAATTTTATTCTCCTGCCGGCAATTGATTTTTCTGTTTCATATTGTCTGGGCATAGGCGGAACTTCTTCAAGCGGTGTGAATTCCGGGATTTCAACCGTCGGAGGATTTACATTGTCGAAAAATGCGTCCGGAAAATAGCGGCGGAAACATTCAACTGCTTTAGCTTCAATTATCTCGTTGTTTGTAAGCACAACAACCGCATTGTATTCCTTGAAGATGTAAGCAAATTGAGAAAACATACCGTCAAAGCGATATGTCTGCTCTGTGTCGCATCCCCAGATAGAGTATCCGTAACCGTCGACAGGTGAATTCGGAACACCTTTTGTAACATCCGATGCAGCAACGTCAAGCCATTCCTTGGGTATTATCTGCTTACCGTTATAAACACCGTCGTTAAGACAGCACAGTGCAATTTTTGCAAGGTCCTCAGTCTTGAGATAAAGACCCCAACCGCCTGTTTCTACGCCTGTGTGGTCACGCTCCCACTGATAGCTTGTAATTCCGAGCGGCTCATAAAGACGGGGCTTGAGAAAATCGGTTACACTCATTCCCGTTGTCTTTGTAATCATTGCAGATACGCAGTATGTGTTTTCGTTTACATACGACCAGCCTTCACCGGGCTCGAAAGTCTGTTTGACTTTCATAAAGTCACGCACCCAGTAGCGTGATGTCTTGTCAGCAAGTAAGCTGACATTCTTGCCGACCGTCATTGTAAGCAAATGATGAAGTGTGATTTTTTCGAGTGATTCGTCGGGCTGTTCCGGCTTGTATTCGGGGAATACATCTACCAACCTTGTTTCGGGTGTAAGATAGCCCTCCGTTACGGCAAAGCCTGCTGCGATTGACATTATGCTTTTGCTGACGGAATACATAGTGTGAGGAATATCGGCTTCATAGGGCTTACGCCATGATTCATAGGCAACTTTGCCATGGCGGATAACCATTAACGAATGGCTTTCGATACCGCTGTCTTCTATATCACGCACGTATTCTGCGATTGCGGCAGAAGAAACACCAACCTCTTCGGGTGTAGCGGCTCTGGGTATGCTTGCCTTAAAGGTAGTCATAATATCCCTCTTTCTTTTATATAGTTATTAAATCGGTAATTCTTATTTCTTTGCCCAACGTTTGCGGAAGAATATCTGCCAGCTGAGTACAAGTGCAATTCCGAACAGTGCTGCGGCAACTCTGCCTGCCGTTATTTTGAAATCGCCCTGAATTTTTGAACCGTCTTCAATTGTTATGTTTTTTACAGCTTCGTCGAGCACTGTGCGTGCATCTGCCATTTCATATGTTGAGGAAGAGCCGTCGGCAAGAAGTGCAGAAGCGGCCTCGAGAGCGGAATTGTAGGTTTTGACCCTGTTGGGAGGACAACCTTCTGTTTTGGTTGCAAGTGCCGCATTAACGCTGTCTGTGAGCTTCTGACGCTCGGATGTGTTGTTGGCAAGGTATTCGGCAAAATCGGCAGAGTAAGAGGTTTCGATTATTGTATAGCCTCTTGCTATAAGGTCGTCCCAGCTGCGGGCAGTATCTGTACGCTTTGCACTGCGTGTGGAATCGGCAAATGAGAACATACCGTATGCACCGTGCTTTGCGAAGCTCGACGTTACGGAGTTGTGGAGTATAACACCGTCCTGATTGTTGGTCTGCATCTGTATTATTGTACCCTTTGCAGACTTGCCGTATTTGCTTACAGCTCCGAGAGCAATCGGATAAATGTTGCCCTTGTAGTAGCCGATGAGCTTTGCATTTTTTGAACTTGCCCATGCGGTTGCTTTGCTTGCGCCTACATTTATTCTGTAATATATTTCACAATTTGCACCAAGTGAAGTAATTTCAGCGTGTTTTGTGTTGGCTTGCTCGATGCTGTCTGCATCAACTATAAGTGCAGCTTTGCTGCCTGCTGCTTTAACAGCCTGAGCAAGGCTGAGGTTGCCGCCGATTGATATGAAAGATGCACCCGATTCAATTGCCATGTTTATATCTTCTGTTGTTTCGCAGTATGCAGAAAACTTGATTTCCTGATTTTTTATGTCGAGTGCACTTGCTTGAAATGAAGCGAAAAATATTGCTGTAACGGCAATAAAAACAATTGCTTTTAAATATTTATGCATAATAACTCCGATTTATTTAAGGTTGATTTTATGTTTCATAAACCATGCTGTCAGGGCGAAGAATATAACCGCACCGATTGCCATGGTTATTGTTTCGGCAAATCCTAATAAGCTTTGTGATTCGACCATTGCTTTGTGTATGATTTCTATGCCTGCATCCCTACCCAGAATATTGATTCTGAGTGAAAGGGGATAGTTAAGCTTTAATGACAGGTTTACTATTGCAGTGAAAATAAAAATTGTGGTGAATATAATCATTGTTGCCAAGTTACCCATACGCTGGAAAGGCTTTACATTAGCAAGGGTAACGGAAAAATAAATCTCTGAAACGATAAAGGCTACAAGTGTAATGAAATAAACAAGTGCCATAATAAGCAGCTTTAAGATTATTGTGAAATCAGGCGTCTTATCGAGTATTACCAGAATTGTTTCAATCTGAAGCATTGTTGTTTCGTCAACCTGAGTTTCGACTTGATTCATAATATAGATAAATAATCCGGCAAACATGGCGATGCTTGTTACGATGCTGAATCCGATCCAGAAGAAAGAGCAAAGCGCTTTTGAAAAAAGTATCTGACCGCTTGTGACAGGCAAAGTGAATGTAAGGTAGCCCTGGTCACGGAACATGGATTTTGTGAATTGGTTTATAACCGATATGATTGTAATGAAAATCAGGCATGAAGCCACGAGGTAAAACGCAATCAGAGATAATGCAGCAAGCCAGACTATTTCTAAAAGGAAAGATACTGAAAGTGCGGCGATAACAGCAATAGTTGCAATATATATCGGGGCGACTGAATGGATACTTGCCTTAAATTCGTTCTTTATAAGCTTACCAACCAAAGCTGAACACCTCCTTGAAAATTTCTTCAACGCTTTTTTCGCCGTTGCGGATTTCATCCATACTTGCATCGAGCTTAACTTTACCTTCACCTATCATGAGTACGGAGTCGAAAATACGCTCGACATCGTTGATGAGGTGAGTTGAGATAAGAACAGTGGATTTTTCGGCGTAGTTGTTCATAATGACGTCGAGAATAGCACTTCTTGTTGCAGGGTCAACACCGCCGAGAGGCTCGTCAAGGCAGTAAAGCTTTGATGAGCGGCTCATTACCAGAAGCAGCTGAAGCTTTTCCTGCATACCTTTGGACATGGTTTTGATTTTCTGCTTGGGGTCAAGATGAAAGCGTTCGAGCATTTCTGTTGCCTTTACTTTATCAAAATCTGCAAAGAAGTCGCCGAAATAGCTGACAGCATCCTTGGCTTTCATCCATTCGGGCAGATATGTGCGCTCAGGCAGATATGCGGTAACGGATTTGGTATATATACCGGGTGCCTTACCGTCGATAAGTACAGTGCCTTTATAATCGTGAATCAGACCT
Source organism: Acutalibacteraceae bacterium (assembly GCA_045631965.1). Lineage (GTDB taxonomy): Bacteria > Bacillota > Clostridia > Oscillospirales > Acutalibacteraceae > UBA8612. Next base: position 93,389 of record JAZQVR010000006.1, read on the forward strand.
GTAAGAATTTTTATAAGCGAGGTTTTACCGCAACCGTTGGGGCCGAGCAGGCCGATTATCTGACCTTCTTCGTAGCTCAGGTCTATACCGCTGAGAACCTGATTGCGGCCATAGGCTTTTTCAAGACCCTTGACCTCAATGATTTTACTCATCTTATTATACTTCCTTTCGAATTCTTTTTCATTTTGATTTTCGTTTTTTCAGTCCTTTCGATGATCCTTCGGCTGAAGCGTTTTTTGCAGATGCACGCCACAGGTGTATAACACCGTCATCGTTGAGAACTTTTAATATTGTTATTGTCAACGGCAGCAAGAATATGCCGAATACACCGAAAAGCTTGAGGCCGAGGTACATCGAAATAAGAGTTGCTGTAGGCGGCAGACCGAGCTGACCTGCAACGAGCTTCGGTTCGATATATTGGCGCAGCACAGTGATAATCACATACAGTATCAGCAGACCGATTCCGAGTGCGTAATTGCCGAAAAACAATGATATTATTCCCCAGGGTATAAGCACGGTACCTGAACCGAGTATCGGGAATATATCGACTATTGCTATGCACAGTGATATTACAACTTTGTATCTGCCGGAATAAATGCCGAAAAGGTCAAGCGCCGAAAGGCCGATAAGCAATTCCGTGAAAGTGATGCAGATGATTAAAAAATATGCTTTTATCATTTTACCAAGCGTCGAGAGTGTGAGAGCTTTGGTTTTGGAAAGTGCATCTTTTCTGCCTTCAGGCAACTGGCGTTTGATGAAGAATACTATTCTGTCATAATCGGCAGTCATGAAGAAAGTAGCGATAAAGAATACAACTATTGATATGAGAAAAGCGGGAACTTTACCGGCTGTTGAGATAACACCCGAAAGAGGGGCAAGCAGAGCGGATACGTCGAAATTCATTTCGCTGCTCCTGCCTGATGTTAAAACGGAAAAATCCTGATTGTAGTATGCTGTAAGCAGCTTTTGAGAAAGACTGCTTACAGAGTCGGCGGCAGAATTTTCTATTGAATCGGGCAACGGCTCGAGCAGGCCGATAATCCACAATTCGGTTTTCTGAATGAAATCGGGTATGCTTTCAAAGGTTTGCGAAAGCTTGGCAATAATTCCCTTTATTTCGTTGTAAATTGATGTGCCGATGAGTGTCAGCAAACCGACGAAGATAAAAGCCAGCAGCATTACTGCTATGAAGGCTAAAAACGGCTTTTTCAGCGGAGTGCGTTTGGCGATGGTACAGATAGGCTTCTGCAACAGCATCGATATAAAGAAAGCAAAAATAAAAGGAGACAGTGTCCAGAACGCAAAACGCATAAACAGATAGAATGCACCTGCCAGAAGTGCAAAGTAAGCAACATTTATCAGTGTTTCACGTCTTTTTTCAACCGTACTTTTCAAAGTTTATTGCTCCTTTTGAATGAACGTAGACATACAAATAATATTATAATACAAAAGTACATAAAAAACAATAATTAAAATAAATTTATTATTAATAAATTATTCGGATATTTACCGGCTTGTTGATTTTATGTGTTGTATTTTTGATTTGCTTGTGTAAAGGGGAATGGCTTTACTTAAATGTCACTTTTTGAAAATTGCAAATAAGTCGGCTGTATTTATCGTAATCCTTGAGCTATAGCGGTTTTATTGATGTGGTAATTGTTGTATATGTGATGAATTTGAACTAAAGTAAAGCTTAATAGCTTTACAAATTTTACGCTTAACAGTTTGGGCGGAGAGCTGAACGGAAAATATTTTGCAGGCTGTATATGTCTCTTCGTCTGCAAATTTTCTGCTTTTCTTAAAAGTTTGAAATACTTTGTTTGAAATTCTGCTTTCTGTGTGTTATAATATAAAATCAAATAAGAGGAAGGGAGTAAGGTGCAGCTTATGGAAAAGAATACACGCACCGTAAACAGCCTTAAGTCTGCCGTAACAGGTGTCGGCGGACAGGCACTTACTTTCTTGCTTCAGTTTGTCAACCGTATAGTGCTTCTCAACACAATCGGTGTAGAGTTTCTCGGCATCAGCGGACTCTTTACAAGCGTTATCACCATTCTGAGTATAGGCGAGCTCGGTATAGGTACTGCAATCTGTTACGCTCTTTACAAGCCGTTGGCGGACGGTGACACCAAAAAAGTTGCCGCTACGATGAATCTGCTCAAAAATGCTTATCGGGTTGTAGGGATATCAATCCTTATTTTCGGCGTAGCGTTTTATCCGTTTCTGCCTTACTTTATGAAAGGCACGACCGACCTTGTCAATGTTGACCTTGTGTATGCTCTTTATATTGCGGACAGTGCGTTTTCGTATTTCTTCTTTGCTTACAAAAGTGCAATACTGCAGGCTGACCAGAAGAAGTATGTTGTCAATATTATCGGCAACGTTTCATCGATTTTGACAATTGCGCTGCGTACGCTTGTGCTGGTTATATTCAGGTCATATATTGCCTATATGATTGTGCAGACTGTGGGCAATATTCTCAAGAGCCTTGTGTGTGCGGTTATTGTAAATAAAAGATATCCGTATCTTGCAAAGGAAAGAAAAGAAAAGCTCGGAAAGCACGAGCGCAAAGCGATTTTCAAAAATCTTTTTGCCCTTGCACTCAATAAAGTCAGTATCACCTTGCTTTCTTCAACCGATAACCTTATTATCGCAAATCGCATCAGTATGATTGTTGTCGGTGTGCACTCAAACTATGCTCTTATAGTTACCGCTGTTACACAGCTTGTCAAAAGTGTTTTCTCTGCCTTTACTGCAAGTATCGGCAATCTTTTTGCTGGAGAAGATAAAGAAAAGAGTGAGTTTATATTCCGCTGTCTTAACTTCCTGAATTTCTGGATTTACGGTGTCTGTGCTGTTTTTCTTTGGAATTTGTTTAATCCCTTTATTGCTGTGGTATGGGGTAGGGATATGCTCTTCAGCGAGTTTACGGTGTTGGTTATCGTGCTCAATTTTCTTACGGAAGGTCTGCAGAATGCGGTGCTTTCATATAAAGATGCCTGCGGCCTTTTCTGGCAGGGTCGTTACAGACCGCTTGTTAGTGTTCTGCTGAATGTTCCGTTATCGGTTGTGCTTGTAAAGCCTTTAGGTGTCGCAGGCGTATTCCTCGGTACTATTATCAGCCGTTTTCTTACTACCTGGTGGTTTGATGCAAGGCTTGTCCACCGCAAAGCCTTCGGAATTTCACCCGTAAAATATTACCTGCGTTATTTTGCTTCCCTTATCCGCATCTGTATCCCGGGCGGAATGATATACTACGCAACCTTGCCGATTGGAACACGTTACGGTGATATTGCACTGTTTGCAGTGCGTGCAGTGTTGTGTGCGGTTGTGCCGAATGTGTTTTTCTGGGTCAGATTCAGAAAAACAGAGGAGTTTATATATCTTTACTCTTCCGCAAAACGTTTAATCGGTAGGTTTATTCCTGAATTGAAAGGTTGATTTAACAGTGAATAAGCATTTGCTTGCACTTGAATTTGATAAAATACTGGAGCGGCTTGTCGAGCACACCTGCTGTGATGACAGCCGCGAGCTTGCGCTTGCTCTGCGGCCTGTACACAGGCTTGATGAAGCACAGGCACTTATGAATCAGACAAGGGATGCTCATATGCTCCTTGCCCGCTTCGGCGGTCCGTCATTCGGCGGTATGAAAAACGTCAATAATGCACTTCACCGTGCAGATGCGGGCTCTACGCTCTCTATGCGTGAGCTGCTCGATATTGCCGAAACACTTCGTGTTATCCGTTCGCTTGTACAGTGGAGAAGCACAAACGCAGGTGTAGAAAGCTGTCTTGACGTATATTTCGGTGCGCTTACCCCGAATAAGTACCTTGAAGATGCGATTAATACAGCCATAATAAGCGATGAAGAAATGTCGGATAATGCTTCGCCCGAGCTGGCATCTATCCGCCGTAAGATCCGTATGCAGGAGTCTAAGGTGCGTGAGCAGCTTGATAAAATGACACGCTCTTCAAAATACAAGGATATTCTTCAGGAGAGCATAGTTACAATGCGTAACGGCAGATATGTTTTACCTGTCAAGAATGAACACCGCGGTGCAGTGCCCGGACTTGTGCACGATACTTCAGCCAGCGGTGCAACCGTATTTATTGAGCCGGTTGCGGTAGTTGAAGCAAATAATGAAATCAAGGTGCTTCTTTCCAAAGAGCGTGACGAAATTGACCGTATCCTTTCCGCCCTGTCCGTTGAGGCAGGCAGCTTTGCCGCTTCCATCAAGAGCAGTTTTGAGTGTGCGGTAGAAATAAACGTTATCTTTGCAAAGGCACAGCTTGCTTACAGTATGAATGCGGCATCACCGTCACTTAATGACGATGGTAAGATTGAACTTAAAAACGCCCGCCATCCTTTGCTTGATAAGAAAAAAGCCGTGCCGATAAATATCAGCCTCGGCAAAGATTTTGATACGCTTGTTATAACAGGTCCGAATACCGGCGGTAAAACCGTTTCAATCAAAACCGTAGGTCTGCTCAGCATAATGGCATCGTGTGGTCTGATGATACCTGTCAGTGAGCTGAGCGAAATATCTGTTTTTGATAAAATACTTGCCGATATAGGCGACGAGCAGTCTATTGAGCAGTCGCTGTCGACTTTCTCGGCACATATGGTGAATATTATCGATATTCTTTCCGTTGCCGATGACAGGAGCCTTGTGCTTATCGATGAGCTTGGTGCAGGTACTGACCCTGTCGAGGGTGCGGCACTTGCTATGGCAATACTCGAATCGCTTGCACTTAAAGGCGCAAAGATTGCCGCAACAACCCACTATGCCGAGCTTAAAGCGTATGCACTGCAGACTCCGCGAGTTGAAAACGGCTGCTGTGAGTTTGATGTTGCAACTCTGCGTCCTACTTACCGTCTGCTTATCGGTATGCCGGGCAGGTCGAATGCATTTGCAATTTCCGAGCGACTTGGTATGGATAAAGATATAGTTGCGCGTGCGGCAGAGCTTGTATCTGCCGAAAATTCGCAGTTTGAGGATGTAATCGAAAGCCTTGAAAAGAGCAGAAAAGCTCTTGAAAAAGAAAAGCAGGAGGCGTATGAGCAGACTCGTATTGCCGAGAAAACACGTCTTGAAGCTGAAGAGAGAAAGGCCAAGGTTGAGCAGCAGCGTCAGAAAGAAATTGATGATGCAAAGGCTCAGGCAACCCGTATAGTTGAGCAGGCAAAGCGTGAGGCATATACTCTGCTGAATGAAATAGAAAAGCTCAAGAAAGAAAAAGATAAGGCAAAGGATATGGCAGAGCTTGCACGCCGTGCAAGAGCAACCGTCAAAAAAGGCGTAGAAGCTATGGATGAAGCGGCTGACCCCATAGAAGGATATGAGGATGACGGCGATTATGTGCTTCCCAGACCTCTTGTTGTGGGTGACAATGTACTTATCGTCGGCATAAATAAGCAGGCGACAGTGCTTGCTCTCGAAAAAGGCAACAACGTGCAGGTAATGGCAGGTACTGCAAAAATGCGTGTCAAAGTCGAAGATCTGCGATTGCTCAGTGAAAAGCAGAAACAGCCTCAGTCCAACGCACCGCGTAAAAAAGGCGACAGCCTTGAGGGCAGAGGTACGCTTGCCGCCGAGACAAGGCTTGACCTTCGCGGTATGATGGTAGATGATGCACTTATTGAGATTGACCGCTTTATTGACAGCGGACTTCGTACGGGTCTTAGTGAATTTACCATAATTCACGGTAAGGGCACAGGTGCACTCCGCGCGGCAACTCACAACTATCTTCGCAAGTGCAGCTTTGTCAAGTCATTCAGACTCGGCGTATACGGCGAGGGCGAAACAGGTGTTACAATTGTAATTCTCAAATAAAAAAATCGGCTTGTATCATATTACTGATACAAGCCGATTTTTACATCTGCTCTAAAATATATTGTTTTACATCTTCGAGCTTACTCTTTTGCCATTCGTTATTGTCTGCTTTTTCTGCAAGGGGACAGAGAATGAAGAAATCGAGCGTTTCACCCGGTACACGTCCTGTTCTCAGCGGCTCTGCAAAATGCTCTGCCCATTCTTCTTCGGTTGCGTTTTTGAAGCGTGCAGGGTTGAGATATGTCATCTGCCGTCTTGTGGCGGCTATGTGCATCTTTGCTGACAGAGGAGAAAGCAGGTTGAATTCATCTTCCTGCACATCGGTGAAAATTCTCGGCAAAGGTGATTTAACAATATGCTCTTCACCTCGGAGAATTTCAAGCCCCATAGGCTCCCAAGTGAATTCGGTTTCGGTGAAGTTAAGCTTTACAAGCAGACCGAACTCGGTGTTGAACTGTGAACGCTGATAGTCCGTGTCAAAAATAAAGTTGCCGAGTGAATAGAAAATAATTTTGTCGCCTACTGTTTCGTAATTCATAGGTACATGAGGATGGTGGCCTACAACAATATCTGCACCCATTTCGAGATATAAACGGTATCTTTCTCTTGTATAAGGAGAGGGCAGGGGAGTAAACTCTTCGCCTGCGTGTGCAACAACAATGCACCAGCGGCAGGTCTTTTTGATTTCGCTTATTGTGCTCTGTATTTCGTCAAGGTCGCTCCAGCTGTAACAGCCCGGCTTGTTTTCGTCAGCTTTGCGGCACGCACGCTGATAGCCTACGCCGAACATTCCTATTCCGCCTGCTTCGTCGAGGATAACAGGCTTTCTTGCCTCGTGTATGTCCATACCTGCGCCGATTGTTTTTACACCGTTTTCTTCGGCAATTTCAAGTGTGCTTCGGATTCCGTATTCGCCTGCATCCATAATGTGATTGTTGCAGATGTTCCATATATCGGCGTGCATATTGTTGAGTACCTTTACAGCCTTAGGGTCGATTGTGTGAAGCAACTGCTGTGCACCCTCGGTTGTGGTGTTCTGCTCAGCGTTGGCAACCGGACCCTCTACATTTGCGATAACGTGGTCTGCGCTGTGTAAAAAAGTGAGGATATCGTCGGAGATAAGCTCGTCATCATCCCATTTTTCGTACATATATCTGTCAAAGCCTATGTCGCCGGTAAAAACTAAAGTCGATTTGTTTTTCATACCGTTTTCCTTTCAGAAATCAAGTCTGAATTTATAATAACATACAGAACTGAAAATAGCAAACATTTATATTGTGACAACAAAAACGGCTTAATCGGGATTAACCGATTAAGCCGTTTGTAATTATAAGGGTATGAATACCGGTGTGTTTCTTACCAACCGAAGTTTGTGTAAGTAACTGTTGTTGTAGCTGCGATATCACCCTTTGATCCGGCAACCTTTGTAAGTTTTGCAGATGCATCCCAGGTGATAACAAGGTTTACAATCTTGCCTTCGGGAGTAATTGTAGCTACTACTTTACCGTTGTGAGATTCTTCGCTGATTACTGCACCGCCTGCGAAATCAGCGATTGCGTTATATACAAGGGGAGCAGACTTGTGGTCGAAACCGGATCTGTCTGTGTTGCCTGTGCAGATACCTGTTCTGTCGATAGGAGAGTTGTTGCTTGCTTTTTCGCCACCTTCTATGTAACTTGTACCGGGATTGATTTCAAGTGTAACAATAAGGTTTTCGCCGGACTTTTCAATCTTAGCTGATTTTACGTCTGCTTCTGTAAGTGTGCTCTGCTTGAGGAAATCGCCGCACTTTTCGTCAGTTGTGTTTTTGTCTTTTTCTACTTTTGCTTCAAACTTGTTTGCCTCACCAATACCGAGGAACTGGAAAACCAGATCTTTGAAAGCCATAAGAGCTACGCCTGCTTCGTAAGTCTCGTTACCTGCAGATCTTGTCTTTGTGTAGCCGGGCTTTTCTTTAACAACCATGTTTGTAGCAAGACTGTAGAAATCAAGAATTTCTTGTTTTGTTTTCTTGGAGTAGTCTATTTCAACAACTTCCGTAACAGTCTCAGTAATAGCTTCTGTAACAGCTTCGCCGGATGCGTTTGTAACAGTTTCGCCTGATGCGTCTGTAACAACTTCTGTAACAGCTTCGCCGGATGCATCGGTAACGACTTCTGTAACAACTTCGCCGTCAGCATTTGTTACTTCTTCACTTCCGCCGCCTATATTCTCAAGAATATTTTTTGCATCCTCGTCACTGATGGGCTTTGCTGTAACTGAGCTTTCTTCAACTACAACTGTTGGTTTTTCACTGCAAGCTGTAAATGATAAAATCAATACGAGCGCCATGAGTAATGCCAATACTTTTTTCATAACCGTTAGCTCCTTTGTTGTTTGTTAATTTCAGATAAAATTAATTTATCTACATAATGTAATTTACTACAGTTGAACAGTTTTGTCAATACAAAGCAGATGTATTCTGATTTCGAATCCCTCGCACCGAAAAAAGCAAAAGTCCACGCATAAAGCGTGAACTTTTACTTTGGCCCGCCCGAAGGGATTCGACTCGCGCCGCTGCGGCGGCTTGGTCGCTCGCGGTCACAACAGTCCACCGGACTGTTGCTCTGTGCCGCTCGTCCTTCGAATCCCTCACAATAAAATCAACCCCACTCGCTGATGCGTGTGAGGTTGATTTGGCCCGCCCGAAGGGATTCGAACCCCCGTTCTTCAGATTCCGCATCTGCTGCGTTATCCAACTGCGCCACGGGCGGCAATAATTGCACCATCAATATTAGCATACGGCTAACCAAAAATCAATATGTGCAAAATTTAAAATGCCGATAAAAAACGACAAAATTCACATATTATTAAGGTATTGACAAAGAAAAAGAGTATGATATAATAATATAAATTAATAATAATTATAGGAACCAGCTGTCTGCAGAGGATGTTGGTTCCTTTATGCTTTTTTGAAGAAAAACACATATCATT
>JAZQVR010000007.1:0-25411 GCA_045631965.1 Acutalibacteraceae bacterium
TTTCATTTGCTTTTGCAGTAATAAGTGTTTGCATAGTTACTCCCTTGAGATTTCGGAATTCGGAATTATGAATTAGGAATTATCTTACAATAAAACTTTGTGAGCTGGTGTGAAAGCGTAATGTGATTATCGGTGTGATAATTTTTCGTTAGGTAAAGTAAAAAGCGCAAGTAATACTTTGTGTATTACTGAGCATTTTTTACAAAGCATAACGGAAAATTAACCGCCGAGAATACATTAAAGCTTACATCATCAGCGAACCCTTAAAAAAGTTCAAGCCCTCGGTTTAACCGTGGGCTTGACATAATTCGTGATTATTAAAGTGCAGCCTTTGCTTTCTCGCAGATTGCTGTGAATGCAGCGGGATCTGAGATAGCGATTTCGGAAAGCATCTTTCTGTTGAGGTTGATGCCTGCCTTCTTGAGGCCGTTGATGAGAGTTGAGTAGTTCATGCCGTTCATCTTTGCAGCAGCAGAGATACGGGAAATCCAGAGACGGCGGAAATCTCTCTTCTTGAGCTTACGGCCGATGTATGCATACTGGCCGGACTTCATAACAGCCTGCTTAGCTGTCTTGAAGAGTCTTGCCTTTGAGCCATAGTAGCCCTTAGCCATTTTGAGAACTTTATTTCTTCTCTTACGAGTCATTGTTGCGCCCTTAATACGAGCCATGATTAGTTACCTCCAATTATTTTACTTTCTTACGCGACCCTATCCGAATTATTTGTAGGGAACAAGGCGCTTGATCTGCTTGCAGTTTGTTACGTCAGCAACAGCTGTCTTGCGAAGATTTCTCTTGCGCTTTGTGCTCTTCTTTGTAAGGATGTGGGACTTGTTGGCGTGACCTCTCATGGGCTTGCCGTTCTTGGACAGCTTAAAACGCTTCTTTGCACCGGAGTGAGTTTTGATTTTAGGCATTGGTTTATCCTCCTTATTAGTATTACTTGTTGGGCTTAGGTGCGAGGAACATCAGCATCTGGCGTCCCTCAAGTTTTGCGGCCTTCTCGACAGCAGCTGTATCTGCACAAGCCTGTGCAAAACGCTCCATAATTTCGATACCGAGGTTTGTGTGAGCCATCTCACGGCCTCTGAAACGAATTGAAACCTTGACCTTGTCGCCGCCTGCGATGAAACGCTTGGCGTGGCCGACCTTAGTGTCAAAATCGTGCGTATCAATGTTTACCGAAAGGCGGACTTCTTTAATATCAACTACACGCTGATTTTTACGTGCTTCTTTTTCACGCTTGGCCATATCGAAGCGATACTTGCCGTAGTCCATAATCTTACATACAGGCGGCTTTGCCTGAGGTGAGATTTTGACCAGGTCGAGATCACGCTCTTCTGCAAGGCGGAGAGCCTCACTCGCTGACATGATGCCGAGCTGTTCACCGTCGTTGCTGATTACTCGCAACTCCTTATCCCTTATTTCTTCATTGATCTGCAGTTCTTTAGCACTAATGTTCAAGCACCCCCAAAAATTAATAAATGCGTGGGCAGAATATACCCACGCATACAACATTACACCTTAAACACAAGGGCACAACGCCCTATGAAAGTGATGAGTATTGACCGCCGTAGAGCTTTGCCCCGACGGTGAGGACATGGATATTCCTGCTTTGTTTGCTCAATGATAATAACAGACTTTGTCAAATCTGTCAACACTTTTGCCCAAACTTTTTCTTCTGCGAAAATTATACTGTAAAGTTGCCAAAAATCCTTGAACTTCTCTTGAGCTTGTTGTACAATAAGTACATATACCCGACGGTATACAACAACACCACAAGGAGGTAACAACCAATGCCTACAAACGACACTTTAAAAATCAAGACAAAGCGAAGCAATCTTTATCTTCGCGTTTCAAAAGGGCATTTTGCAACCAACCACTCACACAGCAATTATTATATAGATGTTGTTGCCCAGAAGTCACGTCTTTCCGAAGCTAAGGCTGTAGCCCAAGAGCTTTGCGGCGCATATAACTACAGCACAACAATAGTCGATACAATCCTCTGCCTTGACGGCACCGAAGTCATAGGCACCTGCCTTGCCGACCAGCTTACCAAGAACGACTTTATGAATATCAACGCTCACCAGACGATTTACGTTGTCACGCCCGAAATGACAAGCTCGTCACAGATGATATTCAGAGACAATATAGTGCCGATGATCCGCGGCAAGCACGTACTTGTGCTCGCTGTTTCCGTCGCTACGGGCTTCACAGCCAAAGCAGCAGTAGAAGCAATCAAATATTACGGCGGTGAGGTTGCAGGTATTGCATCAATCTTTGCTACAAGCGACAAGTGTGCAGGCTACGAGGTCAACTCCGTATTCAACCCAAACGACCTGCCGGGTTATTTCACCGTACATTCTCACGAATGTCCGCTTTGCAAAGAAGGCAAAAAGCTTGACGCACTCATCAACAGCCACGGCTTCTCAAAGCTTAGCTGAATACAAAACCGACAAAGCGTTGCTGTCACGGTCTGACAGCAACGCTTTATATTTTTTCATCGTTTACAGGCTTAAAATATGTGCAACTAAACAATTGCACACCGCAATACTTTATGGTATTATATATATTTGTATGAGTATAAATATATAGTACAATATTAAAATATAACTCTTTAAGGAGATTCCGATATGGAAAAGCTTACCGTACTCGCACTTTTCGGCGGCAACTCAAGTGAACACGACGTTTCAACAGTTTCCGCTCAATCTGTTATCAATAACATTCCCCGCGACAAATACGATGTAATAATGCTCGGCATTACCAAGGACGGCCGCTGGCTGCGTTACAGCGGCGATACCGCCAACCTGCCCGAGGACAAATGGCTTGAGGATGAAGCCAACCTTCACCCTGCATACATAGTGCCCGACTCATCCGTCGGCGGCATTGTTGAAATAATCGACGGCAAAGCTGTCACAACCAAAATAGATGTCGTTTTCCCCATACTTCACGGCAAAAACGGCGAAGATGGCACCGTACAGGGTCTGCTCCAGCTTGCTGAGCTTCCCTTTGTAGGTTGCGATATGCTCTCAAGTGCCGACTGTATGGATAAGGCTGTTACAAATGCACTTGCTGACAGAGCAGGTATCGCCCAGGCAAAGTGGATGGGCTTCACCGAATACGAATACCGCAGCAATCCGCAGAAAATTCTTGACGAAGCGGCAGAAAAGCTCGGCTACCCGATATTTGTCAAACCCGCAAATGCAGGCTCATCCGTAGGTATTACAAAGGCAACGGATATCCACACGCTTGCAGACGGTATCGAAACAGCATTCGAAAACGACCGCAAGGTCGTACTCGAAGAAACCGTTTTCGGCAGAGAGGTTGAGTGTGCTGTACTCGGCAACGATGAGCCGATAGTCGCAACACCCGGCGAAATTGCTCCCTGCAACGATTTCTATGATTTTGATGCAAAATACGTAGCAGGCACAAGCGGCCTTTTCATTCCTGCACGCATCAGCGAAGAGCAGCTCAAAGCAGTCAAGAAGCAGGCAATCAAAGCATACAAGGCTCTCGGCTGCGAAGGCTTCTCAAGAGTTGACTTCTTTGTTAACGATGAGCAGATTCTGCTCAACGAAATAAACACCATTCCCGGTTTCACATCAATCAGTATGTACCCCAAGCTCTTTGAGCACAGCGGTGTATCCTACCCCGAGCTTATCGACAGACTTCTCAGACTCGCTGTTGAGCGAAAGGAGAGCCGACGATGAGCCGCAAGGTAGTAATCACAATCAACGACACTCACGTAGTCGACGGTCAGAAAGAAACAGCAAAGCTCTCTACCGTAGGTACATACGAGCAAAGAGAAAACGGCTACATGCTGACTTACAAGGAAACCGAAGACTTCAAGGGCAGTGAAACAACAGTTTCTTTTATCGACGGCGTTGTTACAATGAAGCGACTCGGCGGCAGGCACAACGCGCAGCTCATTGTTGAGCCCGGCAAGCGTTACAGCTGTATGTATGCAACAGAATATGTCGACCTTATGCTCGGCGTACACGGCAAAGAAGTAAAAAGCCGTGTGGGCACAGACGAAGGCGAGCTTTATTTCAGCTACACACTCGATTTCAACACAGGCTTCTGCTCACACAACGAATTAAAAATGTCATTCAGATTTGAATAAAGCGAGGTATAAAAATGTCCAAGTTAGTTAAAAATGTTCAGGACAAGCTTACTGCGGCAATCAGCGCCGCTTTTGAAAAAGCAATTTCAGCAGGTACTCTGCCCGAGGCAGAAATCCCTGCATTCAATATCGAAGTTCCTGCAGACCGTGCAAACGGCGACTTCTCAACAAATGCAGCTATGGCAGGTGCAAGAGTATTCCGCCGCGCACCCCGTCAGATAGCAGATGCCGTCTGTGCAAACATCGACCTTGAGGGCACATATGTTGCAAAGTGTGAGGTTGCAGGCGCAGGCTTCATCAACTTCTATCTCAGCGATGATTACTATTCGGCAATTCTCCGTGACGTACGTGCCTGCGGCGCAGACTACGGCCGTTCAGATTACGGCGAGGGCAAGACAATAAATGTTGAGTTTGTTTCCGCCAACCCGACAGGCCCGATGCATATGGGCAACGCAAGAGGCGGTGCACTCGGCGACTGTCTTGCAGCGGTACTTGATTGGGCAGGCTACAAGGTAACACGCGAATTCTATGTAAACGACGCAGGTAACCAGATTGCAAAGTTCGGTCTTTCACTTGACGTACGTTACCAGCAGATTTTCAAGGGCGAAGACGCAGTTGAGCTCCCCGAGGACAGCTACCACGGTGAAGATATCAAGGAGCGTGCACAGCAGTTTGCCGACATCCACGGCGACAAGTATATGAACGCAACCGAAGAGGAACGCAGAGCCGCTCTCGTTGAGTTTGCATTGCCGCTCAACATCGACAAAATGCACGCAAATCTCGACAAATACAGAATCGATTACGATGTATGGTTCCGCGAGAGCTCGCTCTACAACAGCGGCGAGCTTGAGGAAACTCTCCGTCTTCTCAACGAAAAAGGTCTCACCTACGAGAAGGACGGTGCAGTCTGGTACAAGGCTACCGAACACGGCGGCGAAAAGGACGAAGTGCTTGTACGCGCAAACGGCAACCCGACATATTTTGCCGCAGATATCGCATACCACCGCAACAAGCTCGAGAGCAGAAAGTTTGACAAGGCTATCAACATCTGGGGCGCTGACCACCACGGTCACGTTGCCAGAATGAAGGGTGTGCTTGAGGCACTCGGCACAGACTCAACAAAGCTCGACATTATACTTATGCAGCTCGTCCGCCTTACACGCGGCGGCGAGGTTGTAAGGATGAGCAAGCGTACAGGTAAGTCAATCACTCTTGAAGACCTTCTTGAGGAAATTCCGATTGATGCAGTGCGTTTCCTCTTCAACATCCGCGAGCCCGGCTCACAGATGGATTTCGACCTTGACCTTGCAGTTGAGCAGAGTGCACAGAATCCCGTATATTACTGCCAGTATGCTCACGCAAGAATCTGCAGTATATTTAAGAAGCTCGGCATCGAGGATATCACTGCAGTTGAGTGCACCGATGATGAGCTGAAGCTTCTCACAGCACCCGAAGAGAGAGAGCTTATCAGCCACCTCGCTTCACTCACGGGTGAGATTGTCAACTCCGCAAAGAATTACGACCCTGCAAGAATCACACGCTACTGCGTAGAGCTTGCAACACTCTTCCATAAATTCTACAACGCTTGCCGTGTCAGCAGCGAGGACGAGGCACTTACTCACGCAAGGCTCTACCTCTGCTCCTGCGTAAAGGCAACTCTCAGCAACGTGCTCACAATGCTGAGAATCACAGTCCCGGAGTCAATGTAAGGAGTGACCGTTAATGTACAACGTAAATATAATCGCACACAGAGGTGCAAACAAGCGTGCACCGCAGAATACTCTGCCTGCTTTTCAGAAGGCAATCGAAATGGGTACGGACGGTTTTGAAACCGATGTACACCTTTCCAAGGACGGCGTGCCCGTAATCTGCCACAATTACACAATTGATGAAACCTCCAACGGTACGGGTGCAATCGAGGATATGACTCTCGAGCAGCTTAAAAGCTACGATTTCGGTTCATATTACGACCCGAAGTTCAAGGGCACAACCCTGCCCACACTCGACGAGTTTCTTGACCTTGCAGTAGGTAAAGGCCTCAAGATTCTCAACATCGAGCTCAAGCCCGAGAAAGATAACGCAAGACGTGAAACCCTTGTACGTAAAACTCTTGAAGCAGTAGAAGCAAGAGGATTAAGCGATATACTCCTTATCTCCAGCTTCAGTCCTGAAATACTCAAGTATATCAAGCAGATTGACCCGAAATGCAAAACAGCATTTCTCTACCCTGCAGGCTATGTAAGAGCTCACCTTGCATTCCTGCCGCCTTTCGGCCTTATGTCAAAGATGAAGTGCCACGCCGCACATCCGCACAAGCTTTGCATCAGAGGCAATTTTGTCAAAAACGCACACAAAAAAGGTCTGCAGATAAATGTATGGACAGTTAACGAATCCGCAGACATACGTGCTTTGATCGAAGCAGGAGTCGACGGAATTATCACCGACTGCCCCGACAGAGTACACAGCGTCCTCAACGAAATGAACGGTTTCCCGGAAGAATAAAAAGATAAGCCTTCGGTTTAATAAAACCGAAGGCTTTGTTTTTCAATATATGTTTTCTTCGACCGACGGAATACCAAGGTATTTCGAGGGAGAAAAAATGTGCAGATGCAACACTTTCACGCAATCGGTTTTGTTGCGAAAACAGCAGCAGATGTGCATTTTCTTCGACCGATGGAATACTAAGGTATTTCGAGGGAGAAAAATATGCAGATACAATTTCTTTCCGCAATCGGTTTTGTTGCGAAAACAGCAGCAGATGTGCATTTTCTTCGACCGATGGAATACTAAGGTATTTCGAGGGAGAAAAAATGTGCAGATGCAATGTTTTCCGCAACAAAAAAACAGCCACCCTATTGGGTGGCTGCTTTTTTTGTGTTGGCAACGACCTATCTTCCCGGGCGGTGACCCACCAAGTATTTTCGGCACGATTGAGCTTAACTACCGTGTTCGGAATGGGAACGGGTGGACCCTCAATGTCATAATTACCAACTAAGGGTGTTGGCGTCGACCTATCTTCCCGGGCGGTGACCCACCAAGTATTTTCGGCACGATTGAGCTTAACTACCGTGTTCGGAATGGGAACGGGTGGACCCTCAATGTCATAGACACCAACTATAATCTGCAAGTCTGTCTCGCAGAGTGCTTTGCTATAATACCAAAACCTAACCGACTTGTCAAGAGTTTTTTTCAATTTTTTTCAAAAAATCCGCAACATCGCCCGAAACCGCGGTGCAGAGCGACTCTTTGCAGGTCGGGAGCACCTGCTCAAACGGCAGGTGAAGCGGATTTGTCTCGAAAATCCTTGTTACACCGTCGGCTTTTTCAAGCAGGCTCATACCACAGAGCACAATCACAGGTTTACCGCCTGCCCTGCTTATAACCTCGCTCGGCACCTTGCCCATAAGGCTCTGGCTGTCAAACCTGCCTTCGCCCGTAATTATAACGTCTGCCTTTGCCGCACGCTCGTCAAAGCCGCAGATATCGAGCACTGTTTTTGCACCGCTTCTGAGAGTTGCATCAAGAAAAACACGAAAGCCGTAGCCCATACCGCCTGCCGCACCCGAGCCTTTATCATCGGCAAAATCAACACCGATACATTTCTTTACCGCAAGCTCGTAATTACGAAGTGCTTTGTCGAGAAACTCAACCTTTTCTTTATCTGCACCCTTCTGCGGTGCATAGATATAAGCCGCACCGTTTTCACCGTAAAGCGGATTTTCGACATCACACAGCACGGTAATTTCACATTCTTTAATTCGACTGTCCATACCGGAAATATCGATTGATTTTATTTTCGACATACCCAGACCGTTGAGGTCAACTTCAATATCGTTTTCATCAAGGAAACGCACACCCAAAGCCGAAAGGCAACCTATACCGCCGTCGTTGGTGGCACTGCCGCCTATGCCGAGAATTATGCGTCTGCAGCCTTTATTGAGTGCATCAAGCATCAACTCGCCCGAACCGTATGAAGTCGCAAGCACAGGGTTATTTTGCCCCTTTACAAGCGGGAGTCCGCTCGCCTGAGCTGTTTCGATAACAGCCGTATCACCCATAACGGCATAATGAGCCTTTACGCGTGTGAAATCAGGTGCCGTAACCTCCGCCTCAACGAGCCCTGCACCGCAAGCAAACACAAAGCTGTCCGCAGTACCCTCACCGCCGTCGGCAACAGGTATGCAGTCAACCTCACAGCCGGGCAAAGCCGCTTCAAGAGCACTTTTTACAATACCGCAGACTTCGAGTGCAGAGAGTGAGCCCTTGAACGAATCGGGTGCAACAAGTACCCTCACAGCACAAATTCCTCCGCCGAATACTCACCGAGCGAAACGGGTCGCGCAGGAGTACGGTTAAGAGGGTCATATTTGAATTTTTTGCAGGTTGATGTGCTGAGCATTACGCCGCGGTGCTCACAAAGCACACCTACTCCACCGGGAGCGTGTTTGCCATAAGCACAGTTTACACATATTTTATCTACCGATTTAAGATTGAGCAATTTCTTTTTCACTTACCTCGCCTCCAATATTATATATTAGCACATTTTTTTATTTCTATCAAGGTCAATTACAAAAACCGTACAAAGTCCGAGCAAAGCAACAGCCGCAGGTGCCGAAGCAGAAAACAATTCAAAATTCATATATGTTGCAACAGGTGCAAAAGCGGAAACTTCCGTCGGGAATAATCCGAGAAGAATATGGCAAACAACAGCAGAAAGCGCCGAATGCACCGCCCTGAAAGCCAGCAACAAGCCCAAAGGCGTACCGACCTTACGCACATCACCAAGCACCTGACATATAACGCAAAGACCCGACCAGCCGAGAGTTGCCGCAACAATATAAATGTTGCCGTATTCACTTGCAGCACGGCAGCCTCCCGTAGCTTCAAGCAGACAACATATTGCCGTAACAACACTTTCACTCAATCCGAATTCATTTATCAGCGAGAAAAAACACGAAAACAGAGTAACCCAAGCGCAAATTTTAAGTATCGACACCGATGCTCTTTCAGTGGCCTCAACCAATCTTGCTGACAGCGGCAAGACTGAGCTTTCCCTTGCTTCAATCCCTTGCGGCACAGGTGCAACAAACCGCAGTGCCAAGCCGATCAAAAGAGAAGATATACAAAGCGAAGCATAAATAATAACTCCTGACCTGCTGCTTCCCAGCATCACCGTTCCGACAGCCGTAACAGCAAACGCAGGGCCCGGATTGATGCAAAAAAGCGTCAGCCGCTGGGCTTGCTCACGAGTTATTTTACCTTGAGAGTAAAGCCTTGCCGTAACGGCACAGCCTACGGGATATCCACCTGCAAGGCCCGACACAACAGCATACACCGCATCACACGGCAAGCGGAAAAGAAACCGCATCACAGCCGAAACTGCATGAGCGATTTTTTCAGGCAAAGCAAAGCCCGAAACAAACACACTGACAGCCAGAAACGGAAAAAGTGACGGTACGGCAACATTCAGGCAAAGCTCTATACCGACACGCATACCCTCAAGCGACGCCTGCGGAAAGCCTATCATAGCTATACCCAAACCAACTGCAACAAAAACAGATAACAAAGATAAACCTTTAAAATCTTTCACCTTTAATCACCCCAACACATAACTATTGAAACTATATAATATATATTACACGGGGTGATTACACTTGAAAAAAGAGAAGCTGTTATCGCAGCTTATACAAAGCTCGGGTCTGCCGAAATCAGCATTCAGCGGTTACGCACAGATAGACCTGACCGGTAATGAAGAAGCAAATATCGACGGATGTAAGGGAATTATAGAATACAGCAACGAGAAAATAACGCTCAACCTCGGCAACTGCTGTGCAAGTTTCTGCGGCGATTCGCTTGAAATGCAAACCTTTGACGAAGAGCGTACGGTCATAAAAGGCAAATTCCTGAGCATTCTGTTCAGTTAGGGTGATAAGCTATTATTTTTATAAAATTAGTCAATCTATTTTACGGTTATGTACGATTCAAAGCAGAAGGCGGATTCAGCGAAAGATTTCTCAACCTCTGCAACAGAAACGGTATTACATTGTGGGAGTTGGAGGTTAACGGAAACCGACTAACCGCCTGCACAAAAGCTTCGCACTACCGAAAAATCAAGAGCAGTGCCACCCGCTCGGGGATGCTCACAAAAATTACATCACGTCACGGCCTGCCTTTTTTCATAAGCAAATACCGACGGAGATCAGGCCTGTTTTTTGGTTTTACAGCAGGTGTATGCCTTATAGCTCTCCTGTCAACAATGGTCTGGAGCATCAACATCAGCGGCAACAACCGTATCACCGATGAAGAGATACTTGCCGTGCTTGCCGAATCGGGAATAAAGCCCGGTACATTCCGCAAAAATGTCGATGCCGCATCTGCGAGATTTCACGCAATTCATTCTCTGCCGGAGCTTTCATATATGTCGGTAAACGTAACAGGTTCATGTATAGAAGTGCAGGTAACCGAAACAGCGGACAAAGCGACAAAAATCGCCAAAGATTATCCCTGCGATATCGTGAGCACGGTCGACGGACAGATTGCCGCAATAGAAGTATATCAGGGCACAAAGATGCACAAGGAGGGCGAAGCAATCAGAGCAGGAGAAGTGCTCGCAGGCGGTTTTGTTGAGCTGAGAGACGGCTCGGTAAGATTCAGACACGCAGAAGCATACGCACTTATACGCACCAACCTTGACTTTGAAACAAACACAACAAAAACCACGCGAACGCTTACACAAACGGATGAAAAGACAAGAACAACTATTCATTTTATGGGTTTTGATATACCTCTCTTTAAAGATAACAGCACATCACCGACATTCACAAGGCACAGACATATAGTAATCGGTAAAACAGTTATACCTATTGGTATCACGCAGAAAATTTACCGTTCCTATTCAGAAACTCAGGTGCAGGCAGATGATACAAAGCTGATGCTGAATGCCGCGGAAGATTATCTGACAGAAAAGCTGCGACGTCTTGACAGAGCCTACATCTGCTCACAGACAATAAACATAAAAAAAGAAAACGATTCTATATATATAAGCACGGATATACTCGGCGAAATCAGCGCAGGTATCACAAAAGAAATGCTCACAGAATGATTTAACGCCGATGGTCAAGTACCATCGGCGTTTTTCTTATTTTAATCCTATGATATTTATTGCTTAATCAGCGGCTCATTCAGCCTAAAATTTCAGATTCATAAATTTTGCTTACAGCCTTAACTATATCATCTTTATTTTCACACGCACGGTAGCAGGCGATGATATAACGCTCTTCGGGTGTGCACTTACCCACATCGTCATCAACCAAATCTTTGGTAGCGGAATAGGGGTTTCCTTCCTTCGCGCGAACAGCAAGTATGGTTGGCGGCACATCGAATCCGAGCAGAGTATTCATATCCACATCAAGCATTTTTGCTATTTTTTTCAGGTTTTCGATACTTGGTTCTGTCTTTCCGCTTTCGTAGTATGCGTATGCAGAACGGTCAAGGCCTATAACTTTTGCTATATCATCCTGTCTGAAGCCCGAAAGCTTACGGTACTTCTTTAAATTATCCGCAAACATTACCCTACCTCTTTCATCTGAATTTTCTCAAATATACTCGCCCAGTGCCTCAAGGCTGTCAGCCACAACGCTTGCGGGAATTCCTGCAGTTTCATACTCCTCCTGCGTGGTAACACCCGTAAGCACAAGTGCGCAGGGAATACCGTGGTCCGCACCGATTGCGATATCGGTTGCAAGCCTGTCACCTATAAAGGCAATCTCATCACGCTCACAGCCAAGCAGAGATGTGATATAGTCGACAGTGTGGGTCATAGGCTTGCCCATAACGAGCGGTCGCTTGCCGGTAGAGGCGGCAAACATCTCAATCATCGAACCGGTGTCGGGCATAAAGCCGTTTGCCATAGGGCAGTTAAAATCGGGATGTGTAGCGATATAAACCGTGCCGCCTGCAATATAGTTGGCAGCCTTATTGATTTTTTCGTAGGTAAGTGTTGTATCGAAGCCGAGCACAACAACGTCGGGATTTTCATCAACAAGGTTGATTCCGCCATTGATAAAATCGTTGGTAAGACGCTCGTTGCCAAGCAGATATACACGCTCACCCTTATGATTCTTATTGAGATAATCGATAGTTACATGTGAAGAAATAATGATTTTCTCTTCAGGCACGGGATAGCCCATCTTCCTGAGCTTTTCGCAACAAACCTCGACATTATTTGAGGAATTGTTGGTAAAAAATCTGAAATCCCTGCCGGTTGCAAGTGCCTTATCGATAAATCTGTCTGCACCGTCAATTATCTCGCCGCCGAGATAAAAAGTGCCGTCCATATCAATTATAAAGTATTTTGTTTTAGCAAAAATGGAATTATTCATATCAGTTTCCTTCATTTTATCTTTCTTCAATCAGCTTAACTTTGACGGTAAACTCCTCTGTAGTGTATCTGCCACCGACGGATTCAATTCTGAAAATTGACAGCTCAAGCTCATCACCTACAGCTGATTGTTCAATCAATTCAAGCAATACATCGGGCGTATCAAGATTCCGGCCGTTTACTGCAGTAATCATATCGCCGGGCTTTACGTTGGTGTTGTTGAGGTCGCTGTCTTCTGTAATTGAGTAAATGACAAGCGAGCCGCTGGGCAGTCCCTTCATCTGCACAGCCATACCGTAGATGCTGCTGATTTCGGAAGAATCGTTTGCAACATATGAGATGCCGAGCTTAGGTCTGCCGGGCACATAGCCCCAGGTCATTAAACTGTCAATTATATCCTTTGCCTGAGTTATCGGAATGGAGAAAGATATACCCTCAAACTCCGTTGCGGCAATTTTGGATGAATTGATGCCTATTACCTGGCCGTATTCATTTACCAGCGCACCGCCGGAATTACCGGGGCTGATAGCTGCATTATGTTGAATACAAACCATATCATAGCCTATGCTGCTGGTAATATTTCTGCCGATTGCAGAAACCATACCGTCGGTAAAAGTACCGAAAAGAGCTGCGCCGCCGGGATTGCCGATTGCATATACCTTATTGCCTACTTTGAGCGAATCCGAATTGCCGAACTCCGCAACACTCAGCCCGGAAGCTTCAATTCGGATTATGCCGATATCGGTACGAAGGTCATAACCTACCATTTCGGCATCGTAGCGTGTGCCGTCTTCCATTTGCACCGCAAGCTCTACACCGGAATCGGATATAACATGAGCACAAGTGAGGATATAGGTGTATTCGCCTGCATCATCCTCTTTCATGATAATACCTGTACCCTCGGTATAAATCTGGTTGTTTTTATAGACAATAACTGCTACGTTGCTTGCAGCAACCTTCGCATAAACCTGCTCCGCCGTAAGTTTCTCGCCGGCCGGAGGTGTGCTTTCGGTCACGGGCGTATCGTTGATATCCAGCGAAGGGACTTTTTCGTTTGAATTTGTCAGCTTACTCGTTGTTTCGCCATTATCGAAAGAACCGGATTTATTCAGAAAAGAAATCGGAATTGCAATCGCAGAAATCGCGACAACAATTGCAAGCACAATCAGAAAAATCCTGCGACCCTTTCGGTTGGTGTCACGCATATTACCGATATTTCTGTCATCCGGCTGAATCGGATTTACGGGCGGATATACTTGTCGGGGATCAAGCGACGACTGCCATTGACTCTGCGGTGAAGTATAACCCTGAGGAAAATACACATATCCGCTGCTCGGCTGTTCAGGCGGCTGATAGGTGTTGTCGGGCTGATAAACAGGATTCTGCGGCGGTTCATTTGACGTACCGAATCCATTAATATAATCGGTATTGTTGCTCGGTTCGGCTTGCCCCGTAACAGGCGGTTCGCCCCAGCCCTCCCCTTCTGTTTTGGGGAAATCATTATTCATTTCATCCATTTTACTCTCTCCTTAAAGCTTATAAGTAATATTAAATTACCGTATTATAAGCATATTAGAGTGCGTGCATTATATTCACATTTCAGTCTTGTTAACTGTTTATTAAATTTATGTGTTATTCTTGTTACGCATATCACTTGGGCAACATAAAAATAAATTCGGTATATCTGCCCTCTATGCTTTCAGCATATATTGTGCCGTTGTGAAGTTCCAGTATACTCTTGACAATATACAGTCCGAGTCCCGTACTCTTGGCATCTGCACTGCGTGACTTGTCAACCTTATAGAAACGCTCGAAAATCCTCTGAAGCTCATCGGAAGCAACGCCCACGCCGCTGTTGAGAATGTGGGTTTCCGTACAGTCTTCTTTTTCGACAACGCTTACGGAAATATAACCTTGATCAGGCGTAAATTTAACGGCGTTATCAACAAGGTTGTATACGACCTGGCCCAGCATATCCTTGTCTGCTCTGACAGTGTGCTTACCCAAATTATCAAGGCCGCGAATTTCAATTTTACCTTCGCTTATCTTCTGCTCAAGGTTAAGGAAGGTACTCAATATCATATCGGATAAATCGACATCATCATATTTAAGGTCAAGCTGACCTGCCTCAATCTTTGAAAGATTGAGCATCGAAACCACAATTCGCGACAACCGTTTGACTTCTTCGGATACAATTTTAAGGTAATGCTCTTGTTGGTCAGGCGGTATTGTTTCGTCAAGTATTCCGTCGATAAATCCGCCGATGGTTGTCATAGGCGTTTTCAGCTCGTGCGAAACATTTGCCACAAAGCTTCTGCGCGAGCTTTCAAGCTGAGCCAGACTTCGTGCCATAGTATTTATCGACGCGGCAAGCTGGCCTATTTCGTCTTTTCTTTTTATGCGGAGCCTGCGGCTGAAATCACCCGAGCCGTAACTCTTGGTAACATCCGCCATATCTTTAAGAGGCTTTGCAATTATATGCGAAGCAAGATATATTGCACCTATGGCAAAAAGCATAACAACAAACAGAGCAACCGCAACCAGACGTACAATCGGCGTAATAAAATTCATTTTTGCGTCGTTAGTAACTGCAAATACAAGAGCAACCGTATTTCCGTCAACCTTAACAGGCTCGCCGACAATAAACTGTGCTTCGGGAAACTGATTGTCGAGCGTACTGACAGTAGAGTATGACTGCTCTTTTGAATTTTCAAGTATTTCGTCAGGTATAACTATGTTGTCGTGATGTTCACATGCTTCAGCTACCAGCATACCGTCTACAAGGAAATCGCGGCACATTATAATACGGCCTGTAGTGTCACACAGAAAAACATCAGCATCAATCGAGGTGGATATAAGCGAAAGTGATGAACCGAGCGCGGTAACGGAATTACCTTCACCGTGCATCGATATATATTCGCCGGAAAGCAGCTCTGATGCAGACTGCGCTACATTGTGAACATTTTCCGTCATAAGTTCGGATTTCTGGTCATACCAATATCTGTTGGCAAATGTGCTGAGTGCCACACCAAGCAGCAGAAAGCACGATATAATTATTGAGGCAAGCATAATCGTGTATTTCGCACGAAGCGATATACCGCGACGCCTTCTTCTTTTTTTCATAAATTATTCCTTGGTTTCAAACTTGTAGCCTACGCCCCATACTGTACGAAGCTCCCATTTATCGGAAACGCCCTCAAGCTTTTCGCGCAGACGCTTTACATGGACGTCAACCGTACGGGAATCGCCGTAATAATCGAAGCCCCATACTTCATCAAGAAGCTGGTCACGCGTGTAAACACGGTTGGGGTTGCTTGCAAGGTGATAGATAAGCTCCATCTCTTTGGGCGGAGTATCAACCTGAACACCGTTGACACGAAGCTCATAATTTGTAAGGTTGATGAGCAGCCTGTCATACTGCACCTCCTGCACTGCAGCTACAGGTGCGGTTGCCCCTGCACGGCGGAGTACAGCCTTGATTCTGGCAACAACCTCTTTGGTGTCAAACGGCTTTACTATATAGTCATCAGCACCAAGCTCAAGACCGAGCACCTTGTCGAAGGTTTCGCCCTTTGCAGTAAGCATGATTATCGGCTTATCGGATATCTTACGGATTTCTCTGCAAACCTGCCAACCGTCAAGCTTGGGCAGCATAATGTCGAGAAGCATCAGATCAGGCTGCTGCTCACGGAACACTTTAACTGCAGCTGTACCGTCGTTGGCAATAACAACATTAAAGCCTTCTTTTTCGATATAGAGTCTGAGGAGCTCGCAAATGTTGGTATCATCGTCGACAATAAGAATTTTTTCAAGTGACATTTTCATTACTCTCCCTTTAAATTTGTCGGTTTTTGAAACACCGACCCAAGGTATTCAGTGTAATTATAACACATTTTTTACAAATGTGAAGTATAAATAAAAAAATTTTTTATTGTGTCTAATTATTGATTGACGAGTGTTAATTTATCTGTTATTATATATAATAATTATTTATTAGTCGGAGTCTGCCCGAATGCAGGCTTCGATCAAGAAAGGCGGATTTCAAAATGGCAAAAGCAAAAAGCGATAAGCTTCCGTTCAGCCTTTGGCTCAACCTGATTATGTTCGGATTTATGGGTCAGGTAGCCTGGGCGGTCGAAAATAATTTCTTCAACCTCTATATGCTTAAAATCGGCGGTGATATGCACGATATCTCCGTTATGATAGGCGTCAGTGCTGTTGTTGCCTTCCTCACTACACTCTTTATGGGCAGCCTCAGCGACAAAATCAACAAACGTAAGATTTTCATCTGTGCAGGTTATATACTCTGGGGTCTGACGGTTATTTCTTTCGCAATCATCAACCCCGAATTTATAGCAAAAATCATGGGTACAGATGTAGGTGCCGCAGTTTCCGCAACAGTTATCCTTGTTATTATTATGGACGGTCTTATGACCTTTATGGGTTCAACAAGTAACGATGCCGCATTCAACGCATGGGTAACAGACATCGGCACATCATCAAACAGAGCGAAAATAGAATCACTCCTCGCAATCATCCCCGTAGTTGCAACCCTTGCCGTTACAGGCTCCTTCGGTGCAATCTTCGGCGACAACAAGGCTGTAGGCCAGAGGGAATACTCAATTTACTTCCTTGTTCTCGGTGCTGTTGTTACCGTTTGCGGTATCATTGGTATCTTTACAATCAAAGAATCCAGAACAAATGTCAAGACAACCGCAGGCTTTGTCGAAACTCTTGTTTACGGTTTCAAGCCCTCGGTTATCAAAAACAATAAAAGACTTTATATCTCCCTTGTCTGTATGGGTATCTTCTCCGTATCAAGCCAGGTTTTCTTCCCCTACATCTTCATTTATCTCGACAAGCACCTCGATATGTCAGCTCTCGGCTCAATGCTCACGCCCGGCAAGATCGTTCTGTTGGTTGCTTTTGTCCTGGTGATGGTTGCTGTTCTTCTCTATATCATCATTATGAGCGACAAAAAGGGTAAGGCACCTTATCTTTTCCCTGCAGCAATACTTTACCTTATAGGTCTCGTCTGCGTATTCTTTGCAGATGACAACATTCTCTATTTCATCTACGCTGCTCTCACAACAATCGTCGGCTACGGTCTGCTTATGATTATGCTCGGTGCTGCCGTGCGTGACTTCACTCCCGAAGATAAAACCGGTCAGCTTCAGGGCATCCGTATGATATTCTCCGTACTTCTGCCTATGCTTATCGGCCCGACGGTTGCAGAAAAAATATCCAACGCATATTCTTCAACAACTTACACCAACGATTACGGCGAAGTCCTTGCAACTCCCGCACCTCATATCTTCCTTGCAGCGGCGGCAATAGGCGTCATCATATTCGTGCCGCTCGTTTTCCTTGCAAAAGAATTCAAGAAAGCTCAGAAATAATTTGACTCGCAAAAGAAAGGTCGGATTTTTTATGAAAAAGCTCATAAGTATAATACTGTGTCTGGCTATGCTGACCTGCACGGTTGCAATCGGTGCAGTTGCATCCGATGAAACCGTTACCGAAGAAACCAAAGCCATAGTATGGGACGGTGACCCCGTAATATTCCTTCAGGGCTTCACCGGCTCACCTCTTATCAAAGACCGGGGTCTTGAAACAGAAGAAACCATACTCGGTGCAGGCTCGGAGTTTGATATTGCAAAAATCCTTACTTCCTTACCGGGCATACTTACAGGTATTGTTTTATATGCTGTTACAGGCAAGAGCGAAATGCTTGCAAGCAGCTTTGCCGACCTTGCCGCCGCAAAGCTCGACAATATGTCCTGCCTTCCCGACGGCTCATCAAAATATGACGTAACTACCTTCCCTTATTATGCGGAGGATGCTTCCATCGCAACACTTGTTGCAAACGGTCAGGAAGCATTTATTCCCGAAGCAGGTCTTACAACCGCAATCCGCGAATATGTGCCTGACGAGTCGATTTATATATTCAACAACGACTGGCGTATGGGTCAGATTGACAATTCGGAGCGTCTTGACTGGTTTATCGGCGAAGTGCTCCGCATAACAGGCAAAGAAAAAGTTGACATTTACGCTCTCAGCCACGGCGGTCAGCTTGCCGCAACTTACCTCTACTACCACGGTACAGAGGGTGAGGTTGATAACGTAGTGCTCAACGTGCCTTCGATTCAAGGTACAAGCATTGTAAACGGTCTGCTCGGTGACGGTGCGGCAAACTTCAATATGGACGAAATCAGCCGTTTCCTTTCCGTTATGCTTCAGACCGAAACCGACCTCCGCTTCCTCGGCAAAATCCTCCCCGGCGAGTTTCTCAACCAACTTCTCAAAGTATTGTTCGTTGAGGTTTTCCAGCCCTATGCCCTCAGCTTCGGCAGCATCTGGGATTTTATGGACATTGAAACCTACACTGCTTACAAAGCAGAATATCTCGACCCGACCGTAAATTCAGGCATTATCGAAAAAGCCGACAAGATGCACTATGAGTGTATGGCAAATATCGGCGAAGGTCTGCGTGCCGCACAGGCTTCGGGTGTCAGCATAAGCATTATGTCAAACTACGGCACACGTCTCGGCTCAGGTGAAGCAATCGATGCCGACTTCGTTATTGACACTACAAGCACATCGGGTGCATACACAGCCGCATTCGGCGAAACATTTGCCGAAAACTACACTCCGAAATACACAGTATGCGACAACGAATCACACAATCATATTTCACCCTCCCGTACAGTTGATGCAACCTGTGCCTATTTACCCGAAAACACATGGTTTATCAACGGACAGTATCACGGTCAGGCTGCTTACGACAGCTACTCGCTCAGCCTTCTTCTCAGGCTTCTGCTGACAGACGATATCAAGGACATTTACTCTGACCCCGACTATCCGCAGTTTGAGCTTGCACAGTGCCCTGTTGATGCTGTATACGCAAAATTCACAAACACAGTATCAGGCAGATTCAACGGAGAAACCGACACTCTGCTTATACGCAACATTTCACTTGAACATACAATCGTAATCCGCTCACTTTCAGCAGACGGTGTTGAGTTTGAGCTTGACAAAAAAACAACGGTTGCACCGGGCGAAGAAATTCTCATTTCCTGCTCAGGTCTCGAAGACGAAGACTTTATTGCAATCGAAATGATTTACGCACGCAAGGGCAAGCCCCTCTCATCACCCTACACCAAAACATTTTATTTCACAGCCGCATAATTCAAGGAGCCGCTAAACAATGAAAAAAATTCTCTGCGTTTTCATGTGTATAACTTTAATATTCTGCTCTGTATCGTTTGCAATTCAGGCAAAAGACGATACACCTGCTTTTGAATGGGACGGTCATCCGCTCATATTCATCCAGGGCTACTCAGGTCCCAAGCTTATCAGAGACAGAGGTCTTGAAACCGAAGAGCAGGTGTGGACATTTGCTCCTCTCGATGTTACGGGCAAGGTGGCAGCAAACCTTTTTGATATCGTCGGCAGTGTTGCCGATTATGCAAAAGGCAATCCCGAACCTTTCATCGAGTGCTTCCGTAACTTCACGGCAGAATGGCTCGACAATATCTCGATGAATCCCGACGGCACTTCCAAATATAATATTTCCTCTTACCCTTACTATATCGAAGAGGCAAACGTCAAATATATAAACGAAGAGCAAAACGGCAAGTACCTTCCGATGACCGAGGGTGAATTCATCGAAGACCTGAGCAAAACAATACCAGAAGACAGAATATACATTTTCAACACAGACTGGCGCAGAAGTCACCTTGACAACTGCGAGCACCTTATGAAATTTATCGACGAAGTGCTCGCATACACAGGCAGCGACAAAGTAGACCTCTACGGTATGAGTCACGGCGGTCAGCTTGTTGCAACATACCTCTACTACCACGGTACAGAGGGCAAGATTGATAACGCAGTTATGAATTCACCCGCAATCGGCGGCACAAGCCTTGTAATGGAATTATTGGGTGAAGACCCCGTATCATTCAACCTAAACGAGCTTCTCCGCTTCGGCGGCGTTATGCTTCACACAGAGGTTGACCTGCGCTGGCTCGGCGATATATTGCCCGAAGAATTTCTCAACAGTCTGCTCAAAACCGCATTCAACGAAGTGCTTTTACCGTATGCAATTTACTTCGGCAGTATATGGGACCTTATGGATACCGAAACGTACACCAAACTGCGTGACATTTATCTCGATCCCGTAGAGAATGCAAAAATCATAGAAAAGGCAGACAAGATGCACTATGAGTGTATGCCGAATATGAGCGAAGGTCTCAAGAGAGCACAGGCTGCAGGTGTCAACATAAGCATACTTGCAAACTACGGTTCACACATCGGCACAGGTAAAGAAGTTGACTCCGACTTCATTATAGATACAGCCAGCACTTCAGGTGCTACTCCTGCATCATTCGGCACACGCTTTGCAGAGGATTACACTCAGTTGGGCACAACCTGCACAGACCCGACTCACAACCACGTATCACCCACACGCACAATCGATGCTTCCACTTGTTATCTGCCCGAAAACACATGGTTCAACTACGAGCAGTATCACACCCAGACATGGTGGGACACCTACACAAGAGCACTTCTGCTCGAGCTTGTGCTTACGGATAACATACAGGATGTACATTCCGACCCGAGATTTCCTCAGTTTGAAATTGCACAGTCACCGCTTGACGGCGTTTACGCAAAATTCAACGGCAATCAGTCTTCGGGCTACTACACCGATGCAAGCGACACCATCACCCTGCGCAACCTTTCAAGAACAGCAATCGAAATCCAATCCGTAACAATAAACGGACAATCGGTCGACATCGGTAAGAAAATCAAACTCGGCAATTCAGAAACTTATGACCTGAAATACAAGCCCGCAAACAACGAATTCCTTACCGTAGAAATAACCTATGTCAGCAAAGGTCTGATAGTAGAATCCGACCCGTACACACGTACCATATATTTCTCCCACATATAAAAACAGGAAACGGTGAAATCGTATGAAATCCGGTTTAAATAAGAAAAAGAAAATCATTACGGCTGTCTGCGTGATTGTCGCCGTAGCTGTTGCCGTTACGGCAGCACTGATTATAATGAAGTCGCAGCAAAAGCCTGTAATTTATACGCTTGCCGACGCAGGCCTTAAACCTACTGACGAAATAACGCTTATTTCGCACAGAGGTATGAATGTATTTGCCCCGGAAAATACGCTTGAAGCCGCCGAAAAGTCGGCAGGCTACAAATACACCCATATTGAGTTTGACATCAGGCAGACCAAAGACGGTGTATGGGTGCTTATGCACGATGAGGATATAAAGCGTACTACCGACGGAAAAGGCAAAGTAAGCGAACTGACCTACAAGCAGATTCTCAACTTCAATATCGACAAAAACGCAAAAGATTATAACCTTGTCAGAGTGCCTTCTCTGGACGAAATGCTTTATCAATGCGGTCTGCTCGGTCTTCACCCCGTCATAGAGATTAAAAGCAGCGGCACCGAAAACATTGAGTCGCTGATGAATTTCATCGGCCAGCGCACAAGCGAGTGCACAATCATATCATTCGAGCGTGAACAGGTTGAGCTTATCAATAAGCTTATGAAAGAAGCCGGCACCTCTCTTACATCGGCACGTGTCGAGCTTTACTGGCTCACAAGCGACCTGAGCGATGAAACACTGGAAGCAGCAAAAGCAAACCCCGAAATCGGCGTATCCTTCAACGGTAACCAAGCAGGTACTGCCGAAGAAATCAAAAAATTCAACGATGCCGGCATAAAGCTTGCCGCATGGACTATTGACACACCCGAAAAGCTGGCTGAGCTTTACTCGCTCGGTATCAGGACAATAACCACCAACTGCATCACCCCCGATGGCATTTTTACCGACCGTACACAAGAGGTGACAACAAATGCAAGACCGTAAACTGCATGGCTGTAAATGTCGCAACTGCGGCATTAAGCTCATAACGCAAAATAAATCTTCCGACACTTACTGCCGTTTCTGCGGTGCACCTGCCCTTACGGCGGAGGATTTTGAGAGTACAGATTTACCCGAGCTGGTTTTACCCTTTGAAGTCAGCAAATCTCAGGCAGTGCAGATTTTTTCAAGACATCTTTCACAGCGGCCTCTCTCACCTTCGGCTCTTTCACAAAAAGTAAAAAGCGGCTTTATTCGTCAGGTCTATATTCCCGTAAGAATTGCAGATATACAGGTAACGACCGAAGTGACCGCACTTGACAACCGGCAGAAGACTAAAACCGTACGCATTCTTTCCGAAACATCGGATGCCAAAGCCTGTCAGAGCCGTATGTTTGACAAATATCTTTTCAGTCTGCTCGGCGAATACGATTTCAGCCGTGCCGTTACTTACGACGACACTTATGCACCAATACCGTTTGAAAAGCCTGATAATTCTTCTATGTCGCATTGTTTCGATGAGATTGAAGGCGCTTCAGCCCGAAAAGCACTCGATTCGCTCGGCGACCGTGACAGCTACCGTAAGGTTTTGAGCTGTAATGCAATTGACAAAAAGCAGCACGGTAAAACAATACTTGTACCGGTATGGATACTCAGCAACATCTCAAAAGGTTACACCGACCAGATATTTATAAACGGACAGAGCGGTAAAATCATCGGCGAGCCGCCCTTAAACATCAAAAAAGCTCTTGCTGTATTCTTCGGTATAGTCGGCGGTTGCACCGTAATCGGCGAACTTATATGGATGGCGGTGAATGCCTTATGATTAGAAAGCTGTTATGCACCGTATGTGCAATATTTATGATATTTACCCTTGGCTTTACCTCTTTCGCCGAAGGAGGCGAAGAGTATTACGAGGAGTATGACGACTACTCCGAATTTGAGGAAGACTATTACCAGAATATAGGAATACCCGACGGGATTCAGAAAGAAGAAACAAAATGGTATGAGGAGCTTTCTGTTATACCGCTTGTAATCGGCTTGGTTGCAGGTGCTCTGACGGTAGTCATACTTTTCCGCAAGCAAAGTATTGCCGGACGCCATTTTTCGGAGCCACCCTATCCCACCATTCCCGATATCAGGCACACCGTAATTTCAGATACAAACGACAACACACTTTGAAAGGTAACTATAGAAATGACTAACAACGAAAAACTCGCACAACTTTTATTTCCGCACATCACAAAAACGCCCGAAGATTATGAAGCACTCTACCCTGCCAGAGATTTGCCCGAGGGTGCAAGGGTAACACGTTTTGCACCCAGCCCGACAGGTTATCTCCATATGGGCGGCTTCTTCGGCGCACTTGTCGATATACTCACAGCCCGTGTATCAGGCGGTATCTCATACCTTCGTATAGAAGATACCGACAAGAAGCGCGAGGTTGACGACGGTGTTTCCGCAATCGTCAAGGGCTTTGATTACTTCGGCACACAGTTTGACGAAGGCGTAACGGGCTTCGGCACTGAAAAAGGTGCTTACGGCCCTTACACACAGAGCCAGCGTGCCGAGATATACCAGACAATCGCAAAGAGCCTTGTTGAAAAGGGTCTCGCATATCCTTGCTTCTGTACAGCGGACGAGCTTACCGCACTGCGTGAAAAGCAGGAGAGCGACGGTGCACTTATCAAAGGCTACTTCGGCAAATATGCAAAGTGCCGCGACCTCAGCTTTGATGAGCAGGAAAGACGAATCAACGCAGGCGAAAGCTATGTGCTCCGTCTCCGCTCAATGGGCAGTGAGGACAAACGCATCGCATTTGACGACGTAATCAAGGGCAAGATTGAAATGCCCGAAAATATAATCGATGAAGTTCTTCTCAAGTCCGATGGTATACCGACATACCACTTCGCACACGCTTGCGATGACCATTTTATGAGAACGACTCACGTAATCCGCGGCGAGGAGTGGATTTCCTCCGTACCCAAGCACATCGAGCTTTTCAGAGCCTGCGGCTACAAGCTGCCTAAGTACGCACACACTCCGCAGGTGCTTAAGATAGACGAAGAGACAGGCGACAAGCGCAAGCTTTCAAAGCGTAAGGACCCCGAAGCAGCAGTAGGCTACTTTGTTGAAGAAGGTTTCCCGAAGGAAAGCGTGCTCGAATATCTGCTCACGCTTATCAATTCCAACTTTGAGGATTGGAGAAGAGCAAATCCGAAGGAAGATATATCCAAATTCCCCTTCAACCTCAAGAAGATGAGTATCAGCGGCTGTCTGTTTGACCTTATCAAGCTCAACGACGTAAGCAAGAACGTTATTTCCGTAATGAGTGCCACCGAGGTTTACGAAAACGTTGCAAAGTGGTCTGCAGAATACGATGCAGACTTCAACAGAATTTTCACAGCCGACCCTGCATTCTCCACAGCAGTGCTCAATATCGACCGTGAAGGTCCGAAGCCACGTAAGGATATTGCAAAGTGGAGCGAAGTAAAGGCATTTGTCAGCTACTTCTACAACGAGCTTTATACTGCAGGCGTTAAGTTTGACGAAAAACTCAATGCAGACGATATAAAGGCAATACTTAACAAGTATCTCGAAATCTACGACCCTGCAGACGATAAGGACACTTGGTTTGCAAAGATTAAAGATATGTGCGAGCCTCTCGGCTTCACACCAAATGTAAAAGAATACAAAAAGAATCCCGAAGCATTCAAGGGTCACGTCGGTGACGTTTCGGGTGTAATCCGAATGGCAGTTACTTCCCGCTCCAACACTCCCGACCTGTGCGCAATTATGCAGCTTCTCGGCAAGGACGAGGTAACAGACCGAATCAACAACGCTATTTCTACTCTTTAATATACGGAGGTAAACAACAATGGAAGAAGAAAGAGTATCAGTATCAAATTTCATTCACGACTTTATTGACGAGGACCTGGCGGCAGGTGTCAACACGAGAGTACAGACACGTTTCCCTCCGGAGCCCAACGGCTATCTGCATATCGGCCACGCAAAGGC
>JAZQVR010000008.1:0-201363 GCA_045631965.1 Acutalibacteraceae bacterium
ACTCCGATAGGAATAAGCGCCAAAGCGTTTGATTTTTTCATATTTTGCTCACTTTCTTAAAGATAGAAATTACATCCCGAGAATTATACCACGCATTAAAGAAAAGTACAATAAGCAACGGGATTAATTTTGCAGTATAAAGTAAGTAAATATTGGAGCGTAAGATATGTTTATTTATATTATCAACGCAACAAACATATAAAAACAGAGCAACCGCAAAAGCGATTGCTCTGTTTTTTGGTGGGAACAATAGGGCTCGAACCTATGACCCCCTGCTTGTAAGGCAGGTGCTCTAGCCAACTGAGCTATGCTCCCATATTTGCTCGCCTCGTATCGGCGACGGTGTTTACTATACTACATTTCCGTCCTCTTGTCAACACTTTTTTGAAACTTTTTTTAATTTTTTTCAAAAAAGTTTTTGATCGACAAGAGGACGGCTTGAATCTGTTGATTCTGCGTAGTTTTTTACAGAGGAAGAACTTCTATCGCTCTGGAGATAACTTTTATAATATAGCTTATATAAGCAATAAGTGCTTCAAAAATTTTCTCAATTCTGTCAGAAATATTTTCAAGAGCGACATCGTTACCTGTTACACCGTAACCCGGAAGTGTACCGTTATTGTCATCAACGCCGTCATCATCGGCTATAACCTCGATAAGAAGCGGAGAAACAAGAGCAAGAAGGAAATATTCAGCGGTTGAAACACCACCGAATGTATCTGTAGCCAGTTTTGTAATGCTGTCAGCAACGCCATCCTCGTAGCCGAACATCTCAAGAAGCATATTTGCTGCACTGAGGAGAGTGTTATCAGCAATAGCTGCGAGGTCGCTGCGGAGAACAAGTGCTACTGCACGAAGGAAAATTGTAACCTCTGTGCCCTGAATATCATAATTTTCACTACCTTCATAGTGAGCAGCTACAAGCTCTGTTGCAACATCCCAGCAGTTATAGTAATCGCTATCCGGTATATCTATATTATATTCCTTTGCCATCTCCTGTATGCCACCTTCTCCGTAAAGGGGCATTTCAAGCACATCGGTAAGACCGGTAACCGCAGTATAGACAAGGTTATAGAAAGGATCGCCCTCTTCCATACCCATCTCTTCCATTCTCATTCCCTTGGCAAGTCTGTACTCAACACCTGCTTTAAGGAACTGCTTTGCATAAATACCGTTGAAATCTTCATTCATCATATCGATTGATTCCTGCGGATAGCCTGCAACCGTACTTGTGAGAGCATCAACATCAATACTGTTGATTTCCTTGGACTCATATTTGATTTCATCATCGGTTACGGTAAACATCTTATATGTAAGAGGATACATTGTAAGCGATGTATTTGCAAAGTCATAGATTCTGTTACCGCGTGTGCTTGTATAAACGGCAGCATCACTGCAGTGCTCATGGCCGGTGAAAACAAGCTTGATACCTGCGTTTGCAAATTTTTCGGCTGTTGCGGTATGGTTTCTGATAATAAAGTTTCTGCTGAGAATTCTCTGCATGGGGAGGTGGTCAAGAAGGTTGTGATGCATCATAAGTATGGGATACTTACCGTCAGCGTAAGCCTTCTCAGCCTGAGCAATTACCCAATTTACCTTTGCGGTTGTCATACCATCTTCCGTAGACTTTGTCGGATCACAACTATCGAGTGCAATAAGGCGGTAATCATCGTTAAGGTCAGCTACATAAGAGCACTCACCTTCTACTGTTTCGATAGCTTCTGCATAACCGAACTCATAGTAATTCTCGATAAAGTCATCATATTTGAAATCGTTTTCGCCTGCACCGTTATCGTGGTTACCGTTGATAACATATACCTGCTTACCTGTCTCCTGCTCAAACTTCTTGAGCTTTGCGGCAACATCGATATGCTGCTGTTCAACGATTCTGCCGTCGTTTACAAGGTCACCGGGAATAAGTACAAACTCGCATTCCTCATCCTCAGCGCACTGACGGAGAAATTCATCAATAATAAATCCGCTTTCGTTTTCAAGCTGAGCTCTGCGGTTTGCAAACCAGAAAACGGGCTCGTATTCATTGATTACCTCAAGCTCTTCTCTGGGCACTACATAGTGTAAGTCTGAAGCAACTGCAAATTTGGTTGTTGTTTCCTGTGCTGATACCGAAAATCCGATTGCAACACAAGAGAAAACAAGAGCTGCTGATAAGATTACGCTTAAAAATCGTCTCATAATATATTCTCCCTTATTTTAATATAATGGATTTTAACATACAGTTATATATATTGTCAAATAAATTATCAATCAACAGCCTCGAACAGAATCAATTCAGAGGAAAGAGCGGAAGAAAGATTCACATTGATTCCGCATGAACAGAGTTCTGCACCCGAACTGACAAAAGACACTCTGTCATTATCGAGAGTAACTTTATATTTTCGTGCGGCAGATACACCTTTGAGCTTTATATTAACACAGCCACCTCTGAAGCTCGGCAAAGAAAATGCAGTTGCAGCACCCTTCGATTTATCGGGCGAATAAATCTCAAGTGCGGTAAATCCTTCATCAAATGCTTCAAAAGAATCCGGTGTGTGGTGGCAAACTTTTGCTGTAGGTAAAAACGGACGGATAAAACTCTTATATATATCCGTACTGTGCTTGACAAACTCAATTTGCAACGGATTCAACAAAGCTGCTGCCGGAGCAACAACATTGAGTGACATATGCGTAAGCATCGTGTTTCTCATCTGCAAATCAAACGAGCCGAACGAATGGCATCCCATACCGGCAAAAAGTCTGTCGACACGTTCAGGCGGCAAAGCCATAGTCATACCGTTGGTAATATAAAGTGAATGCGGTGCACACTGGCAATCGGAAACCCAACTGTGATTAAACGCTTTCATCATACCAAGGTCAGTTCTGCCACCGCCGCCTGCACAGTTTTCAAAAATAACATTCGGAAAACGAGCTTTAAGATTGCGGAAAATACGGTATATCGCATTAAAATGCCTTATCGATGTACATTCTTTTCTGCCTGTGCCGGTATCACGCACACCGAAATAATCCTTATAATCAACATTACAGTCAATTCTCAATAGATCAAGTTTATATTCAGTGATAATCCTTGCAAGATCATTCTCCATACGCCTTTCAAATTCTTCGTGCGAATAATCAGCAAACAAGCCGCTACGTTCACCGAAGACATTTTTCGCCCGCCATTCGGGATGCTCGCTGTGTATAGGACTGAGTTTGCCGATACTGTCAATATCAACCCACAGACCGAATTTGATGCCTTTTTCGTGACAATAATCAACAACTTCATCAATTCCGTTCGGGTATCTTTCGGCGTTTGGTATATTGAGCGAGTTATATTCACTCCAACGTGTTTCTTCACCCGGAGGACAAACCCAGCCTGCATCGACAATAAACACTTCAGCACCCATCTGAGCAAGCTGATCAATAAAACTCTTGCTTGTTACAACACTCATATCGTGCTCGGCACCCATACCTGCACCGACAAGCAAAGTTGAGCATTCTGTTTTCAGAACAGAACGTCTTATATGCTCGTGCATCTGACACACAGCATCGTCAATATCGCCGTGAACAAGACCCATATGAACTTCAGGTGTTGTGAAGACCTCATATCCGCGAAGCACGTACATAGGATTGTGTGCAAGAATTTCCGCTTTGAAAGAGAGATGAGAAGAAGCGTTTTCAGCTTTTGCGTTATTATCCAATGTAAATCTGCAACCACCGCTCCATCCGATTTGTGCAAACCAGATTTTGCCGAGCAGATTATTTCGCACAAAGATAAGCGGATGTCTGAAACGGTCACGATTGAAGCGTGTATCAATGCTCGTTACTTCAGTCTGCAAAGGTTTCCAGCAGAATTCGCCTTCCCTGCCCCATCTGTCATCAGCAAAATACCCGACAGAATAAAGCTCATCTTCGTTGATACCAACTGCCAGCTTTTCGGTATCCATATCCTCAAGGCCGCCGCTGATAAGGCTGAGTCTGCTTATATTAATCGGGGTATCGGACAAGTTTTCAATATCAATATAGCGTGTAATCATCTGTGTACCGTCAAGAACGGTATGAATTCTCAATCTTACGGGTTTTATGTTACTGTCGAGAATAAGTGTTGAGTGAATACATTCGTATGATTTGTCAACAATAAAATCTACAAACGAAAGGTCATAATCAATGCTCTGACCGTCCGCTTCTATATTGAATGCAAACGGCTCTGTATAATACCTGCGGTCAAGATGTGTCGGAAAATTTGACAGCACATCGAGAGGATAACCTGCCGCATTATAACCGCAGGATATCAAAGCACCGTTGTAAAACATTTCTTCATAAACCATATTACCGCTTCTGTAACAGAATGTCGGATTTTCGTTTCGTTTTACATAAATATCAAAGAAAGAATTGTTCATCTATATCAGTCCTTATTATTGATATAAAATAAGTATTACACAAACAAAATTCTTTGTCAATCATCCGAGGGCAACATCGAGCGACATCATAAGCGAAAAGCCTACCGCAAAGCATATTGTACCGACATTGTTGAATCTTCCGCTGTTCATTTCGGGTATCAGCTCACCTACAACAACATACAGCATGGCGCCTGCAGCAAAGCCGAGAAAATAAGGCAGTACAGGCAGACAAACACCGAAAAGCAAAACAGTAATTATCGCTCCTATAGGCTCAACCGCACCCGACAAAACGCCATATCCAAAAGCTTTAAACCTACGGCATCCTGCTGATTTAAGCGGCAATGAAACAATTGCACCCTCAGGTATATTCTGCACTGCAATTCCCAAAGATAAAGCAAATGCTGCCGCTTTGTTTACAGAGCCTTCGCCATTCAGAAGACTTGCATACACAACTCCTACAGCCATACCTTCGGGAAAGTTATGAAGAACAACCGCAACAACCGTTACCAGAACACTCCTGATACTTTTATCTTCCGACAAAAACTCAAACCTTTCCAGAATTCTTTCTGCACCGGAAAAAGCAAAAATACCAACCCAAAAGCCAAGCACAGCAGGAATAAAAGACAACACACCTCTGTGAGAAACGCACTCCATAGCGGGAATAAGCAGGCTCCATACCGCCGCGGCAACCATTACTCCTGCCGCAAATCCCGAAATCACACACTGCGTTTTTTTATTGATACCGCCTTTGGCAAACAATACACTTGCCGCACCGGAGAGTGTACCAAAAAACGGCAAGAAAATTCCTATAATTAAATCCAATATCAAAGTAATCACCACTAATATATTATGTCTGTCGTAAATTTGTGTCACTCAACACATCTTGACAATAAGGCTGATAATGAAATAAAATGATATATACAATAAATTTTAACGGAGATTAAATATGGAAATAAAACCGATTATAGAGTTAGATCTTTATATTATCCGCCACGGCGAAAGCATAGGCAACGCAGGTTATGGCAGAGATAACCTGACACTCAAAGAATCACAAGACCCTGTTCTGACCGAAAAAGGTATTGCCCAAGCTCGTGCCGCAGGTGAATTTCTGAAAGACATAAAATTTGACGCCGCATATTCCAGCGCTATGCTCAGAGCATCACACACAGCTGCAGAAATAATAAAAAAGCAAGCCAACAAATTATCACTCAACATAATGCCCGAACTTTGCGAAGTAGGAATCGTACCCGAATACAAAGGTGTTGAACTTGATGAGATACTCACCTTCTGTCCTAACGCGCAATACGCCGACGGTACTGAAACAGCCGAAACACGAATGAGATATGACAAACACGAAACACCCGAAAAGGTTAACGCAAGAGCAAAATTTGTTATCGATTACCTTCGTTCAAGATACAAGAACGGTGAAAAGGTAGTGCTCGTCAGCCACGCGGCATTTATCACCAACCTCGTGTTTTACATAATGGAGCTGTATGAAAATAAGCCTGCATTTGATATTGATTACTACAATACAGGTATCACAAGGGTTACTTACTACAAACCCGGCACATACAAATGGGGTGATGTTGTTTTCAGATATATCAATGACACATCACACTATAACCTTATTAAGTAATAGTGCACAAAAAAGATTGTCAAAATTTGACTTGTAAATATTATTATTAAATGATATAATACATTGAATTCTAATATGTTAGGAGATAAATATTATGGGTAAATTAAACCAAATCGACAAAGCTGCTGAAAGCAAAGGCTCACTCCTTGTAACAATCTGGCAGTTTGTAAAGTTTATCGTTGTAAGCCTTCTTGCAATGATTGTTCAGTTCGTACTTCTTAACACACTTCAGCTCATCCCCGCAATCAAAGAGCTTTACACTCAGGATTTCGCTTGGTGGGTATTTGTTTACCCGGTTGCTGTCGGTGGTCTCGGTTACTTCATCGTAAGTAATGTTGCCAACATCGTTGCTCAGATTGTCGCTTTCTTCGTAAACAAAGAAAAGACTTTCAACTCCGGTGCAAACATCGCAGTTGCTCTCCCCATCTACATAATTTTCACAATCGGTCTTATCTTCTTCTCCGCTTGGCTCAACCCCACTCTCAAGGAAGTTTTCATCGGCTGGAATCTTAATGAAGCTGCTGCAAAGAATGCCGCTACAATGATTTGTTCTGCAGTTCAGTTCTTCCTCTATTTCCCTGTCGACAAAATTCTCTTCCACAAGAAAAAGGAAGAGCAGTAATATATCGATATTACATACAAAACGGAGTCACCGCAAAGTGACTCCGTTATTTTTATACTTACTTCAAAACCATATATAAAGAGCCGACTCGATGAGTCGGCTCTGAATTTTTATTTATCGCTGTGTGCGGAAGGATCGGCAACAGTAACTTTGCCTTCCATATACTTACGGACAATTTTAAGTGTTGTTGTCTTGGGGAATTCTGTATCACGTACAATAGTCTTATTAACACGCTTGAAGGATGCCATAGCCTTGTTTACTTCCTTCATATCGTCCATAATACGTTCACGTGCATCAGGATAATCTGACTCATTGAGGAATACTTCAGCAATAATCTGTCCATCCTCATCATATACAAGAACTTCCTGGACATACTCAATGCTCTGAGAAATCTTTACTTCAATCTCTTCAGGAGAAACGTTCTTACCGTTGGAAAGAACAATAAGATTCTTCTTACGACCAACCATAAAGAGGAAGCCGTCTTCATCGATTCTGCCGTGGTCACCTGTCTTAAGCCATTCGCCGTCAAATGCTGCCGCTGTAGCTTCAGGATCGTTATAGTAACCAACCATAACATTTGTACCGCGGACATAGATTTCGCCAACGCCCTCTTCATCGGGATTATTAATCTTAATCTCACAGCAATCAAGCGGACGTCCTACACTGCCGGGCTTATGAGCCTGAGGACAGTTACAAGTGATACCGGGTGAACACTCGGTCATACCGTAGCCGTTGAAAACCTCAATACCGAAATCACGCATACCCTGCTCATACTTGGGGTCAAGAGCAGCGCCGCCGCAGATAATCATAGAAAGGTTGCCGCCGAGGTTATCAATAATTGTTGCAAAAATCTTACGACGTCTGTCAATGCCGAGTTTCAAAAGGAAACGGCTGATTTTAAGACCCTTCTTGAGTATTTCTTCACGACCTGTACTGCGTGCAGTACGCCAGATACGCTGATAGATTGTTTCAACAACAAGCGGAACACCTGAGAAATTATAGGGCTGCTGCTTTTTAAGGTCACTCTGAATGCTCTTGATGCTTTCACACATATAACCCCACTCAGTAAGGATATAGCAAGCAAAGAGAGCACTTACCCATGCATAGGTATGGTTAAGAGGAAGGAAACCGATAGCATGTCTGCCTGTAAGAGAACGTGTTGAAGATGAACAGTTGGAAGCAATATTGAAGTGTGAAAGCATTACGCCCTTGCTCTTGCCTGTTGTACCGGATGTATAAACAATAGATGCAAGGTCGTCAGGCTTGACTTCACAATCAACAACATATGTGTCGCCCTCATCAAATGCCTTATAACCGATTTCTTTATAACCGTCAAATTCATCTATATGAAGGTAATGCTTAACAGGAATATCGGGGTTAGACTTGAACTCTTCTACCATAGGTTCAAACTTATCGGAATATACAAGTGCATCACAACCGCAACGGATAAGCTGATCAGCAATATCGTCAGCAGGAAGTTTGCAATCCATAGGTACACTGATATTACCTGTCATAAGTGTTGCGTAGTAAGCAATCATCCAATCGTATGAATTTTCTGCAACGATTGCAATTTTAGAATGATTGACAAGACCGAGGATATGATAATAAGTACCAATACCGCACATCTCACGCCAAGTCTGATTGAATGTTCTGATCTGCTCAACCTTATTCTTATCTTTGAACGCAAACTGCTTTTTATCTCCGCCTTTTTCTGTACCGACGACAATAATCTCTTTAAGTGTTTTGTAGGTAGGGATATTGGGGTTGCCGCTATTAATGTTCTTTTTAGCCATAATTTCCTCCGATAACCAATGTTTGAAATAGATTTTTAACAATGTGTTAAGGTGATTTTGACGTTTTTTAAACAAACTGTTACAAATTCTAACATAAAATATTAATTTTTT
The DNA here is from genome assembly GCA_045631965.1 of Acutalibacteraceae bacterium. Taxonomy (GTDB): domain Bacteria; phylum Bacillota; class Clostridia; order Oscillospirales; family Acutalibacteraceae; genus UBA8612. Next base: position 8,557 of record JAZQVR010000008.1, read on the forward strand.
CAAGTGTAAGTATTGAAATTTATGTTAAAATATTGTAACATATCGTTAATATGCTTAAGGAGTTAATGAAATGATCGTATTTGTCGTGTGCTTTATGTCCTGGTTTATAGCACAGTTGCTGAAAGTAATTATTAATTCAATTAAATATACAGTTGCCAAAAAGAAGGGCAAAGCAGTTGAAAAAGTTACTCTTTCAACACTTTTCAAGCTCGGCGGTATGCCCAGCTCTCATACTGCAACGGTTATTGCACTTTCTGCAAGTATGGGTCTTAAAGCCGGCTGGTTTTCCGACGAATTTGCTATAGCAGGTGTTTTCGCATTTATCGTAATGTTTGATGCAATCAAAGTTCGTTTACCCATCGAAAAGCTCACTGAAGCATTCAATTTGCTTAAAGATAAGGTTTACGGCAGAGATACGGAAGATGTAAAAAAAGTCGAAGGTCATACATTACCCGAAATTGCAGGCGGTTTTGTCGTAGGCGTATGCGTAGCGTTATTTATGGATAAAGTCGTCAATATTCACGACCCTGCATTTATCGAAAATATTATTGGTTTATTCAAATAAAGCGAGCTCCCTTGGATGTATCAAGGGAGCTCGTTTTTATACATCAAGCTTGCTTTTCATATTATAGCCGACAAAACCTATTTCGCTGAAATCTTCAAAATTGTGTCTTATTATATAGTCGATATAAGAAACTATCATCTTTGCTGTAAAGAGATATCCTGCAGCATTCATATGACCGCCGAGAAAAAATCTGCTTCTGATTTCTTCATCATATACAGGTGCATATTCCCGCAAGTCTATGATATATGTATTTGAGAAAACCGAAGCAAAATCATAAAGCAACTTTGATATATCGTCAGCACCTTTACATTTTTCATCCCTGCTGTCTCTGGGTTTTGTAATAAGAAAGAACTTGGCATCCGGCTGAATCTCTTTATAGCGCTGAATTATCTTGGCATAGTAACCGGCAAATGTATCAGCATTCTTGTTGTAATCTTCCAAACAGACATCATCAACTGAACCTACAGGCCAACCTGCGTTCAGAATGTCATTTACACCAAGAGCAATAATATAACCCTGAGCTGCTTTATCAGCATCCCAGAATCCGTTAGCTTCCGCAAAAGAATTACAATACTCCTTTGCAGTCATACCGCCGCGCGAAAAATTATACACCTTACAGCCTGCCATCCTTGCCATAAATTGGCCCCAAGAATATTCAAACATATCGTGGTAAGTTTTATTACCGTTACTGTCAAGCCGTTCAAACTCACCAGAAGAAAGGCTGTCGCCAACACAAGCTATTGTTCGCATAATACCACAGAAGCCGCCATCGGTTACAAGTGTATCAAGAGGTTTTTCATCATCAATTTTACCGCATATATAATTAAGGTTCATATAATCAGCTCCAAACTGCGTTTTAATATAATTCTGCTGCTTTTCTTAATGCTTCAACAGAAAATGAAGGTATTCTGCCGAGAGCATCAGGACCTACATTGAGAAGATAGTTGACTCCGAGACTATTGAGTCTTTTTCTGCGTTCGACAATTTCTTCAGGTGTTACCCAGTTCTGGTCGTAATATTTATATCCCCACGAGCTGTTGAGTGTACCTGCGGTTTCATAAAGTCCGTAAGGCGAATACTTAAATCCGTCAAGGCTGTTGGGGTCATCGTTTTCACTCGGTTTAAACTCTGTAGGATATTCGTTATCACCAAGTGAAACATAATCGTACGCACCGTTACCGATGCGGGAATTAATAAGACATCCGGGCTGATAGTGTTTGACAAGTGCATTTAGTTCAAGGCTCTGTGCAGGTGTAATAGTATGAGGAACATCGAACCACATAAGGCAAAGATCACCGTATTTAGTAAGAATTTCTTTAACCTGCGGCTTGATTTTTTCTTCAAAGCAGATTGAAAAATCTTTTTTATCTCTGTCAGGAAAATCCCAGCTGTTATCCCACGAAACACCCGAACAACCGGAAAATTTATCATATCCTCCGCCGTGCTCGTGATGCCAGTCAAGCTCCTGCGAATAATAAAGTCCGAACTTCAGGCCGTATTTGTAACAAGCTTCACCAAGCTCCGCCACAACATCTCTGCCAAACGGTGTAGCATCAACAATATTATATCTGTCAACCTCTGACTTGAACATAGCAAAGCCGTCATGATGCTTTGAAGTAAAAACAAAATATTGCATACCGCAATCCTTTGCAAGCTTTATCCACTCATCGGCATTAAAATATATCGGGTTAAATGTCGCCGCAAGCTTTGAATATTCCTCATTGGGTATCGGCATAAAGCTTTGTATCCATTCGGCATAATCACGCACTCGCCTGCCCTGCCACTCACCGCCGAGTGCCGAATACAGACCCCAATGAGCCATCATACCGAAGCCTGCTTGTCTGAACCATTCTCTGTTATCCACAATAGTCAACTCCGATTTTTTTATTAATTATGACATAATTTAAGATTAAGGTCAATAATCCATACGAAATGTATTGAAATATTAATGTTTTTTTGTTATTATATATTGGAATATAGAAATCAGGAGGCAATATAATGAATAAAATTTATACTGTTAAGTATAAGTACAACGACAGAGTAATTACTTCTCACGACAAAGAAAACGATGTATACTCGCTCGATATCAATGAAAACGGCAACAGATACACCGTTACTCTCAACCCAAAAAAGAATTTTGAGCTTGTCGAGTTTTACGCTGAAATGCCTTATGAATTCAAAAAGGGTGACAGATTCTTCGGCAGCGGCTATCAGTCCTGGACCAAAACAAGAGAGTATCTTGCCGACGAAGTTATGCGCGGCGTTATCAAACTCTCCAACATTTCCGAATACACTAAAGGTATTGCAAGAAAAACCGGCGACTCCTGGATGATAAATTACTCCGAAAAGCCCGGTGAATTCCACAGCCATTGCTACACATACATCCGCAACGGCGAAAATATGAAGCTTTGGGGCTCACTTACCGAGAAAACAGGTTTCACATACTTCAAGGTCAAGATGAATGAAAACCGCTTCTATTTCTGCAAAGATCTTGAAGGCAAAAAAGTTACCGAGCCGCTTCAGGTATTTGATATAGTATATTTTGAAGGCGGATACGAAGAAGTATTCGATAATTACTTCGGTATGTGGGATATGCCCGAAACTCGTGGCGGTATGATGAGCGGTTATACCTCCTGGTACAACTATTTCCAGAATATCGATGAGAAAATCATACTCCGTGACCTCGACGGCCTTGATCCTTACAAAGACCAGGTTTCTATTTTCCAGATTGATGACGGTTACGAAACATATATCGGCGACTGGCTCGATGAAAACCCGTCAAAATTCCCCCACGGTATGAAATACATCGCCGACAAGATTCATGACAAGGGCTACAAAGCAGGTATCTGGCTTGCTCCCTTCAACTGCCAGAAGATTTCAAGAATGGCAAAAGAGCACCCCGATTGGCTCATCAAAGATACCAACGGAAAGCCGATGATAGGCTGTATCGCATGGGGTGGCGCATACACATTCGATATATACAACGAAAATGCAAGAGAGTATATCAGAAAAGTATTTGACGTAGTACTCAATGAATGGGGCTACGATATGGTTAAGCTCGACTTCCTCTACAGCCAGTGTATCAAGCCCAGACACGGCAAGAGCCGCGGTGAAATTATGTGTGATGCTATGGCATTCCTTCGCGAATGTGTCGGCGACAAGCTCATCCTTGGCTGCGGTGTACCGATAGGTGCTGCAATCGGTGTAGTTGACGCTTGCAGAATCAGTTGCGACGTTGATCTCACTTACACAGGTAAAATTTACAATAAGATTCAGGTTGCAAACGAAATGCTCAGCGCACAGAGCGCAATCAACAACTCCATCTTCCGCCGCCATATGAACGGCAGAGTATGGATGAATGACCCCGATGTATTCTTCCTCAGAAAAGACAATCTCAAATTCACTGACGAGCAGAAGTACCTCCTCGGCAGAATCAACAACCTTTGCGGTACGGTTCTTTTCGTATCCGACAATGCCGGCGATTACGACAAGAACGCACAGAATCTGCTCAAAGTACTGTTTGAGAAAACAGACGAAAAAATCATTTCGGCAGAATACACAGATGCAGATACCATCAAGGTTGTAACAGACAGAGAAACATTCAGCTTCAACCTCAAAAAAGGTAATTTCATCGACAACGATAACTGGAAGAAACACTTCGCATAAAAAAGCAAACGCTCCAACAGCTAAAGTTGTTGGAGCGTTTGACATTAATCGGGATATTTGATTTTGCGGAAGCTCACCATTCTTGCAAGACCAAGAAGTACAGCCTGAAGAAGCTTTTGCTTGCGACCGTTTTTAATTACATTGGCGGCAAGTTCTGCACTGAATCCGTCACCGGATTTTTTATAGTTTTCAACATCAGCAGCAGAAAACATATCGTACCAATGCTCTACCCTGCTCTTATAAACAGAGGCATCGGATTCCTTAACGGTAATAACTCTGTAGCCGTACTGCGAAGAAAATCTGTCGCGGTTATAACGTGTACTTACAGTATTTGAAATATCAATCCCTTTGTATTTAACACCAAAAGCGTTTGTGTGGTCGTGACCGCTGAACATAGCAAGCACATCGCCCTTTTCGACCATTGCTTCAAACTGACCGTAATTGTGATAACCCGAACAAGGTGTTTCCGTAAGAGTGCCGAAATTAGTGCCTTTGGGGTCAAACGAATAAAACTTCTTTTTATCATACATATGATGATAGGAAAACGGTATACGTACTTTTGTCATTTTAAGTGCGTTATAAACATCTTCAACAATCATATGCTGGAAAGCAAGTGAATAAACCTTATTGCCGTTGTTTGTCTGAGTCAGCTCATCAGACCTTTTCTTGTACCATTCAACCTGATCGGGAAGAACACAGCCGTAATGTCCCTCACCGTCATAATCATTGGAGTCAAAAATCCAGAGGTTGAATTTAACAGTTTCACCGTCAGATGAAAGAACCGGAATATTATATGTACCGCAACCCGAAAGCTCTTCACCGTCATCAACGGATATTGAGCTCTTATGGGTGTTGTAATAAGCCATAAGCTCTTCTCGGGACATGGCACCTCTCTCGGAATCGTGGTTGCCGAAGGTTATTGCCGCAGGAATATTACGCTCATCGAAAACAGACATAAGTCTGTCAATAAGAAATTTCGTATCCTTTGCATCATCGCAATTATCAACATTATCGCCTGTTACAATAACGACATCAGGCTTTTCACGGTCGCATGCAACCTCAAGCAAACGCACAGAAGCATCAACATTATCAAAGTAATAGTGTGTATCTGTAATGTGCATTATTTTAAGTTCGCCGTTTTTGAAATTAAGCGGCTGAGCCGTAGTTGCAGAAGGATTGTAAGTACTGTTCATATTTAATCTCCGTAACAGATATTTTATATTATTGATTATACCACATAAAGTAAAAAAACTCAACCGATGTTTGAAGTGAATTTACAGTATCACATTACATTATTCAGTTGACTTTTTTCTTTTTAAATGATAAAGTTTTCTTAAAAACAATAATTCTATGATTATGATAAGGAGATTTAATATGAGCGGTATTCCTTCTTTTTTCCTTTCTGTTCTCATTTCATACGGTACTTTTATTTCTATGATTATAAATCCGGTGTTACCGCCGAAAGACACAACAGATTTTACGCCTGTTGTACGTTTCGCCATAACAAGTGACTCACATATTACTACAATCGGTGATGTGCAGACATCACGTCTGCAAAAAATGATAAAGCTCAGCTATAAAATCGCAGAAAAAGATAAAGAATACAACAAACTCGATGCGGTGCTTATTGCAGGTGACGTTACCGATATGGGTACAAAGATAGCTTTCGGCAGTATCAAAGCGGCAACTGACCCTGTGTTAAAGGGTGACACACAGTTTCTTGCAACCGTTTCAACATCGCACGACGACCGTAACCTCGGCAAAGAATCGCTCGAACTTTACAGTAGCATTATGGGTCAGGAAACAGATTTTCATCGTGTTATAAACGGTTACCACTTTATTGGTATATCAGCTTCAAAAATCGAAGGTGAGCACTACAGCGACTACCAGAAAGAATGGCTTGTAGAGCAACTTGATGCCGCTGTGGCTGACGACCCGACAAAGCCGATATTTGTACTTCAGCACGAACATATCACCAATACCGTTTACGGCAGCTCTGATTTTGAAGGCTGGGGTATGCCTGACTTTGACGAAATACTAAAAAAATATCCGCAGGTTGTTGATTTTTCAGGCCATTCCCACTACCCTATCAATGACCCGCGCTCCATCTGGCAGGGTGATTACACTGCAATCGGCACAGGCGGGCTCTACTACGGCGAAATAACTGTTGACGATGTAAAAACCGTACATCCCAAAGGCTACAGATTTGTATCGACATTCTGGATTGTAGAAGTAGATGCGAACAACAGAATCAGATTAAGAGCTGTAGACTTGCTGACAAAGCAAATCCTTTGCGAATATATGCTCGACGGTCCGCTTGACCGTCAGTACACTCCCGAGCAGCAGCTGGCACGTTCGAAGGCACCCGTATTCTCATCTGATGCAAAAATCAATGTCATCGGCAACAAAGTTCGCTTCGATGCCGCGGAGTCTGCAGACGGTATGCCGATATTTATTTACAGAGCATTTGCAGTTGACTCCGACGGCAACCGAATTCCTGTAGGAAAAACCGTTGCACAATACTATAAGTACAACGTACCGGATACCGTTAAAATAGAACTTGAAAACTTGCCCGAAGGTAACTGCACAATTGAAGTTATTGCAGAAAACTGCTACGGTATCCAGTCAGCTCCACTTACAATAAACTTATAAATTCAATGCGGTTGTCGATTTCACTTTCGGCAACCGCTTATTTAATAAATAATTAATAATTATATTGAATTCTATGTTGGAATAATATTGAAATTATATATTTATTATGTTAAAATATATTGCATTCACTTATAAGGAGAGTGGAATTATATGAAAAAAGCAATCAAGTGCGTGATTGCATTTGCAGTTTGTGCTTCAATGCTCCTTTCAACAGCTGCGGCAGCAGGTGCTGAGTCCGGTGTTGAATCAGACCTCGAAACTGATTGTGCAGGCAAATGTGAGCACTCACCCGTAATTGTTTTACCGGGTATCAACCATTCGCCGACATACCTTTACGATGAAAATGACCAACCTGTTATGAACGGCGACACACAGATAGGCAGTACACTGCTTATCCTCAATGAATCGGCTCTTACAACAAATGCCATTACAAAGCTTATCTTAAGTGTTTTGAGCTCAATCGTACTTCAGGCAAACATCGGCATTGACAGTATTGCTTACGACCTTGTAAGCGATATATTCAAGTACCAGCGTTGTGACGAAAACGGTGACCACGTCGAAAATCTCAAAACTCAACGTTGGAACTACTCACTTGAGCATATGACACAAGAAGAGCTTGACTGGACATACAGAATGGTTCCCATGCAATCACTTGTCAATGAAATCGGTGAAGACCACGTTTATTTCTTTACATTCAACCTTGTCGGTGACCCTATGGACTCTGCTGATGACCTTGCAGATTACATCGAAATGGTTAAAGAACAAACAGGTCACGATAAAGTAACACTGCTTCCCGTAAGCCTTGGCGGTACAATCCTTACTGCTTATCTCGACAAGTACGGTCACAGCGAACTTGATCAAATTGTAAACGCTGTTGCCTGCCTTGATGGTACAGATATAGTTGCAGATTTCTTCGCAAGAGAATTCAGACTTGATGACGAATATCTTTACCATGAGTTTATTTCGAACATTATGATAGAATCTGAAGGTGAACCTACTATCGGTTACCTTATAAACACACTGTTGCACATTGTTCCGCGTACAGGTGTAAATGCACTGCTCACAGGTGCTATGAGCGCTCTGTTAGACACTCTGATGCTTAACTGCCCGCAGTTCTGGGCTATGCTCCCCTCTTACAGATATGACGCTCTTGCAGAAAGATATCTTTCAGACAAACCCGTGCTGAAATCTAGAACCGACAGATTCCAGGAAGCAAGGCTCAACCTCAAGCAAAACATTCTTGACGCAGTTGCTGACGGCGTAAGAGTAAACTCAATATCGGGCTCCAACCTTGACTTCGGTGAACAGATGTATACATATTTCAATATTGTAGCATCTGCAGATAAATACAATTCCGACGGTATTGTTAACCTTAACTCTACAACTCTCGGTGCAACAGGCGCTCCCGGTAAGCTGACTCTTGCCGATATGGAATACGAAGCAAATACATATTGTGATAACCCTGAACACAATCACGTTTCACCTGACAATATGGTTGACACTTCTACAGCTATTCTTCCCGAAAACACATGGGTTTTCCTTGATCAGTACCACGAAGTCGGCTACAACGATGTTGTGCTTAATCTTGCAAAGGCGATCATCCTCGGCGAAGTTACCGACGTTCACTCTGACCCCGAAAATTACCCGCAGTTTAACGGCCCGTGCGACACACAAAGCATACGCCGTTGGAAGTTACCGGATGCTAAAAGAGTTGACCAGTCAACATTAAGCGAAGAAGATAAGGCAGAGCTTAATGCAGCTATCGCAGAGTGCGAAGCAGTACTCCAAATGACAGTTGCAGACCAACCAAGAGTTGAAGCTGCAGAAGCAAGAATTATTGCCGCACTTCACAGAGTCGGTGCTCCCGGTTACGAAAACATCGAGCCAAAAGAAGAATCTCCTATCGCTCCTGTTTTAGAAGGAGTTACTTACGTATTAAGTAAAGGCAGCCTTGCTCTCTTCGGTGGCGGCAGCCCCGTAGATGCTGCAGTACCGCTTATCAAAAAAGTGTTCAGTCGCTTTTTTAAATAAGATAATCTTAATCGAAAGAGGTTAAAAATATGAAGAAACTGATCGCAATTTTACTCGCACTCACCCTTGCTTTTTCATCAGTTGCTCTCTTTGTATCTGCTGATGAACCCGTTGCAGATGACGGTATCAAAACCGAATGCGGCGGCAAATGCGACATCTGTCCCTCAATCGTTGTTCCCGGTATCGGCCAGTCAAATGTATGGCTTCTTGACGATAACGGCGACTACATAGTTGACGAAGACGGTGACAGAATTTCCGCTTTCCCTGCATACTTTGACATTGAAGCCATCATCTCTACTGTTCTCGTTCCCGCTCTCACAACTCTTGTTTTCCAGAGAGATATGGGTCTTTCCGAAGCTCTCTGTGACGTAGTACGTGATGCATTTGCATGCAACGCCTGCGACGACAAAGGCAAAAACACAGGCAACATCGAAGTTGAGAAATATCTCTACTCCGTTGCAGAGTGCAGCGATTACGAAAAGAACGAAATTTACCGCAACGTTCCCCTTCAGGCTTATGCTGAACAGGTTGGTGAAGATCACCTCTACTACTTCGCATATAACTCATTCGGCAACAACATCGATATTGTAAACGAGCTTTACGATTACATTCAGATGGTCAAGGAAGAAACAGGCCACGACAAGGTTAACATCGTACCCATAAGCATGGGCGGTTCAATCGCTAACGGCCTCCTTGATTACTACCCTGAAGTTAAGAACGACCTCGAAAAGGTTGTTTACATTGTTCCTGCTCTCAACGGCTCTACAATCGTAGGTGACCTCTACACAAAGAACTTTGCATTCTTCGACACTGAATTCCTTTACAACGGTTTCCTTGAGACACTTATGGATGAAGAAGACGCAAGAATGATTGAAGTTATTGCAAGAATTCTTCCTGATGAAGTTCTTACAGGTGTGCTTCAGAATGTAGCAGGTTGCCTTGTTGATGAAGTTGCAGCAAACGTTACTGCTCTCTGGGGTCTTTGCCCGAAGGAGTATTACCTTGAAGCTTCTGCAGAACTCCTTGCAGACAAGCCCGAAATCAAGAAGCAGACAGACAAATATTACCAAGCACAGCTCAATTCTGAAAAGAACATTCAGGCTCTTGTAGATATGGGTGTTGAAGTATTCAACATTGTTGACTATAATATTCCCCTCTACCAGATAGGCAGATCCTGGAACGATGACAACGCTGACGGCGTTATCCAGCTTTCTTCCACATCAATGGGTGCAAAGAGTGCACTTGTCGGCGAAACACTTGGTAAGGATTACAAGCAGGCTAACACAAGCAAGAACTGCTCCGACCCGACACACAACCATCTTGACGAAGATAAGATTGTCGATGCTTCTACCGGTCTCCTTCCCGATACAACATTCTATTTCAAGGGTCAGAATCACGAGCAGACCGCACGTAACGATATCATTATTTCTCTTGCAACAAGAATTCTTGCAACAGACGATATTCACGATGTTTATTCCACTCCCGATTACCCGCAGTTCAACGCAAGGAGAGACCTCAGAGCACTCAAGAATAAATACATCCCCACAGCAGAAGCTGTTGACATGTCAACACTCAGTGCAGACGTTGCCGCAGAGCTTGAAACAGCCCTCAACGAGGCAAAGGCATTCGTAGAAACTACAGCTTGCTACGAAGGTCAACAGAAAGAGGTTGAAGATAAGCTGATTGCCGCAATGGTCAAGGCGGGCGCATGGCCGGCACCCGAAGAAGAAGAGCCTGAGCTTCCCATCTTCTCCACAATCAGCCTTCTTATCTATGACACATTCGGTACTGACGGTTACTCCGAAATAGTAGCCGATATTACTGCAAATGTATTTAACTACATATTCAAAAATATTGTAAAGCCCATTCTCAGCGCATTCTGATAAATACACACGCACAAAAAAGCGATATGCTTCAAGTTGAAGCATATCGCTTTTAATTTTATCTTTACTTAATTAAAAATATAATAGAGCTGTTCAAGTATATCATACATTTTTACGGCATACGGATTAATTGCATCCCATATAGGCTCATCATAAAGTGTAATCCATGTATAAATTCGCCTTGTAAGGTGTCTTAAATCATTGCTTGAAATATCATGACCTACTCTTTCGCCAAGCCTTGTAACGCCCATTTCAACGAAATCATTATAAAGATCTTTATTAGCTTTCATCCAGAGATAAGGATGCTGTAGCCTTGAAAACTCACAGCGGATGTTTGCGCATTTCCAGTATCTCCAGCAAAGCTCCGAGCGCTTGATACGTAAAAGCTGCTGTTCATTTTCAGCTTCAGCTTTGGCAAGCTCCCACAGCTCGTTACATCTGTTAACCTCTGAAACAGTGATACCCGGCAAAGAGTAACGTGCATCCTGCTCAAGTTTAAGGTGTGAGTACTTTGTAACAGCACGTTTAGTAACAATATCGATAAACTCTTTAATGTATTTACCGCCGGGACCGTAAACCGCGTTAAGGTAGCCATTCATTTCTGCTTCCAAATCAATATACGGATTCTGCATCAGCTTTGTAAGCAGATAATTCTTGAGCTCGCCGAATTCAGCATCACACTCTGCGATATAGAACACACCCTGCTGATATATACCCTTGACGTTATGTTCATAGAATATCTGTGTATCTCTTTGTATTACGCCGAAATTGGGGTAAATATTGACGCTTTCGTCACAGTTGAGGTTGTAGTTCCAGATATAAAGTCTGTCGCAGATTTCGCTCCAATCTTTAAGATCCTGCATAAATGCGATATTTTCTTTGCAATCGGGGTCATCAAGCGTATGGCCGAAGCAACATTCGATAGAACAAAGTCGGACAATGACGTCATCACGCGGAACAATGTTTATGGGAGCTTTCCTTGTGTACTGATATGCAAATGTATCAAAAACAATATTGTCGTATTTACCTGTTGATTTGATTCTTGAAGCAATCTCGTTCACAAACGTAAGCATTGTGCCTGCAGGTGAACCTGTTGCGGTATCAAGTGCCGCACAGATTTCACACTGGCAGTATTCGCCGTTGTCCGCCTGAGTAATTGAAAGAATCTGCATTGTTTCGTCGGGGTTATGCTTTTCTTCAAGAAGTGCAAGTGCTTCTTCAGTAACAATATCTTTAACGTCTTCATTTGTAAGACAAAGCTGTGTGCCTGTTCTTACGCCGTCTCTCAAAGCGAAATATTCAGGATGCTCCTCAAAATAAATTGAAGGCTTACAGTAGCGGTTGACAAGTGTATGACTTGAACCGCCAAGGTATTTAACAGCACCGCCTTGCTCGGCAGTAAGAGTTTTGTAAATGCCTCCGGTAAGTCCGTTTGCAACAGAAAACTCAGGGTCTCTCGCACTCGTTGTATCGGTTTCGGAATACTCGAAAAACGGAGTGTACTCAATATCAATATCAGTATCAATCATCAGGCTACTGTTTTCGGGTATAACGATAACCTCCGCCTCATACCAATGACAATCGCAGTATTGTTCAAGAAATGCATAGACACCGTTAATTGTGCCTTTATTACCTGCACCGTTTATTATAAGTGTATCTGAATCAGATTTTATTATGTAGCTGCCGTCTGCCGATGATGAAAAATCAGCTTCGGAGCGATTAGTAGCACCAACGCAGATTTCATATTCAGCCTGAGATGAATCGTCAAGCATCTGAATGTCGCCGCCGGTTATCTCATCGAGATAATACTTGAGTCTTTCAGCGGCATATTTATCGGTTATTGAAGGATTTTCAGGTGTTATAATAACTGCATTTTTTACATCAAATGAGATTTCAGAAGCTGAAACCGCAAATGCAAAACTGCTTACAAACAGAAGCAACGACATTAAAAGGCATAATGCTTTATTAGATTTTTTCATATCAAAACCTCCAATCAAATTGACCAAAAGCTGTCGATAAATCTTGTAGCACGATAAGGGAAAGCTCTGAAGAAGTCATCGGCATTTGAATTTAAGGTAACGCCGTCGATATACACTGCCGTCTGCGCTGTATGCCCCTCACCAGCCAACAAAAGCCTTGCGGCAGCAGGTGCCGTCAGTGCAATATCATAATCGCCTTCAGATTTGTGCGTAACAACTGCCTTACTGTTTTGATATTCGACCTCAAATATACCTTTGTTTTGCTCTAAATCATCAAGACACAATATGCTGAATTTACCATATTCATTGGGGTAAACGTTATTTTCAAGCAGCTTTTTCATATTATAAATTCTGCCTGCATAGCCTCCGTTATACTCATATGTTACGTTATCAATTCTGTCGGCAAGACAAGCAAACGGTGAACCCTGATATTGTTTTTTAACAAACAGATTTTTAGTTATACCGTCATAATTACGCAGGAATCCTACAATTCCCGTAAGAGCTTCAGGAGTTAACGTAAACAGCTCCTCAACAACAACATCGTTAGGACGATTCACCTTGAAACGGACATATCCGTCAGCTTCACCTGAAGGATTTCTGTGAATGTATGTATAATCGGCCTCCTCAAGAGGTTTATCACAGAAATGTTTCTTATCTTCTCTGAGGGTTATAAGATTTTCTTTCATTGCACACTTGTTGTGAAGAGCACATATTTCATCAAGCTGCTCACCGGTAAACATTTCAACATCAGTACACCTCGGAATGTGCCTGAGATTTTCAAAAGGTACTTTTATGGTAAACATACGGTTGAGGTTTGCAAAGCCGAATTTTTCATAATAAGATATTGAAAACGGTGCAAGAAAGCCTAATGTAATATCGTTTTCAACAGCTGTTCTTCCTACATCGTTAAAAATTTCTCTTACTCCACCCATTCTTCTGCATTCAGGTTGACTGCAAACACCGCTGAGAACAAGTGAATTTACAATATTACCGCAGTAATTACACTTAAAGTCAAATACTTCTACACCCGCAATAAGCTTGCCTTCGTTAAAAGCACCGAGCACGGGTATTTCTACTTCTTTATCCTCTTCAGCGTTAAATTTCCAGATAAAAGATGCCGCTGATATTTTCAGATAATCGACAGCCTCTCCCTGATTTATATACCTTATTTCCATAAATTTAATCTCCTTAAGGGATTGTTATCAAAAAACCTCCTGTGCAAAAGAAGTACTGCATAGGAGGTAATTGGTAGATAAAATAATTGATTATTAGTTTACATTTATCTGCATCTGTACTGCATTAAGCATTATCAACTGCAACTTCGGCATCACTTTCAGCTACAGCTGCCATAATTCTGCGACGTTCCAGAAGCTCTGCATACATACGCTCTTTCTTTTCATTATTCAGATCATAGAACAACATCGGAATAATACCGAGAGAACCTGTTACAGCAGGTATAATTGTAAACATCGCAAAGAGGAAAAACTTAACCTTGTCAGTCTGCTCTTTACCGGTTCTGAAAGCATCAGCCTCATAACCTATCATCTTCTTAAGTGCGGTTGTAACAACGGCACTCGTATTTGATGAAATCTTTGCTGCAATTCCCTTGGTAACAGAAGCCATAGCTTCAGTACGGTAACCGTTTTTCCATTCGCAGTAGTCCATTGCTTCGTTATACATTTCTGTACCGATAACGGACTTAAGACCGAAGAACAGAGTCCAGATAAGCTCCCATATAGCCATAGCAAAGCCCATTGGAACGACCTTCTGATACATACCGCCAGAATAATTCTTCTTCATACCGATACAACCGAAAAGGAAGACGGGAATATAGAGAATGTTACCGATATCTTTTGCAACAATATAGAGCAAGCGGCTTGAAAAACGCTCTCTCATCCACGGTACCCACGAATAGCTCAAGGGACTGATAGGTGCAGCAGGAATACCTGCAACAAGTGTCATAGATGAGAAATGGAGAACGTCGGTATAGTAGTCATCCTCACTGCCCTTGATAGCAAAACCGCTGAGGAAATCAGAAAGTGTAATAAGCAACAACGGTTTATTGTTTATAACTGATTTTACAGACTGAATAACACTCGGAGATTTGACGGACTGCATTACCCTCTCCTTCGAATGATAGAAGAACCAGAAGGACGCAAGGCTGGATGCAACTGTTGTAAACACGCCCATACCTACAAACAGATGAGTATACGCCTTCGAAAGCTTGACAGAATCCTTAATATAAGCATTTCTGAACACGTCGATAAGAATTGTTACAGCCTGCTCAGGAAGCTTTTCACCAAAGAAACCCGATGCAAAGTTAGCCAGAGTAATAAGACGGGTACGGTCAACAGGATGCGGCGTTATCGTAGCCATAAGACCTGTTCTCGAAATCGTTTGGAATGTGGTAACACCTTCACGTGTAACAGTAAGCACAAGATAAAAAATGAACTTAATGATATTAGTCTGTGATGTACCTGCAAAAAGGTGCGGCATAAGCCAATAAACAGAAGTAAGTATACAACCCGGTATCGCAAGGAAAAGAAGATAGGGTCTGAATTTACCCCAGCGTGTACGGGTTTTATCAACAACAGCACCAAAGAAGATATCATTTATAATATCCCACACACTGTTGATTGAGTTAACCAATGTCTGCAATCCAAGGTCGACACCAACAATACTGGTAATAAAACGCTGTGTGAAAATGTTGATATTAAAGCTCTGAGCCGCATCCCAGATTATAAATCCGAGCGTTTCCTTTGTGCCGACATAACGTCGGTTGGGCATTGACTCAATCTTTTCATGCTCCGCCTTCTTAGTCTGTTCGTCGCGAAGCTGTTCAAACGACTCTCTTGTGTTTGATTTTGGTTCTTTATTCTTTGCCATAATTTTCACCTCTGAAAAAATTATGTTTTAAAGATAATTATATATTATCAAAACTGTGCTCTTTTTACAATACAGAGAAACACACAATAAATACAGCTTTTATATGTAGAGAATAACTAAAAAAGTTATTTCACATCTTCTGCAAGTTCATTGAGAGCACCGATAACAGTTGAGCCTGTCTTACTGCCAAGCGAAAGCATTTCCTCGTAGTGATTATGGTATTCGCCGAAAAGCTTTTTACCGATATCCGAATTCCAGAGAGCATCGGCAATAAACGGAGCATAATCATTATCCGGAAGGATATAGCCTATTGCATCATTGCAAAGACCCATAACAAGCACTGTTTTGCCTTCGCCGATAATATCTGCTGTACACTCAAGCTCCCAATCTTCACCAAGGAAAGCCTCAGTCTTATCAACGACACTACCGTACACAAGCTGAGGAACAAGCTCGCCGGGAACTGTCAGCATAACAATATCCGTACCGAATTCAAGGTAGCCTATTTCACTGATAACCGAGTAACCTGTGGGAGATTCATCGTCGTAAACCGTGGTTGTGCCAAGGAGACTTGAGATAGCACCAAGCTCCATAAGACCGTATTCTGCCTGAATTGTAATCTCACGCATTCTGACATTGAGAACAGGAGCAACGGGCTTTGCGTTTTCCTGTGCATCAACAATAAGGCGAGCAAACTCATAGCCAAGCTTCTTTGTCTGAACATAAGGCTCAAGTGTCGGGTCAGCGGCAACTTCAGCATTGACCTCGTCAACAACTTCCTTTGTCTCAACAGCACCTGCATTTACCGATACGGGCGACTGTGCGCCCTGTATAAACATAAAATTCATACCTGCATCATTGAGCTTTTCCTCAACATAATGCGGATAGTCAGCAGAAAGAAGCTTTGTAGATCTGTTAATTGTTGTGGGATGTCCGCCGAGGTTAGCGATAACCGTAGGAGCGGAATCGGTATTATCGGGAACAAACTTAAAACAAGCTATAAAATTCTGGTAAGCTTCCGTGTCATATCTCTTATTGTAAAGATATCCGTATTCATCATCGGGATATGTGCCGTTTCTTTCGCTTCTGCCGATACCTGCAGTTTCAAAATAATACAGCTCACCGGACTCCATATTGAGATAAGCTTCAACGATTGCATCAGATGCACCGTCAATCATCAGCTCATAAAATTCAGAATTAATACTTCTGATAGGCTTTACAAAAGGTAATGCGGAAGAGAATATATTATGGAAAGCCTTACCCACAAGCTCAAGTCCAAAGCCCTGTGTATCGGTAACAGTATGGCAGTGTGTGCCGTTGATATTGATTGCAACGATATCGCTATCGACACCCTGCTCTTCAAGCTTGCGTTCAGCTTCAGCACGCATTGTGCGTACATCCGCATTATTGACACCTATACCGTCAATCGCAACCATAATAACAGTGCCTCTGCCTGAGTTATCGTTAAGAGCTACGGCATTTGCACCCTGGTCATCGAGCACACCGTTGATTTTCTGTGTAAAATATCCGCCTGTATAGTATTCCTTTGTACCGTTTCTGAGGTTTTCGGGCACCATACTTGCCTTACCGAAGCCAAGATACCAACGTGCACCCTCGGCAGGCTCATCAAGAAATTCATCCATACCTTCGTAGAAATTTTCGCTCTCTCCTGCATAGTACTCATCAACAGTCTGAAAATCGTCAGGAAAGAGTGAACCGAAAGCTTTGAAAACAACATTGAAAACACCGTTGAGCACACCTGAAACAGCAATAAGTGCACTGTTATCGGCTGCCGCACCGTCAGAAGCAAAGGCTGTACCTGCTCCCGAAAACAGCATAACAAAAACCAAGACTACGGATATAACGCTTTTTACACTTTTTTTCATACCGTATTATCCCCTTTTATTGTTTTTTACCGTCTGCGCAGGTTTTGCGTTTTTCGGTAATTTTAAGCACGTTCTTTTTGTAAGCAGCTTTATTTTTTAAATTTCTCAAAATATAGTAAAGCTCACCCATAGAATATTTGTTATAGAATTCTCCTGCTTTGACATTGATACTGAAATCTCTGTCGATAAATTTATCGAGGAAGCGTTCTATACGGTTGGGAGTCATAAGTCTGACTGCATAATCCGAAAATTCATAATCAAACTTACGCTTTGATAACGAATCAAAATGAGCATCACCCTTAATAAAACCGGTTTGCTCACCTGTTGCAGTTGCGGCAAGAATAAGAATATCGTCATCATTCGGAATTTCAACTTCACAGTTATCACCAACAGGTATCTCAGCATGGAAAACATAAAACTGTTTTGCAATTAAATCCGAAGTGCTGCTGTGAGTATGGGTAAAAGTTAACGCTTGAGAAATCGGCTTTATATAACCTGTTTCACCAAGCTGCATAAGGTCCCAGAATCCGAGATGCTCAAAGCAGTCGGGCACAGTTACCTCGATACTGTTTTCTCCGCTTTTGAAGCTGATTTTTTTATCGCCGTTAAGCGAAGTCAGAAGCAGATGCAGCTTAGAATATCCGTCACCAACCATAATTTTACTTCCGTCACACACAAAACAGTTCTTTCCGGAATCCGTCGGCAGTGAATAACCAACACCTGCAAAAAGCAAATTTTCAGGCACGATTTCGCGCGGAATCGACACACCGTTTTTTAATGTGGATTGATTACGGTTGCGGTCAGATGTAATTCCGACAGCGTTGTAATCAAGCGAAATAGTTTTTTCTTTGACAAAACGTGGCTGAGGCTTATCTAATGTAACGGCAAAGCTCTTTACCTCGTTATGTTTTAAGTTAAAACAAAGTCTGCCGTTTTTAACATTTGCTTTTCCGAGCTTTGTTTCGTCACCTCTGATCTCATAGGCATCTGTTACAGGCAACGAGAAAACTGCTTCAACTTCATTTCTGTCTTCACCCGAGCATTCGGCGACGCGGATAACAATACTGTCGGTCGACTGTGACTTTTTAACGGCGGTAATTCTGACTCTGTCATCATTAAGCTTGACAAAAGAGTATTCCGAGCCAAGGTCTCCATAGTGTTTATCGGTAACAAAAGTATGCATCGGCTGACAGAAAGCGTCCGCACAAGCGGTAACATCAAGAGGTTTTCCGCTATGGCCCATCACTGCAAAAGAATATCGGTTGATACCCATATCCATAACGTGCTGCGAGCACTCCCAACGGTAATTTGCCATAGGAGTATGTATCAGGGTAAGACGAAGTGTTGAATTATCAGGCTTGTCCCAGCCTTGCCTTGAGTCGCTGAATACAGCCACACCGTATTCTTCGCTTTCATCTGTAATGTCCGCCCATTTCTGTGCAGGCACTTCATAAAGCTTTTCGGTATTGGTAGCACGCTGTGTGTAGCCGATACCTATATCGTAATTTGCATATTTATTTTTTGAAGTAAATGAAAATTCAGCTTTAAGTAAAGAAGCCTCTTCTCTCCAATCGGTTTCGTTGTAAACCAAAACATATTCACTTTCACTGTCAAGAGAAATCACCTGAGTAAAGCGTGATTTACCGACATATCTGACAATTTCCAGTGAACAAAGAGCCGGTCCGTTATCTTTAACAGTGATAACAGGATTTTGCGGATATGCATAAGGCTCAGCCTTACAGTCATTATATTTAATCTCCCACGCAGGCCAATCAAAGCTGTGAGTATTATTCATCATCGCTGATCTTATAGGCTTGCGAAGCAGTTCTTTCTCGAGTTTTTTATCGAAAACAGAACAAATATCTCCGTTATCATCAAGCTCAACGGAAATATTTTTGTTTTCGATATGCTTTTCCGTTACGCAAACACCTGTCGGTATATCACAATTCGAATCTGCCTGACGCAAATCATAAACAGAAAGACCACAGGAAGGTACGCTTGCAATAAAGGTGATTTTTCTTTCTGTTGCCGATAAAGCTTTGGTCTGCGAAGGAATTTCATTACCGTCTTTATCAAACACAGCAAAGAAGTCAACTTCACTGTTAACGGTAACGTTGACCGCCTCATTACGCACCGAAGCAGACTGTAACGGATTTGAAACAACAAGCGGAATACCTTTTACAAAAGATGTATCAAGCTGACCTGCAACAGCACTGCAAGCGGCTGTATACTCCTCAGAAAACGTATTCATAGCCTGAATATAATCGTTATGGTTACGCTTATAACACTCCTCAAAAGAAGTGCCTGTAATATCATCGTGGAAATGATGAGCAACTACTTTTTTCCACGCAGTATCAATACCGTAATGCGGATACTGCGCAAGTCCGTTTGCAAATGCTGCGCTCGCAAACCTTTCGGCGGCATCTGCAAGCTGTTCACACCGCCTGTTCCAACGTTTTGTAACGTTACGCGATGTATAACTGCCTGCACCGTGAGCCGTGAGAAGAAACTCGCCGTCATAAATCGGCATTTTCTCCTTTAACTCATCAGGCAGAGATTCAACCATGTCAAAAAACTCTTTGGTTGTTGCACTTAAAACTTCTGTAGTTGCAGCATTATTACGCTGAGCTGCAACAACATTTTTAACAGAGGATTTGTGCGGCGCACCGCCTCTGTCACCTATACCGTGATAGGCAAAAGTAAACTCGGGCAGATTGTTTTTACTGCTTTTTTCAAGCTTCTCAAGCACTCTGCCCGCTTTATCCATTCGTTTAAAAGATGTGGTATATGAAAAAGGCATAAGAGCTGCCCATATACCATTACCGTCGATACCTTTCCACCTGCCGATATCAAACGGCACATCAACCGCACAGCCCCAGAAGAGCTTACCTGTTGAAAAACCTGTAAGACCGCAATGTGCGGCAACAGTAGGTAATGCTTTACCGAAGCCGAAACAATCAGGCAGAAAAATATCGTTTGACTTAACGCCGAATTCTTCTTCAAAAAAGCTGTTACCGTAGAGAATATTGCGGATAAGTGCTTCGGGAGATGGGATATTCACATCTCCGTTTTCATAGCAGGCACCGCAAGGATTCCACCTACCATCTTTTATGTAAGTACGGATCTTTTCAAAATCCTCAGGGTAATATTCCTTGATAAGCTCGTATCTGTAACTGCCTTCAAAGTTGAATTTGTATTCGGGATATTGTTCGATAAACTCAAAATTTCTTTTGATAGTATCGGGAATATGCTCAGTTATGGTTCTTTCGAGCAGCCAGAGCCACGAAGTATCAAGATGAGCAGTAGCTATAGTATAAATCTTCGGTTTACTGTTTTTCATAATCAACACTCCGTGACCGGCTTACACAAAAATTCTGAAATTATCTTACGCTGTCAAAAATCTCATAGAAAGTACCGATGAAAGCAGTTGCAGCACCTCTGCCGTAGGAAATAAGGCACCATGTATCGCTGTCAAACTCACCGGAATTTTCATTATACTGAAGACCTGCAAGAACGAAGTTTGCAGGATTTGCAACATAACCTGCAGCGTCATTCATAAGGTCCATTACAATGATGTCCTCACCTGTGTACTCTCTGATAGGAGCATACTCAAAACCTTCTGCACCGCTGCCGCCGAGAAGAAGCTCGCCGAAAGTTTCGCCGGGGCTCATATAAACCTTCATATCTTCGCCGATTTCAAGGTAACCAACCTCTGTAACTGTGTAATATCTGCCAAGGTCATCCTTAAGAACAAAGTTATCGGCTACAGATGTCTTACCGAGAAGAGCGATAATGTTATTGTCAATTCTTACTGTAAACTGCTTGAGCTTGATATTAAGTATGGGCTTAACCTCTGTTGCTTCGACGGTCTCAAGGCCGTCGTACCAGATTGTGTAATCGGGATATTCAGCCTTACCGCTGTACTTTGCAACACCGAGCTTATCGCCTGTTGCCTCGTTGAGTGCAATTCTCTCAGACTCATTCATACTCATACCGAGAAGGATATAGCCAAGCTCATAACCGTAACGTACAGCTGAAAGATGAGCCGTATTGTCGATACCGTCGCCTGTATAATGTCTTGATGATGTAGCTGTTGAAACGTCACCCTGAATAAATATAAAGTTGTAACCTGCAGTATTCATAAGCTTTTCTGTATACCAGATGAAATCTGCAGAGAATTTCTTATCAAAAGAAATAGCCTTATCAGGGTCTGCACTTGCCCAGTCAAAACTTGCTGATTCGGGATGGCAACCGAATGTAGCGATAATAGTGGGAGTTTTTTCTGCATCTGCAGGTAAGAACTCAAGTTTATAGAGGAATGTATCGAGAGCGATAGGAGCTGTTCTGTCCCAAACATAATCTTCCAAATCAATTTTTGAATAGTAGAGCTTACCTGTTGTCATATCTTCGAGAGCTGCTTCAACAGCCTTTTTGGAGCCATTTACAACAGCATCAACAAATGAACGCTCTACACCGTACTTAACATCGGAGCTGAAGATATTGTTGAGAATACGGCCTACGGGGTCAGTCCATACACCCTGAGAGTCGATACCTGTGTGAATGTGAGTACAGGAAACGTTAATGCTTACAATATTATGTTCTTTTGCAATATCCTTGAGTGCTTCACGTACTTTTCTTACGTCAGCATTTGCAAAGCCCATTGCATCGAGAGAAATGAAAACAACCTTGCCTCTGCCTGAACCGTCATCCATAACGATTGCTCTTGCCATAAGGTCTTCTTCCTGACCGTCTTCCTCGTCAGCATACATTTCGTTACCGAAAACGTAAGGAAGGTATGCACCCTTTGCATACTTCTTCTCACCGAAATCAGCAGGAAGAATAGATGACTTGCCATAGCCGAGACTCCATACCTTATCGCCCTGAGGCTCGTCGATGAATGTTTCCATACCTGCATAGAAATTTTCGTACTCGTTAAGCTTGAACTCCTCGTAATCGGCAACTGCAGCTGAATCGGGAATTATAAAGTTAAGTGCTGCGCCGAGAACGCCATTGATAACAGCATTGCTCAGACGGTTGAGAAACTTTGCAAGAGTAATCTTGGTCTGAACTGTGTTATCAACATCTTCCTGCGATGAAGCAACATACTCTTCTACACTGTTGTATGTTACCATTGTTTCTGCTGTCTCCTCTGTTTCCTGAGTTGCGGCAAATGCTGTTACAGGCATCATAATGCAGCAACACAATACAACAGAAATGATTGCTTTGAGAGTTTTTTTCATATAAAAGCCTCCTTGAAATGCTTTTTATAATTTCAATTTGTAATTATAGCATATGTTTATATCAAAATCCATAGAAATATTAAAAATATATATTAATTATTTATAAAGTGTCATCATTCCTGATATTACCTTTTTGTACATTTTCTTCTATAATTCCGCGAGTGTGCCGCCAAATATATTCAGAGCCCGCTTTGCTTTTATCCTGCCTTTTTATAACGCGGCTTTTACACGCATTATGCTCGCGCCAATCTCTGCCGCCGTTGAGATCATTGAGCAAAAGAGGTTGAAAATTATCCATCACCTTTGCAAAACGTGCCTCTGCACTTTCACCTGCTTCAAATTCATAAAAAAGTGCTTTCAGATGCTCCGACTGATCGCTCGGCAAAAGTCCGAAAATACGCTCTGCCGCTTTATCTTCTCTCTCCTTCTGTGTAGCAAGAGCCGCATCATCATACGCATATGTATCGCCTGCATCAATTTCTACAATATCGTGAATAAGAGCCATCATCATAGCTTTTGCAACGTCAAAATCTTCATTCGCATATTCTCTGAGCAAATAAATCATCATCGCCATATGCCATGCGTGCTCCGCATCATTTTCCTGACGAGCATAATCGGTAATATGGGTTTGACGGTAAATAGTTTTTTCCTTATCGGCTTCGAGTATAAAATCAATCTGTTTTTTAAAACGTTCAGTTTCCATAATTAACCTCATAACATTTACTTTATCTCTTTGATTACTTCTTTTAGCTTGTCCGGTTTGCGTGTTGTAATATTATCGGGAGCAAAAGACAAAATACGGTACATATCATACTCACTGTCTACAGTCCAGATTGAAACCGACAATCCGTTAGAGTGAAATACGTTTACAAGTTCTGCGGAAGCATTATCTTTATTGAAATTAATACCTATTGCACCGCTTCGTTTAACCTTATCAACGAGCGATAGCAAATACTCTTCACTGTGTTTACTTGGAGATTTTGCATCAACATTGAGATAATAAGGCACACCGTTACCGTCAGTACGGACTGCATTCAGAAATTCATCCGTTACACCGGTAAAGAATATTCTGTCGGCTATACCGTATTTTTCAGCGAGGGGCCTTACCTTTTGCAAGGCTGCAATACTCTTGATATCCACATTCACCATGATATCATCATACTCGCTTACTTTTTTGAATGCCTCATCAAGCGTCACCTCACCGCCTTTCGGCGTATCATGGGCAAGTACAGGCTCACCGCTTTCGGTAAAATTGAGATCAAACTCAACTATATCTGCTCCGTTGGCTATCGCAGCCTCAATTGACTCAAGCGAATTATCTTCAGTACCCATACAACCGGTATGTGCTGTATATGTAAAATTCACGGGTAAATCACCACCAACACTTTTAAACTGATTAATCTTATATTGACGCACTGAAAAGAATACACTGACCGCAAAAACAATACCGATAAAGCATACTGCAAATATAAGCCACTTCTTATTTCTCATTTTGGTACACCTCTTTTAAACCATATTAGCATTATTATTCTTCAAAATCAACAAAAAGACTGTACACATTTACAAACATCAGCATTTTTCGCGAATCACAAAAATATTTTAGTATAAATTTTTTATTAATTCTTATTGTACGATGTTGATTGTTGCTTAATCTTGTGATATTTTCAAATTAAAATATGCCACTCGAAGGGATGATAATTATGAAAAAAGCAAAACGCATATTAGCTGTTGTTATGTCACTACTGATTATGGCAATTGTGCCGTTAAACGCATTTGCGGCAAACATTGTTGATTCTATCGACCTGACTGTTGATGTTGAGCCCGGTATGAAAATTGAAAACTATGAAGAATATATTACCGTCAACACTCCCGGTGTTTATTGCACAGGCGAGATTTATGTATATGAGGTTTACGAAGAACAAAATTATGATATCGATTCATATTACTTCGAACCCGGCCGTGTTTACGAAATTATTATTATCGTTGACGTAACTGACGGTTATGTTTTTGCTGACAGAGAAGCTGACTTTGAATCCGTAACCGTTAACGATGAGGAGGTCTATTTTGAATCATACGAATACGATGAAGCAAAGTATTATGCTGTTTTTGCTACCGTCGAGACAGATGGTACGATAACCGATATCGACCTTACGGTTGATCCTGTTGCAGGATATATGGTTGACGATTATTACCGTTATGTCAAGATAAACACTATGGGAGTTGTGTTTGAGGAAGCTCTCGACCGCGGTGTCAATGTTACTGATGCATTCGGCTGTGATCCCTTCAATTACTTTATTGAAGAAGAATACATACTTGAAATCTGCCTTGCTCCTGCCTTCGGATGCAAATTTGCAAAGGATGACGCGGGTAATATTCAGCTTGAAAACGTAACCGTAAACGGCAAAGCTGTCGAATACATTGCTCACATCGAAAGTAACCGAGGATATTTTGAATATGTCATAATCGAACTCAATGTTACACCGGCAGAAAGAACAGCAATATCCGTTATCGAACTGACCATTAACGATGATCTTAAGGGATATGATGTTGAAGATTATGAGGAATATATCACAATCGAAACAGAAGGTGTAAATTTTGATATCAATAATCCGTCTGCTGTATGTGCATACAATTCTGATTATGAAGAGGTTTATACTTTTGACGGTGGAGATTACTACTGGCTCCTTATGAACTTTACAACTGAAGAAGGATACTTCTTTGATCCGGTCTCTGTTGCAATCAATATAAACGGATATGATTACACTAGTGTTGATTACTACACATACGAATCCGAGGATGGTATCACCGTAGAATATGTTTCCGTACCATATGTTACGGATTTTACCGGAAACTTTTTTGACAGAATTATCGCTTGGTTCGTAAACATTTTTGAAGCTATAAGCAATTTCTTCTTCGGATGGATTTCAATCTAAACTTCACAACTGCATAAAAAGGCACGGCAGTTTGGTTAACTGCCGTGCCTTAAATATTATTATCCAAAAAATTACAGATTGAGAAAATCCTTACGGTACTTGACACCGAAGAACTCGGCAAGCTCTACCATCTCGCTGTCCTTGATTGTATTTACCCTGGGCATATGAGCTGTGAGCATATAAATCTGTGCAGCCTTCTCTACTGTTTCGATAAGGCCGAATGTTTCATCCATTGTCTTACCAGCACCGTAGATACCGTGCATACCCCAAACTACAAGTCGGAACTCCTCCATCTTCTTTGCTGTAGCTTCGCCTATTTCGTTTGTGCCGCAAAGCATCCAGGGAAGAACACCTACACCGTCGGGGAAGACAACGATACACTCTGTACACATCTCCCAAAGAGTATGTGTGAACTTCTTCTCATCAAGCTCGTGAATATAGTTCATAGCGAGAGTATTGGTAGGATGAGAATGCATAACAACTCTGTTTTCGGGGTCAACACGAAGGCGTGCCATATGACTCATAAGGTGAGCAGGAAGCTCGGAAGTAAACTTGCCGCCGTCAGCATAACCCCAAAGAAGCTCAGCTGTTGTACCATCAGCCGCAATACGGATAATACCAAGGTTGTTCTCGGGGTCATCCATAACATTCTTAAAATATTTACCTGTACCTGTAACAATAAAAATCTTGCCGATAAGGTCTGTTGCGTCAAAGCCAGTGGGAATTGTGCGTATTACATTACCGAGATCGAGATACTCGGCAACCTCTGCTTCATCAAGCATATAGCTGATATTGCCGCCATTACGCTCATCCCAACCGAGACGATACATATTGGCTGTTGTGCTTTGCATCTCTTTTACAAATTTTGCTGTTAAGATATCTTTCATTTTTCACATCTCCGTTATTAATATTACCTGCACATTATAACACGTCAAACAAATTCAATCAAGTAAGTTTTAATTTTATTATTGAAATTGGTAATTCATTATGCTACTATGAAAAATAAGAGGTGATAATATGGTAAAAAACAATAAACAATCTATCGCTTATCAACTGTTCACAGTGCTTATAGGTGCACTGCTGATGGGTTTTCTCTGGCGAGTCAGAGGAACGCACGGCTGGGGCTCCTCCTGGGGACTCCTCAATGCTGGCTTTATTTTCACAATGTTTATAACAATGGTTGTGGGCACTCGTAAAAAAATAAACATCGGCTGGTTAGCAATAACCTCGCTTATGTTTATGCTCACCGTACCTGCATGGGGTACTTTGCTCGACCAGATAACAGGTGTTCTTTTCAGCGCATCTGAAATCAAGACTCTTATACCGTTCAATTCAGCTTATGCATCCGATGTATATTGCTCTATACCATCTGCTCTATACATAATGCTGACACTCGGTTTCGGTTTGGCAAGCCTTTACGGTATTATGCTCGGCCGTGCATACAGCGACAAACAATGGAAAATCAAACACTACATTATTCTGCTTGCCGTTTTCTTTGCGGTAGGTCTTATTGCAAAAGCTACTGTTTCACACTGGATACTCAACGTTATTCAACCCGAAGCAGGCGAAGCATTTGAGGTAGGACTCAAAGACTATATGCTTACCCTTGCTCCGTTCGAAAGACATTCTTTTGAAGAATTCAAGCAAACACTTTCAGCAGAAGCTGCAGGCGTTTTCGAAGCAAACGTTAAGGAATATATGTTAACTCTTGTTCCTGCGGATATCATTGAAGCCATCAAGCAAGATCTCGGTGTACAAACATTTGAAGCAATTTCTTTTGAAGAGCTCAAAGCACACATCGTACCGTTGCTTTCCGCAGAAAACGCAACAGGCCTCGAAGAGGCTCTTAATGCTTATATGCCGATAGAGGCTTTTAAGGTTTCTCACAATCTTCAGGGAATTTCATTTGATGATCTCAAGAACCTTATAATCCAGTCGCTTCCTGCTGATAAAGTAGAAGCATTCAAAACAGCTGTTTCCAAGAAATCAATTGAAGGCTCTGCATGGCAGGTATATCTCCAGCACTACGATAATGTTTCCTGGGCAAAGAAAGCAGTTCCTGCAGGCAGCATCGGCAGAAATTACTTCCAGTCTGTTGAGATGATTTCTCTTGCAATCTCAGCTGTAGCAAGCCTTATCGCAACAAGATTCATTATCAAAGACAAGAGAGCCGCCAACACAGGCTTTGTTGTATGCGGTGCGTTTGCCTTTGCAATCACGGCCGCTGACCTCTTCTTCTACTTCGGCGACGGCGGTTACCACCAGCTTGCAGAAAACTACTTCGGCGACAGCATTGCTCCTTGGAGCTGTTGGGAATACTTTACAGGCTTTATTGCAGGCGGTATAATAACAGCATATATGCTCAAACTCAAGTCTCAAGAAGATGTTGAGGATATTGCGTTCAGCAAGATACCTGCAAAGGTCAGCACAATTCTCACCTTTATACTCGGCTACATCTTCCTCATCGGTGTAAGCATTGTAAGACCTGTACTCGAAAGATTTGACGAAAGCAAGAATCAGATTATATATGTTATAATCTCAGTACTTGTCGCTGTAGGAATTGTTGCAATACTTGCCAAGAAATGGGGTCTTGCAGGCGAAAAAGCCGGTATGGAAAAGATTTGCTCTACCCTGCTTCCGCTGTTCATGGCTCTTATTTTCATATCATATATGTTCCTTTGTTCGTACAGCTATCAGAATTACACGAGCATCACAATGGTACATAACATTATGGTTGTTGTATCACTGATTGCTGTTGTTGCGTGGATAGCAATACAGACAAAAAAGCTGAAAGCTGAATAATCAAACAATAAGCCCGTATCATCTTTACCAGATGATACGGGCAATAATTTTTAATTGTATTTTAATTACTTTAAGCCGAATGCTTCAACAATATCCCACACCATATCGGGATAGTCTGACATAATTGTGTCAGCACCGTTATTGATAAGATACTCAGCAGCGTCAGCATCGTTGATTGTCCAATACTGAACTGCAATATCGTACTTATGAGCGTAGTTGATAAATGCCTTTGTACCGGTATTTATAAGACCTGCTGCACTGTCACCGTAAGGTACCTGAAGAGCTACATAACCCACATTAAGGTCATCAAGATTCCAATCCATACGGGAGTAAACATAAAACTGAATTGCTTCAATAACGTCTGCCGAACGCGGCATATCGGGATATTCTGCTGCCATATAATCGGAAACATCAGGCTGGAATGTTGCCCAAATGACTCTGTCCTTCATATTTCTTTCAGAAATAATTTCATAGAGTTTATCTGCAGCCTCTTTACCGTCTTTACCCATACTCTTGATTTCGATAATGTACCTGTAATCTTTACCGTTATCGTTAGCTTCGATAAAGTCGATAATCTCTTCGCACTTGGCTACGCGGAGGTTATCGGGAATATCATCGCCTCTGAGACCTCTGTAAGGATATTCGCCGTTAAGCTTGAAATTCTCACCGAGATTAAGTTCACGCGCCTCTTCATATGTAAGCTGAGAAGCGTAAACAAATTTTCTGCCGTACTTCTCGACAGCGTCAGATGTTGCATCAAAGGTAAGGTCGTGAAGAAGAATAAGCTCACCATCTTTTGTAAGCTGAACATCGAACTCGAAAGTATCGACACCGAAATCATCGACATTTTCGAGCATCTTCTCAAAAGCCATAAGTGTATTCTGAGGAGCTACACCTGCACCTGAACGGTGAGCTGAAATGTCGGGATTGCCGTATTCGTTAATGTAAGCATTTTCTGCGTCTTCGTAAATAACAACCTCTGTGCCGGGTTTGTCGTCCGCACCCATTGTCAGCAAAAGAGGAATCAATGCAAATACCGCCGCAACACCGTGATATGCATTTTTAATAAATAAAAACAATGCATTAAAATCCATTTAAGATATCTCCTTTTCTAAAAACAATATTCTTTATTATAACAATAAAGTCTTTTTTGTCAATATAAAATTGACTAAAACCATAAGTTTTTTAATTTTGCTGTTTTTAATTATTGAAACATAAAAAGCGTTATGTTATAATTCATAGCCGACAGCACAAGAAAGGTAAAAAAGCCAATGTCTAATACAATGATTCTGATTTTCGAGCTGATAGGTACTATAGCATTTGCAGCATCGGGTGCTATCACCGGAATTACCAAAAAAATGGATATACTTGGTGTAGCTACACTCGGTATAGTAACTGCTGTAGGCGGCGGTGTCATACGTGACGTAATACTGGGTCTTACACCTCCCGCGACATTCAGCAACCCTGTATACGCTATTGTTGCGCTGTCCGTATCGGTTATTATATTTATTCCTGCAGTTCACCGTTTCTTTTTTAAGAACAAAAAAATTTACGACCTGGTAATGCTGATAATGGACTCTCTCGGTCTTGGAATTTTTACCGTTGCAGGTATCCAGACAGCAATGCACAAAGTAGACTCCCCTAACCTTTTCCTGCTGATTTTTGTCGGAATGGTGACAGGTATAGGCGGAGGAGTCGTGCGCGACGTACTGTCAAAAAGCACACCGTACATATTTATCAAGCACTTTTATGCGTGTGCATCATTCTTCGGTGCAGTTACCTGCATTGTACTGTGGAAATTTGTCGGAGAGCAGGTTTCTGTTGTAGGCGGCTCAGCGGTTGTAATTATACTGCGTATACTTGCGGCACATTTCCGTTGGAGTCTTCCGAAAGCAAAACCGGACGAAAGTATAAACTCAAAGTAAAAATCAAATCAAAATAAAAGAAACCGGCAGCTTGCATCCACATAAGGATGTAAGCTGTCGGTTTTATTACAGATAAACTTATTTGCAGAGAATGTCGCTTTCAATATAACGAACACCCATATCATAGAGCATCTTTGCATCTTCAACAGTGTTTACCGTCCAGAAAGAAACGCCGATGCCTGCATCAAGAGCGAGCTGGATAGAAGCCTTATCGTTTCTTGCAAAATTGGGAGAAAGCCATACATTGTCGCCAAGAGCCTGAGCTTTAGCAATATTTTCGGGCGTAATTTCATCGATAAGATACCAAAGCTCAATGTTGGGATCGATAGCGTGAATAGCCTCAAGCTGGCCGAAATCAAAAGAAATTACAATAGCCTGCTCCTCAAGGCCCTTTTCTTTGACTGCATCGACAACGGTATAGAGAAGATCGTAGTTATCTGCCTTGATTTCAATCTGCGGTCTTGTACTTGTACCTACAAAAACATCGAGATACTCGTCAAGTGTCGGGATTCTGAGATCCTCATACTTCCAGAAATTAGAACCGCTCTTGTAGCTGAACTGCTTGATTTCTTCGAGAGTATAATCCTTTACAGCACCGGTCTGACAAAATCTTGCGTCAACTGTATCGTTATGAATTACAACCCACTCGTTATCCTTGGTAAGATGAATATCGCACTCTGCAGTATAATATCCGAGCTCAACAGCTGCCTCAAAAGCAGGAATTGAATTTTCGGGAGCGACAGCAGAAACACCTCTGTGAGCTGTAAGGTATACAGGGTCAGCCTCAGTACCTATACCGTTTTCGGAAAGAGAAATAACCTCTTTGGGAAGGTTAAACAGCTTTGAAACGTGTACAAAAGGAAGAAAAGGGCACATATAAACGGGAACGAGAATAAGCGAAATAATTTTGTTGATAAAAGTAATCATCGAGCATTGACACCTTTCAATAAATTTTTTATATTATAACATTATTTAAACTGCAATTGCAAGTGTTTATCATCATATTAAGCGGCATATTTTGTAGTATATCAACAAATCAGATACATTTAAATTGTCTTGATTTACAAAAAACAAAAAGCAACAATATATTAATTGCATTGAAGAAAAAATAATGTTAAAATTATAGCATCAAATTTCAGGAGCGTGAAAACTTATGACATTTCTTTTCAAAATCATCGGTTTCCTTCTTGCGGTTATCACACCGTTTGCATCATTTATTGTTACCGATCCTTTTGTTGCATTCGACAAAGAGATTCCCGTTGCAGAGGAAAAGCTCGGCGAATTCATGAAGGGTGTTTGCCACGCAGAACCTCAGTACGACCTTCTCAACGAAGCTAACATCGGCTGGATTCGTGATGATATCCCCTTTGCTTTCAATAATGACGGCTCTCTTTCACAGAGCTATATCAACTGGAAGGCTGAAATGCAGGAGTATGCAAACAACGGCATCAAGGTTATGGCAATAACCCCCTACCCCGATGACTTTATCGAATACGGTCTTGACCCGAGAGACCCCGAAAATAAGGAAGCGATTCAGGATATTGCCCGTTTCTATCTTGAAGACCTTAAAGATATAGCAGGTGCATTCCAAATTACAAACGAAATGGGTATTGACCGATTCACACTTCCCCTCACACTTGAAGAGGCTGCATATTTTATAGGTATTCAGCTTGAAGCTATGTACCCCGATCGCGGCGATATTCTTATCGGTTACAACCTCGGCGGTCTTGCAATCCTTCAGCTTCCCGGTCTTATGAAGGAATATCATCAGTACTGTGACTATGTAGGTCTTGATATGTACCTCGGTTGCTTTGAGCCAGTACTCAAGAATCCCAACCAGTACATTACCATTCTCAACTTCGTAAGAAGAGTAACAGGCAAGCCCATTATTATGTGTGAATTCGGCTATATCGGCCTTGGCGAGCCTAAAACAAAGGAAGAAAAGCAGGCAATTCTTGAAGGCTACGGTTTCAGCAGCGAAAAAGAAGCACGCGAGCACATCGACGAATTTATTGCCAACCTTCCCCCTGACCTTGCAGACGAATTTGACAAGTACGCAGACCAGACACCCGAATTCAGAGCTAACCAGATGTTTGACGGTGAGTATTCAAACCACCTTTACAGAGAGCTTCCCGAGGGTTACGGTCTCTACGGCTTTGAGCATACTCCCGAAGGCCAGGCAGACTTCTTCTCATACATTATCCCCAAAGTACGTGAGCTTGACTACGTTATAGGTATGTTTGTATACTGCTGGCAGGACAGCGGCGACTGTTATGTCTGCGGTCAGACCGACTGCCCCGTTGAAACAAAGTGGGGTCTTGTAGACTACGAGGGTAATCCCAAACCTTCTTACTACGCAGTTAAGGAAGCATTTGCTGACTAAGTAAAACAAGTTAATCGGCACGGCAGTAAAACCTGCTGTGCCGATTTATATTTTTAAAGGTGATAATATGGAAAAACACGACACATTACAAATACTTTTTATCAGGCACGCCGAAACAGATTATAACGACTATGCAGGCAGAGACCCAAGCGACGGTGAGCTTACCGCAAAAGGCGAAAAACAATGCATTGAACTTGGAGAAAAGCTTAAAGATTTACAGATAGACGGATATATAACAAGTTCATTACTCCGCAGTTTTAAAACAGCTGTCGGTGTATGCAACGCAAAAACTGAAAAACCGTTGCTCGAAATATGCCCGGAGCTTATAGAGTGCGGCTGTACACCCGGCTATTACGGCTGCAGTAAAGAATACCTGCAACCGTATTATACCAATACCAAAATGTGTGACAACCTATTCAGCACATACGATTACTGTTTCGGTTGTGAAGCTTTTGACGATAATATACTGAGAGCCGAAAAAGTTATTTCTTACATAAAAAACAGATTTACATTTGGAGAGAGAGTTGCCGTTTTCAGCCACCACGGTTTCCTTGAATATCTTATTCCGACAGCATTAGGTGTTAAGCCTCATGTTTTCAGATTTGCGCTTGATAACACATCGATTACCGTTGTCGATTTTTGCCGTGACGGCAACGCTGTGCTGCGATATGTAAACAAATAAACCATACTAAAACAACCCGACCTGTAATATACAAGTCGGGTTGTAACTTTTTATTGATCGCTTACCATATCGGCCATTTTGCCGCATTTCTTCCAGATTATATCAGCTTTATTGCACCAGACTTCAAAACCTGCAGGTGTAGTCGGGAATTTCTTGTAATGGCCCGAAATTTTACCGCCGTTCATTACTGCCTTAAGCAAAGCAATGATAGTAGAGATGCGAAGCTTGCCGGTAACAATACCCTTGATAAAGCGGTAAGCCATTGTGAGGATTTCGCCTATTGAGAATTTAGGCATACCACCCTCACCCATTGCGACAAAGTTCTTTGTGCTGAAAATAAGGTCGTTTGCAAAGAAATACTCGTTTTCTTCTGCACTTGATGCAACGGCACCGATAAGAACAGCCATCTGATTTGCAAAATCAGCACCCTGAACATCAATATACTTCTTGTTGATAATCCAGAGATTATCACGGCTGCACTCCTTGCCGCATTTGATAAGCGGAAGAATAACCTCAAGTGCGGCATCCATCTGCACCATAGCGGCAGTAACGCCCTCACCGCAGGAAGGCTTTGTAATGCAAGCAGCATCACCAAGGGCGATAAACGAATCGGAAACAAGTGAATAAGGCGGACGGCGGTAAGGTGTAAAACCACGCTCAAAATAATCTATCTTATGGGGTGTAAGCTCAACGGCTGCCTCAAACTCCTTGTAAACTTTTTCGCACATATCAAAGCTGAGGTTTGCACCGATACCAAGGATTGCACCCTTGGGATTATGCTGAGGTGCTT
Organism: Acutalibacteraceae bacterium; assembly: GCA_045631965.1. Classification (GTDB taxonomy): domain Bacteria; phylum Bacillota; class Clostridia; order Oscillospirales; family Acutalibacteraceae; genus UBA8612. The sequence continues at coordinate 42,857 of JAZQVR010000008.1, forward strand.
CCCAAGTCTTATAGAAAGGCCATGAACGGAGATTCATTTTGTCATCGGGATTAATAAAGCTTATGTAACGCAGAACAACATAGAACATATCTGTCGGGTCGATTTCAAATGTTTCTACTCCGTATGTTTCGGGAAGGCTTCTTCTTACAACAGCAGGAATACCCGAGCAATCGGCAACAAGCTTTGCCTTGATTTCAATTTCTTCGCCGTTATTGCGGCACTTTACACCTGTGATTTTGCCGTTTTCGTATGTACAGGAAACAAACACTGTTTCGTATGCAATCTCGGCACCGCCGTCTATTGCCCAACGGTTAAGACGCAATGTGTAATCGTGCATATGCATACCGACAACCTTACCGGGCGAAAACTTCGGATAATGGCCGAATGCGGAGCAGACGTGAGTGCTGTCAAACTCGAAGGCATAGTCCTCACCTTTTACAGGCCACGGGATACCGAACTTGCCAAAATCCTCACGGCCGACGTGGAAGATGTCGTACTTTGTGCCGACCTTCTCCTCAGGCTTTGAGTCAATAAGAAGTACACTCACACCGTTTTCAGCAAGCTTGCGTGCAAAATAACTGCCTGCCGTTGCAGCACCTACAACTATTACGTCATAACTGTTTTTCATAAGTTTACCTCCGGAAAAGTTTACATTATATAAAAAAATTGTAACATATAAAAATATTTATTGCAATATACTTATTCATTACAATTCACATTCCATTATATCATTTTCTGATTTGAAATCATTTCTTGAATACCAATTAACAGAATTATCACTCGGCCACACAAAGATTAGTTCACAGCCTTTATCATTAAGGTAGTTCTTGATATATGAAAGCAATTCTGTACCATAGCCCTTGTTCCTATATTCTTTCATTGTATGAACATTAGTAAGATATGCAATATATGACTTGCTTACTTTAGGTTTCGGTACTTTATCAATAATTGCAACATACATTGAAGAAATTATAACGCCATCTTGTTCCAAGATAAAGATTGTATATGTAGAATCGTTTTTCAAAAATGTTATGTAATCATCTATAAAACTCTGCTTATCTACACCAACAATATTTGTTTCACCATAGGTTATATCATCTTCAGCAGAATGCTCCCACTTCATTTGAGCTAATTGTAAAAAGTCTTTTTCTTCCGCTAATCTAATCATAGCACATCACCTTAAAATCCAATTCAAGATTTTATAATTTCAACTGCAACTTGCTGTATAGTTTTATTTACCGTATCAATTTTAATTGTATCTAAATTCTGATACTTTGGAATCCGAACAATGCTTCTTTCAACAACATCTTCTGTGCGTATGCCTGCTTTAACATCTGCCTCTAATCTTTTACGCAGTGTTGCTTCATCAGTCATAAGGGATATGCATTTAACTCTACAGTTCTCAGTATTCAACCTTTCGACTATAGAATCGATTATGAATTGCTCATGCATTACCCAACAGAAGATAATGTTTTCGTAGGCAGAGCAATACAGAAAGTTGTTAAGCAAATAACAAATATTGTCCGTTACCATAGCCTTTGTTTCTTCGGTTACCTGAAAAGGACTTGCATCCCAACACCAATCACCGTCAAGAAACACACTGTTCGGTAAATTTGTTTTCAATTGTTGACTTACGGCGGTTTTGCCGACACCCATTGTACCGCCGATCAGATATAATGTTTTCATTTTACTTCTCCATAAATATAGCTCTACCGTCTTCGACATAGCCACATGATTCATATAGCTTTTGAGCTATAGGATTATTGACATTAACATACAAGCGGATGCCGGTTGCATTTAACTCGTCCTTTAATTCATCTGCTTTTTTGAGCAATGCTTTTGCCAAACCATTACCGCGGTATGAAGGTTCAACCCACAGTTCATCAACATATACATGACCGTGTCCGTTCCATCTGCTGCCGATTTTAGCTATGTAAACACAGGAGATCCAACCGACATATCTGCCGCCAACCTTAACAGCATAAACATATAGGTCAGGATTTGATAATTCATTTTTCATCTGTTCTGAAATTGATATTTGTGAAGGGAAACGCTCATTACTATGCTCTCTCCAAAATACCATATCGTCAAACATAAAATAGTTATTTGCATCAATTTTTTCGATTGTATAATTCAAATCACATCACATCACAATTATTTTTTACTAATTATATCACGCATAACAAATCAATTCAATATTTATATATTGTCATCCTGAACGCAATGAAAAATCTTCCCCTCAGTCAAAGCATATGCTTTGACAGCTCCATCAAAAAAGGGTGCCAAGTTAAGATTCTTCGTCGTTTCACTCCTCAGAATGACATTTTTCTTGCAGTATTTATTATGATGTGATATATTAACTTTATAAATAACAGCATTACGGAGGATTTGATATGGCAAAAAAAGTTATTTCTGCACTACTTGTAATTATATTTATGTTTTGCAGTGTAACCATTGCATTTGCCGAAGAAAGCACGGCAAGACTATACAACGTATACGGTAACGGTATGCTATTTACTCAGAACAAAGATGCTGTTTTTGCAGGTGAAAGCGCCACACCCGGCAGTATAATAAAGGTTCAGCTGTTGAACGAAAACTACTGGCCGATAAGCAGCGGCACTGCAAGAGCTGCAGACGACGGCACTTTTGAAGTATCGTTTATTGCACCTGCAGGCAGCTATAAAGAATACACCGTTGTGCTTACTCAGGACGGCGATGAATTTGCAAAGCTCGAAAATGTTGTATTCGGTGAGCTCTGGCTTGCAAGCGGACAGAGCAATATGCAGTTTCCGCTCGGTCAGTCAATCAAGGGCCTTGAAATGATGAATAACGACGAAAAACCAAGCAAGTGGCTGAGAGTGTTTTATGAGCCTTCATATCCTACATATAACGGCACAAATGCAATACCGGTTGACCCGCAGAATGATATTATCGGTGCAACGTGGATTGACGGTGAAAATTCAAACATATACGGTATGAGTGCCGTTGCATATTTCTTTGCTGAAGAACTGATGAACGAGCTTGATATGCCCGTAGGTATAATCAATTCTTCGCTTGGCGGTTCATCAATAAGAAGTTGGCTTTCAAGAGAGACTATTGATGCCGACAGTACGCTCAAAAAAGAATTTGAAGACGGCGGACTTTACATAGAGAAAGACGAATGGAACGAAAACGAAGCTGACATATATATTGATATGACGGCAAACTATAACCTGCGTACACACGCTTACCGCAACTTCCGTCCGAGCGGTCTTATATGGTACCAGGGCGAGACGGACCTTATACACCGCATAGGCACTGACATATATGCACACAGCTTTGATGCATTACAGCAACAGTACACGGATATGTTTGACTGTGATGATGAATTCTTCCCCATAGTTTACACACAGATTGCACCCTACAATTACGGCGACCACGCAATGAGCGAGTGGAATCTGAATTACACACAGATTCAGTCTGCACTGCCTGAAAATCGTGCGATGATAACGCTTTATGACCTTCCCCTCACCTATCAGGCGGAAGCAGGTGTAATTCACCCCTCAACCAAACAGCCCGTCGGTGAACGTATGGCAAAGGCGGCACTCGGTATGGTTTACGGCAAGAGCGACACGTACACAGCCGCCTCAATTAAAACAAGCGAAATCAAAGATTCAAGCATTTACGTAACACTTAAAAACACAGGTAACGGAATCAAAGCTGACAGCCAAATTCTCAATGGATTTGCGATATGTGGTAAAGACGGTATTTACGTGCAGGCACAGGCAGAAATCGTATCCGCTGACACTATAAGAATTTGGAACAACGACATAACCGAGCCTGTAAGTGCAAGCTACGCATACTGCACGTTGAACACTTATTCAAGCCTTTATACTGAGCTTGACGGTGAAAAGCTTATGCCTGTAAGTCCGTTTATTACAAAGACAGTACCCAATGCTGTATACTGGACAGACAAAACATGGGCAGAATGTGAAATTGACAAAGCATGGCATCTTCTCCCCGATCCGTACAGCACAGAATTTATCACATGGAAGGCTGACGGTGCAGCCGTTTCTCTCACTGCAGACAGTGCGTACAGCGGCGAAAAGGGACTCAGTATTACTGCACAAGAAAGTAAATTCATCGTAAAGCCCGTACAGCTTTACAAGGACGGCTTAAAAACAAAGCCGTTTTATGACACAGACACCGATTGGAGTAATTACGGCAAAATCAGCTTTTATGTACGCAACAACGGTAACACAGATATATCGCTCGATTCGTTCAGAATTTATATTGATGCTTATTCGTGGTATTCACCTGCCGTTGAAGGTACAAAAGACAGTTCATACACAATTCCTGCTGACGGTGAATGGCATAAGGTTACTCTTGACCTTGACAGCCTTTATCTTAGCGGTAACGAATGCGGATTTACATATGCTAACGAAAAGCTCGATTACGTATTTAAATATCAGCTTGAGTTTTCCGGCGATAATGCAGACATCAGTATTGACGAATTCCGTTTCACACCGTCTGCAGAAGCACTCGGCACACGTTTCGAAGCAAGCGTTACAGATGCTGACAATCCGTTTGAGTTTATAATTGCATTATTCACAATGTTTATTGGATTATTTGCAAATATGTTTTAAGTAACAGCATAAAAACAGCCGTTCATCGCAAATGATGAACGGCTTGATTTTTTATATATTCGAGATTAAAGTGAAATCTCCATTGCACAGTTGTAAAGATCCTTATCGATAGTCTTGCTCATTTCAAGAGCCTCGTTGATGTCGTGATCCGTAATCTGTGCACCGTGCATTACAACGACACGGTTGCTCTTACCCTCGTGAAGAAGGTGAACAGCCTTGTAACCCATCTGGCTTGCTGTAACACGGTCACGTACTGAGGGTGAACCGCCGCGCTGAATGTGGCCGAGAACGATTGAACGTGCCTCAACGCCTGTCTCCTCTTCGATCTTCTTTGCGATCTCGTCAACGGTAATACCGTCACGGAAACGAACGCCTTCTGCAACCATAACGATAAAGTGGTTCTTACCTGTTTCCTTGGTACGCTTAATCTTTTCGATAACGTTCTTCTCGATATCGTAAGGAATTTCGGGAATAACGATCGCTGTTGCACCTACTGCGATACCTGCATTAAGTGTAAGGTAGCCTGCACGTGCACCCATAACCTCAACAACCATACAGCGGCTGTGGCTTTCGATAGTATCGCGAAGGCGGTCGACAAGAGCCTGAACTGTGTTAAGGCAAGTGTCGAAACCGATTGTATAGTCTGTACAAACAATATCGTTGTCGATAGTGCCGGGAATAGCAACGCAGGGAAGGCCGTAATTGGAAAGGTCACGTGCACCGCGGAACGAACCGTCGCCGCCGACAACAACAAGACCCTCTATACCGTGCTTCTTTGCTATCTCAACGCCCTTACGTACTGCTTCTTCGCCTCTGAACTCAGGACAACGAGCTGTGTAGATCTTTGTACCGCCGCGATGGATAATATCGCATACGTTACGCATATTGAGGTCAATAAAATCTTCCTCGAGAAGACCTTTATAGCCGTAACGGATACCTACAACTTCCATACCGAGATAGCAAGCTGTACGGACAACTGCACGCACTGCAGCATTCATACCCGGAGCGTCGCCGCCACTTGTTAAAACACCGATTTTGTTCATAACTTAAATCTCTCCTATGTCTATGCTGAAAATCAATTATCTTATATAGTACACTATAAAAAAAATATGTCAAGATATTTAGAGTAACTTTTCACTGAAAAACGACATTTTCTGACCCTAAAATTCGCTTAAGTTCTTTTAAAAGCGGCTCATTGACATCAACGCCAACTGTTTTTGAGGAATACTTCTTGCTATCATTATAGTAAAAGTAAGCCGGTGTGTTTCCGTCAAATATCGCAAGCAGGTTTTCTGCCCTCGCAGTAAACTCGCAATTTTCTGACGGCACACGCAGGAAAAGACCGTGTTTAACTTTTTTACTTTGTGTCTTCTCCTTTGCTTTGTCAGCCTGCGGGCAAGGCTCTAAAGTTTCACAGACAATACTTGGCTCTTTGTCTTCTCGGAGGCTGAGTCTTCCCTTAAGAAGCACAATATTTCCGTTGACAAGCAAGCCAGAATTAGCCGCAACGGTTTTCGGGAAAAGAAGCGCCTCGATATTGCCGCTCATATCTTCAAGTGTGACAAAAGCCATTTCTGCATTACTGCGTGTGACTTTTTTCTTCACAGAGGTTATTATACCCAAAACTGATACTTTAGCATTATCTGCATAACTGTCCGACTCAGTCAAATCAAAAATATTGGCACAGCCAAGCTTTTCTGAAAGTGCTGAATAGCCTGCCATCGGATGACCGCTGACATAAAAGCCGATAACCTCTTTTTCACGAAGAAGCTTTTCATCAGCAGGAAGCTCGTCCGCCTGAGGTATATCGGGACCTGCTTTATGCTCTTCACCGAGAAGTGTAAAGAAATTCATCTGACCGCTGAGTGCACCGTTTCTGTCGGACTCAAGCTCGGAAAGAATTGAAGGAAGCATAATAAGCATCTGACGTCTGTTAAGACCAAAGCTGTCAAGAGCACCGCTGTATATAAGGCTCTCAACCGCACGTCTGTTAAAATTGCGGCTGTAAACACGCTTGCAGAAGGAATAAAAGCTCTCAAACCGACCGTTTTTTTCACGTTCTTCTATAATAGTGCTTATGAGAGCTCGTCCGAGATTTTTTATGGCAAGGAGACCGAAAAGTATAGTATTACCCTTTGCAACAAAGCCCTCAAAACTTGAATTGACATCGGGCGGTAAAACTCTTATACCCAGCCGCTCACACTCGTTAATATAACCACTGACCTTAGGTGTCTGGTCGAGCACACTTGTAAGAAGAGCAGCCATAAACTGTGACGGATAGTGACATTTAAGCCACGCTGTGCGGTAAGCAACAAGCGAATATGCCGCCGCATGTGATTTATTGAAAGCATACGATGCAAACGAAGACATATCCTCAAATATTGAGTTTGCAACAGCAGGCTCAATTCCGTTCTTCCCTGCTCCCTCAATAAATGTCATACGCTCTTTTTCCATAACATCGTGCTTTTTCTTTGACATCGCACGGCGTACAACATCCGCTCTGCCGTATGAATAGCCTGCAAGTTCACGGAACACCTGCATTACCTGCTCCTGATAAACCATGCAGCCGTGTGTAACGCTGAGTATATTCTTAAGCTTGTCCGCTTTATACACGGTTTTACCGGGATTTCTTTTGTTTTGAATATAGGTATCGATAGAATCCATCGGACCCGGTCTGTAGAGAGATATAACAGCTATAAGGTCTTCAAGATTTTCGGGTTTGATACGGGTAAGCACCGATCGCATACCTGCAGATTCAAACTGGAACACACCATAAGTCTGACCGGTTGAAAAAATCTTATATGTTTCCGAATCGTCAATCGGTATATTATCTATATCAAATCCGAGATTTGTTTCGCGCACTGCTTTTTCCGCATCTGAAATAACGGTAAGTGTTTTAAGCCCGAGGAAATCCATTTTAAGCAGACCAAGCTCTTCGAGTGAGGTCATTGTATACTGAGTGACAACAAACTCATCGCTCAGTGCGAGAGGCACATAATCCTTGACAGGGTCACGTGTAATAACAACACCTGCAGCATGCTTTGACGCGTGTCTCGGCATACCTTCAATCTGCATAGAGTTATCAATAAGCTCTCGTACCGTATCATCGCTATTGTATCTGCTCTTAAGCTCCGATGAGCGTGCAAGTGCTTTTTCAAGCGTTATTCCAAGCTCAAACGGAATAAGCTTTGCAACAGCATCTACCGTTGCATATGGCAAGCCCATTACCCTGCCGACATCACGAACTGCCGCCTTTGCGGCAAGAGTACCGAAGGTAACAATCTGTGAAACGTGGTCAGCACCGTATTTTGATATAACGTAATCGATTACTTCGTGCCTGCGTTCATAGCAGAAATCTATATCAAAGTCGGGCATACTGACTCTTTCGGGGTTAAGGAAACGCTCGAAAAGCAGACTGTATTTCATAGGGTCGATACCCGTAATACCAATACAGTATGCCGCTATACTGCCTGCACCGGAGCCTCTGCCCGGACCGACAGGTATACCTTGACTTTTGGCATAACGAACAAAATCATGGACTATAAGATAGTAATCCGTATAACCCATTGAATTTATAACATCAAGCTCGTATTCAAGCCGTTCACGGTATTCAGCAGGAGCCGAATCGCCGTATCTTTCGGTAAATCCCTTGCGGCACATACGGGCAAAATACTCAAAATGATCTTCACCGTCAGGTGTATCGAAATTAGGGAGCTTTGTGTTACCGAATTCTATAGTAAGATTACAACGCTCTGCTATTTTCGCTGTGTTTTCTATGGCCTCCGGTACATCGGCAAAGAGAGTACGCATTTCGTCTTCGCTTTTTAGATAAAACTCATCCGCTTCAAACTCAATACCTGTATTTTCGCCAAGTATATGGTTGGTCTGTATACAGATAAGTATCTGCTGAATTTTAGAATCTTCTTTACGGATATAGTGCACGTCATTAGTTGCAACAAGACCAATACCTGTCTCACGCGAGAGACGTTTAAGGAGAGGCAACACACGAAGCTCTTCTTCAATACCGTGATTCTGAATTTCTACAAAATAGTTATCTTTACCAAAGACTTCACTGTACCAGAGTGCTGTTTTCTTTGCTGAGTCATAATCTCCGCGTAATAAAGCCTGCGGTATTTCACCTGCAAGGCAGGCAGAGAGTGCAATTATACCCTCGTGATATTTTTCGAGCAAATCACGGTCAACTCTCGGTTTGGTATAAAAACCCTGAGTCCACGCATCCGAAACTATCTTCATAAGGTTACTGTAACCTGTATCATTTTCGGCAAGAAGAACAAGATGATAACGTTCGTTATCAATACCGTGTATTTTATCGAATCTCGTACGGGCCGCAACATAGACTTCACAGCCGATTATAGGCTTGATTCCCTGTGCAACGGCTTCTTTGTAGAAGTTAACGGCACCGAACATAGCACCGTGGTCGGTGATGGCAAGGCTTGTCTGCCCGAGTGCTTTGGCAGCAGCAATAAGCGGCCTGATACGGCAGGCACCGTCAAGCAAACTGAATTCACTATGAAGATGAAGATGTGTAAAACCGGACATTTCAGCCCCTCCTTTCACCGATTACTGATTTATTTATTCCTCACTCTGTGCCAAACTTACGATTTTGTTAAGTCTGTGATAAATTCCCGAGCGTGAAAGACTGACAGAAAGCAGATTGCCAAGCTCTTTCAAGCTTGCCTCGGGATAATCTTCTCTGAGCTGAGCAAGCTCTTTAAGTTCATCGGGCAAAGCCTCAAATCTGCCGTCTTCTTTAAGTTTACGGATTGCTTCACGCTGCTCTGTTGCGGCTGCAACCGAACGGTCTATATTGGCGGTTTCAAAATTAACCTTGCGGTTGATTTTGTTTCGCATATCTTTTTCGATTTTAATCTGCATTATTTCAAGTGCACAGCTCTGTGCACCGACGGTCATAAGCAAATCCTCTATAGTTTCACTGCGTTTGATGTAAACAACATAACTGCTTCTGCGCCTTGTCATTTTCGGCGTTACGTTAAGTTCCTGCAGAAGATTGAGCATATCATCGGCCAGATGAAGATAAGGAAACAAAAACTCAAGCTGATAACTTTTTTGAGGACTGGTAACCGTTGCACAAGCAAGAAAAGCACCGCGCACAAATGCCGCATAACAACACTCGTCGGCTATATTTGCTCTGTTGATACGCACACCAATCGTTTTCTCGGATATGCCGAAAGCGGCAAGCACCTTAAGCCTGTCCTCCTTACGGCTGACAGACACGGAAAACTTACCCGAATCGGACTCTTTTATTTTAGGCTCTTTACCCGTTATATTACCGACTGCTTTTGAGTAAAACTCGGCCGTACATCTGTGCTCTGTTACAAGCATCATAGAAGATGAACTGAAAGACCTGCCGCACAGCAACAGCCCGTAGGACATCGCATGGTAGCAGCAGGTCGGCAAGTCGGCTGATATCTGACAAATTTCATCCTTTACTCTTGAGGCAAAGGAACGCTCTTGTATTTCAGTACTCATATATTATTACCCGATATATTTAACTTCCATCTCAAGCTCAACACCTGTTTCGTCGAGCACTTTTTCACTGACCGCTCTGCCGAGAGCAAGAATATCCGAAGTAGTAGCACCGCCCTTGTTGACAACAAAGCCTGCGTGCTTTTCGCTGACCTGCGCACCGCCGACACTGAAGCCCTTAAGACCGCACTGCTCAATAAGAGCACCTGCAAAATGACCTTCGGGACGCTTGAAAAAGCTGCCCGCACTCGGAAGTTCAAGCGGTTGCTTATCGATACGGCGCTGAAGAATATCCTTCATTTTTGCACCGATTTCGTCTTTGTCGCCTTTCTGCAGTTTGACAGTAATGCCTGTAATAACAAAATACTTATCGGTATAAGCACTGCGACGGTAAGAAAGGCCGAGCATATCGCTCGTAAGTCTGCCCGGATTACCGGAATAATCGATATGATTGCAGGAAACAAGCACATCCTTCATCTCACCGCCGTAGGCACCTGCATTCATATATGCAGCACCGCCTGCCGTGCCGGGAATACCGTAGGCAAACTCAAGACCTGAAAGAGAGTTTTCGAGTGCAAAATTGCACAGCTTTGCAAGCTTTGTACCTGCTGTACAGAAAATCATATCATCGTTAAGCAGACGGATTTCATCAAAGTTTGATGCAAGACGCACGGAAACACCCCTTATACCTTCATCAGATACAAGGAGATTGGTTCCGTTGCCGAATATAAAAGGTTTTATACATTCATCATCACAAAGTGAAAGCACGCGACGAAGCTCAGGCTCATTCTTGGGTAAAACAAGCACATCTGCGGGGCCGCCTGTTTTAAATGAAGTGTATTCAGACATAGGTGCAGAAAGGCGGTATTCTATTCCCGCCTTCTGCAGACCTTCAAGAATTTTATCGGTATTATTCATAAAATCAAAATAACCTTTGCAACTTAGTTATCCAGGAGAGCGGCACCGATTATACCTGCATCGTTACCGAGAACTGCACAGCAGATTTCTGTCTGCTTCTCAGCATAGATGCTGTATCTGTTGCAGTGTGTGTGCTTGCGAAGCGGAATAAGAAGATTATCCTTTTCGTGGCTGATACCGCCGCCGATACAGATTACATCGGGCTGAAGAGCATTGATAACGTTTGTAAGACCTACTCCGACATAGCGTATATAATTATCAACAACCATCTTTGCAGTTGCATCACCCTTACGCATTGCATCAAAAGCAGTTCTTCCGCTGACTCTGAAAATATTATCTTCAACAAGATCCCACATTATGCTGTTGACATCCTTCTTCATTGCATCCTTGGTCTGTGCAATAAGCGCTGTAGCGGAAGCATATCTTTCCCAGCAACCACGTCTGCCGCAGTTACACTGCTCGCCATCCATATCGATTACCATATGACCCATTTCACCTGCTGCATAGTTACAGCCGTTGACAAGCTTACCGTCAATTACGATACCGCTGCCTACACCTGTTCCGAGTGTGATTGCAACAAAGCTGTCCTTACCCTTACCTGCACCTGCAAGAGCCTCACCGAGTGCGGCACAGTTGGCATCGTTGTCAATATAAATCTTATCCATACCAAGGCTTGCAGAAAGAAGATCCTTTGCAGGCACATGATCAAAGTCAAGATTATTTGCATAGTCAATCATACCAAGCTTTTTGTTGACTGAGCCGGGAGTACCGATACCGATTGATTCTATATCGTGCATTTTAAGATTTGCATCTGCAACAGCCATTTTAATTGCCGTTGCAATATCGTCAAAAATAGCCTTTGCTTCACGGGGAGCATTGGTCTTCATCTTACCTCTGCCGATGATATTGAAATTATCATCAACTACGCCTACAGCAATATTAGTGCCGCCAAGATCTACGCCTACTCTGTACATTTTAAATTCCTCCAAAAGTTCATTTTTATTCAATCAGGCATCATGCCATATTTTCATTTCTTCGGGTTTGGGTGAAATATCCTCATCCATACCCAGACCGTGAAGAAGCTCACGTGCCGCATTGTAACCGAGCTTACGCTGTCTGTTATTCATAGCGGCAGCTTCAATTATAATTGAGATATTTCGACCGGGACGCACAGGTACAACCGTACTGGGTACATTTATGCCGAGAATCTCGGTATACTGTGTTTCAAGGCCGAGCCTGTCATAAATCTTCTCAACATCCCAATGCTCAAGCTCAACAACCATATCTATCTTTTCAGTAAGCTTAACAGAGCCCATACCGAAAAGCCTGCGCGCATTGATAATACCTACACCTCTTACTTCGATAAAGTGACGGATATTGTCGGGAGCTGAACCGACAAGTGTACGGGAAGAAACCTTGCGTATCTCAACCGCATCGTCAGCAATAAGTCTGTGACCTCGCTTGATAAGTTCAAGGGCAGTTTCGCTCTTACCTACGCCGCTGTCACCAAGGATAAGAACACCTTCACCATATACTTCGACCAATACACCGTGGCGGGTAATACGAGGTGCAAGCTCAACACCAAGGAAAGAAATCAGGGTCGACATACAGCCCGAAGTTGAATCCTTGGTCATAAGAACAGGCACGCCGTGTTTTTCGGCAAGAGGTAAAAACTCCTGCGGAAGCTCAAGAGAACGTGTAACAATACATACAACCGGCTTATGAGAGAGATAGAAATCGAGTCTTTCTGCCCTGAGTTCATCACTCATACCACGCAGGTACTCAATTTCGGTAAGACCGAGAAACTGAATTCTGCCCGCATCGAAATAATCGTCATAACCCGAAAGAATAAGACCCGGACGGATTACCTCTTGCATGTTAATCATAATATCTGCCGTGTCACCCGGGGTATAGAGGACTGAAAAAGAATGGACATCGATTATCTTTTTAAGAGAAACGGAATATTTTGAAGCCATATCTGTACCCTTCCCTTCAATAGAGTTGGGTATATTATAAATAAATATATAAGAAACTGCAAGACTTAAAGCAAAATTTTTTCATTTATTTTTATTATCGGCCAGATATTTCTCTTTTGTAGCCAGTCCTCCTCTGATATGTCGCTGTGCTTTATTTATATCAAGCACTGCTCTCACCTGCTCAAAAAGCACAGGGTCAAGCCATTCCAGTCTTCGTGACACATCGCTATGTACGGTAGATTTACTTATGCCGTACTGTTTTGCCGCCGCACGAACGGTAGCATTATTCTCTACGATGTATCTTCCAAGCTCAACAGCACGTTCTTCAACAAAAAATCTCAACAAAAAGACCTCCCAAAATCATATCGCTACATTGATATGACGGGAGGTCGTTATTTATTCCGTACTTGTCCGAACTTCAGCTTACAAAGAAATCCGCTTCAAGCATAGCGCAAAGACAATGATATACAGGCAAGGTAAGCTCCTGAATCTTAAAAGTTTCTGTTTCGGGAAGCCTGATACAAACATCGCACTTTTCGTTCATAAGGCTTTCTTTGCTGCCGGTAATACCTACACTCAGAACACCTTTGGCACCTGCCGCTCTTACAGCGTTTACAACACTTGCCGAATTACCCGAAGTGCTCAAAGCTATAAGCACATCCCCTTCATTACCGATACCGTAAACCTGCTGAGCATATGCATAATCAAACTCGAGGTCATTTGAAAACGCGGTAAGTAAAGCCGAATGGGCATTGAGTGAAACTGCAGGCAAAGCGCCCTGGAGGTGAGTCAAAATTTCATCGTCGCCGTTTTCAGCAGGTTTATTTATGTATCTTTTGAGCAAAAAGCCTTTCATCAGCTCGCCTACAATATGGTCGGCATCCGCCGCGCTGCCGCCGTTGCCGCAGACGAGCACCTTGCCGCCTGAACAATAACAATTGCTCAACATTTTATACGAGCTGTATATTTCCTCTTTGCAACACTCAAGCACAGTATAGCGCTCAATAAGCTCATTGAAAATCTCAGCAGAAGTTTTAATCATTATTATCACCCAACCTTATTCATTCATAAATGCAACACCGAGTGCCGCATAGTCGCCTATAGAATCGCCGAGCACCGCAGGCAGAATTCTGCACACCTTTGCCGCTTGAGTCAGTGCTTCATTCCTGATAACTTCCTGCATTTTTTGTTCAAGCAGAGCCGACGAGCGCTGATATATACTGCCGATAACTATTGCTTCGGGGTTGAGAATATCAATCAGCAAACTAAGACCTCTGCCAAGATATTCACCGCATACGCTGTATATCTCAAGTGCTGTTTCATCGCCTGCAAATGCTGCTTCGGCAACCGATTTTGCTGTTATGGTATCAAGTGCCCCTTCGTCTTTACAGAACGACGGAATTATACCTTGAGTTAATTTTTTTGAAACAATCTGTTTGGCAAGATTAGCTATGCCGCCGCCACTGCAAAAGCCCTCAAAAGAGCCTTTTTTTCCGTAACCGACAGGTCCGTCTTCGGCAAGTCGCATATGTCCTACCTCGCCTGCCATATCGTTAGTACCGCTGTAAAGTCTGCCGTCGAGAATAAGACCAGCACCCATACCCGTACCAAAGGTAAGAAAAATCATATTATTTGTGCCCTTGCCTGCACCGAATCGCCATTCGGCAAGTGCACACGCGTTGGCATCATTCTGAAGCTTTGTTTTGATACCAAGTCTTTTTTCAGTTATTTCAACAAGAGGTACATTGTCCCAATCAGGCAGATTCGGCGGGCACATTATAATGCCTTTTTTACTGTCGAGAGGGCCGCCGCAACTGATACCGCAGCCTAAAACTTCCGAAGCCTTAACATCGTTTCTTTCAAGGATTAATTCAGCAGAGGACAGCAACTCTTCAACTATTGCACGCCACCCTCTTGATTGAAGAGTGTCAAATTTTATTTTATCAAGAATAAAATCTTCCGCACAATCTTCCGGTATTACACCTTTACCGAGCACTACAGCGCATTTTGTACCGCCGATGTCAAAACCAAGTGTATACTTTTTCAATGTTTATCACCTCATCTTCTGATAAGCAAGAAAAGTATATCACCGACACTGTTTGCGGTCAATAGTTTTTGTTAATAATAAATGCATACAAGGAGGGCTGACAAATGCTGATAACGCTTACCAGAGGTTTCATTCTTTACTTTGTAATAATGCTTGCAATACGGCTTATGGGCAAAAGACAAATCGGTGAAATGCAACCCACAGAGCTTGTTGTAACCATCCTGATTTCAGAAATTGCGGCAATTCCGCTGGACAACAATGACATACCGCTTATCAATTCAATACTGACGGTACTGTTGCTTGCAAGCCTGTCCATAATCACTTCGGTGCTGACACTTCACCTGCCTTCATTCAGGAGCGTTTTTGACGGTCACCCCGTAATCGTAATCAACAACGGTAAGCTGAATCAGCAAAAGATGAAAGACCTGCGTATGACGGTACAGGATCTTATGTCAGCTGCAAGACAGCAAGGTGTGTTTGACCTGAACCAGATACAATATGCAATTGTTGAAACAAACGGAACGGTAAGCATAATGCAAAAAAGCGAATATGCTCCTCTGACACCCAAGCTGGCAGAAGCGAAGGCACCGCAGGAAAAACTGCAACACCTGATTATTTGCGACGGAAAGCTTATTAAAGCCGCTCTCGCTGAAGCAAACCTCGACCAAGCCACACTCAACAAGCATCTAAAAAGAGAGGAAGTAAAGCCTGATGAAGTGATGATGCTGACATACGACGGCAACAAATTCTCCGAAATCGTGAGGAAAGACAAAAAATGAAAAGAGGCATAACAGCAGTAATAATCTTAATACTTTGCATACTTTTTTCAGCAACGGCAAACCTGAAGCTCAGACACAACGCAGAAGAACTATATAGAATTGCGCAAACCGCAACACAAGACAAATCTCAACTGTATCGCCTTGAAAAAGAATGGAATAAACAGACAGTATATTTTTCATTATTCATCGACCACAGCAATTTTGAAGAAATAAGCAAGAAGATTGACATAACCAAACATCTTGAAGGAGACAATTACCGCGATGCCTGCATTGAAATAACCGCCGATTTATCACAGATGAAAAAACAGCTCTCATACTCATTTTCCAATATTTTCTGACCTGCGTATTATCCGAAAATATGCAAAGCTGTGATATCAATCCGTTCATACAAAAAGACCCGATTTACCAAACAAAATTAATTGCATTTTACCATCGGATATGATAATATATATCTGAAGGAGGTGGTAATGTGGTTTTTGTATGGATAGCAGCTACAATTGCCTTTATAATCATTGAGGCATCTACAACGCAGCTTGTAACAATCTGGTTTGCTTTAGGAAGTGCTGCAGCAACGGTTGCAGCTTTGCTCGGTGCTGATACGCTTGTTCAGTGTATTGTATTTGTTGCAGTTTCTCTTATCGCTCTTATTGCAACAAGACCGTTGGTAAAAAAGCTTACAAAGCAGAAATTTGCTCCTACCAATGCAGACCGAGTTATCGGCAAAACAGCTGTTGTAACACAGAGCATTGATAACCTTGCTCAGACCGGTCTTGTAAAACTGCAAGGTACAACCTGGACTGCACGTTCTGCAGACAACAGCACTATACCCGAAGGTCAGACAGTAACAGTCAAAAAGATCGAAGGTGTAAAGCTGATTGTCGAAAAGGCGGCATTGCCCGCCGAATCCCATGCTCAAAAATAATACCGAAAGGAGTCATTGATAATTATGACAGGAAGCACAATTTTTATATTACTCTTTATAATTTTAGTTGTTGTTATAGTGCTCGCACGCAACGTCAAAATAGTACCGCAGTCAAAAGCTTTTATAATCGAACGGCTCGGTGCATACAACGCAACCTGGCAGACAGGCTTGCATTTTAAAATACCGCTTATTGAAAAAGTCGCAAAAACCGTTTCACTCAAAGAACAGGTTGTTGATTTCCCTCCGCAGCCCGTTATTACAAAAGACAACGTAACCATGCAGATAGATACCGTCGTGTTCTATCAGATTACCGACCCGAAGCTTTATGCTTACGGCGTTGAGCGTCCCCTTTCGGCTATAGAAAACCTTACAGCTACAACACTGCGTAACATCATAGGTGAGCTTGAGCTTGACCACACACTCACTTCTCGTGATACTATCAACGCAAAAATCCGCGGAATTCTCGACGAAGCTACCGACGCATGGGGCATAAAAGTAAACCGTGTTGAACTGAAAAATATTCTGCCGCCCAAAGAAATTCAGGATGCTATGGAAAAACAGATGAAGGCCGAACGTGAGCGTCGCGAATCAATTCTTCGTGCCGAAGGTGAAAAAGCAAGCCAGGTGCTCGTTGCAGAAGGTCAAAAAGCATCTAAAATCCTTGCCGCAGAAGCCGATAAGCAGTCTGCTATTCTCCGTGCTGAAGCAGTAAAAGAATCCAAGATCCGCGAGTCCGAAGGTGAAGCAGCCGCAATACTTGCCGTTGAAGAAGCACGTGCAAAAGCGATTGAGCTTATCAATGAAGCAAATCCCGGCCAGGCATTTCTTACAATCAGAAGCCTCGATGCCTTCGAAAAAGCGGCAGACGGTCAGGCAACAAAGATAATTATCCCTTCCGAAATCCAGTCAATCGCAGGACTTGCAAAAGGTATCACCGAATCGGTAAAAGAATAAGTATTCATTATAAAATCATCCTGCCCGTAACCGACAAGTTATACTTTAACTGTCTGTTATGGGCTTTTTTATATTTTATTTTGTTCAATTGTGTCAATATTTTGTGTTCAGCGTAAACGAATTATACAAATTTGTTTTTAGGTCTTGTATAATTAATTTATTTAGTATATAATATGACACGTTAGTTTTAACTACGCAAAACATATTAGAAAAGGTGATTAAATGTCTACCCAGAAGACCTCCAACGATTATCGTGAGGAACGCAAGGCCCGCCTTGCAAAAGCAGCTAAAAAGAACTCCCAGAAAGCTCACAAGGTTCAGACTTCCAGAATGAACAGAAAGCTCAAATCAACAATCGGCATCTGTGTCGCTGTTGCAATTGTAGCTTGTATCGCAATTGTTACATGCAGCAACACAGGCGTATTCGAGAGAATGAAGAAAATCGAAACCGTTTCCGGTGAAAGCTATTCAGTTGTTGAATTTGAGTACTATTACAACTCAATCCACAGCAACGTCTACAACCAGTCAATGCAGTATGAAAATTACGGCGAAGGCATGGGCTTAATGTACACCGGTTTCGACTGCACAAAGCTTCCCGAAGACCAGCTTTATAAAGGCGGCGACTATACTCTTCCCGACGGCTCAACACCCACATGGAAGCAGTATCTTGAGCATGCCGCACTTGAGAGCCTTCAGCAGTTACACATCCTCGAAGATCTCGCTGCAAAAGAAGGTTTTGTAGTTGATGCAGCTGTTCTGGCAGAGGCAGAAGCCTATATCGACCAGATCAAGTCTGAGCTCAGCCAATCCGCAC
Organism: Acutalibacteraceae bacterium; assembly: GCA_045631965.1. Classification (GTDB taxonomy): domain Bacteria; phylum Bacillota; class Clostridia; order Oscillospirales; family Acutalibacteraceae; genus UBA8612. The sequence goes on from JAZQVR010000008.1 coordinate 61,400, forward strand.
AGCAGTCAGGCAGCACCCCCAAGCCTTTCAGCTCATGGCTTCGAGAGACATACGGCAAAGGTATGAACGAAAAATTGCTCAGAGAAATCATTAAACGTCAGACTATCGCCAGCGAATATGCAACATATGCCTCTGAAAAATATATCGACAACGTTCTTGCAAACAATACAAGACTTGAAGAAGAATACAACAAAGACCCTGACCTCTACAACTGTGTAGACTTCCGTATATTTGCAATTACTCCCGAAACTGTTGAATACGAAGATGATGCAACTCAGGCTGAAAAAGATGCAGCAAACAAAGCAGCCAAGGAAGACGCCAAGAAAAAAGCTGACGAAATGTTCGGCAAAATCACAGACGAAGAATCCTTTAAAAAGCTTGCTGCTGAATATGCAACAGAAGACCAGAAGGAAGCTGCCGACTACGACAAGGATGAAACAACTCTTATGAAGTATGTCGAAAAGGAAACTTATAAGACTTCATTCGGTGAAGACGCTGTCAACTGGCTTTTCAACAAAGATACCAAAGCTAATGAGAAGAAGATGTTCGAGTACAACGGTACACACTATCTCTTCTATATGGTTAAAACTGCATACAGAGATGATGTAACAATCCCCGTTGACGTACGTCACATCCTCTATCAGTTTGATGACACTGCAAAGGACAAGGAAACCGATAAGGAAACAAAGAAGGCTTCCGCAGACGCTACACTCAATGCAATCAACAAATCCGGCGACAAACTTGCAACATTCCTTGAATTCTGCGAAAAGGACAGCGACGATACAGGCTCATCATCAAACGGCGGTCTTATCGAATACCTCGGCAGAGGCAAGTATGTCAAGGCTTTTGAAGAGTGGTCACTCGATCCCAACCGCAAGGTCGGCGATGTCGGCGTAATCGAAACAGAATACGGTTATCACGTAATGTACTTCGAAAAGAAGCACGAAGCTCCTATGTGGAAGCTTACTCTTGCTCAGCAGATTGCAAGCGAGGAGTTCACAGCAATGATTGAAGATCTCGCTGCTACCGATGCTTACAAGGTTGCCGATCCGCTTTATATCACAAACATCAGCGATAAGCTCTACAAAAAGATTGTAGAAACCTACTACGCTCACCTTATCGTAGAAGAAACAAGCACAATAGCATAAATCTCCAAAATCAAACAGTGATTATTCAGTAATGAATAGTCACTGTTTTTTTAATCATTGGTAACAAATGATTAAATATTGTTACAATCCGATTACATTACTTGATTTCGGCAAAACAATGTGCTAAATATTGGTTGTAGGACAAACCTATAATCAAGCAAAAAAGAGGATGGTAAAAATGACAAAAACAAAAAAGGTTATCGCGGCAATTCTTTCGGCAATCATTTTGCTTACCGCGTTGCCGATGGGTGCTTATGCAGCCACTGCAATCAATTCAGTTGAGGTCGAGCTCAACATCGCTCCCGGTGTGGATTCCGAAAATTGGGACAGCTTCATAAACGTGAAAACTGACGGCCTTGTACTGGACGACTTATATATTTACGACTATTACGGTAACTATGTAAGCGAAGAATTTGAAATAGGTATGGAATATGAGTTCTATATCTATCTCAGACTTGAAGACGGTTTTGAATTACCGGACAGCGTCTATGAGTTTGAAGAAGCAACCGTCAACGGCGAGGAAGTTGTTTTTAACCTTTTTGCTATGGGCGAAGATGAAAATGACGACGAATATAATTATATTGAGATCTGTTACGTCACCACTCTTGGCGGTGAAATTACAGAAGTTGCTCTCAGCCTTGATATTTACGGCGAATTCAGCGCAAACAACTATTACAGATATGTAAGCTTCGAAACACAGGGGCTTGAATTCATGTACAGTGCCAACAGTGCCGTACTTGTTTATGATGCAGACGGCAACCCTGTTGACGTTGACGGTAAATTTGAAGCAGGTAAGGAATATAAATTTGAAATATTCCTCTGCCCCAAGTATTCGTGCAGTTTCTTCAAAAACGATGACAATGAGTTTGAGCTTGACAGCGTTACGGTAAACGGCGAAGATGCCGAATACACCGTAAGCTCCTATGAAACAAACGGCTACTATGAATACATTTTAATTGAAGCAACAATACAGGCAAAGCACATCAACATCATCAGAGATATCGATATTGATATAAATACCGACCTTGCAAATGTTTATGCCGAGGATTGGGAAAACTATGTATCTATTAATACTGACGGTCTTGAATTTGATGATGACAACGGTGATCCCGCCGTCTTCGCTTACGACTCTTACGGCGATTGGGTTGAACAGTACCTGCCCGGAGAGACTTATTACATTTACGTATACTTTACTCCCGAAGAAGGTTACAGCTTTACAGACGATTTTACATTTGACAGCGTAACCGTAAACGGCGAAGAATACTACGATTATGACTGCGGCTCATACACAGGCTTAAACGGTGAAGAAATATACTACATCGGTGTCGATATAGTCGTCGATATACCTTACGACAATTTCTTTGCAAGAATAGCAGCATTCTTCCAAAACATCATTAATGTATTAATAGCTTTGTTCTCATTTACTGATTGGATTTAAAACATCTCCGCTAACGAAAAAAGCTTAGGTTATCACACGATAGCCTAAGCTTTTTTCATATTATATGATGTTTTAATAAAAGTGTTTATATTTCAATTTCCGTATCGTAATACTGCTCCTGAAAATTAATTAAAGCTTTTATTTCTTCTTTTGAGAATCGGACACCCGCAGGTGCACCGACAAGTTTATCTTCAACATCATTGTGCCTGTGAGCTATTGCAATTATTTCGCATTCGTATTCCGTAACAGCCTCATTCACACCAATAAGATAAACATCAAGCTCTTCACCGTCACCGCCGATAACACCCGAAATATAACCGTAATTTATCGGATATGTAAGCGAATAGTTTTCTTTTTTGTGAACATACCCTATCGGTCGGTCAATTTTAATTTTAACGGTTTTGCCGAGATATGATTTTACCTGCTCTTTTCTTTCTTCAAATGTCATAGCTTTATCCTTTTCATCAGTTTTAAATATTCTCCGTGTTCATCTCTGCCCTCAAACAGCACTTCATTAAAGCCGTATTTATTGTAGAGGTGCAAGGCATTTACATTATCTTTATCAACACCTATTGTCATTTCGGAATAGCCCATATCTTTAGCTTTACTTATAAGAAACTCGAGAATTTCACTGCCGATTCCCCTGTTGCGGTACTCTTTTTTGACAATCATTCTCGAAACATAAACCCTTTTGTACGGTATTGTATAATCCGGATCACCGGTATCAAAAACCAGTGCGCCCTCCCCTATAAATTCACCATTGATTTTATAAACAAACACAAGCCTGTTGCCGGATTTGATTTCATCAAGCCATTTATCGGCAAGCGGCTGAGATTTCATATCCCAGATGTTTGAGCATTTGTGATATTCTTCGGGCTTTAGCGGCTCAATTACTGTACCGGCAAAAGCTGTAAACGCTTTATTTAATGCTTGGTATTTCATATTTGCAATTTCTTTTAGCGAATAAGATTTCATAAGATACCGTACAAAACAGCAGCCAAGGAAATAACCAACATCGGAATATCCTTTGTAAGAGCACCAATCGCCGAAAAAGTCCTGAATGCTTTCCCTGTTATCCATACGACGGAGATATTCTTTCTTGATTTCGCTTTCATTTTTGCGGCACCAATCAAGCCAGCCGTCTTTGTTCTGATGATAAAATTCATTATCGCCGCAGAGAATATGCTCACATACCATTGCAACGCCCTCACAGTAAAGCTGGGCTATTGCTTTTCTGCGTTTTGTGTATTCGGGCAGATACAAATTACCGTTGAGCTTATGCCACAAATGACCGATTTCGTGCAGAATAAGGGCACGCATATTTGTTTCGTCACCCCAATCAAGCTCGATAATTTTTTCAATTCCGAGAAGAACGGTGTCCTTGCCGTCAAGCGTGGTTGCCCAGCCTGCACCGTTGCAAAGTCCGAGATAGAGAATGATATTAATATCGGGTTCTGTATCAAAAAGCTTTGTCAGATTAGCGTTCAACGTATCAATTACCATCTGAAAATTTCTGCTGACAAAATCGATTTTTTCGTCATTCAAAGCGGCTTCAAGAACAGGCAGAACGCTTTTGTTGAAATCATATTCTTTTGCATCGCTTTCACATTTCGACGGCAATTCTTTTGATATTTCACCTGCATATTTTCTCCATACGATCATATCAAAGCCGCCTGAGAAAAGTGATTTTATTTTATCGCAAGTGTTGATAATGTTCATTGTTTCACCTTGATGTTACAGATTTATTCTTTTCAAGCCATACAGCCGGATTATTTTCTATATACTCCCACTTTGTATTAAAATCCGCTTCATCTCGAATAATATGGTCGTAATACAATTTTTGCCAAACTGAAAACCCTGCTCTTTTGGTAACGTAACCTTTAAGCTGATTAACGATATTTGACACCGTAGGGGCGCCCATTGGGCGTCCGCTTTTTACAGGCAAAATAGTAACCAACAAATGGACATGGTCGGGCATAATCGCATATTTATCGAGCCTTACCGCATCGTATTTTTTCTCAATATTATTGATAGCCTCATCAACAATTTTTCCGTAATCCGACAGCTTACAATACGGACGCCCAATGGGCGCCCCTACGATATCGCCGAAAAGTTTCTCCTTATTTTTAGTACAGAGCGTAAGAAAATAAGTATTATATGATGAATAATCAAATCCGTTTAGTCTGTTTGGTTTACGCTTGGGTAAACCTGCTTTACGAATATACTCATCCGCTTCGTCTCTGGTTTTAAATATTACAATTTCTTTCCCTTGTTTATATTTATCGAGCAGATTATAAATTCCCGGTAAGACTTCCTTAGGAAAATTAGAGATTGATTCAAGAAATTCTGCGTCAGGTTCAGTTTCTATCCAGGGTAAATCGCAATGCACCTTACCTACCCTATCGATTGCCCCTTGCAAGCAAACCTCGGTAGGCAAATCAAAAAGGAAAACCGTATCGCACTGCTCAAGTCGCATTTCTATTGTACGGTTGTAATTGCCGTCAATTATCCATTCATCAGTAGCGAATATATCTTTTATCCTCTCATCAAACTCATCACGAGGAATATGGGTTTTGTCAGGCTTATGCCATATTGTATCAAGATGATAAAGCGGTAAATTTAAATATTTACTCAATTTTAATGAGAATGTTGTCTTACCACTTCCAGGGCAACCGATTACAATTATCTTTTTCATAATGAACATTTATCTATAGTATTTGTCAGCGCTTTTAAGGTAGTCGATAAGCATCATAGGCCAATCGGTCTGGATAAAGTCAAAACCTTTATCAGCAAGCCAGCCCCAGCCGTAATCGCGAGAAACCGTGAGGGCGGTATCGTCGCTGTGCTCGCCCGAAAGCTGCTCTTTATAATCATAGATAATGGAATTGACCCAAACGAGTGTATTATCACGGTGCATACGGCTTATAAATTCCTCACTTGCAAGCTCGGAATCATCCTTCTGAAACAACACCTCGACACCTACATAGTTAATACCGCTCTTCATCAGAGATTCGTGTGACGGATGATGCTCACGCACAATAGGCATAAACGGAAGCTCAGGTGCAAGCTCCTCGAGCACGCGAATTACTTTAGGCGACATAGAGCTTTTAACAAGCATCTGCTCTGTCATACCGTGACGTTTGATTGCATTGTAAATCCTTTCGGGATTGCCCCAGAATTTGTCGACATTTATAAAGCATCTGCCCTTAAATTGCTCAAGGAAATCATCAAGCTTTGATACGCCGAACTGAGTAGGAGTTTCGTCAACGTTGCGGTAACGGAGTTTTTTTACGCTGTTGTAGCTGAGCTTTTGCAGGTCAAGCCTTGTGCCGAGATGCGGCTTTTCCATACCGGGATGGAAAATAATCAGCTCGCCATCACGGGTACAATCGACATCAATTTCGAGCATATCCGCACCCTGCATAAGTGCAATTTCGTATGCCGCCATAGTGTTACACGGTATATTACCGCCCGATGCACCGCGATGCGCAACAACGATTATATTTTCTTTTGCTTTTTCACGAAGGTCAAAATTCATTATTAATACTCCCCTTTATGTTTTTCCACGCCTCTGTCAGCTTTTCAACGCTCCACGCGGCATTTGCAGGTGATGTTGACGGCAGGCAGATTGCCGCTCTGCCGTATTTATCCCGCATATATTTATTGTAATATTTTTCAGCAGTTTTGCCGTTTACATATATCTGACGTATATCGGCAGTGTTTAATATCACGCTTAAATCGTTGGGCACAACGTTTCTGATTGTGCTATCAGAGCTGCCCTCGATATCGCACGATGCTATAACATCCCACAAAGCAACACCGCAGGAAAGAAGCAGGTCACGCTTTGAATTAACATCCGTCGGTATTTCTTTACCAAATACAGCTGAAATTACACGCCAGAAACGGTTTTGAGGATGACCGTAGAAAAACATCTCTTCACGCGATTTAACTGAAGGAAAGCTGCCTAAAATCAGTATTTTTGAACTTGAATCAAAAACAGGTGCAATAGGATGAACAGTCATAAAATCACCGCAAGCAATTATATTCGATAGTGATAAAATATTAACATAAATCAAACCCAAAATCAACAATAAAAGGACGGCAATCAATACCGTCCTTAATAATTTATATAACTTTGAGCAGAAACATAAAACCGGTAAGAATGATAAGAAATCCAAAATTGAAAGCAGAGAAAAGACCGATATAATAAGTTGTTTTACCGGGATTATGCTTTGTATACTCACGGAATGTGATAAGGCTTGCAAGCGAAGATATCAGCGTACCTACGCCGCCTATATTGACACCAACCAGCAAATCGGAATAGTTACCGGTAAACTGCGAGAGCAGAATTGCTGACGGAACATTACTGATACACTGGCAGGAAGCCACACTGAAAAGCAGTGTATTTTTATTAAGCAAAGCTGAAAACACATCGCGTACAACATCGATGCGAGCCATATTGCCTGCGAAAATAAAGAAGAAAACAAAGGTAAACAGCAGACCGTAGTCGACAGATTTGAGTGCCTTACGATCGACAATCATAAGCACTGAAGGGATAACGGCAAGACCTATTCCGTAAGGAATGCCTCTGAAAACGATTGCAATTGACAGCGCAAAAAGAACAAGATAGAGTACTGTACGCTTGGGGCTGAGGTTTATCTTTTCGTCGTTAAGGCTGAGCGGCTCGGACTTTACAAATATCAGACAACATACCGTAATTATCAACACGGAAAGCACAAACGGCGGCGCCATAATACGCATAAACTCAAGGTTGGGTATCTCATACTTTGTGTAGAGGTAGAGGTTTTGCGGATTGCCGAAAGGTGTAAGCATACCGCCGAGGTTAGCAGCAATATTCTGCATAATAAAGGTAAATGCCATATACTTCTGCTTACCCGTGGAATTAAGCACGAAATAGCCCAGCGGCAAAAATGTAAGCAGTGCCATATCGTTGGCAATGAGCATAGACCCGATAAAAGTTATGTAAACCAGTGCAAGCACGCTCATACGTGCGGTTTTGAAAAGCTGTACAACCTTGCGTGCAAGCATATAGAAGAAGTTGATATTCTTCAGCGCACACACAACAGCAAGCACACAGAAAAGGCAGGTCAGCGTTTTGTAATCAAAATAACCGAGATACGTTTTATCAACCGGCACGATTATGCTCGTTACAACCGCCGCGATAAAAGCAATACATACAACAGCATTCTTTTTTACAAAGCTGATAACCGTATTCTCAAACACATTTGCAGCCTTGCCGAGCTGGTGTGCTATTCTTCTTTTTTTGACGATTACCGAATTTACCAACTGTTCAGTGCTCATTGATTAACCTCTTTGTTGCTTTTTCTGTCGTGGATTATCATACCTACTACGGTAAAAGTAAGCAGACATATATGGGTCACCATATTGGGCCAGGCTTTTGTAAGTATATCGTACGCACACCAGAGCACAGAGTTGCAGATTACCCAGAAGCGGTATTTTGCACCGTTATCCTGGTCAATCATCATAACAAATGTGAGGCAAGCGACAATTGCAAGAATACAGAGCGGGTCAAATCCGCCGGACATACCGACAACAAGATTTACAACCACAAACGCTGCAACATATACACCTACAAGCCACTTTGGCAAAGGCTTACCTTTGGATTCGAAGAAATAGTTGATTACAGCCTGCGCAGCACCGATAAAGCAGGATGCGGCACCGTTGATACCGTAACCTTTGAGAAGATAACTGACAGCAATGGAAAGATTTCCGCAAAAAACAAGGAACAGTATCAGCTTCATGCTTTTGCCTTTAAGAAGCGATGCAGCAATCATTGAAGCTAAGCACACCATACTCAGAATACCCGCGGGTGTAAAGCTGAAAACTTCAGCAAGTATCTCTTTCATATAATTACCTCATAAAAATTTATATATAAAAACACCGTCAATATTTTTATCATAAATAAAATCTTTTTTCAAGAGTAGTTTTAGACTATATTTTATTGACATAACAGCACTAAATTAGATATAATTTATACAACTTTGAAATAATTATTTCAAAAGAAATATCACCCGACAAAAGGAGAAACAAAAATGACTATTTTTTTCAAGGCAATTTGCGCCATAGTAACATTTTTTATGGGACTTTACGGCACATTTGCAGGCACTAACTTCAGCGATAAAACCAACGGTTATATTGAAAATGTCGATTCAATTGACGCCTACACCAACACAATTGAAACAGCAACACCTCAGACTGAGGTTTACAACATAATAAAAAACCACTTTGAGTCTCCTCTTGCTGAAGGTAAAACCGTAAAGAAAGCTATTGTTATCGGTTACGACGGCTGCCGTGCAGATGCACTTACAATGCTTGACAGCAACGCACAAGGCGGCATCTCATATCTTCTTTCAACAGGCGGCACTGCTGAAATCGCATATTGCGGCGGTATCAACTACCCCTACATCAACAAGCAGGCAACCTCAACCGCACCCGGTTGGTGTTCAATACTTACAGGCGTATGGGCTGACACACACGGTATTACCGACAACGGCATTGAAAAGAGCAACGATAACCTCACTCTTCTCACTACTCTTGTAGAAGATGATACCATAGATTCATCAGCATTCTACGTATCATGGAACGGTCACTTCAACGGTGAAGGGACAACATACATCCTCGAAAAAACTTACGTTGAAGAAAAGGAACTTGACGTAACATTCCTTGACGCAGACGATGACAACGGCACGGTAGCAAACACAATTGCCGACATCAACAGCGCCGATTGCTCTGACTTTATTTTCCTTACACTTGAGCACACAGACCATGCAGGTCACGACACAGGCTTTTCAATCAACAACCCCGACTATATCAAGGCTTTTGAAGATATCGAGGCAGACGGCCGCGAAATAATCGATGCCATTGAAGCAAGAGAAAACTACGCAAACGAAGACTGGCTGATTGTAATAACTTCCGACCACGGCGGATACAACACAGGCCACGGCATGCTCACAATTCAGGAAAGAATGACATTTATTGTTATACGCTGATTCAGAACGAGGTAACAAAACATGAAAAAAGCAATTAAAGTGATATCAATCACACTGACACTGATACTTATTTTCAGCATCACTGTTTTTGCAGGTCCCGGTTTTGCTTACGATGAAACTGTTCTCAACACCTTTACCCCTGAATGGGAAAGCATAATTGCTGACAATACCGTAATTTCACTCACTCCCGGTGCTGAAGCCGGTGAAATACGTTTTGCCTGGCTGTCTGATAAAAGCGACAGCAACCCTGCGTTTAAAATTTCAGAAAGCAGCGATATGTCCAACGCAAAAGCAGTTGAAGTCACAGTATGCGATGCTTTCGATAGCCGCAACTCCAACAACGTAAGCGTAAGCGGACTTGAAGAAGGTAAAACTTACTACTATACCTACACTGAAAACGGTATATGGAGTGAACCAAAGCCAATAACCGTACAACCAAGTGACGAATTTACCGTACTGTTTGTCTCCGACGCACAGATAGGTCGTTCAGGCGACGAAGAGCTTGAAGAAGTGCTTATACGCGACACCTGCGGTTGGAACTACACGGTAAACAAAATGATAACCAGATATCCCAATGCTGCATTTGCAATATCTGCAGGAGATCAGTTCCAATCAGCAGACAGCATTACTCAGATGAAGGCATATCTTTCACCCGATGCTCTGCGTTCACTTCCTGTTGCAAACACAATCGGCAACCACGATAAAGGGGCAACTCTTTACGGTGATATTTTCAACAATCCTAATGAGGTAAAACCAACCATCGACACAAAAGCAGGCAGCAGTTACTACTACACATACGGTGATGTACTTTTCATAGTGCTCAACTCAAACAACGGTTTCCCCTCTGATGCGGCAAAGGTACTGCGTGAAGCTGTTGAGACTTACCCCGACACCACGTGGCGAGTTGTCACAATGCACCACAATCCTTACTCCGTAACCGATGATGACAGTGATTTCTCCGAAGAGAGATTTCTCTTTTCTCCCCTTTTTGACTGCTATGATATCGATCTTTGTCTGAGCGGTCACGACCATATTTACTCACGCACTGTACCGACATACGGCGGAAAGATTGCCGAGGGCGAAGGTACGGTATACATACAGTCAACATCAGCCTCCGGCAGTAACTATGATGACTTGAATGACAGTAAACTTTCCTCATTCACAGTTTCCGTTTTTGATACAAACATACCTACATACACAGCACTTACATTTACTGACGAAGCAATAATCGGCACAACTTACCGCACAGATCCGGACGAAATCGTCGACAGCTTTGAGATACTTGATAACACAACTAACTCTTCGGCAAACTTTTTCACTATTCTTTTTATGATGATCAGAACGCTTTTCTCAATGCTGTGATTATAACAAGGTTAAATAAGCCTAAAAACAACCTGTGCTTTTGGACAATAAAAAACTGACTTCGCTCCAACGCCCACGCCCGATAAGGAAGTATTTGTTTCTCGAGAAAAATTGCCTGTATCTTTGTCAAAAGCCTCGCAAGGCGACAGCCTTGCTACGTTTTTGGCTTCGATACAAGAAATTTTATACTCTTACGAAACTGCAAGCACTTTAAAATGAAATTTTAAGATACAAGAAAAGGAAAATCCCACAGATAATGCTGACGCATATCTGTGGGATTTGACACATTATCGTGCTGAAAATTCACATTTTAAAGAAATACTGCCTTATCGGGCGTGGGCGAAAGGCGAAGTCAGTTTTTTGTTAATATTAATACTCTGTGTTCTGTATGATGCAAGCACCTGAATTAAAGCAAAGTTTTGTTAAGACAAATTCAAAAGCCTAAATCCACATCTTATCAAGCCGCAAATTTGAAAATATAATCACAAGCTTCAAAGCCTTTGTTAATCGGCTTTGAAGAAAGCTTTGAATCAAAACCGAAGTTCAATATGAAGCTTTTATACGTATCAGCATAATTATTGGAAACCGGACATACAAAATAAACCTTCTTTGTTTCATTCGGTTTTATGGTTGCGTTTCTTGAAAATTCTGTACCGTCGGCTATTTCATAATACACTTTAACATCTTTTGAATAATTTATAGTATAATCTTTACCTTCAATGTTACATTCTATATATGTATTGTTAAAATCAATATTATTCTTTGTAACATTTTTGACATTGACTATAACAACAAAATACTTCGAACCGGAATCATCGGGTAACGGAGTTTCGTAATCCTTTGGCTTTTCGGTAGGCAAAACAGCTCCTGCTTGTATATACTTGTCATAGAGGCTGATTTCTACTGTACCTGCCTGATGTATCGGAGTATTTAAATTAATTACCTGAGCAACCGGTTCAGGTAGCTCCTGATTGAAATTCTTATTAATTTTAATCTCAAGCAAACCGGAACTGACAGCAAAATAACCGCCGACACCAATGCCGATAAGTAACAGAACAACTATAATAATTGCAATTATTTTACCTGCTTTTTTCTTCTTTTTGGGAGGCTCTGCTGATTCCGGCAAACATACGGCATCCTGCTGATACGCTTCGCTAATGTAAGAATACTGAGCATTATTCGGAGCATATTCATTTCGGAAATCAGGAATATCCTGAGTCAAATCGTTAGAACTACGAGTCTGCTTGCTGAATTGTTGAGATTGAGATACAGGTACAATAGCGCTGCCGCAGCTTACACAAAATCTTGCTAAATCTAAATTTTCAGCACCGCAATTAATACATTTCATAATATACGCTCGCTTTCTTTCGATATTTTCCTATATTTTACCACAATAAAAAACAGTTTGCAATATCACTAAAAAATATGCTTTGCAGTATTTTCACTGCAAAGCATAATTATTTTTGATCAATCACTGTATGTAACCTGTCTGTTTGTTATAAGTTCAGCAAAAACACGGACAAAATCCTTACCGAACTTCTGGAAAAAGCCTTGGAAAGCTACATTGAATACCGTTAATGCACCAAAGCTGTCACCTGCTGATACATATGTAAACACATCGCCTATTGCAAACATATCATACCAATGTACAACGCGGCTTGTGTAGACAGATGTATCACTTTCTCTGACATCAATAATTCTGTAGCCGTACTGTGTTGAGAAAGCATCGCCGTTATATCGTGTACTGAGTGAATTCACGATATCGATACCATTATATTTTACGCCAAAAGCATTGGTATGGTCGTGGCCGGTAAATATTGCAAGAACATCACCGTTTTCAACCATAGCATCGAACTGACCGTGATTATAATATCCGGGGCAAGGCGTTTCGTTAAGTGTACCGAAATTGACTGCGGATTCATCAAACATATAATACTCGCCGTCGTTATACAAGTGCTCAAATGAGAAAAGCTGTTTACCGTCTGCCTTTTTGAGTGCATCGTAAATCTCACCAACTATAATATGCTGGAAAGCAAGTGAATTCACACGCTCACCGCCATTGAGAAGTGCAAGCATATCGGATTTTGCATTATACCAAGCTACCTGATCACTATGTACGCAGTCATAATGGCCTTCTGCATCATAATCACCCGAATCGAACACCCATATATTGAACTTGATTCTGTCGCTGTCGGAAGCAAGCACGGGAACATTGTATGTACCGCAACCGGAGAGAAGCTCGCCGTCATCAACAGAGACAGAGCAATCAAATGTATTGTAATAAGCCATAAGCTCTTCTCTTGTCATACCGTTTTCGTTTTCGGAATCGTGATTACCGAAAGCTACGGCAACAGGAATATCTCTATCCTCAAAAACGCCCATAAGCTTATTGATAAGACCTTTGGTGTATTCCGTATCGCCAGTGTTTTCAACATTATCACCGCCTATAACAACCAAATCCGGTTGCTCACGGTCGCAGGCCGCAGCGATAAGCCATACGGATGCATCGACATTGTCACCGTCAAGATGAGTATCGGTTACGTGCATTACACGCAGGTTACCGTTTCCGTCAAAACGGATTGCTTCGGCAGTGGTTATGTCAACCGCCGCAAAGCAGTTAAGTGAAAAGCTGAGCATAAAAACAGCACACATAATAACAGAAACAAATTTCAAACATTTTTTCATATCGGTATTTCCTTTCAGTGATTAAAGAAACTGCTTACATTATACGACTGAAAACATCCAAATACAAGACTGACGAGAAGAATATTATAAATAAATTGATAAATTGCGAATTTATCATTGTCATAGACAGTTAATTTTGTTAAACTATATTGATAATATATTTAGAACAGAGGAAATTTGAAAATGCCATTATATTATTCGCTTGTTTTTGCGGCAACAATACTGTTTGCCCTGCAATTTTTATTCAATCAGAAATTTGAAACCGTACGCGGAAGCGACCTCAAATCCGCACTTGAATTCACGCTTTACAAAAACTCTGTAATTGTTGTGATGATGCTGATAATAAGCGGCTTCAAAATAGTTATTACACCGTTCAGCGTCGCTTTGTCGGTTGTTTATGCTGCCGCCTGCATACTGATGACTTACTTCAGCCTGAAAGCTTTTGCGGTCGCAAACCTGTCTGTATACTCCGTTTTTTCAATGCTCGGCGGTATGCTTCTCCCCTTCCTGCTCGGTGTGGGATTCTATAACGAAAAACTGACACTGTTTAAAATAGCGTGCTGTGTGCTGATTGTCGTTTCGGTGCTTTTAAACCTTAAAAGCGGTAAGCAGAGCAAAAAGGCTTTCCTGTACTATATGGCGGTATTTATCCTCAACGGCAGCGTCGGTGTTATATCAACAGTACACCAGAATTCCGATGCACCGCATACCGACAGCACAGGATTTATGTTTTTATCTTCGCTTGCAGGTGTTATAATAAGCGGAATCTGGATGCTCGCAAAATACAGAAAAATACCGATAATCAAAGGAAAAGCTCTGCTGTATACTTCAGGCTATGGTGTTTTTAACGGTGTAGGCAACTGGTTGCTTTTAATTGCTCTCGTACATCTGCCCGCCTCTGTGCAGTATCCGCTTGTAACAGGCGGTGTAATGGTATTCTCGACATTAATAAGTATGATACGAAAAGAAAAGCTGACAAAAACCGACATTATCGCTGCCGCAATTTCATTTGTCGCTTCGGTACTTATGGCATTTTAATCTCAATCCGTATATAATTCCGAACTTTTATTGACTTTATGTTTTAAAAGTTGTAAAAATATATATGTAATATTATATTTAAAGGAGCAAATGCACTATGGCGTATTTCAGGCCATTCCAATCAATCAGACCAAAAAAAGAATATGCAGATAAAGTTGCCGCACTCCCCTATGATGTTATGAACAGCGATGAAGCAAGAGAAATGGTCAAAGGCAATCCATACTCTTTCCTTCACGTTGACAAAGCAGAAATAGATTTACCTGAAAGCACTTATCTTTACGACCCTGCAGTATACGCAAAAGCTGCTGAAAATCTCAAAAAGCTTGTCATTGACGGAATCTGTAAAAGAGATGATAAGCCCTGCTTCTTTATATACCGCCAGATAATGAACGGCAGAAGTCAGACAGGTCTTGTAGGCTGTGCATCAATCGATGACTATATTAACAACAACATCAAAAAGCATGAGCTTACAAGAGCAGACAAAGAGCAGGACAGAATAAATCACGTTGACACCTGCAACGCAAACACAGGCCCTATCTTCCTTACCTATAAAAACGGTGATGCGGTAAAGCAGATTATCGCTTTATGGCAGGAAAATCACGAGCCCGAATACGATTTCGTTTCAGATGACGTTCAGCAGACCGTATGGGTAATAGACGACGAAGCTGCCACAAACGCAATTGCTGCTGAATTTGATAAAATCGACTCACTTTATATTGCCGACGGCCATCACAGATGTGCATCTGCTGTAAAGGTTGGTCTTAAAAGACGTGAAGAGAATCCGAACTATACAGGTGATGAGGAATTCAACCGTTTTCTTGCTGTTTCATTCCCTTGTGATGAGCTTGAGATTATGGACTACAACCGTCTGATACGTGACACAAACGGCTACACTGCAAACCAGCTTCTCACACTGATAAGTCAGAATTTCACTTTTGAATGTGTAAAATCAAACGAACCTTACAAGCCCGAAGAAAAGCATACCTTCGGTATGTATATCGACGGCAGATGGTATAAGCTTACCGCAAAAGAAGGCACATTTAACGAAAACGACCCTGTTTCACAGCTTGATGTATCAATTCTGCAGAATAATCTTATTTCACCGATTTTCGGTATAACTGATCCGCGTACAGACAAAAGAATCGACTTTGTCGGCGGTATCAGAGGTCTTGAAGAGCTTGAGAAGCGTGCCGAAAGCGATATGAAGCTTGCATTCTCAATGTACCCGACAACACTCGACGACCTCATAGCTATTGCCGATGCAGGTCTTATAATGCCACCGAAATCAACGTGGTTTGAGCCTAAGCTACTCAGCGGACTTTTCATCCACGAACTTTCATAAGAAAGGTAAAAAAACAATGTTTGTAGATATAGCAAAAATAAAAATCAAGGCAGGTCGCGGCGGCGACGGTTGCGTTGCCTTCCACCGCGAGAAATATGTAGCCTCCGGCGGTCCCGACGGCGGCGACGGCGGTAAGGGCGGTGACATAATATTCAAGGTTGACACCAACCTTTCAACACTTGCCGACTTCCGTTACAAAAGAAAATACACCGCACAGAGCGGTGCAAACGGACAATCAGGCAGAAAAAACGGTAAACGCGGCGAAGATCTTGTTATCAGCGTACCGCTCGGCACTGTTATAAGAGAGGTAAATACGGGTAAAATAATGGCAGACCTTTCTGACGACAAACCGTTTATTGCCGCAAAAGGCGGCAGAGGCGGCTGGGGTAACCCTCACTTTGCTACGCCCACAAGGCAGGCACCGCGATTTGCAAAACAGGGTGCGCCCGGCGAAGAATGGGAAGTTTCGCTTGAGCTTAAGCTTATTGCCGACGTTGGTCTGCTCGGTTTCCCGAATGTAGGTAAATCCAGCTTTATATCTGTTGTAAGCGAAGCAAAGCCGATTGTTGCCGATTACCATTTCACAACAATCACGCCTGTGCTCGGTGTTGTCCGTATGGGCGAAGGCAACTCATTCGTTATTGCCGACATTCCCGGACTTATTGAAGGTGCAAGCGAAGGTATCGGACTCGGTCACGAATTCCTTCGTCATGTTGAGCGTTGCCGTATGCTTGTGCATATAGTAGATGCGGCAGGAAGTGAAGCACGCGACCCGATTGAAGATTTTGAAAAAATCAACCTTGAGCTTGAAAAATTTAATGCAGAGCTTGCAACACGCGAGCAGATAGTAGTTGCAAACAAGATTGACCTTGCAACTGACGAGCAGCTCGAAAGGCTTGAAAAATATATGGCAGAGCACGGACACAAGCTGTACCGTATGTGTGCACCTATATGCGAAGGCACACAAGAGGTAATAAACGCTGTTGCCGAAAAGCTTTCAAAGCTCCCACCTGTTGTGCGTTTTGAAAGTGAAGAGATAACCAACCGCGATATGCCTATGGAAACCGGAGAAAACTTTACTGTAAGAGTTGAGGACGATGTTTACTTTGTCGAGGCTGAGTGGTTGCTCCGTATTCTTCAAAGAACTGACCTTGACGACTATGAATCACTGCAGTATTTCCAGCGTGTACTCGAAACCAGCGGTATTCTCGACAGACTTGTTGAGCTTGGTATAACCGAGGGCGACAGTGTTGTAATTTACGACCTTGAATTTGACTATGTACCCTGAGGTGATTTAAGTTGGAAACAATACTCGGCGAAGGTCAGCTCAAGCCAAATTCGCTCAATCCTATTTCACTCGCCTATATCGGTGATGCCGTATACGAAATACTTGTCAGAGAACATCTTGCACTTAACGGCGACAAGCCACCCGAGCAGCTGCACAAGCTTGCTGTAAATTTTGTAAGTGCAAAAGCTCAGGCGGCGGCAATACAAAAGCTGATGCCTGTACTGACAGAAGACGAAATATCCGCATTTAAACGCGGCAGGAACGCAAAGGTTTCTCACATACCCAAGGGCGCAAGCCCTGCACACTACCACAACGCTACGGGTTTTGAATCACTTTTCGGTCACCTTTATTTAACTAAACAGACCGAGCGTATGCGCGAGCTTTTTAAAATTATTTGCGAAGGTGAACAAGTTTGAGCAAGAACAATAAAAAAGCTATTTCAAACAAAACAAAAACACTGCTTGATTTAGTTGCAGATAATCTTGTATGGATTGCAGGTTGCGTAATATATGCAATGGCGATAAACTTTTTCAACGTACCCAATCAGATTGCACAGGGCGGTTTTTCAGGTCTTGCAATTGTAATAAACTACCTGACCGGCTGGCCTGTAGGTACAATTAACCTTGCACTGAACATTCCGATTCTGCTTATTGCGCTTAAGTTTATCGGCAAAAAATTCGTGCTTAAAACACTGTGGGTAACAGTGCTCTTATCCGTATCAATCGACCTTGTTGCACTTATACCTTATGAATATACGGGCGACAAATTGCTCGCATCCATATTCAGTGGTGCTTTGCTCGGTGCAGGTGTTGCACTCGTTGCGGCAAGAGGCTCAACAACAGGCGGCACAGATGTGCTCAGCAAACTGCTCAGACTTGTTTTTCCGCATATTTCTTACGGAAAGCTCGTAATGTTCAGCGATATGGTTGTAATTGCAATATCCGCAATTGTATTCAGAAGCATTGAAAGTGCACTTTATGCGGCAATTGTAATATTTGTAAGCTCAAAGGTTATTGACTACATTCTCTACGGTATGGCAAAGAGCAAGATGCTTATGGTTGTCACCGACCATGCCGACGAGATATCGCAGGCACTTGTCAACAGTTCTCCCAGAGGTGTGAGTATTGTACCTGCCAAGGGCGCTTTTACGGGACAGGACAAAAATATGCTTGTATGTGTGCTGAGAAGTAACGAGGTTGCTCCTGCAATCAAGCTTATCAAGTCAATCGATCCCAACACATTCACAATAATTACGGAAGCAAATGAAATTATAGGTAAGGGCTTTAAGCCCACTATAAATGAATAAGGAGAATAAAACTATGACAGCGAAGTTCAAAAGATTTGTTGCAATCATTTGTGCATTACTGATGCTCGTACCCTTCGTATTCACAGCTTCAGCCTCTTATGAAGCTCCGTTTGACAACAGCTTCTATTACACAGAGGGTGAATACACACTCCACTACCGCGTATTCAAGGCTGAAAACGAAAAAGCAAAAATCCTTATGGTGCACGGCTTCGGTTGCTCAACAAGCACCTGGGAGCCTGTTGCAGACGAGCTTGTTGACGATGGTTATACCTGCGTACTTATTGACCTCCCCGGCTTCGGCTACAGCACAAGAGAGACCGAAATCAGCGAAGAAGGCTATATTGTACGCGAAGAGCTTGTTATAAACCTTATGAAGAGCATAGCTCCCTTAAACGAATGGCACGTTGCAGGTCACTCAATGGGTGGCGGTGTTGCAATGAATATCGCCTGCCTTGCTCCCGAAATCAAATCACTTATGCTCTTCTGCCCCTGCCCTATCGTTGAGCAGGAAGGTATGATGGCAGATATGATGGGTTCAAAATTTATGGGTGTTATAGCTAACTTCATTTTTGAGAAGATGACTAAAGTCACTCCTCTTCTGCGTGTGGTTGCTCTTATGGCATTTATGGATCTTGATTTCACTATGGATTATGACCTTGATATTTTCTCTGCACCGCTTCAGATACATAACACAGGCTACAGCAATATGATTACCTCTGCGAAGGCTATGGGCAACGATTTTGATGCGATTTCAAAGCTCACAATGCCCGTACTTCTTGTTCAGGCAGACAAAGACCTTATAATCAACGATTCAATGCGAACTCAGGTCGCTGAAGCTTTACCTCACGCTGAAACATACACTGTTGCAGGCGGCGGTCATCTTTGCATCGAAAACCACGACGAAGAGCTTGCAGAGCTTATTGACTCGTTTATAAAATAAAATCTTACATAAACTAAAAGACATCTCACCTATATAAAGTGAGATGTCTTTTTTGTATTATTTAAGTAAATCGTAAAGCTTATCGCAGTGATTGGATTTGGTTATAAAGAAATCTCTGCAACGCTTTGCAAACACCTCATCAGGCTGCATATCGTTTGCAATAAGCTTTTCAAGATGCACAAGAAGCTCATCAGCATTTACGGAAAGTGTGCCAAAAGCTTCTTCCAGAGGAAGGTCGAGTGCATTGTAATCGTGAGTTACGCCGGCTCTGAACAGCTCATAATCGGGCACGAAATACATAATAGGTCTGCCGAGATAAACAAAATCAAAAACAATAGAAGAATAGTCGGTTATCATCAGCGCATAATTCTGCATCTCATCGATTTCCTGCGTTACACGAATCCTGGGATTATTCACATTGAAGTAGCTGTCATAATCCCTAAAAATCGGATGATTTTTGAAATCAAGAGTATAGTCATACTTCTCAAGCAAATCCGCAAGCTCTTTTGAGTTGAGGAAAGCATTGATTTCACGATAAAATGCAGATGCAAGAAACTTATCAACAAACAGCTGTCTTGTATTTTTCTCATAGTTGCCGATAAGATTTTTACGCCACGAAGGTGAGAAAAGAATTTTTTTCTCGGCCTTAGTATCGGTTTCCATACCATCAAAACGAGGCATACCGCTTGCAAGCAGGTCAGCATCTTTGAAATTGTATATTTTTTTGAAATTCTCACGCTCAAACTCGGACGAAATAACAACCTTATCGATATTAGCCTTTTCTTTTGAATAAAGCATAGGCAAACGCGCATGAAGAATACCGTGTTGAAGGTAAACAAACTCACATTTGATGATATCAGAATACCAGCGAAGCGGCAAACCGTCAAACGGACTCATAATCGAAAGAGAATTGAAAGAAGTAAGCACCTTTTCACAGTTTAAAAACAGCATTTTATGCTTAAAGCTTTTGAACTTGACAATGTATTTTTTCTGTGCGGGAGTAAAGTGCTTATCCTTAGAGCTGAGCTTATCGGCAATATAATATCTTTTAACACCGTCGTTAATCGAAAAGTCGTGTATAAACTGATAGTAGGCATTGTCGAAAACACCTTCACGATCGATATAAAGCCAGATTCGCTTGTCGGTCGCTGTTTTTTCGGCAAGTTTTCTGTAAACAAAAGCTGCAGGACTTTCTGACTTTACGGCTGCATCCGCCGCAGACTTTGCAAGTGAAAGCAAATTTTCCGGAGCTTTTTTGAGAATAAAGCCCTGAGATTTTTGATCAAACAGCACTGTATATCCACCGTTTGATACATAAAATTTCATCCTGTTTACAACCGACTTAAAGCCGAAGAACACCAACGGCACGCAGTCGTGTCCGTCAACAACCGCATGGAAAACTATGCCGACTTCATCAGGCAGGTCGATAACAGCATCAAAACCGGCAAAATCATTTGTGAGCGATTTGCCTTTATAGTAGCTGTATGCCGATTTTTCAACCGGCAAATCAACAATCGTACCGTTTGAGAGTGCACAGTAAAGACGCACATTCTCTCGATTACCTACACCGTTTTTAAAATAACCCGATGTATAAAGCTTGCCGTTATTGATACGGAAAGTGTTGAAGGTAATTATGTGCGGTTGAGAAAACAGCAGACAGTCATCAACAAATGCAGTCTGTGATCTGGAGTTTGAAATAATCGTATAACTCTGACCCTTGAGTTTCATAAAGAAATCAACATGATAAGAATCAATATAAATAGAATCAGCAATTATTGAATTATCAACCTCGCTGAGCACTCTGCGAATCCGGGCAAGCTGGCTGTTTTTGGTTTCTTCATCAACATCACAAACAAGCATATCGGAAGTAATGCGCCAGCTTAAATTATAAATAACAAGTGCCTGCACTATCGGATGTGGCTTGCCGTTTTCATCGCGTGAAGATTCAATAAGTTTATTGAGAAAGCTCATATACTGGTCGAAGCAGTAATACGGAGAATTGAAGCTCTGGCTTGCAGATTCACCATGGCGATAATATGTATACACAGCATCGCGGCAAAATCCGAGCTTACCCTTTTTCTTGAGCCACAAGAAAATAAACCACTGGTCTTCGCCGAGCGAAAGACTTTCATCGAAAAGAATACGCTCGCTTTCAGGCACATTCTTTATACAGATATTCATAGTTGTCTGCAAAATATTGGGATTAGCCATAATATCGTAAACGCCGCTGCAAGTTAAAATACTAAAGCGTTTATGTGTTGTAACTGTACCGTTTTCGCTTAAATAATCAATAGAATAAGTAACAAGATCCGTCTCTTCATAATGCTCTTCAAAAAAGTCATAAACAGCCTCAAGACTCGTTTCGCTAAGGGTATCATCAGCATCAAGGAACATTATATATTTACCCTCTGCAAGTTCAATACCCTTATTGCGGGCGCTCGAAACACCGCCGTTTTCTTTTTTAAAGTAAACGATCGTATCATCAGCCTCGGCATAATTACAGCAAATTTCGCCACTGTTATCCGGCGAACCGTCGTTTATAAAAATAATCTGGAATTCCTCATACGGCATAGTTTGCTTTTTGAGACTCTGGACACATTTTTCGATATACTTTTCGCAATTATATACGGGAATGATTACAGAAATCTTGTATTTATACTCTGACATACCGCAACAATCCTTTACAATCGTAATATAATAATAATACTATATATTGGAACAAAAAGCAAGTGTAATATAACAGCGTCCGGATTTGGTTATTCCGGACGCTGTTGAATTAAAGATATTTAATTATTGAAGAAACAACCGCACCAAACATCGGATGTGAGTGAGAATCGGCACCGCTCCAGTTTTCCCAGAGGGTTGTTGCACCAAGGTCACGGGTATAGCGGAATGTGCCTAAGCCTTTATCGCTGACAAGCAGAGCCTTCGCAAGCTCAGTATCGCCTCTTTCACAGAGGATACGAATGAGAATATCCGTACCGAAGATACCTGTATCGAACTTACCGAGTGCAGTGTACTTTTCGACAACATTTTTATATGTACGCTCATCACCGAGGTTAAGGTCAGCGGCAAATGCATCCGCACCCTGCACACCATTACAGAATGAGCCTGTTGTTTCATCAAAATATTTGTCAATAATAGCTTTTTCTGCTTTTGCTGAGCGGCTGTCCATATCAGCAGCATTGTCAATGCCAAGGATTTCGCCAATATCTTTGATAATTCTTACAGCTTTGATATAGAAATAGGTATTTACAAAAGGCTCGGGAAGTACAAGCTTTTCAGGCGGACACCAATCGCCGAGGCACCAGCCTATTTCTTCACCTCTTACAACAAGGTGACCCTCGCTGTGAGTTTCCATATACTGAAGATATTTGAGCATATTGGGATAATACTTTTTGAGCACATCAACATCACCGTAATGCTTATAGAAAGTATACGGAACAAATACGATGGCACCGCCCCAGCCTCCGGGACCTCCGCCACCGCCGTAAAACGGTGCTGTATGCTGAACGTGACCGCCGTAGATATCCTGACAGTCGGCAATATCCTGCATCCATTTACGGTACATATCTTCGGCATCAAAGCAGGTCATAGCCGCATCGCAGGCAAGCTGACCGTCGCCCGTATAGCCCAGACGCTCTCTGTGAGGACAGTCTGACGGTACACAGCAATGGACATTGTTGAGCTGAGTGCGGATATATGTATCTACAATCCACTGCAGCATATCATCGTCGCTCTTATAATCAGTTATTACCTTCATATCGGTATGGACAACGGCAAACTCTGTTGGATATGCCTGACCCTGCACCTCAAAATAGCGGCAGCCGTGCCAGGTGAACAACGGATAGAACTGATGGTCTTTATACTCATCGCAATAAATAAATTCATCACGCTGCATACGGAAGTGCAAACCGAGTGTATCAAAATGAAGCGAGCCGTCCTCGTTAAGTTCTTCGGAAAAACGGACAAAAGCTCTTTCGTCAGTGATTGCTCTGTCAGTATTAAACACAATCCTCGGATAACCTGCAACGTTTTCACCGAGGTCGTAAATTGCGGTATCGCCGAACGAATAAATCTTCTTCGGCTTTATTATACGGATTTCACGGTCAGGAGTACAGGTCTGCTTAGTGAGAAGAGAAAGCGGTCTTTCAAGCTTTACTGTATTCTTCCACTCTCCTTTACCGATAAGGCGTGCATCGTGCGTTTCGCCAAAGAAGATATTTGTACGGGTAACGTACGAATTTCTCCACTCAACATCTGTATCGGACTTGGATATAAGTGTATCACCCTCAAGAATCTTAAAAGCAAGCTTGAGCTGACCGTATTCAACCATACCCTCATTACGGCTCTGATTCTGACCGTACCAGCCTGCACCGATATGAAACTCAATAACATTTTCACCCTGTTTTACAAGGTGAGAAATATCGTTTTCTACATAGTGGATACGATGGATTATGGTATCGTATATCGGCATATGTATCTTTGTAAGGTCGCGCTTCTCGTAATTTGTCCACGCTGGAGTAAGAAGTGCATCAGTTACCGGCTGACCGTTAACGGTAATATGAGAAAAGCCGAGGCCGCTTGAAATAAGCTTAACATCGGAAACATCACTTACATTGAAAGTTTTGCGTGCATAAACAGCAACGCTGTCCTTTTCAAAGCCTACCCAATCGCAATCATCAAAAACAAGGTCCATCTGCATATCAACGTGAGGAAGATTTTCTTCCATAAACTCAACGCCTGCAATTGCAAAGCCAAACTTCTCATAGAAAGGCACAGCATGCGTCTGACCGCTGATTTTAATTGTTTTTGAGCCTAATTCCTTTGCTTTTGCAATAAGAGCGTTTGTTACATTTGAACCGAGACCTGTGCCTCTTGCAGACTTTTTAACGGCAATTCTGCCAAGCTTCCACACAGCTTCCTCAAGCTGTATAAGTCGGCCCGTAGCAACTGTCTCGCCGTTATCTTCTACAATATAATGCCAGGCTTTCCCCTCATACTCGTCATCCTCAAGGTGAGCGGGAAATCCCTGCTCATCAACAAAGACCTCGTCACGCAAGGGTTTTGCAAGCTTGTGCCCGTCAAGACCGTAATACCATTTTTCTGTCATTACTTACACCTCTTCTGCTGATAAAAATTTGAGTATATCTTCTTTTAAAGCTGTTACGCTTCCCTGTATCATTTCGGGTTTGCCGCCGCCTCTGCCGCCGAGTGCTGCATTAAACTGCTTTGCAAAAGCACTGAGGTTTACCGTATTACTGCCAAGACAGTATTTATAACCATCTTCCGCTTGTACAAACACACCTACTATTCCGTCGCAAAGAAGCTTACCTGCATTTACGGTTTCACGCAAGCCGTCTGCATCAAGGTCATCGGTAAACACACAGACATTGGAATCTGTAGTTTTAAACTTTTTGATGTATTTGAGCGTTTTTTCTTTATTCATCTGCTCAATTCTGTAATCGAGCTTGGCTTTTTCTTCCTTCAAGCGCTCAACAGCTTCAGCGACTTCAAATTCTTTTGCGCAAAGCGAAGCTGAAATCGCACTGATGCTTGAACATCTACCGCAATAATCCTCCAAAGCATCAAATCCGCACTTGAGAAGAAGTCGCGTGCCACCTCTGTGACTCTGGTGAGAAAGGATTTTAACAAGACCAACTTCACCCGTACGCTTTACGTGCGGCGCACAACAGGCACAAAGGTCATAACCTTCAATCCTCACAAGACGTACATCCTCTGTCAAATCAAGCTTACTGCGGTATTCCAGAGTTTCAAGTTCCGTTTCGCTCGGATAGAAGCAGGTAACCTCAACATTGTCAAAAACAGCTTTGTTTGCAAGGTATTCTATTTTACGCACCTGTTCTTCGGTCAAAGGCCCGCTCAGGTCTGCCGTAATTCCGAAAGTACCCATATGAAAGCCTGTGTTTTCGTAACCGAAAAGACTGTGTGCAACACCGCATACAATATGCTCACCTGTATGATTCTGCATTCTGCAGAAACGAACATCCCAGTCGACAATACCGTGTACCGTTTTTCCGACTTCAAATTCATTATCGACAATATGTAATATTCTGCCATTTGATTCATTTACATCCCTGACAGCAACACCATCTATCGTGCCTTCATCTGCAAGCTGACCGCCGCCGTTCGGAAAAAAAGCTGTTTGGTCAAGCTCAAGCAAAAAACCTTTTTCACAAGGAGTGCAAGCAAGCACCACCGCATCAAACTCTTTTATGTGGCCATCATCATAAAGACGTTTTGTAACTATCATTTTAAAACTCCGTGTTCATTCTTATTAAAAAAGCCACTTCGCCGTACAACACGGGAAGTGGCACCGATAAGCTATGGGATAAATTATATTATTCCGCATCGGGTGTCATAACATAACCGTCAGCTTCAACATAAACCTGCTCATCAACAGCGTTCTGAGCAAAAGGATCGAAGAAATTGCTGTTGGTAATAACGTCCGCAATATCAAATTTTATAATTTCCGCATCCGGCTTGATATACTTTTTCATCGCCGTATCCCTCTTTCAAACACAAGTAATATATATAAATAGACACACTAATAACACTAATTACAATCGGAATTATACAACATATAGAATCACTTGTCAATAATATATCTATAAAAAAAATATAAATTTTTCACAATCGGTAATATATCCTTAAAATCGCCTGTATTGACATATATAATCTTATATTATATAATTGCTGTATATGTTGACAAAGGAGGCGTAAGTGTGGCAAGTCGCGATGAACTTATGAAGCAATTCGGCGAAGCTGAAGAAAAAAAGCCGAAAACTCAACCGCAAGAAACACTCTCGGTGCCCGACACACCCACCGCAAAAAACGAAGCTCCGCAAGAGGACAAGGTAACACATCACGGCGGTACGGTAAAGCGTAAAAAAGAAAAAATAAAAAAGAAGACTTTCTTTGCCATAAAAAACATACTTACAGATAAAACACTCAGCAAGATGCTCAACGTATTTATCTTCTGTATGATTGTAAACGTCATAGAGTACTTTGTGCTTATAAACTACCTCGGCATTCCCACAAGAGGTGCTATAGGAAAGCTTCTCGGCGCACTGATAATTATGGGTTATATGTACACGGTAAGGCTCAAGCCACACAACCTCGGCCTAAGCACCAATCCGCGAGCAATCACCGGTGGTATACGTAACGCTTTAATATTCAACCTCGCTATAATACCCGCATATATTATCGAATACATCTTTATGAAATTTTCTAAAGAAAAAGATGTATTAATCAGAATTTTCGCCTACGATTCACCTTTTTCAGAAGTTGGTCCGATTTATTTCATTGCATACATCATCCTCTTGCTCCTTATTTCCGCTCTTTCAGTTGTAATGCTCGAAACACTTTTCCGTGGTATACTTATGAAAATAGGTAAAGGCAAATTCGGTTTCTGGCAAACTGCTGTTATCGTATCGATATTTTATTCTATATGGTATCTTGTAGTGCCGCTTTCAAAGCTTACCGCAGGCTACAAGCCGATCGATATTATTTCACTTTGTGTGTTCTATCTGATTTTCGAGTTTGTGCTTTCAATAAAATGGTGTATGTGTTCGAGAGCTACAGGTTCTATCTGGCTGGGTCTTTTTGACCACCTTATATTTAATGTGTCCGTAAATCTTATTCACATTATCAATATGACAGATAAAACCGTACACACCGACCAATACAGAAACTACCGCCTTATTCTTATACAGCTCGTTTCATTTGCAATCTGTTTCTCTTATTACAAGATGAAGATGCGCAAGAAAGAAAAGTATCTTCAGGCAGCAGGCGTACGCAGCATCTACTCTTTCGACAGCCTTGCTGAAATGAGCGAAGAAGATGTCAGCCGTCAGGCAGAGCGTATTAAAACTGCAAACGGTGAAATCGATGCAGAATACTTAAAGTTACTTGAAAGAAACAAAAATTCAAATAAATATTAACCAAAATACGGTTTGTTGCTTATGCGGCAAGCCGTATTTTGGTTAAATAATAAGTTGACGATAATAATTGCATAATGTATAATAATATAGTATATATTTAAAAATTATTATTGGTGGTAAATATCAATGAGAAAGACAAAAATCGTATGCACACTCGGCCCTGCATGCAATACAAAAAGCACAATCAGACAAATGACTGAAAGAGGCATGAATGTTGCACGCCTCAACTTCTCACACGGCACTCACGATTATCATAAAAACCTTATAGAAACAGTCAAAAGCGTAAGAAATGAACTCGGCTCTCCCCTTGCAATACTCTTAGATACCAAGGGCCCCGAAATCAGGACAGGCTGTTTTGACGGCGGCAAAGCAGTTCTTTGCACAGGTGATGAAGTTACGCTTACCACCGCACAGCAAATCAGCAACAGCAAAATAATCTCCGTCACCTATGCTGACCTCCCGTCTCAGCTTAAATCGGGTAATTTCGTACTGATTGACGACGGAAAAGTAAGGCTTGAAGTTATTTGCGTTACAGAAACAGAAATATACTGCAAAGTCATCAGCGGCGGTATCGTTACCGACCGCAAAGGTATAAACATTCCGGGTGTTTCGCTCAATATGCCCTATCTTAGCGAAACCGACAAAAAAGATATTGTATTCGGCATTGAAAACGATGTCGATTTTATAGCCGCTTCATTTGTACGCCGCAAAGAAGACGTAATCGAGCTTCGCAAATTTATTGACTATCACGGCGGCCACAGTATAAGAATCATATCAAAAATCGAAAACATCGAAGGCGTTGAGAATTTTGACAGCATACTTCAGCACTCGGACGGCATTATGGTTGCCCGAGGTGATATGGGCGTAGAAGTAGACTACGAAAAGCTCCCCGGACTTCAGAAAAGATTTATACGTCAGTGCTACCAATCAGGCAAAATGGTTATCACGGCAACACAGATGCTCGATTCAATGATGTACTCACCCACACCTACAAGAGCTGAAATAACAGACGTTGCAAACGCAGTTTTTGACGGCACGAGTGCAGTAATGCTTTCCGGTGAAACCGCCGCAGGTAAATACCCCTTAGAATCAATCAGTGCCATGGCAAAAATTGCAGAGCAGGCAGAGCGTGACCAGTTTGAAATATTCGGCAACGAAAAGCCGGGAATACATTATGAAATGGATGCCGCTGACACAACAAACGCACTCTGCGATGCTGCTTGCACAACAGCACGCGACCTCAACGCCGCAGCAATAATATCAGTAACAAAATCCGGTCAGACAGCAAGACGTATGTCAAAATTCCGACCCGAATTCCCTATAGTTGCCGCTACACCATCTGTAAAGACATTTCATCAGCTCGCGCTTTCATGGGGCGTATACCCCGTACTTGCCCTTCGTCAGAATTCGTTTGACAACCTTATAAAGCACGCTGTTGACTGTGCAAAGCAGATTGATATAGTAAAAAGCGGTGATATGGTTGTTATTGCAGCAGGTATTCCGCTCGACACACCCGGCAGTACAAACATGCTCAAAATTGAAACTGTACACGATAACATAGAATGATGCACGAATATATTTTAAAACGCAGCCGCCGCAAAACAGTTTCACTTACGGTAAAGCCGGACTGCACCGTTGTTGTCAGTGCACCTTTGAAAATGAGTTCAAAGCAGATTGATGAGTTTATAATAAACAACAGCATCTGGATTGAAAAGCAACTCGCGCGTACTGCTGAAATAAAGAAACAGCGACAATCGTTTGTTCTTGATTACGGTACGGAAGTATATTTTTTCGGCAAGAAGCTGCCTGTCGTTCCCGACACAGTACGCAAAGCCAAGCTCACCGATACACGTATACTAATGCCGCAAAATCTTGACAGTGAACAGATAAAGCAAAAACTTATTTCGCTTTATAAAGAAACAGCACGAGAGTATATCGCTTCTCGCCTGCCCTGTTACTCTACGCTTACAGGAATAATCCCATCAAGATTTACAATCTCGAGTGCCAAAACAAACTGGGGCAGCTGCACGGCAGACAGACTTCATTTTTCGTGGCACCTCTTAATGGCAGAAAAAGAAGTTATCGACTACGTTATAATTCACGAGCTAACTCACATAAAGCACCACAATCACAGTGACGCTTTCTGGTATGAAGTCAGCCGTTATTGCCCCGAATGGAAAGCACTGCGTACAAGACTTAAATTTTACTCGGAAATATTATCACGCGAAGGTTGGTGTGACTAAAACAATGAGCAAATTAAACTCCAAAAGCAAAATTACAGTAGCCGTTATCTGCATTGCTCTCGCAGTATGTATTGCATTGGTAACAATATTTGCAGTACGGCCTTATTACTATGAAAACTATTATATTGCACCTGTACCTACGAATATCAGTGCAGGATGGAGTGAAGAGTCAGAATCAATATTCAGCGACTTTTATGTTTCGCCTGACGGAAACGACAGAGGTGACGGCAGCCTTGAAAATCCATTTGCGACAATCGAGCAAGCAAAAACCATGGTGAAATTGCTCAAGCAAAATCAGGTCAGTCACATCGTAATCGCGTTTATGGCAGGCACTTATAATCTGGAAAGCATTCAATTCGGCGAAGAAGATTCCGGAACAGAAAACTGCCAAGTAATTTACAGCGCATACGGTGACGGCGAAGTAATATTTGACGGCGGTGTAAAACCCGGAACAGCATTCCAGCCAAACGGCAAGGCTCTGCTCGAAATCAAAGATGCTGAATATATTACATTCAGCGGAATTACTTTCCGCAACTGTGCGGGCGTTGCTGTCAGAGCAAGCGGCAGCAACATCAACATCTCATCCTGCACAGTAACCAACACAGGCAGTAACGGAATTGAAATCAATGGCAATTCCATAACCGTAAACAAATGCAACATATCAAATGTCGGTGCAAGTGCAATCACGGTAAACGGCGGAGACCGCAATACACTCGAAGCAGGCAACTGCTTTGCCGATAACAATCTTATCAACGCAACATCGTGCTTTGATAAAAAAGCACCCAGTATCGTAATCGGCGGAACAGGCAATTCTGTTACACACAACGAAATCATCAACTCACCCGGCACAGCTGTTTATTACAGCGGTAACGCAAATAAAATAGAATACAATTACATTCACAACACCTGCCTTGAAGAGTCGGATACTGCAGCTGTTGTTTCGGACTTTGCATGGGATTGTTACGGCAACTTTATCCGTTACAACCTCATAAGCACCATCGGTAACGGTACTGATACGCTGACAGCTGTAAAGCCTTGTCCCGGCACAGAGGTCAGAGGTAATATGTTAATCAACATCAAGGGTACTGCCATGGATTTCAACGGCGGCAGAGATATAAACTTCACAAACAATATTGTAGTCAACTGCACTACTCCGCTTAACTATCAGACTGCAGAAATCAGTGCAGACAACCCCGCCCTGAAACAGCTGAATAATTCACCGTATAAGAGCGATATATGGGAAAAAGCTTACCCAGCCTGTTACGCTTTGAGCACAGACTATGCCTCCAAGACAGATAAAACATTCGCAGCAAATCCTGCCGGAAGCCTTATCAAAGACAATATCATTCTTCAGGCAAAAGCAAATATCGGCGAAATCAGCAAAGAAGCCAATCAATTCAGCGTTATTGATGACAATATGGTACTCAAACTTAACAAGACCAAAATATTCATCAGTGCAAAAACAGGTAATTACAGAATTGATCCGAACGGCGATGTGCCGCAAACGCTTCCCGATTACAGAGATATACCATTTGACTCAATAGGCAGATATTAAAACTTTGAGAAAGGTGACGAAATGCCGTGTTCTTTGCTCCGAAGCTGTACAAAGGTACCGTGAGAGAGCAAATCAAGATTTAATATATAAAAAACGAAAATCAGGAAGATCGGCTTGCAATCCTCCTGATTTTTGCTTTGTTTTGCGGAACGGTCCAAGACCGTTCCCTACATTTCCTTGCGTGTTCTCGGTGACTTTATCGACAGTCTCAAACGGTGAAAGATTCATACGAATCTTTCACCGTTTTATTATTTTATGCAAATATTTTACGGAGCCATTTAATGCTCTGCTGACCCCACTCAGATGATACAGGGTCATACTTACCGTTGCAGACAACAGGAGTTGCAAGCGAGAAACCGTGGCCGCCGTTACGGTAGACGTGCATCTCAAATTCCACACCGTTTGCCGCCAAAGCAGAAGCAAACTCAAGCGAATGCTTTATAGGTACAAGGCCGTCATCGTTTGCGTGAAAAATAAACGAAGGCGGTGTATCGCCGGTAACATACTCATTTGTAGAAGGCACTTCACACTGAAGCACGTTGCCTATTTCTGCAAGGATGCAGGGATAAGCAAGGATAAGTGCATTGGGCTTATTCTTGCTGATTGTGCCAAGTGCACTGCAAAGGTGACCGCCTGCGGAGAAACCGATTGCGGCAATTTTATTCGGGTCAACACCGAACTCCTCAGCATTGTCACGGATATATTTCATAGCTCTTTCACCGTCTGCAAACGGCTGTTCAAACGTATAATTGCCCTCTTCCCTTATGCCGACTGTATAGCGCAGAACAAAGGTATGGTAGCCCTCAAGTGCATAAAGCATAGCTATAGGCTCAGCCTCGCGATCGGAGCACATACCGTAGCCGCCGCCGGGAATAACAAGCACCGCAGGACGCACATCCATATTGGGCATCTCACGTGAATTATCAAGAAGATATGCTGTAAGACCTACACTCTTATCTTCAGTAAAATACTCTGTAAAAATTTTCATATAATACACCTCTGATGATTTGTTGAATTTAATTTTATTCTACCAAAAACTCAAAAAAAGTAAATATGTTTTCAAACTTTTAACTTAAATATTTAAAACAATATAATCACACGATAATAGCGGTGATTGAATTGAACAGAGAACAGTATTTACGCACGAGAATTGCGGAAATTGCAGAAGAGCTGGCAACGCAAAAAATGCCGCCCGCTCAAAGGCGAAACCTTGAACGGGCGTTTAAATTTTATATTGACGATTTGAGAAACAATTAATAAGTGAGCTTGGAATTGATATCGCGGAGCATATCCTCATCAAGCTTTACGAGCTTACGGTCGTAAGTGAGGATACCGTTTACTTCATTCTCAACGTCGCTTACCTGAGTATAGACAAGTGCACAAAGGCCGTGCTTGATAAGCGGAATTACCTGACCGGTATGCAGACGTCTGTATGCATTTGAAAGAGTATCCTTATTACGGAACATAAGGTAGCCGAAGCACTTTTTGATATTCCATACATGGTCTTTGATTACGCTGCTGTAGCCGCCGTATTCGCTGACGACAAATGCACGGTCATCGAGGACATAAGGATGAAGCGGCACGATATAACGGTGAATACTCTTGAAATCGCCGCCCTTCTGGTCGTGCCAGCCGCTTGCGTGGTCGACAAAACGTGTCGGGTCGAGATTCTTGACATATACTGCAACATTCTTTGCGTCAAACTGACCCCAGCTTTCGTTAAACGGTACCCAGGTGCAGATTGAAACGCAGTTGTAGAGTGTATCTATCATTTCGTTGAGCTCTGCAAAGAAATACTTTTTACCCTGCTCATCCTTACGGTCATAAAGGCCGCTGAATTTATCGGTCATATTCTTTATACCGATATTCGGGAGCACACCCGCAACAAGCTGATGAACGTTACAGCCGTTAGGCATATCCTGCCATACAAGCATACCGAGTCTGTCACAATGATGATACCAACGGGCAGGCTCAACCTTAATATGCTTTCTGAGCATATTATAGCCAAGGTCACGCATCTTCTCGATATCGTAAATGAGCGCCTCATCGGTAGGTGCAGTCATACCGCCATCGGGCCAGTAACCCTGATCAAGCAAGCCCTTCTGGAAATAAGGCTCATTATTAAGGCAAAGCCTTACTTTACCGCTATTATCACGCTTCATGCTGTACTTACGCATACCGAAGTAGGACTTGACTTCATCAATAACCTTATCCCCTGCCATAAGCTCAACCTTAAGGTCATAGAGGAAGGGAGATTCGGGCGACCAGAGCTTCATATCGGGGATTTCGAGGCTGCCGCTTGACTCGAATTCTGCAGTTGCAACTGCCTTATCGCCGTCATAAGCGGTAACACGCACGCTTGCCTCGCCGTTGAAATCAACCTTAACATCAAGTGAAGCGTTATCAATATCGGGAGTAAGCTTTAAAGACTCAATATGTGTTTCGGGCACGACCTCAAGCCATACAGTCTGCCATATACCCGAGGTAGATGTATACCAGAAGCCGACAGGCTTTGAAATCTGCTTACCTCTTGGCTGTGTACCTTTTTCTGTCGGGTCAATTACTTTGACAACGAGCTCGTTTTCATCAGCAAGATAATCGGTAATATCAAAGCTGAAGGGACAGTAGCCGCCGACATGTCCGCCGACAAATTTGCCGTTTACATAAACTTCGCTCTTCCAGTCAACTGCATCGAAGTGAAGAAGCACACGCTTACCGTCATAGCTTTCATCAACAGTAAACTTGCGTCTGTACCAGAGTGCTTCGTTCTCACCAAGCTTCCCCTCAACACCGGAAAGCTCACATTCAAGTGCAAACGGAACAATTATTTCACCGTCAGCAGTGCCCATAACTCCGACACCTGATTTGGTTATTGCATATTCATATCTGCCGTTGAGGCACTGATAGCTTTCGCGTACCATCTGAGGACGAGGATATTCGCTTAACGGACAGTCTTTGTTTACCCGGTCTGCCCAGGGTGTTCTGATAGTATTCATTTGTTACTCCTTTACTGTGGTGATTGAGTTATAAATGTATTTTTCATAATGAAATTCTGAAGAAAAGTTGCATCCGCCTGATCGACAACACCGTCGTGGTTTACATCCGCCGCAAGGTACTGTGCATAGGTGAAATCATAATCCTGGAGCATACCGCCTGCAAGCATATTGAGCAGGAATGCATCACTCTGATCAACATAACCATCGCTGTTTACATCGCCGTATATTACAACATTTGCCATATGAAGCCAAGCACCATTCTCATCATAAAGCACAACGGTAACGCCTGTATACAGTCTGTCATTCGGCTCCAACTCAAATATGATATCCTGATCATAAACAGCTATACGGACATTGGAAATCTGATTTCGAAGCTGAGAAACAGTCATATTAAGGTTCGGATACACGCCGTAAATATATGCACCATCGATATGGTCGTTTATTTTAAGGAATGCGGTAGGCAGGAACGATATCAAACCGGGCTCATCAAGGACGGCACGTACATTGACATCTGCCACAACATAATCAAATTTCGTATCCCACTTGATGAACGCGTAGCCGGGCACAACAGGATCCGGAGGAGCAATCGCCTTGCCACCTCGTTTGGTCGCCGCCATCCAGTAATGCTCGCCGTTAACAGTGAAGTTAACAGCGTAGATTACTGCATCGGAACCATCCTCCGCACAGTGAACGGGATGCTCTGTACCCTGTGCCCAGGTAAGCTCCGTACCGTTTGCATTAAGCCGGTAAGCCGTTGCACCGTTGACAATTTCGTAGCTGTTCTGTGTTTCACCTAAAACGCAATCGGCAGATGGCGCTGTGTTTTCAAAATAATAGCAAAGCTGTGCTTCATAAGAACCATCCTGCTCGCCGCAGATTGCACCGAAGCAGCTGTTACCTGTAACATTACCTGCGTTATATACGGAATACAGGTCACCGTAAGATATACCGACAATACCGCCGACATAAGTTTTACCGCAGACATCGGCAACATTTGCGCTGTTTGTTATACTGCCGAAATTTCTGCCGACAAGGCCGCCTACTTCAGTTGAAGCCGAAGCACCGACATTACCTCTGTTATAACACATATTGACGGTTGCACCGTCGCTGTTGCCTACGATACCGCCCATAACCGACTGACCGACGACCGAAGCTGAATTATAACATTTATATATTTCGGAATTATTGAAACCTGCTATACCGCCGACCTCGGATTTACCGTTTATACTGCCGCCGTAAACATTGCAGTTATATACAGATACGGCAACGCTGTTACCGACAACACCGCCGACATAATTATTACCGCTTACCGTTATGTCTTCAAGAGTAAGCGCCTCGATAAACGAATCGGTTACATATCCGAAAAAGCCGACATTGTCTTCACCAACGATATTGATACCCTTGACAGTATGATTATTGCCGGCGAAATAGCCGCCGAAAGGTCTGCTCTGTGTACCGATTGACACAAAATTATCCGTCATATCAGCTGCGTGCATTGTTATATCCGCTGTCAGAACATAATTAGCGAGATTATATTCATCTTCGTTATTCACAAAAGCAGACACAAGGTGAAGGTCACGCTCGTTTTCGATAATATATGTGCCCTCTGTTTCGCTTTGCTTGAGTTCAAACTTAAAGGCAGGATATTCGCTGCTGATAAATACGGGACAATATCCGTTATGGCCCCAGAAATCACTGCCGTTTTCACGGTTCATAACACCCGAAAGATAGCCCGAATAGAACCAGCCGTACGGAACAGCCGTACCGTAAGATGACATACCGAACTGCTCACAGTAATACAAGCTGTTTATATCGCTTACCTCTGCTGCAGTACACACCGTATCATGCATATTAC
This sequence comes from Acutalibacteraceae bacterium, assembly GCA_045631965.1. Taxonomy (GTDB): domain Bacteria; phylum Bacillota; class Clostridia; order Oscillospirales; family Acutalibacteraceae; genus UBA8612. Next base: position 97,591 of record JAZQVR010000008.1, read on the forward strand.
CTGTTACCCTGCCGAAAGAATGAGCCTGTTTTGCTTTAAGCGAAGGCGATACAGCGACAATACCGCCCGCCAAGGAAGTACCGTTTATAGCAGCATAATTATAGAAATAGCTCATATCAAGAGCACCGCTGCCGAGAATACCACCTGCAGTAACACCGCTGATATCACCGCTGTTACTGTTATTAGAGCCGTTGAGATTGCCTTTTCCGAGGATACCGCCCGCAAACGAACCGCCCGAAACAGGAGCGGTATTCGCAGTATGGTTAACCGTAGCGGAAACAGCGTCGCCGATAATACCGCCTGCATAACCTTTTGAGGTAACCACACCGCTGTTTGATGAACGGATAACCGTAACAGACTCTGCCAACGAACAGCCGATAATACCGCCTGCATAATCGTCGGCGTTTATCTTGCCGCTGTTATGAGAATTGGCAACCGTAATACGCCCTGAAACCAAGCCGACAATACCGCCTGCATAATAGCCACCGATTGTCTCTTTCAAACTCGGATCGCTGTATTTTTTTACAGTTACTCTGCCGTTAAATGAACAGCCGGAAATATTTGCAGTTGTTTCGCCTGCTATGCCGCCGACACTTTCAACACCGACAAGCACAGCCGAAGATGAACAGCCGCTTATTGTGCCTTCACTCTTACCGACTATACCACCGATTCTGCCGTAGCCCTCAAAATACGAACGCGTAACATTCAGGTCTGTGATAGAGGCTGTATCTGTAATTATTCCGAAAATTCCAAGCTCGGAAGCATCGGCTGCCATAGCATCGTGCTTAATATAAAAACCTGAGAGAGTATGACCGTCACCGTCAAACTTGCCTTCATAAAACTTAACGTAATTATCGGAATTGGTGTAATCGTAACCGCCTATCGGCATCCAGATTTCAGCATCGTTATAGAATGAAGTTAAACCGCCGACAATCGCATACTTACCGTCATTCATCTCAATATCAGCAGTAAGCCTGCCGTTGATTGCGACATTGCCGAAACGCACCTCATCTCTGAACCAGATAAGCTGCTCAAGATTTGAAATAAGATAGTATCCGTCTGTATCGCGAGCAGTTTCAAAACGGGCGTAAATACTTGTATGCTCAACAATGTCTGTTGAAAAATCAAATGTATTACCATTCTTATCCGTCCAGCCGACAAAAGTCATTCCGTCAGGCGGTGTCGGGTCATCAGGCTTTGTCGCATCAAAGCCGTGGTCCACAGTCTGCGTGGAAATTACGGAGCCGTCAACATTCAGGAATGTAACGTTATAATTATCACGCACAAGACCCGTTATCTCAACTGTCTGGTCCTCGGTAATATTGCTGATTGTGTAAATAATACCGTATTTAGCCTTAAGCACTTCACCGTTTGCAGTAACAACCGGATCAGAATTCATATATATATCCGCAAGCTCAATAGAAAACGCAAAACTTCCGCCATATTCAACCTCTGTAGAATATTCAGGCAACGGATATATAGTATAAGCTTCACTTTCGGGCAGGTTGACCGTATATGTATTTACCGCCATCTCGCCGACAGTGATTGTTATGTTTTCGGTAACATTGTTAACCGTATATTTACCGCCGCGCAGTGCAACACGCACCTTATTCGCCCATACAAGAATCTCCGACTGAGTATAGGCCGGGTCAACCTCAATTGTAAACGAGTAATCCTCGCCATAATAAACTATGTTTCGACCGCTTTCGGGTATAATCTTAAAGTAATCCGCCTCGGGCAGAGTTACATAAAACCTGCTGACTATCTCACCGGTAAACATATAGAAGTCACTTGATTTTTCGGATTCGGCACCCGAAAGGAAATTCTCGCCGTCGCCCAAAGGCTGAACGGTAAAATAATACTTACCGTAGCTTGTAAAATGACCACCGAAGTTACAACTTAACGCATCAGTTACGGTGAAAGTTTTCTTCAACTCGTATCCGGGGTCATTGTAATAATACAGATTTACAATGTAGCCCGTTGCATTCGCAACGGAATCCCACCTTGCAACAGGATTGGTTGTGCCTGCATCGTCTATTACAGTATCGTCCCAATAAAGCTTCCTCGGCGGATTGAGGACAGGCTTACCGCTGAAGGTTATACGGAAATATTTCTGACCCGTATACTCCTTTATCGGTGAGCCGGGAGAAGAATTACCGCCACCGACAGAAGCGTTTGCACTCCACTCAACATAAGCACCCTCACCGTAAAGAGCGAAAGCCTTGGACTGCGACCTGACCTCAACATCAGTATTACCGCCGCTGATATAGACATTACCTTTTGAGGAATAAAATCCGTCGCTGCCGCTCAGACGCACTCTGCCTGAAGTGATTTTAAGGTCACCAAAGGAGTATATGCACCTTGTTGAAGTGTGTATATTAACATTGCTTGTGGTATCGATATTAACACCCTTGATTGCCATAATACCTGCAAGGCCATCGATATTAAGCGACGCACTCTCGGTAACGGAAACAGTGTAATCGGTATTAAGAGCATATGAGTTGTCGCATATAAGTGTAAGAGAGCCGTTACCGGTAAATTTAACATTGCCGATAACTATCATTGCACTCTTTGAGGATGCGTAAATATAGTTATTACCCCTGAGCTCAACAGTAAGGTTGCCGCTGTAAGGATATACAAACAAATCAGATTTAGGCTGATAGCTTGTACCGAAATTTTCGAGTGTCAGCTTATCTTCCGATGCATCATAATGCCAGTTTACAAGTTCAAGTGCACCAAGGTCGGTATATTCTTTATAGTAAGTCTGGCCATCGATTACCATTCGCATAATACCTGCCGCTCTTGCTACGGGCACAGTCGCAATCAAGCACACAACGGAAAGCAAAACACACATAAAGACCGATAGTATTTTCTTGGCTATTTTCATGCATCGCACCTCCTTTTGAAGTAGGTTGTATTATAATAAAAGCAGTATATACACTTATACAAATAAATACTCTTTATTATAATACTACAGATAAAGAAAAATAGCAATAACAAAGATAAGCTTTCATCTTTGTGCAAATTGAGCATAAAACAACCATAAAACATACCGCAAAACCTATTGTTATAATTCCGCTTATTTGTTATACTGACAATATAACACTTCATCGCAGGAGTTTATCTTCAATGAAACAAATCAGGAACATCGGCATTTTTGCTCATGTAGACGCAGGAAAAACAACATTATCGGAACAAATATTATCTCACGCAGGTGCTATACGCTCAATCGGCAGCGTTGACTCCGGCACCGCTCACACAGACAATCTGCCCGTAGAGAGAAGAAGAGGTATATCCGTAAAAGCTACCTGCGTTTCTTTGGACTACAAAAACATCCGCATAAATCTTATCGACACACCCGGTCACGCAGACTTTTCCGCAGAGGTCGAACGCTCTATGTGGGCACTTGACGGTGCTGTTCTGGTAGTTTGTGCCGTAGAAGGTGTTCAGCCGCAGACAGAAGTACTGTTTGAGGCTATGTGCAGACAGAATATACCTGTTATATTTTTTATCAACAAAACCGACCGCGAAAACGCTGATGCACCGCAGGTTGCAGAGCAGATAAAGCGTTTACTGACTCCGTATGCAGTTATTCTTTCAGACACAGAAGCAGTCAGCGAATTGGTTTGCGACAACTGCGATGAACTGCTTGAAAGATACTTGAACGGCGAGCAATTCTCTCAAACTATTTTAGACGAAAAGCTGACGGACTTGACTCACTTCTGCAAAGCTTATCCTATACTTTACGGCTCTGCGTTGAGAGATGACGGTGTAAACGAGTTGCTTGACTGCGTTGTAAAATATCTTCCTGCACCCAAACAAGGCAACGAGCTGTGCGGAGTTGTATTTGCCGCGCAGCACGACAAAAATATGGGCAGAGGTGTCTGGGTACGCTTATACAGCGGTTCGCTTGAAAACCGCGAGGCTGTTACTTTCAGCACAGGCATTGACCCTGTTACAGGCGAGCCGAAACAGATACAGCAAAAAATTACGCAGATTTATGATGCAAACCTCAATCCGTCGGGCAAAATATCATCGGGCGAAATCGGCATAATATACGGACTCGGCAACATCAAAATCGGTCAGATTATCGGTAATGTAAACTGTACGCAAAGACATATTGAACCGGGACAGTTAAGGTCACCTCTGATCACGGTGCAGGTAATTCCTTCAAACCCTGAACAAATGCAGGAGCTTCGCCGTGCGTGCGATATTCTATCAGGCGAAGATCCCCTGCTGCAGGTGCAATATATCAAAACTTTTAACGAGCTTCACCTGCGTGTAATGGGTACCATGCAGCTTGAAATTATCGAAGAGCTGCTGCAGACACGTTTCGGTCTTAATGTCACATTCGGCTCACCTGCTATCATTTACAAAGAAACGATAGCTTCACGCTGTGAGGGATTTGTCGCATACACTATGCCGAAGCCTTGCTGGGCAGTGCTGAAGTTTAAAATCGAGCCAGCCGAAAGAGGAAGCGGAGTGACATTCACATCAGAAGTACCTTACAGAGATATTATGGAGCGTTATCAGCATCAGGTTGAGCAAGCAATTCCGATCGCACTCAACCAAGGCAGACTCGGCTGGCAGGTAACCGACATAAACATTAAGCTGATTGACGGTGAACATCATCTTATACACACGCATCCTCTGGACTTTATTGTTGCAACACCCATGGCTATTCAGGACGGATTGCAACGCGGCGGCAGCACACTGCTTGAGCCGATATTAGCAGCAAAATTTATTCTGCCGACAGAATATGTTGGCAGAGTTATGAGCGATGTAATTGCTATGCGTGGCAGTGTAATTGACAGCACTAACGACGGCAACCGCGCTACCATAAACGCACTGATACCCGTACAGACAAGCCTCGACTACTCCACTACCCTTGCAACATTCACAAGCGGCAGAGGCACAATGAGTGTTCAGTTCCACAGCTACAAAGAATGTCCGCTCGAATTGGGTGCTACCGCAAAGAGAAGAAGCGTTGACCCGCTGGACACCTCAAAATACATATTAGCCGCCAGAAGTGCACTGGACGGAGATATATTCAATATTGACTGACAAAACAACAGAGCAACCGCAAACGCCCACGCCCGATAAGGAAGTATTTGTTTCTCGAGAAAAATTGCCTGTATCTTTGTCAAAAGCCTCGCAAGGCGACAGCCTTGCTACGTTTTTGGCTTCGATACAAGAAATTTTTTACTCTTACGAAACTGCGAAGCACTTTAAAATGAAATTTTAAGATACAAGAAAAGGAAAATCCCACAGATAATGCTGACGCATATCCGTGGGATTTGACACATTATTGTGCTGAAAATTCACATTTTAAAGAAATACTGCCTTATCGAGCGTGGGCGAAAGCGATTGCTCTGTTGTTTTATTATCTGATATGCACCGATTATCAAACAATTTCTTATAAAAATATATTTTCAAATAGTATTTCGATGTCAACCTTCTACATTGTCACCATCAGGGTCACATGAATTGCAATATAAATCATAAGCATTATTGGTTTTTCTTGAGCAAGTATCATTTTTGCCCATACAATAATATGAGCCTCCGTCATCATAATTATAGTCTTTACCTGCAGCCTGATTTGCATACCAATCATTCATATCGTTTTTATAATCATCACTGTCGTAATTGTTTTTATAATCATCGCTGTCATAATTGTTGTTGTAACTGCCTACCGTATTGCTTTTGATTTCATTTATTTCATTGACACCATAAATAATAAGAATTATAGAAACAACAACGCATATAGTACCTGCTATCCATTTGTGTGTAGTTAAACTCATTTTTATCAACCTTTCACTTTTCTTATAAATTTCAGCGGAAACCAAACTCCTTTCTTTCAGAACAACACTTTTTATCTCCGCAAAATAAAAAAGTGCGCCTACCGAAGTAAACGCACCAAAACGCAAACTCCGATAGTCGCCAAACTAATCAATGCAAAATGGTATAACCTCACAAGCAAAGCGGAATTTGCATTTTATCAAATTCATTCTTCGCTTATGAGGCAAAAGATATACTTCTTCTAAAAGAAAAAAATTATACCTATTTTGCAATATTCGATTAGTTTGGCATAATTAGTATATCATAGTTATTTAAATTATTGCAATAGTTTAAGCAAAAAAGCAATTTTAACATTGTCGGCATCGCACCTGCAAATAATCTGTTATAATAAATTTATCGAAAACACTTGATTTTTTTAACGGTTTAATATATAATAATCAAGCTGTCCGAAAGGCAACATATTTCGGGGTGTGGCGAAGTTTGGTATCGCGCTTGGTTCGGGACCAAGAGGCCATGGGTTCAAGTCCCGTCACTCCGACCATCTGAAAGAAATCCGAACCCTCATCTTATAGGTGAAGGATTCGGATTCTTTATTTATATCGAATATCCGTACTGATCTTATGCTCAAGTTTATTCGCAAAATAATGGCCTTCCTGTGAATGATGATATCAAATTACAGGAAGGCCATTATTTAGGAAAAAATCTTCGTTCAAACAAAATCTAAAACTGTATATAAGGAGATATACAATTTATATTTTATAATCATATCCATTAATATCAAAAAATATATCTATAATGAATTGGTTTTGTTTGCAATTGTTTCAATATTATTTCTTGCAGTTTCTCCCGCAATTCTTGCTTTGTGAGTAGTTATTTCTGCATTAAGCTTTTCTCTATAAAGGAGATTTGAACGTCTTAACAATTCTTTGTTTCTACGTCTTTCGGGTATTGTAACAAAATAATAAATAGAATATATTGTTAATATTACACATAGCACTATTAACAGTATAATTAAAAACACCTTCATATTATCACCCCCTTCAGAATACAATCAGGATTCGTTTGTATTATTCATAGCAATTTCAAGAGCGTGCATTGCATCCAAAACTTGCTCAAAAATGATTTTTTTGGGTAAGTTTTCCATATTATATTCTTTTGCCCAATCTTCAATTGCACAACCGATCAATTCCATTAATCTTGCAATTTTGTCATCAGGAAAATTCATATATTCCGTTGCTTCTTCATACGATATATAACTCTCTTTGTCCTTTTTATTTTTGGAGAGTTTTAATAATTTTAAGAGTTTTAAATCTTTAATCATTCGCAAATCACCACATCTCTCCATTTTCAAATTTTTTAAGATTTCGTCTAAGGATGTCATTAAGATCAAGAAGTTGATCCATGGCCATATCAAGTGACTTACCATGTAATCTTCCTTGTTTCGTTAATGTATCAATATATTCTTGTGTTCTTGCGATTTGTTCAAGATTTGTTGTTACAATGCTAAAAGTGTTATATGCTCTTGCGTCCGCTAACACTTTTTCAGTTTGATTTTTAAGCATCTCAAACTGAGCCCGCTGTATGGTTCCAGCTGCTTTTGTTTTTGTAATAAAATTAGTGATGTTTCCTGTGATGGCGACTGCAGCATCTGCTACTACCGGTACCAGAGAATTTAATTCTGTCATATTGATTTCCCTTTCTTGAAATAATTTAATCGCATATTCTTACGATTTTTTCAATACAATTATAAACCCATAAGAAAAACAAATCAATGTGCGCAATGTGGTAACAAAAATAGCCACACATCAATGTATGGCTAAAAATATGTGTTTTCAATTATGTAAAAATGTGACGCAAGTAAAAAAATAAGTTGATAAAATTAACATATTTGTAACAGTGGCGTGACAATACGTAACAGAAAATATTACAATATGAATTTTAATATTTGAGACAAGTCATTACATTCAACAATTGTATTATGCCAAACTGTGTCGTCATGATAATTTGTGTGGGTGGGATTAATGCACAATGTTTTTGCACCAGACTGATATGCCCAAGTGTCATTATTGGAGTTTCCAATAAAAAGGATATCCGATGTTGCAATTTCCAATCTCTCAGAAATATGTTTTATGTAATTTGCTTTGCCTTCAAAATCATATTCTGTTCCAATTATCTTGTGGAGAATGGATGTATGCATATCAAAAACAAATTCGTTTGCCTCAATTTCAGAAAAAAAACTGTGGCAATTCCCCAAAACGTTTTCAATAATATCCATAATTGAACCAGAAACAATATAAAGTTTAATATTTCTTTCTTTTATTATTTGTAATGTTTTTTTACAACCTTTAATTAACTTTATATTGTTAGCAAGCTTCAATACTTGCTGTCTTGTTAGATTTTTTGCGATAAACTTTTCAGCTGTTTTGTTACACCACTCTTGATGAGAAAAATCGCCCTTATCGTATTGTTGATGAAGAGATTGACATTCTTGGACGTCATACCCTAACATTTCCCACAAAGATTCCCAAGTCGTTCTTGATTTTGATTTAGTAAGAGTACCATCAAAATCAAATATTACAGCTTGAATACATCCAGTAGATTCATAACGATTTTGTGAATCGCTGAAATAGGGTGCTTTATTTTTTTCATTCACATAACACTCTTTTATGATAGCGCATATGTATCGTCCGATTTCATTAGATTTAACATCTTCAATATTATTCTTAAAAACATTTTGCACATTGATTAACAGCGTTTTTTGCTGAATTATGTTCAGTTTTTTTATCTCTTCTTCAAACAGCACGCACAGTGAATCAATGTCGTCAGGCATAGTTTGACGTTTGCTTGAATACTGTCTAACTGAAGGTATTCCCACATTAACTACTTTAGCAATAACATCATCACTTATACAACAATAATTTTTTACAAGTTTATATATTGAAGAAAAAAGCATTACGCCACTCTGACATCATTGATCACCTCTAATATGAATACAATAAATCAATGCTCTTTAATTCTTTTTAGAATACTAGGAATTTCTTTGTAGTCATCTATCCATATAACATTAACACCAAGCTCACGATACATTGATTCCTGAATTGATTCATTAACATTTTCAAATCTAATAAAATCTTCTGAATTTTCTGATGAGTTTAGTCTATTCCTTTTCATTATCACATAATGGTTTGATACAACCTCACCTTCAATATGCTTTTGTGCACTGATTTCAAGTAACCGTCTCAAATTAGGATCTGTCATAGACAAACCAATAAATATACAAGTATTATTAATCAAAAAATTAAGTTGAGTAATATTTGCCCAGTTATATGGTTCTAACATTAATTTGTGGTATCCTTCTTCCGAAAAAACCAACAATGATTTGGCTAAATTTTTATACTCATTTTTATGTTTTGGCAAAAAGCCATGGACATGGTAAACTCCTAATTCATCATTTGATACTACCATACCTTCATTATAGATTGAGCTATATTTCACTCGATTTTTTTGAAGATTCTGTTCAACCAAATCGTCAAAATTATAATTTATGATTGCTTGAATACCAGTTTTTCCTCTATTAGGAATGCACAATTGAACAATTTCCTTCAGTAAATCAGATGAAACAACTGCATTTTCATACAATGTATCACTTAAAACTTTTTCAAATTCATTTGCAAATCCTTGTCTTAAAAATCTTGCTTGTAATAGTGGTGACGCATTATTTTGCTCAATCAGTTTGTCAACAATTTCGCGCTTTGATGTATCGCTTATATTAACACCATTTTTAGACAGTTCATTATCAACAAGAGCAACAAATAATTTTGATACTAAAGTATTCCAAGTAGCTATACCCGCATCTTTAGATACTCCAGCACCTAAAAATAGTACAATATTATCATTTTTATAATCATTAGCAAGTTTAGTTATATAGTCATCATTTTTATTTGTGTTTAATAATGTGTTTCGTATTCCTTGATTAATGGTGTCTTTTACAAAAACTGTGTTAATATTTAAATATGTACTATTAAATAACTCGATATTTTTAGAAAAAATGTTAATTAAATCATCTATATTCCATAAAACTACATTGAATTTTTGATCAAGCCGTATATTTTCGACATATTTATAGTGATTATTTGCAATTTCACCTACAAACACAATAATTAGGTTTTCAATATTTTCATTTGTAGATATATTTCTTTCAATAATTCTTCTAAGCATATGCAGTGAAGCAGATTGTGAACGATAAAATTTGAATTCAAAAACCGTCTTACCTACAAATTGATCAAAACCTTCTGGTGCACAAGCATCATAATAATGCTTATCAACAACATGGGAGTGATCGAAAATAAAACTTTTCCCCTGACTTTCTATATAGTCTTTAAGCATTATCGCTATTAATTTCTCTAAGGCCATATACGAATAGCGGATATTGCTATCGGTATTTAACAATTCTAATAATTTATTTTTTAATTCATTCATAATAAAACACCTGTATTCTAATTTGTAATTTTGAATTTCATTTCTTATAAAAACTATAATTATAAACACAAACTAAATATAAGAATACTTTATTAAAGCAAATAGTTAAATACGTAATACAAAAACGTGTCGTTTTTCGACAAAAATGCTTATTTTTCGACCTATTCATTTTATAATCCACACATTCGACAAAGTCTCCTTAAATTTGTACAATGAAAATACAAAATTTAAAGGAGGACTTTTTATGTCAAACAAAAATTTTATCAGTTATCGCCGAGTTGGAGATTTTAACATTCCAAACCTAACCATTCCACCCGAAGAAGCAACTATATCCCTCAGCAAATGGGGAATGATGTATAAAGATTATCTTGAAAAGCACAAGACTGCACTTTTCAACTCCCTTCTTATTCAAGGTAAGCTATATCAGCACTGTGCCGGGATAGAAAATCAGGCAACAGGTATGTTTGATACTCTCGTTGAGCAGATGAAGAAGGCTGAAGGTATAACTGAGCAACTAAAAGAAGAAAATCAAATGGAATGGATATGCCATATGCAAAATATTGAAGCAAGAGCACGGGAAATTGTTAATAGCGAAATTATATTCAATTAGCAAAATCGGCGGCAGGGTGAAAATTCCCTGCCGTCAATCATTTTTGTTCGGATTGATTTTTTATGTAGAAAATAGTATAATTATTTTACAAACTTGCTGAAAGGAACTACTGCCATGCTCAATATTGCTATTTGCGATGATGAACTGATTGAAATTGAATATCTGACATCGCTCACACAGGAGTGGGCAAAGGCAACCAAAACCGCCGTTAACATTTCGGACTTTGCGAGTGCGGAGGCGTTCCTTTTTAAGTATGAGGAAGACAAAAACTTCGATATTCTTCTGCTCGATATTCAGATGAATGCGATGGACGGCATTGAACTTGCAGAAAAAATCCGTGAAAACAACAACGGTGTACAGATTGTTTTCATAACCGGTTTTCCTGACTATATTTCACGTGGATATGATGTTTCAGCACTTCATTATCTGATTAAACCCGTTGAAAAGGAAAAGTTCTTTTCGGTTCTTTCAAAAGCATGTGATAATCTGAAAAAAGAAGAAAAGTTTATTCTAATTTCAGTTGATAACGAGAATCTTAAAATAAATCTAAAAGATATTATTTATATTGAAGCCTTCGGACATTCAAGCTGTGTTGTTTGCGAAAACGATGAATATAATGTTAAACTCCCAATTTCAGATATAGCCAAAATGCTTGACGGAAGTTTTACTCAATGTCATCGTTCATACATCGCAAATCTTTATCACACTGCAAGGATTACAAAGACAGATGTAGTCTTTGATAATGGCAAAAGCATTCCTGTTTCAAGACGAATGTACAGCGATGTTAATATGGCTTTCATCAATTTTTACAGAGGTATAAATCAATGAATTACTGGATTATTGCCGCAGCAGTTGCAGGTTTTTGGCTTGTAATTTTATTGGCTGTTGTGCTGACAAGAAGATATATCCGTAACTTTACGGATAAGCGTATAGCCGAATATCAGAACGACCTCATCACAAAGCATTGCGAGGAAGTTCAGAACATTTATAAAACAATGCGTGGTTGGCGTCACGATTATAAAAATCACATACAGGTTATGCGTGCATCTCTTGAAATGGGCAATCTTACCGAGCTTGGCAACTATCTTGGCGAACTCTCGGTTGATCTCAATACGGTTGATACTGTTGTTAAAACAGGTAATGTTATGGCAGATGCAATTCTCAACAGTAAACTTGCACTTTGCAAAGCAAGAAATATTCCTTATGAGGTTACTGCAACGATCCCGCAAGAGTGCAGTGTCAATGATGTTGAACTTTGCGTTATTATCGGCAATCTGCTTGATAATGCTATGGAAGCCTGTGAAAAAGTCGAGGATAAAACGAAGAGATTTATCCGGGTTTATATCGGAGTTTTCAAAGAACAGCTTTACATAAATGTGACTAACTCGATGATTGGTACTCCCGTTAAAAGAGGTAAGGCATATAAATCTTCAAAGGGCGAAAATCACGGGTTCGGACTTATGAGAGTTGACAGAATTGCTGATAAATATAACGGTTTTGTCAATCGTCAGTTTGAAGACGGAGTATTCGGTACGGAAATTATGTTGCCGTTCGTGCAAAGCAAATAACCATTCGTGCAAAAGCAACCTTTTTAGGTTGCTTTTTTGGTATGTTAATATTGGGTGATAAATATGGGTAAATCTAAAAAGAAGAAACGGTATAATCTGTTTCAAAATTTAAAATTCGTATTCAAGCATATTCATTCGTGGGATAAATGGGCTTTGCCCGTCTATTTCGCAAAAACTCCTGTTGATATTGTTTATTCGTTGGGACAGACCTATTTTGCTCCGATTATAATTGCACTTGTTGAAAGTGGCAAAAGCGTAGGGATTATTCTTGGCGTAACATTTTTGGTTAGCGGTATTCTTGCTTTATCCGCAAAGTACAATGAGCGATTTAATGCCATAACAACGAATAAACGTCAAGATATCAGCAGACGATTTGATTTAATACTCGGCGAAAAGATTATGAGTATGGATTATGAAATCCTTGAGGGACCAGTTGGTAAAAATAAACTTCAAAAAGCCAAAAACTCTCTCGGCAACGAAGGCGTATATGTTTTTCTTGATTACTTATTTAAACTAATAACCGCTTTAGTTGGTTTCACAAGTTTTGTAATTATCATTTCAACACTCAATCCGTGGATTGTTGTTGTTCTCTTTATCTCCTTTGTATTACCCCTTTTAGCGGATTTGGTTGCCGATAAACTTGTAAACGGCACTAAAGACAAGAGAGCTGAAATAGACAGGCATCTCAACTATATGACCAAAAGCTCTCGTGATTTCTATATTGCAAAGGATATCAGACTTTACAATATGAGAGATTGTCTGCAAAGAATGAGCGAATATTTCATCGGCGAAAAGAAATTTTGGACAAACAAGGTTTATCTTTATTATTTCATATCCGATGTTGTAAGAACGGTTATGGGGATTGTTGTCAGAGGCGGTGCATACGCATATCTGATTTATATGTGCCTTACCTCTGATATAAGCGGTTCCGAGCTTGTTCTCTACATCACATCAATTCTGACTTTCGGAACCTGGATTTCAAATCTTGGTATGAGCATTAACTCTGTTCATCAGCTTAATATCAGTATGTGTGATTACAGAGAATTTCTTGATATTGAGAACACAATGGAGAACGAAAACGGTCTGCCGATTCCAAGTGAACAACCTTATGACATAAAGATAAAAGATCTGAGTTTCACTTACCCCGGTAGTGAAAATGCTGTTTTACAAAATATAAACCTACATATCGCACCCTGCGAAAAGCTGGCTATTGTCGGCTTGAATGGTGCGGGTAAAACAACACTTGTTAAACTTCTTTGCGGCCTTTACAGACCGATTCATGGCGAAGTGCTTCTCAATAATACAAATATTTTTGAATTTAACAGAGATGACTATTATTCTGTTATTTCCGCTGTTTTTCAAGACGCAAGGTTTATGCCGATAAGCATTGCTGAAAACATTTCAATGCAGCCTATTGAAAAATCAGACATTGCAAGAATTAACGATTGCGTCAAACTTGCAGGACTTTCAGACAAAATTGCAAGCCTCAAAAATGGTATTGAAACAAAGCTCGTGAAGAACGTAAATGATGATGCTGAAGAACTTTCGGGCGGAGAAATGCAAAAACTCCTGCTTGCAAGGGCAATTTATAAAAATTCGCCGATAATTATTCTCGATGAACCTACTTCTGCACTTGACCCGATTGCAGAAAATGAAATGTATCTGCGATATAGTGAGCTTACTGAGGGCAAGACTTCTGTCTATATTTCTCACAGACTTTCATCAACAAGATTCTGCGACAGGATTATTCTTCTTGACAACAACACTATTGTTGAAACAGGAACTCACGATGAACTTATGGCTATCGGTGGCAAGTATGCCGAGATGTTCGCAATTCAAACCAAATACTACGAAAAGGCAGGTGAAAAGAATGAAGATTAAAAATCTTGTTGAAATTGTCAAAAAGGATTTTAACACCACAAAAAGAGCGATAAAACTTATTCAGACCTTTACTCCGAATTATTTTCTCCATTCTTTTCTGTTTGCTTTTGATTTGGCAGCAGCACAGTTTATCGGATATTATCTTGCTGCTGAAATTACCGATGAAGTAACAGGTGGCAAAGATATAAATAAGATGGCTATAATGGTTGCGATTATGGTTATATCGGAGCTTGCACTGGTGCTTCTGAGTAAGTATTCGTGGCGAAGAATAAGGGTAAATGAAATCATTACTCAGCAATGGGAAGAAATCTATCTTAATAACAAAAGTTTCTCTATGGACTACAAGAATATGGAAGACCCTGAAATAAGAGCCAAAAGGCAAGCTATTGTTGATAACCGTAATTTAGGTGGACTTGCATATCTTGTTTCAAGATTGTCACACATAATGCGTAATGTAATTAATATCGTATTCAGCATCATTATGGTTTCCGATATGTTTTTCAGACACTCCGACAAAACTTTAAGCGGAATAGTCGGTTTTGCTGATTCGTGGGTAGCATCTTTGTTGCTCGGCGTTGTAATAATGGTTTCATGTGTTGTTTCTTTTGTGAGTATTCACTTAGTTGAAAGCAACAATTACAAAATAAACAAGAAGATTTCTTCAGCAAAAAAGATATATTCTTATTATCTCGGTGATTATCTTGATGACAGTAAGGCCTGCAAGGATGTTCACATTTTCAATCAGCAAGAACTTATCAATGATGCTTCGGATAAAATCCACTCAAACTGGATATCTTTAATTAAGGAAAAAACAGATTTTTGGAAGAAACACACTGAAAAAACAATTGTTCTTGAATATATCATACTCGGATTAATTTATACCTTTGTCGCCTTAAAAGCGATTGCCGGAACCTTTGGAATCGGTAGTTTTGTTAAATATGCAACCTGTATTCAAAAGCTACTGTGGAACACAAACGATTTTGGTGCAATGCTTTCAAGAATGCATACACTCAACGAGTATATTGAAGATTTCTTTGAATATGTTGATATTCCCACCGAAATGCACTACGGCACTATTCCCACAGAAAAAAGAATGGATAACAAATATGACATTGAATTTCATAATGTCAGTTTTAAATATCCGAATACCGATAAATATGCTATCAAAAATCTCAACCTTAAATTCAAGGTTGGTGACAGAATCGCAGTTGTCGGTATGAATGGTAGCGGTAAAACGACAATGATAAAATTGCTTTGTCGTCTATATGACCCGACAGAGGGATATATAACTCTCAATGGAATAGATATTCAGAAATACGATTATGAAGATTATCTGAAATTGTTTTCTGTTGTGTTCCAAGATTTCAAGTTGTTTTCATTTTCTGTTGCCGAAAATGTTGCAGCAAGTGTTGATTATGACGAAGAAAAGGTTTGGTCAGCACTTGAAAAAGCGGGTATGTTTGAAAGAGTACAGGCTATGCCGAAGGGACTCAAAACCCCCATTTACAAGGATTTTGAAGAAGACGGTGTTGAAATCTCCGGTGGTGAAGCACAGAAGCTCGCTATCGCAAGAGCACTCTATAAAGATGCAGCCTTTGTCATCCTCGATGAACCAACCGCATCACTCGACCCCATTGCAGAACACGAAATATATTCGCGTTTCAATGATATGGTTAAGGACAAAACAGCGGTTTATATCTCGCACCGTTTGTCATCCTGCCGCTTCTGTGACAGAATCCTTGTATTCGATAACGGACAACTGATTCAGGATGGCTCTCACGAAAACCTTCTTGAAAACACTGGTGGAAAATACAGTGAACTTTGGAATGCTCAGGCACAGTATTACGCTGAAAATAAAGTATAAAATCATAATAGAACATAAAACAGCAAGATGAATTTAATGAATACATAGGATGTATCTAAATTAATAATTAAATAAAAATCACAGCCCACATCGTAGCATACAGCTAAGGTGCGGGTTTTGTGCGTCATTATATTGAAAAAAACAAGCGTTTTTGTCGAAATTTACAACGTTTTTGCAGGTAGCCTTGAACATAAAACTAGATTGCTGTACTTTTAATATGTATAGATATAATTTAGTTGGCAAAATCAACAAAATATCTGCGTAACAACTGTCATTCCGACAATTTTCAAAAACATTAAAATTTTTATGTTACTTTTTGAGATTTTCAACACTTTATATATAGAGAATAAGTATTAATTACAGTTTATTTCTGTAATTATACTTATTAAGCACTTGTTTCTTTCTCTTGGTTGTTACCTCAGTGTATATCTCCGTTGTCGCAACACTACTGTGACCAAGGATTTCTTGAACGGAGCGTAAGTCTGCACCGTTTGCAAGAAGATTAGTAGCAAATGTATGCCGCAAGTAATGTGGTGTCGACTTCTCATTAATTCCACAGGCTCTTTTTGTTGAATTATAAATATATTCTATACCGTGTATGCTTAGCTGTTCACCAAAACGGTTTACAAATATCTTATCTGTGTTGGTTGGTCGGTTTTTACGGATTTTCAGCCACCGGGTAAGATTGTTCCAAGTGTCGTTACAGGATATATAGATAAGTCTCTGTTTTCTCCCCTTGCCGTGAATGAGAATAGTTCGTTCAGAAAAAATCACATCACTAAGTGCGATGTTTGAAGCCTCGGCTATTCTTATGCCGGTACTAATGAGTACATCAATCAAAGCAAGGTTGCGATAATTCTTCCACAAGTCAAAAGCGGTTGTCTCATTTTCGGCACAGACGGTAAGATAAGTGAGCAGTTTTGAGGTTTCTTTTACCGCTAAAGTCTTTGGGAGCCGTCGCTCTTTCTTATAGCGAAAGTGGTGATTTTGATAGTAGTTTACATCAGTATAACCTTGCTCATAAAGAAAACCGAAAAACATTTTCAGTGTAATTAACTTTCGGCAAATTGTGTTATCTTTGAGCTTTCGCTCTTTGGATAACATTTGCACATATTTCAGGATTACCGTTTCATCAAGCTCATCGCTTCGCAGAAACGCCTGAAAATCTTTTAAATCCGAACGGTAAGCTATTATCGTTTTATCGGATAAATTTTTTGTAGATTGGATGACTTGTATAAATTCATCACTCGCTGTTTTTATACTTTTCATTTGATCACTCCTCGAAATTTTGAAAATGTGTTCGCAAATTCATTTTAACAGAATTTCGAGAAGAGTTATATAAACTTACAATAACTACTTATTATTGTAGAGTGAAAAGGCTTACTAATTTAATTGATTAATTGGAGGGTGTAATGTGGACAATATTGTTGAATCTAATTTTTGTATAAAGAGATTTACATCTTCAAAAGACAAGGACTTTGTTAAAGCTCTTATGTTATACAATGATACTATTCCTGTAGACACTAAAACCAGTTCAAATGAAATAATTTATTTTGCTGATCATTGTTCAATGCAACCCAAAAGAATTATGTATTTTTTTGGACTATATTGTGACAAACATCTAGTTGGATTTGTTGAAACTGGATATCTGCTGACAACAAAGACTATAATTATTGATTACATAGTACTTAAAGAAGGCTACCGATTAAATAGTATTTTTTATCCTTTATTTAGTCTTATACAACGATATTTTTCTGAAAATATGATTGATTATGACTATATTGCCACTGAGGTTAGCACCAAATGTCCAGAACAATCTGTTGATTCAGAAAGTTTCTTTTCCAAGAAAATGTTGCAGATGGAAGATTTTAGAATTGCAGAAGTACTGTATCGACAGCCTAGACTGGGGTTAGATAATTTTGAAAGTAATTTTGATTTTCAATTAATGATAAAATCAAAACAACCCATACCTATGATAAAAAAAGAAACATATCTTTCGATTGTGTATGATATTTATTTTGAACATTATTATCCATGGTATGAGGTTGCAGACAAATCACGAAGTGCTGATTATAGGAAACACTTGGAAACCGAATTTGAGCAAGTTAAATTAAAAGCAGAACAAGTGTCAGGAGATATAATTTTGTCAAATCAAAGTATCGCATGTGCTTATTACAAATCGTCTGATTGTCATTATAATACAAGTACAGCAGGATTTGTTCCAAGTAAAAAAACAAAGGAAGCTCGTAAATGGATATTTGGGATAGGTATACCTTGTGTAACGATAGGTGCATTCCTCATTTCGATGGCAGCCTACTATTTGTTGAAAAAATCAGATATTCAGCCTGATAAATTTGCGGGTCTGTTTGCTGCAATATCAGCGACATTAACAGGTATAATGACATTAGCTTTTTCAGCAATCACAAAATCAAAATCATAACTTTTTACATAATAAGATAGTGTTATGGGCTAATAAATACGATATTGGTTTAAACAAAATATCATAATGTGCATATTTTCCAGATTTTTCTTCTTGATGTAAAATTCGATTAGCCAACGCACTAATACAGTGAAATCTTTTTTGTCTTATGACTGATAGTCCACACTCATCTAAAAGTAGAGAAATCATCTTTTCAGAATATAGCCAAAGAGTATGAGTATGTCCCATATAATCATATTGTTGCTTAGTGGAAATTTTCCCATATTCAGATGTAAAGAACAGTTCTCCAGTATTGCTACGTTCAAATTCAAGAACCAAGTATCCACCTTTTTTCATTACTCGAGAGAATTCTTTTATACTTTTAATCGCATCACAATAGTTTAGGACACTCCCTACGCAAATAATTGCGTCAAATACCTCATTTTCAAACGGTAAGTTTTCAATAGAAGCAACAGTATGTTTTTCAAACTTGCAAATTAGATTTTCGGCTACATCAACATGATGACAAACCCCTTTGATATCATATACGGTACCACCAGAACCAGCATTAAGATAAAAACTTTCGGAAGACAATTTAGGAGCCAAATACCTTTTTATAAAGTTAATAATAATTTCATGGGTATAATTATACCATCTGTTATTTTCAGGCCACACGCTATCCATTGATGAATAGATATCTTTAGGGTTTTCAAAATTCATGTTTATCACTTCCTAATACATTAACAATAATAAGTAGTTATTGTAAGTAACTTTTCAAAGCAAAGGAACGATATTACAATTGGATATAAAAGAATTAACTGAAGAAGGATTAGGGTTTGAATCAGGCTCAACCAATCAAAAACACAAAACCGACTTGACAGGAAAAGTCAGAGAAATAAAAAAAGACACACTTCCTGAAGAAGTAGTGTCAAATTTCCTAAATGGTGAATATAAAACATATATAACGACTGATAAGGTAGTCTTGTACCGTACATACGGCAGAGGATACAGCAAAAACAAGGGAGCAACTTGGAATGGCGGTTATGCATCAACCGAATTTGCAGAATCAAGGATTGATGTAAAAATAAGACTTGCACTAAAACCTGAATGGCTAAATACCAGACTTGTTGAAGAAAAAATACTTGTACCTATTGGAACAAAAATTCATGTGGGATTAGTCGCACCGGTTACACTCAATACAGGTAATGTATTGGCAGGTGGCGCAGAACAGGTTTTGTTGCCAAGAAATTGGCCGAAAGAATGGATAATTGGTTATAGAGAAGTTACATCAAAACCTCTAATGGATTATCCTGAATTTTTTTCAACACCACCAAAAGATAATCGTGAATAAATTAAATAAAAACTACATTCCGAAACAGTCAAAAACAATACTGTAACAGCAGCAATCCGCACCATAGCAATCGGCTACGATGCGGATTCTTCATTTATTTCTTTACAACAGGAACCCATATTTCGCTACGGTAATCGGGGCTTCCCATATTACCCTCGGTATAAGCCTCAATATCCATTTCATAAGTAGGCTCATAGCCTGATGTCGGGAAGAATTCCGAAACAATTTTGTGCCACATATCCTGCATAGCTTTCGGCATTGCACCTTTGCATTCAAACACTGCCCATGTTCTTGCAGGAATCGTGTTTCTTCTGAAGCCTTCGGGAGTCTCAGTTTTTTCATCACATTTTGCTGCGATTGAATAATCAAACGTCTTTGCGTTTTCGGGAAGATTTCCGTAGCACACACCAAATATGAAGGTTTTGTCTGTCGTTAATTCTGTTAATCTCTTAACAGTTCCGTCTTTGTGAGAACGTGTCCAGAAATCAGGAATACTCTTGGCATTTTCTGAATTTTCAACAGTATGTGCTTCAACCTTTTCAATAATATCAAAAGCCTCTTTTTCTACAATTTTGTAGTCCATTATATTGCCTCCGCTTAATGCAATTTTCACAGTAAGGCGAGAAAAAGATTTGAGTTTTGAACCATCTTTTTTTGCTTCAGATGGTGTTATGCCGTGAAATCTTGTAAAAGCTCTTGTGAAACTTTCAGGACTTTCATATCCGTATTTAAATGCAATATCAATTACTTTTGAATCAGAAGCACACAGTTCATTGCCGGCAAGTGTTAGCCGTCTGTTTCTGATATAGTCTCCCAAAGTAATCCCACACAAAATACTGAAAATTCTTTGAAAATAGAATTCCGAACACGCTGCTTCTTTTGCAACAAGCTCCATATCTATTTCATCAGTTAGATGATTTTCGATATAATTAATTGCATTCTGTATGCCCGTAATCCAATCCATATGCTCACCTCTTTGTGTGATTACATTATAAAGCAAAAGTAATGATAGTTCCTGACTTTTTATGCTCAGTATTGTATGGATATATTTTAACACACTTTATCTGTTGTTTCAATCAATGTGATATTCATTTTTTGTTATTGAAAAGGCATACTATTTATGCTATAATAAATTCAAATAAATCTGCAAAAGCAGATTCCGAAAGGAGAACAATTGTATGAAAGTTTTTTATGAGGTAATCGTATCTTAAACTGAATATGTGGTGCAAACGATTATCGAGGCATAGGCCTCTATGTTGTTGTGCCGTTTTAAAGTAACCTTTCGTGAATACTATAACTTTCGGTTGTAGCACACTTTAGGGTGTGTTATTTTTATGCATAAAATCAGCCGTAGGAAGTACCCACTAATGAGGGTTGCTTTCTACGGCATTTTTGCGCTTGTTTTCAGATATTGTTAACATAAATATTTGGAGGAATAAAAGTGAATAAAAATATAATAGAAAATAATTTTAATTTGATAGTATGTGATATACAACTTCTTGATAAACATTTTGGTACTGAGCTTTATTTAATTAACACAGATGTCGGTAAATACATAGTTAAAATTCTGCCTTTGTATATGGAAAATGTAAAAAATGAAGGTGAAGTTACCGAATATCTTTATAATAACGGACTTAAAGTTGCAAGATTTATGAAAAGCAACGATGACGCTTATGTGGTAAAAACACCTGAATTTCAGTTTACCGTTCAACAGTTTATTGAAGGAGAATCACTACCGGTGAATACTGCACCTGATTGGTTTATCTGCAAATCTGCCGAGTTTCTTGGTCAAACAGTATTGTTGTTGAAAGATTATGATGGGTTATCGTTACGATTTGGCAAAGACTTCTTTTCAACTAAAACAGTTCGCAGGAAAATATGGCAGTATAAAAAAGAGCTTGTCAGAGCGAAAAAAGCAAAAGATGTGAATATTATACCTATTTGGGAAGAACAAATCCGGCATCTCAAAAGAATCTCAAAATTCCGTATTGATACTAAAAAACTGACTTATGCCAATTCGCACGGTGATTATCACATAGGTCAAGCTATCATACATAACAATGATTTCACGGTTGTTGATTGGAGTTCAGCTTGTCGATTGCCGATTTGTTTGGATGTTATAACATCTTATGTATTCTCAAGTTCCACCTGTGCTGCAGGTGAAATAGATGCAAACGGACTGAAAAAGTACATCAGTCAATTTACAGAAAAGTTTCCGTTAACGGAATATGATATAAAAACAATGCCTTATGTTCTGTATTATTGGCACTGTATGTGTAATTATCGTCCTGATGAACTCTGTGATATTCCTGACAGTTATAAAGCTATTGCAAAACTCATAAATAACTTTTTGAACTGGCTTTATGATAATGTTGAAGAATTGACGGAAGAACTAATTAAATAAGTAAATTCACTCCGAGGTGTCGACTAAAAACCGACACCTCAATTATTTAGAAAAGTTTTGAAAAACTATTGACATTGGTAAACATTTGTTCTATAATCATAAGCACAATTAAATAAACGACTTTAAATCGTGCAAGCAGAGCAGTACCTTTACAGGCTGAAAATCTTCTAAGCGCCGTATGAAGTCGAATGTACATATCTTTCAAAAGAGCAACACACAGCAAGAACCTACATATCAGTGTTGCAGAGACGAAAGAACCCACTTTCTTAATCGCGTAAGCGGGGCAGGACTCTGTTTTCAGAGCTGAAAAACCACCAAGCACCGTAACGAAAGTCGATTGGATGTGGGATAACTATGTCCATTCGAGTTCGTACGGTGCTTTTTTGTGTTTTAAACGGATTTTTCAAGAGCTTAATGAAATAATTACCCTGCCGACAAAATTAACCCCTTTACAGAGGCGCAAATCGTCAAAAATCAACCTGAATCACTGCAAATAAAGGAGATTGATATTATGGAAAACTTAAAAATTGACAAGGAATTTGAAATGCTCATACCGGCACTTACAATTGATGAGTATGAACAGCTGAAAAGCAACATCTTATCTGAAGGTGAAATATTCAACCCCATTTTTACTTGGAATGGATATATCATCGACGGACATCACCGCTATCATATTCTGTCTGAACATCCGGCGCTTAAATACAAGATTGTTGAAAAGGAGTTTTCATCAAGATTTGAAGTGTTGTCGTGGATTTGCAATAATCAGCTCGGCAGAAGAAACCTTACACCCGAAAACAAGAAGTATCTTATAGGCAAAAGATATGAAGCGGAGAAAATGTCTCATGGTGGTGCAAGACGTGGTGCTGAATTTTCAACTGACCAAAATAGTCTGTTGAAAAACGGATTGACAACAAGACAAAAGATTGCAAAAGAAACAAAAACCAGCGAGGGATATGTTGCCCGAGCCGAGCGGTTTGCAAAAGGTGTAGACGCAGCAGAAGAAGCTGTTCCGGGCATTAAAGAAGAAATACTTTCAGGAAAAATAAAGAAGCCTGAAGGTGTAATAGCAGATATTGCAAAAGCTCCTGAGGAAGAAAGAAAATCTCTTACTGCAAATTTGAGATTGGTACAAAAATATGAAAAGCCTACACCTGCCATGATTCAAACTATAAGATCAATATGTGCAGAAATGAAAGAGTTGGATACAGCCGGCGATGTTGAAAGCTTTTTAGAAACATTAGAACTGGATGTGGAAAATCATATCGTATCATATAAATTCACTTTTTTTCATAATCCGAAACTTTTGAGTGCTGAGTATTTTCAAAGAACAATGGCGGTTATGCAAAAAATGATAGACTATATCGCAAGCATCAAGCCCGAGGAGTGTGATGAAACCTGAATATTGATATTGTTTACGAGGAACCGCAAAGCAAAATCTTCTTCAAAATGCCGAAGGTGCTGTTTACAGACGAATATAAGGATTTATCTGCAGAGGCGAAGCTGCTTTATGGATTGATGCTCGACAGAATGCAGTTATCCGCAATAAACGGCTGGTGTGATAAAAATGGTGAGGTCTTTATTTTCTATACTATTGCCGAAACAAGTGAAAAACTCGGTTGTGGTCATGACAAAGCAACAAGGCTGCAGCGTGAGCTTGAAAAACACAATTTTCTCCGCCGTAAATATCAAGGCAAGGGCAGACCTGCGAAGCTCTATGTTTTACCTATTCCGAAAACACGCATCAGGTCACCGTAAAAGTCGCAAGTAATAAGACTGAGTAGAGTAAGACTGAGATATATACCAACCGAGAAGAAGAAAAATATTCTTTAATTAAGTTAGTAATAACTTTAAGTATATATGGTGTATTGGCTGAATGCGAAAAACTGATGAATACGCATCATTTCTTCTTCGGCTCGTAAAATACCGAATAGAAATTGATTGAATGATATCGGCATTATTATTGAGATTTCCATTTGAAAAAAGCTAATTTTCAACGGTTTGAACCGAGGAAAGTTAGCTAAAAACGGCACTTTTGAAAAAACAAATTTTTTCATAGGAATAAAAATCGAAATTTGGCAAATCAGACGATAGAAATTGGCAAAACGAACAGTACCCCGTCAGCAAAATTTCCATTAAAAATCGGTGCATTCTGCCCATAGTACTAAGAGCGGAATGCACTCGAAAATGGCTCTGTTGAAAAATATAAATTTTCAACTGAATTGAATTTTTATTATTTTTTCACTAATTTCCATTATGGGGCGGTTTTGACAAAAAGAAACTGCCCTCACAAATGTGAGAGCAAGTATAGTTTAGTTTTTAATCATAATATTTTTGTCTTAAGAACTAAATTGGATGCTTCTTTGTATCCAAGTTTTCCATAGAAATGATTATGCAAATCATCATTTACCGACTGTAACTGAATGAGCATTGCACCTTCTTTTTTTACACATTCTTCTAACTGTTTCATAAATACTGTTCCGTAACCTTTGTTTTGCAACTGTGAGGCAACAACAATTTCAACCAAGTCATACGCAAACCAATCATCATATTGCTCAAAATAGCCAATAGCAAATGCAACGATATCATTTTTGCTTTCCCAAATTAAACAATATGAATCCTCACGGCTCCAAACCTGATGAATACGTTTATATGTAGTTTCAGTTGTCCATTCAGCATCTTCATGATTGTTATAGTATTCGATATAAAGCGAAGCAACACTATCAATATCTTTCTCAGCCATTTTTCTGGGTGTGGTTTTCAATTTTCCAAACATAAATAAGCCTTACTGTTCATTTTTATAAGCATACCCGAAATCTATCGGAGGTAAAGTAACAGAAATATATATGAATTCGGTATCACCATCATTTAACAAACCGTGAATATCATTATCTGCAAATCTGACAACATCACCTGATTTAAATTCTAATTCTTTATCATCTGCAAGAAGTAATTTGCCTGTTCCTTGAATAGCATACCAAATCTGCTCTGAAGTATCGTGTTTGTGTCTTGGTTGATTTGCTCCGATTTTAATATGAACTTCTGTTATTGTGACTCTTTCGCTCTTTGAATTTTCAGGATTAATAAGCTGTTTTGAAACAACACCGGGATTTGATAGTTCTTTTATGTTTTCTCTTTTTATAAACTCCATATTAAAACTCACATTCCATTATATCGTTTTCTGATTTGAAACCATTTCTTGAATACCAATTAACAGAATTATCACTCGGCCATACAAAGATTAATTCACAGCCCTTTTCTTTCAGATAATTCTTGATGTATGAAAGTAATTCTGTACCGTAACCTTTGTTTCTATATTCTTTCATTGTATGAACATTGGTAAGGTAAGCAATATATGCCCCACTTGCTTTAGGCTTAGGCACTTTATCAATAATTGCAACATACATTGCAGAAATTACAATTCCGTCTTGCTCCAAAACAAAAATTGTATATGTAGAATCATTTTTCAGAAATGTGATGTAATCATCTATGAAACTCTGCTTATCTGCACCAACAATATTTGTTTCACCATAGGTTATATCATCTTCTGCAGAATGTTCCCATTTCATTTCTGCTAATTGTAAAAAATCTTTTTCTTTAGCTAATCTAATCAAAGTGATTCACCCTTAATAATTATATATTTTTTATAAATGTGTAGCCGATTCTCTCAACTCCGTCTGCTGTTGTGCATTTTCCGATTTCCGAAACAGCATATCCGAATGATTGATAAAGATTTATTGCTGCTATATTATCTTCGGTTGTGTGAATTCCAAGTTGATTAACTGTATTACTTTTTGCAAGATTTTCAATAAAAGATAAAATGCATTTTCCAAAACCTTTATGTTGGAATTCGGATTTAACCTGAAGCATACCTAACCAAAGAATATTATCTATAATTTCAATTCTGAACCAAGCAACAGGCTCAGTCGTACGAACAATATAATAAATTGAGTTTTTATCTGAGAGAAGTTTCTCCCATCCATTAAAAGTTCTTTGCGCTCCGTGCAGCTTATTAATATTCTGATTATATGTTTCATCTATAAAAGGGATGTCTGCTTTAGATGCAATATTGAAAACTATATTATTCACAATCCATCATCCCCTCAACAGTAGTTATTTTATTATACCACACACTCACCAAACAAATCAACCTGAATACATATCCTCGAATAAACACAAGGATTTTTATCACAAAAAATTTTAATTAAAGGAAGTGAAAAAATGCTTTAGCAAAATGTAAAAACAACTTTTCAAAACTCAAAAATTAAACTCTTAAGAAAGGAAAAACACATTTATGTCAAATGAAAAAATTGAATATTTGAATCTTGATTTGCTTCATCCGTTTGAGAACAATCCGTTTCAGAGCGTTGATGAAAGTGAATACGATGAGCTTCGTGATAGCGTTAAAGAGTTTGGAATTATCACTCCGCTTATTGTTAATAAGTCGGGTAACGGTTATGAAATCATTTCCGGACACAGACGATGGCAGATTGCAAAGGAATTAAATCTTAATGTTGTTCCTGTTTATGTCAGAGAATTTTCAAAAGAAGAAGCGGTAATTAATTTTGTTGACTGTAATCTCAGCCGAGAAAAAATCTTACCGAGTGAAAAGGCACGTGCGTATAAAATGAAACACGATGCAATTAAAAAACAAGGCACAAGAACTGATTTAACTTCGTCACAAGTTGGGACGAAGTTCCGCAGCGATGAAAAGCTCGCAGAAACAATGCCCGATTCCCGAATGCAGATTCAGAGATATATCCGTCTTAATAATTTACAACCTGCTCTTCTTGATATGGTGGATGAAAAAAGAATTTCTTTTATACCTGCAGTTGAACTTTCATATTTAACAGAAGAGGAACAGCGCAACTTAATTGAAACTATTGAAAGTGAAGACTGCACTCCGTCACTTTCACAAGCACAGCGTATGCATAAGTTAAGTGATGAGAAAAAACTCACTATGGATGCTATCTTTGAAATTATGCAGGAACAAAAAGCTAACCAAAAGGAATATGTAAAAATCCCGGTTGAAACTTTTAAGAAGTATTTCAAGAAAGATATGCCGCCGAAAAAGATGGAAGAAATAACTGAAAAGGCTCTTGCACGGTATGCAATGGTGCTTCAAAAGCAACGTCAGTGGGAGCGATAAAAACCGTGGTATCGTCTTTGCTAGCATTGGATTTGTTGCAACAAATCCGCTCAGAAGCAGAAGAAAGGAGTGAAACACTTGCCGAGAAAAAGACAACACCGATATGCTTTTTATCTCGATGATGAAGAAAATGAAATGCTTTTAAGTCAAACAAAAGAATATAATGTCAGCGTTTCAAAGCTCATAAGATTGTTGATTTTGTACCAATGCATAAAATTTCCGCCTAAAGAAATCCGTTCTGTTGTTCCGGAACTTCGCCGTATAGGTAACAATCTTAACCAGATTGCAAGAGCTTTAAACTCAAAATCTTTTGTAACCGATAAAGAAATCAGAAATGCAATTACAGAATTGCGTAATTGTGAAAAGCAATTGCTTGAAAATTTTGATACAGGGAGGTGAAAATTTATAGCAATAACAAAAATTAAAAAGTTAAAAACGGGACTTTCAAAGCTGATTGATTATGCAATGAATCCTTCAAAAACTACTGTCGATAAAATTTTTAATGACGGTATGAAGAACGAAGAAGTAGTTTTTGTCAAAGGTATAAACTGCACTCCCGAATTTGTAAAAGCACAGATGCAGGAAACAAAAGATATGTTTAATAAGAACACAGGTAATGTCGGTTATCATATCATTCAATCATTTGATGATAACGAAGGTACGAATGAACAGTTTTTTGAAATCGGTTGCAGACTTGCTGAAGAATTATTCGGTGATAAATTTGAAGTCATTGTTGCACTTCATAAAAATACAGACAACCTTCATTGCCATATTGTAGTGAACAGCGTTTCATTTGTTGACGGTAAAAAGTTTAATGATAACAAATCTTTTCTGAATAAAATGCGGAATGTATCAGACAGGATTTGCAGAGAACAAGGTTTATCGGTTATTGAAAATCCGAAACCGTCAAAGCATCAATGAGTAGTTCAAGCAACAGAAAAAGAAACAGCATTATACCAAATTGCTCCACCTAAGGAAGAAGATGTATACTATGACAATTCGAACATTCAAGTGCTTGCATCTGGTTTTAACGTAACAGAAATAATCAGCGAATCTTTTAAGATTAAAGCACCTTTTGAAGATTGGTTTTATATTCCATTTAATTTTAGGCATAAAGATAGAACTAATATGCTAGAAAAAGAACTAACCCGTTTGTCCAAAAATGAATGTGTGGACTTGTATGATTTACAAGATATATGGAAAAGCGGTAGCGATTATATGAGAAGAAGAATACAGGAGGCTTACACCAGAGTTCCCGGATCTTTCAACACAAATTCGATGGTTCTTTTTTCAGGAACAAACGAAACACACACACTCCAACATATGGTATTCCCTCATATTTCTGATCCGTGGCACTTTTTCACTTATAACACAAAAAATTCCGGATGTTTATACACTGGAGATTATGATGCATCAGGGAAAAAGAAGTTCAATGAGCTTTATGCGGAATATAAAACATATTGGGAATATATAGGATGTTTACAGATTCCTCATCATGGTTCAAGATATAATTACAATAGTGCTTTTTCTACACTTGATGCATACCACATAATTTCAGCAAGCAAAAAGAATAGACACCAGCATCCACACTCATATGTCATCAAAGATTTGTTATTAAACAATTCATATCCATATATTGTTTCCGAAGATGTTGGTAGTGCCGTTTATACTGTGGTAGCTTTGAGGTGATTTAATTTTAAAAACAGGAGGTTTTATATATGAAGGATTATAGAGATAAAGAATTAAAATACTTAATAATAATTCTTGTCTTACTCTTTGTATTTTTGTGTACACCAATTAAAGAGGTAAACATTACCGATCTAGAGTTTCATAAAACATTAACAACTATTTTTAGCAGTATAGTTGTATCAAGTGTCTTATCGTTAGCAACATTTATATGCGACTGTTTGTTGAGTACTAATCTAAAAAACAAACTGGTGGGGCTGTTCTTTATCCCTAAAGCCGGAGAAACAATCTTTACTCGCCTCAATAAATGTTCTGTCAAAGACGATAGATTTTTAAATTCTGAAGCTAAAACAAAATATAAAGGAATAATATCCAATATACCTCAGAATAAAAACGATCGTTACGAGTACGAAAACTCTAATTGGTATAAAATATATAGGAAATATCAAGATAAAGGACAAGTATTGCAAAGCCAAAAGGATTATTTAACCTGCAGAGATTTGTTTATAGAAACAATTGTATTTCTTGTATTATATTTTTTGTCATTGATTTTTTACGGTGAATTCGTTACTTTTTCTTTCAAATTTTTACTTGTTATAATATTAACAGCTGTTGTAACAAACCTTTCAACGCATGTAAAAATGAATCGTTTTGTTAACACGGTAATTGCACTTGATGTTGCTGAAAAATAATTAAATTAATGGAGAATAAAAAATGAGTCAAACCATAACATTTTATCCTCTCGGAAATGCAGAAACATGTTTGTTAGAATTAAATGATGGGGCTAAGATACTGTTTGATTTTGCACATATGCGTACTGATGCAACTGATGATTTGAGATATGACATAAAAGAAGAATTGTCAAGTATAAAAGAATTTGAAGTTGTAATGTTTTCGCATGCTCATGAAGATCATGTGAAAGGGGCAAGTGAATTCTTTTATTTAGAACATGCTAAAAAATATCAGTCAGATGAACGTGTTAATATTAAAGAATTATGGGTATCTGCAGCTTTTTTGTTTGATACAGATTTAGAAAACCAGTCTGATGCAAAAATAATAAGAAACGAAGCTCGGCATCGTTTAAAAAATGCAAACGGCATAAAGGTTTTTGCCGATCCAGACACTTTAAAATGTTGGTTGGAAGATCAGGAAATTGATTATGATGATATAAAACATTTAATTATTCATGCCGGAGAAACCATATCGATTTCTGGATATGAAGATGAGATAGAATTTTTTGTTCATGCACCATTTTCAGATGATAGTGAAGAGGTTCAAGATAAAAACGATCCTTCAATTGTTATGCAGGTTAGATTGTTAAATGAAAATTATGAAACAAACATTTTAATCACAGGTGATACATCATATTCTGTTTTAGACAAAATTGTTGAGATTTCTCAAAAGCAATAGAATGAAGATAGGCTTACATGGGATATTTACGATATCCCGCACCATTGCAGTCATATGGGATTAAATAAAAAAGAAGATAAAGACACGAAAAGTATCACTCCTACTGAAAATGTTCGGTGGTTATTAGAACAAGCTTAAGATAATGCTTATATGGTTGCTTCGTGTGAAAAAATAACAGAAGATACATCTCCTCCACATATTATTGCAAAACGAGCATATAAACAATACACCGCTTCAGATGTATCGTTTATGGCAACCATGGAACATAAGCGATTGAAAGATAGCAACCCCTCTCCCATTGTATTTTCTATTGATGATAATGGTATTACATTGAATGAAATTGTTGATAGCGAAAATTTTGCTGTTGAAAAAAGTAGTTATTGCCAAGCATCATTTCGAAACACGGAGCAATTTATAAGAGATATGTTCCCGGTAAGAGACATATATAAATTGAGAATAAATTGTAGAGTCTCACAAAACGGTTGGCGAGATTTCTTTTTAATTGATTTTCTTAGAAGCAGAGGGTATTTGCGAAGACACAAATCACTTGATTTCTTTATAGAAAGCACAACCTGTCCTGCACCATATGAAATATATTGGAAAGTAAGAAATGTGGGACCTGTTGCAGAAGAAAAAGATTGTATACGAGGTGAAATTAAACCTGGTAATACACATCATAAAGAAAGCACAGATTTTTACGGTGAGCATTTTGTTGAATGTTATCTTGTTAAAAATGGGGTTTGTGTAGCACGGGACAGAATTGATGTGCCTATTGGAAATTTATAAAAACAAACAAAGAAATAAAGAATAAACATACCAAAAAAGAAAACAGGTGGTTTTGCTAACCACCTGTTTTTCGCTATAAAATATAAATCAGCTCTTCACACACTATCTCTCTCGCTCTAAATTCAATGCTATTCATTTTTCGAACCCACTCCATTTGATTTTCTTCTTTGAGTTGTTCTGTGATGCCCTCTTTGACTTTCATATGTTCTACCAGCCGAGAGAACATATCTGATGCCTGTTCATCAACCTCCGCAAGATGAGTCCACAACGTGCCATTCATAAGCATAATATTAAACTGAACGCTTTTATGTTTCATAAGATAGTCTTTGCGTTTTAGTCGCCATACGCCGAGTGGTTTGCTTGCCTCGGCAGGTAATGTGATGTTCGGGATTCTGTAATCGCCAACTGTTCTGTATGTTCCACCGCTCTGTTCAAATGATGATTTATTCATAACTGTACCTTCCTTTCAATCAATAACAAATGTGTCGTAAGTAAATCTTGCACCAAGTCTGAAACCTGATATAAAGCTATCTGCATTGCTCACACAAAGAAACCCACTAGATTGACTTGCATACTTTAAAAACAAATCTTTTTCTTCTTCGGTTAATTTTGATGTCAGTTGTTCTTCGGTTTGCGTAAGTGTGCTTATCTTTCTTTTAAGTTCGGCTTTGAGTTCTAAACTGCTCTCTTGCGGTTCAATGTTTCCATAGCAAAAATCTTCAATGAATTTAGACATTGTATAATCCTCCGTTTGAATATTGGTATTCAAACTCTTTTAAGCATTAAGGAAGGATAAGAATATGTTTGTTACTGCCGAAAGTTATTATTTTTTTAGTAAATCCCTTATGAACATCCGTACCACCGAAAAACCGCTCTGCATAGCCGTTTATAGCTATTCAGAGCGGTTATCTTTTTGTTCAATAACGACTTTGCTGACAATTTGCTGACAAATAAAATTCTCATCAAAATATAAGGTATATACTAATTGATTTGTTCCCAACCGTCAACTACCACCTCTTCCTCTTCGTTAAAGTGTGAAATCAGGCGATAACGGTTGCCGTCAAAGCCGTCAGCTGTGCCGTCTTCATATGCGATAATTGTTACGCCGTTATCGAGCTTGGCAGTATACATATATTTTTTTACTTCGTAGGAAGTTTCTTGAAACATAGTGTTATCACCTCTTGGTTATGATATTAACATACATACACATAAAAAACAACAAAAAAGCCGCCCACGCACCTGAAATGGTATGTGGACGGCTTTTACTATGTTTGGCTATTAATTTTAAATTCGGTTTATCGTAATTCATCGCTCTATCGGAATCGCTGACACCCTTTGCAGTCGAGTCAACTACGATACCGAGCTGTACGAGCAGAGCGACGATTGTAATAAATATATTCTGAATTGACTCCTCTGTGATTGACGGTACAACACCTGCGAGCGCAAGCACCAAACATACAAAGGTGATTAGTATGGGACCTGTTTTTCTATTGTATGTTTTTACCGGACTTGTTCAATATTCGCATCCCTTTATATTTTATCTTATACCGTAGTTTTCAATGATATAATCCATATCCTTATCGCCTCTGCCGGAGAGGTTGATAAGCACTGAGCCGTGCTCCATACGCTGTGCGAGCTTCATACCGTAAGCAACTGCGTGTGAGCTTTCGATTGCGGGGATGATACCCTCCATACGTGAGAGCTTGAAGAAAGCATCGATTGTTTCTTCGTCGTCGATAACGTCGTACTTGACTCTGCCGATTTCCTGAAGGAATGCGTGCTCGGGGCCTGATGAAGGATAGTGGAGACCGCTTGCAACAGAGTAAACGGGAGCAGGCTCACCGTTTTCATCCTTGAGCATAATGCTGTTGAAGCCGTGCATAATACCCTCTGTGCCGTACTTAAGACTTGCGGCGTGGTCACCAAGCTTGGGACCCTTGCCGAGAGGCTCGATACCGTAGATATCAACAGGGTCATTGAGGAAGCCTGCAAAGAGACCCGCAGCATTTGAACCGCCGCCTACACAAGCAACGATAGCATCGGGAAGATGACCTGTCATATCGACAAACTGCTCTCTTGCTTCGATACCGACTATGCTCTGGAAATCACGAACCATCATCGGGAACGGATGAGGACCGAGAACTGAACCGATGCAGTAAATAGCGTCGTTATACTCCTTGCTGTATGCCTCAAAAGCGGCATCTACAGCCTCTTTGAGAGTCTTGAGACCGTGAGTAACCTCGACAACGTTTGCGCCGAGAATCTTCATACGTGCGACGTTGGGAGCCTGCTTCTTGATATCCACAGAGCCCATATAGATATCACACTCAAGACCGAAATATGCCGCCGCAGTAGCAAGTGCAACGCCGTGCTGACCTGCACCTGTTTCTGCAATAACCTTCTTTTTGCCCATATACTTTGCAAGAAGAGCCTCGCCCATACAGTGGTTGAGCTTATGTGCGCCCGAATGGTTAAGGTCCTCACGCTTTGCATAAAGCTGAACCTTACCGCCAAGCGCATCGGAAAGACGCTCGAGATGAGTTACGGGAGTAGGTCTGCCCTGGAACTCCTTGCGGATTCTGCGAAGCTCGGCAATAAACTTGCGTGACTGGCAGATCGAGTAATATGCCTCGGTGATTTCAGCCATGGCAGCTTTGAGCTTATCGTCAATATAAACTCCGCCGTACTTGCCGAAATAGCCGTCCTTATCGGGATAGTTGTTGAAATAGGTTTCAAAATCGATGCCATTAAGTATCATAATAATGCCTCCGTAAAACTGCTGTCAAAAAACAAAAAGCCCTTGACAGAAATAGATTGTTTTCTGTCAAGGACGAATAAACTTATTATCCGCGGTGCCACCTTGATTTACACAAAAAGTGTACGCTTTGCAGGGTACTGACATACCCCCGACAGCTGACGTGTGCCGTAACGTTGCAGAATACTCTGTGCTCACAAAGCACATTTGACTGCACCCTCCGCGGTCCATTTGACGAACTGTATCCTACCCGAATTCCAGCTTACACGGGCTCTCTGCGAGGGCATTTTTCGCCTTTATCTCCGCATCAACGGTTTGATGAATATTAAATTAGATGTATTATATCATTGCTGAAAAAAGTTGTCAAGCACTAATTTCAGGCAAAGAGCATACCTAAAAACATTGAGAAAAGCGAAGAAAGATCGAAGAAAGTAACGGGCTTTTCAAACACGCTGTCATCTACATCGGATGTGATTGACTCTGCTTTTACGGGAAGCAGGTCGTTTGAATTAAGCTCAGCACTGTCGTCAATAAGGTCGTAAAGAACGATATCAAAGGCAATAAGCTTGTCTTCGCTGTCATAGTAGAAGGTTGCGTTTGAATCGAGCATTCTGAGCACGTTTCTGCCCTGCTGACCGAAAGTTAAAAGATACTCGCGGATTTCATCATCGCTCATTGTTGCAAAATCAGAGCCTTCCGGAATATCGATAACACCGTTTTCTACAGCCATATCAAGAGTCTTTCTGACATCGGGCACAAACTCCTCGACATAAACCTTGCCGTATTCATCGGTAACCTTCTCACCTGCTGACTTAAGCTTAAGACAATCAAGTGTCTGAAGTGTAACACCGCCGAAAGCTTCGGCAAAGTCACCCGAAAGAGCAGAGAAATCGATACTGCCGCCAAGCATATCGCTCACACAAAAGCTGACAAACGGAAGATAAGCATAAATCTCACCGTCGACAAGAAGAAGCTTTACGTTAAAAAAGAACAGCTTTGCGGTTGCGGCAATCTTGAGCTGAGTTGAGCCATCCTCACCGTTGAAAGACTTTATGTAAAGCTTTAAATCCTGAAAAGGAATTGAGTAGCTGTTGAGAGCATCGTTATCAAACTCAATGCAGATTGATTTGGTGTCTACAACGTCGTCAATAAAGCCCTGTGTTTTTGTGTCTGACGCATAAGCTGTGACCATAAACGCAGAAAGCGAAATAGCAATCACAAGAATTACACTGATAAATTTTTTCATATATATCATCCTCCTTGAATTCATCATACAACAGATAAGTTAAAACAAAGTAAATTAATTGCAAGCGGTAACCTCAAAGAACACAACACCGTTTGCGGCAAGTGAAGATTCAAGCACTACCCTGCCGTCAACAACATCTGCCGTATAGGTTACAGGCACAAGCTGAGAGCACTGCTCGTACTTTGCGGCAAGCTCTTTAAAATAAATCTCACGTGCGGCAGGGTCTTTAAGAGTAACTGTCGACTCAATCTGCGGGTCATCGGGTGACCAGCCGAAACAATCATCGCCGATGCCGTATGTAATTCTGTCCTCCTGCCATTCATCAAAATAGTTACAGCTATCATCAACGGTATAAACCGTAACGCTTACTTTATCGGAATTAAATGCGGATGCGTCAATATCAAAGCTGAGGTCAGCTGTTTTGTTATATCCAACATCATTCTTGAAATTATAAGCCATAATGCGGAGAGTTTCACCGTCGTAGGCTGAAAGTGCCTCAACCTCCGCACCGTAGATAACTCCAGTCTTTACAGGCTCAACAGCAACACGCTTACCGCCTGCAAATGCAGAAAGTCGGCTTGCAACGTGGTAGCTTACAGTCGGATAGCCGTCATAAAGTCCGCCCGAGAGATAGCCCCATGATGAGAAATAATCGCCACCCTGTTCGATAAGCTGCTTATGAAGACGTGCGTCGTAAGCCGCCTGATATGTATAGCCTACCGTACGGGATAAAAGCTGAATATCGTCTGCACCGCTTGTGTTGCCGACGAGAAGTCTGCCTTCATCAACGCCAAATATAATGTCTTCAAGTCCTGCTTCATCGGCATATTTCTGAAGCTGTGCTATGGTTTCGGGCAGAATGTAACCGCTTGTATACTCACCGGGGCAATAATCGTAAAAAGAAGCAGAAAGGAAACAGATGCGTGTACCCTTCTCGCCTGTTTTGTAGTTAGTGCCGCTCGCACAGTGCTCAATGAAAATCTTTTCATCCCACAAGCCTTCTGTTACAACCATTGCGTGTGCACCGACAAACACATCTTCACCTATCTCTTTCTGAAGTGCATCAACGGTGTAATCATAAAGCTTACAGTAAGCCTCTGCGGTTTTCTGCGGGTCACCGTCGGGCGACATAAACCAATCGGAATTCTCAAACTCTGTCATAACGCCGAAACGCCAGGTCAGCACTTCTTCCGCACCGAATTCATCGACAAGGGATTTTGCCATAGCAGCCATATAATCATAATAAACATCATAATCATCAGGCGGATAGAGGTTGGTATCAAAGCTTGCACCCTTTATCGCACCCTGCGAATACTTCATAGGCACACTGCCGAGCTTGAGATGAGGCTTCGCACCGAGTTCAAGAATACCTTTGCAATTTTCAATCAGCGGTGAGAAATCATAATCGTCAAGTACATCATAATTAAGAGGGTCAACGAACAGATCACGGTCTGCGTTACCGCCCGTACACTGCATAAGCTGGATATACTCTACAAACTCCATTATATTATACTTTTCGTTGAGTCGAGGATTGGTAAAAAGGTCAGTACCCTGCATATCCCAGATATTGACGTTGCTGAATGTATTGGGCACGGTATCACCAAGCTGTGATGTTTCAACTGTAAACGAATAATCGTTAGCTGACTCACCAAGCGAGCCGATTATACCGGGCAACGCAAGAATAAGCGAAAGCAGATATGAGAAAAAATATGTTATTGCACTCATTTTTACAGTCTCCTGTCAGATTATGTTTGGTTAAATTTTAGCACAGTTAAAACCTTTTGTCGATAGAAATATCACAATAAGCTAAAGAATAAATTACGCAGAAATCAGATTAAATACTTGATTTTTTCATTCTGTACCGGTATTTTACGGATATTTATGGTAATTGTAAAGGTAATTTTATAAAAAAGCACTTTACTTTTAACAAAAAGTGTTTATAATATTATAAGTAATTTTTTATATGGAGGAAAGTTCCAATGAAATTTAAGAAAGCAGGAATTAAGTTTTTATCAGTTCTTCTGGTAGCACTTTCACTGTTAAGTCTTGTAACGGTGGCAACTTACGGTGCAGAGCCTGATGGAACTGTTGAAGAGAGTGAGGATGTAAGCCACGCACTCGTTATTACAAGCGAAAGCCTTACGGTAAAAATCCGCAAGACCATTCAGCTTACCGCAACAGTCACCAATGTTGACTCACAGCCCAAAATAACTTGGAAATCCCTCAACCCCGAAATCGCTACAGTTGACGAAAACGGTACCGTAAAGGGTGTTGCTGTAGGTAATGCTGTTATCACCGCATCTGCTACTGTTGACGGTGAAACAATCAACGGCGAATTTGTAATTAACGTTGTCAAAACCAGCACTTTCATAAAGGATTTCCTTACAAAGCGTCAGGTACTCAGCTACCAGTACAGCTATGTAGACGATTTCTACTACACCAACGATAAGGAAGCCTGGCAGTACAATTTCGGCTTCGGTAAGATTTACGATTTTGCTTCACCCTATATCCTTCTTGAGTACGACTATATCCGCATTTTCTTCACATATGAAAACAAAGACTGGATGCTCCAGATGTGGAAAGGTCAGTACGGTATGATTTTCTACGGCGGTGAAATCGGTATTTACAACAGACCTCACTCCGATGAAGGTGTCGGCGGATGGGAAATGTACAACTGCCCTGCCGAAGAAGACTGGCTCGGTATGGAAATGACACTCTATCACGAAGATATCTACGGCAACTACATCCGTGAATTCACACGTGAATACGACAAATACTGGTGGTGCACAGGCTTCAAGAACGGCCATCTTCGCCAGGAAGAGCCTGCTGACGAGCTCAGACTTGAAGCAAGAATCACTTTCAAGGACGAAGAAATGAGAGACCTTGTTGCCGCAGGTCTTAAAGACTGCGGATTCGGCGAGGTTGACGAAAAATCACAGGTAGGCCTTGACCAGTTCTGCACAGACGGCAACGATATCTACTTTATCTGGCAGAACATCTCCGAGGCAGAGAGCACAATGGCAATCAAGGTTGTCGGCGGTCTTCTCGCTTCACTTGCCGCTCTACCTGCTATGCCCCTTATACTCCCCTATGCAGGTTTCTTTATATTCCTTGTATTGACAGCATCCGCACTTGTATAAAACCCCAACAAAAAATGCTTGCACCGTTCAAAACGATGTAAGCATTTTTTATATTATAAACTTAATTAACGCCATAAAACTCAAGCAGTGCAGGATTTATAACCGTATCCGTCTGGTCAAAGCAGGTACTGTGTCCGCCACCTACTATCATAAGCTCCTTTGCACCCTCAATAGAGCGCGTAATCTTTTTGGAGTGCCAGCGCTGAATCATATCATGCTCACCGTAAATATTGAGTACAGGCACTTTTATAGCAGATATGTCCTTAAATGTAAGGCTCGGCTGACCGACCATCATACCCTTGATATCGCGTCTGCGTGCATATTCGGGGTCATCATAAATCATAGCTTCGATGCAGAGGATTATATACTGGTATGTAATCTGAATCTGGTCAAATGTATTTGTACCCAATGTATTTATGTTCGAGCCCATAATTACCAGCGACTCTACCCTATCCTGATGTGCAAGGGTAAAAACAACGCCGAGGTTGCCGCCATCGCTGAAACCGAAAATCTTAGTTTTCTCAATCCCCAAATAATCGAGCAGGTTGACAAGGTCTTCCGCCATAGCTTCAAATGTCATACCGCCTTCAACCCAATCGGAGTTACCCGTAGCTCTCGGAGAAACGCAGATAACTTTGAAGTGCTTAGCCATTTCCGGCAGAATGCTGCCGTCGAAGCAGTGCATATCACCGCCGTTGGGAGGCAGGAGCAGAAGTGGCTCTGCATCAAGGTCGCCGTAAATACCGTACTCGATATTGACACCGTCGAGGTTGACAACCTCATACACCTTAAGTTCGGGCACAGGATCAACAGCACCGCAGATTGATACACTGCCAAATGCAAGAACAAGTACCATAACCAAAGAAACAACCGATATTAATTTTTTCATACAATCACCTTTCAGTTGGTTTAATCAAGATTATTATATAATAAATAAACCGTACAAACAACAGCAAATCAAAATTTATAAGCATTAAATTTTATTCAAAAACCGAAACATATGACCAATAAAAAATTTTTAAAAAAATTTTAAAAAAGGTATTGCATAATACAATTAAATGTGGTAATATATCTATCGTTGTCCGGGTGTGGCGCAGTTGGTAGCGCGCTTGACTGGGGGTCAAGAGGCCGTGAGTTCAAGTCTCGCCACTCGGACCAGTAAAAAGCAGTTTCGACTTTTTGTCGAGACTGCTTTTTCTTATTTCGGGTTGCAGAATTAACGCAGGCCTCTTGACCCGTGAGGGTTTTTGCGTTAAGAAAACAGTACAGTGTACTGTTTTCAGCAAAAAGCGGCAAGGCGGGTACCGAATGCGAATGCGCATTGGGTCGCCGAGCCATAAGTATGCAAGGCAAAGCCGCAGCAGACGGGAAGAGGCCGGGAGTTCAAGTCTCGCCACTCGGACCATATAAAAACGAAAGTTATGATACCACCCGTATTGCAACTTTCGTTCTTTTTCTATGTCTGAAAAAACTTGTGGTATAAGGGTTTATGCGACTACGGTACAATAGATTAGTTTCATTGTATCAAAATTATCCACACTAAAGACGAAGTTGAGTGACTCAAACCTACCCATTTTTCACACTCACAGAATACACTGAAACTTTTCTCAAAAGAATAATTTCATTGTGACCGAGATTAGTTTCTTTGAGGGAGAAAAGTTTCATCGTGGAAAAGAATAGTTTCATTGTGCGGATTTTGAAAATCTATTGAAAAAACACACGAATTGCTGTATGATGTTTGTAGTATGTAATCATTGTGGAGGAAATGTTATGGATTTATTTGATATCTTTAAGAATAAATCAAATCAGAATACGCCCCCCAAATGTTCCGAATGCTTTCGTCCAATTGCCGGATATGTTTGGCAATTAAACAACAAATCCTATTGCAAAGAATGCTATAGCCGAAATACTGCAATTGTTCAACAGGTCGCAGGACAATCACCGGAAGAATATAGTTTTGAAGCTACCCAAGTGAACTCTCACTCTCAATGTCAACAGATTGTATCAGATGATGGTATGCGAGAATGTATTGTGTGCAACAAAAGATACTACTTTAAGTTTATTGACAAGCATTGCCGTTGCGAAGGTTGTAGCAATAAACTGGCAAGGGCATTTATACGCGAGAACACTTTTCGATTTATTGATTTAAGCAAATTTACGGATGATCATAAAAGTGTTTTTGTTTACGATAAAGCATTTTATTATTCGGAAAACTTCATTAGAGAGTTTCGTGACACACCAAAACCCGTTACTTCTAATGATGTAATTAATCTTATAAAAGATAGATATCCCGATGTTCAACAAAATCTTTTTAAAGGTCTTACGGTCGACAATTATACTCGGTATCTCTTTTACGCAGATATAATAAAGTGCTGGGATACAGTGGAATGTGTCTCTTCTTATTTAAAAGATAACGGCTATATGCTTTCAATTACTCCCGATGGATTGATTTTCACTGATCCCAAATACAAGTATTCGGAAATGTGTGATGCGGCTGGTGTTCATTTAAGAGAAAACGAAATATACACTCCACTTATGCACTGTGAACATGCAAAAACGTCACTTGCTCTCTTTCTCGGAAAGATCATTTGGACAACATTAACCAACGACAAAAATGAGGCGTTTCAGAAAATTGTCAAACATTTAACAAATATGTTGTATGCTGTTTTAAACAACAGCCATTCTTTTTCCGCTTACAAAGGAGATGATGCAAAACGATTGTTGATTGAATACACTGATGCATATAGCGATAGTTATTTTAAACTCATTAATTATTACAACAATATTACCTATTTGACCGATTCTCATTGTGCATCTAAAGATCTCCAATCAATAACTCAGTATATAATGCTCCGAGAGTGTTGGCTCAGTGATAACGGAAGTTTTGTCATCCACTCTCATTCAGAAAACTTGGGTGATACCAAATTAATAAAATGCTTGCATCTATCTGACAAAAAAGATGCACTTCGCATTTTTGTAACCGAGTATAAAGACGCCATTCTTAAAAATATTTTTGATTTCACATTAAAAACATCTGACTTTTTTTCATATTCTTTTGAAGAATTCAAGTACTATTTGCGTGGGCTTTCAATTTACACTGAAAATACCGACGAAATTCTTATGGAACTATGGGATAAAATATGCGATATACTTAAAGATCGGAAAGTAATCACAAATAGCTCCGAAATAACTTTAGCGAAATTCTCTTTTAACTTGAATATGGAAATATTTGAGGATGCCAAAGACTATTGGGGCAAACAATGTACCTATCTTGTTGTTGAAAAAAGTAAAAACAACAGCAAAGAAATTCGTCATTATATATCAGGACCTGAAGGGGATTTGTTAGTGGATATTACAATCTGTTCTGAATCAATGCTTAGTGTGTTAGAAGACGAGAACTATTTCAAAAAATTGTATTTAAATCGAAGAAATAACATGATACACAGTCTTCCTTCAAGGAAAATTACCGTCCATTCTGAAAAGAACTCATGCTATTATGAATGTTATAAAACGATATCCATTTACACTCCGTCAAAGTCTGCCGAAACTTGTTTGTTGTTTTTGCAAACCTATACCGGTGAACTGGCACCCTATCCGCAAGGATATTTTGCAGGATATACCTTTCAAAAAGACATTTATGTCCCTAAGAGTGAATTTTATTGGTCCGATGATCAAATTATTAAAAAGTATAAAGGCTTTTTTGAATAAACTGATAGGGTTTCATCCCCATTTTCGGTTGCATTTGGGTGCAACTTTGCAACCGCCTGCAACCCGTATTAAAATTTGCGTTATAATTCAAAATCCAAATCAGACCTTTAGGTTTGGTTTGGATTTTTTGTTTTATTGCAAGCACAAAATGAGCTGTCTCACTGCGGATGTGAAACAGCTCATTTATTTTTTTACATTATTACATAAATTTATTCAGAACATCAATAAAGAACGACCAGAAGCCTTCATAAATCGGGTCAAGAATTGCCCAAACGGCAGGTGTATCTTTAAAATACAACGCACTGAGCACGTCACCCAAGCTTACCCAACCGTCTGCCAAGGCATTTTCGCCTAAAAGGAATGTAATAATATCAGCCAGAAAACTCATAATTTTACCTCCTTACCAGATATTGTTCCAAAGCAATCTTTTGAGAAGAACTGCAACAAACGTACGACCGATTGTAGCATCAAAAACATTTGCCATTGCTCTGAAAACCATCGAAGTATCAAACTGTCTGTAAACAGTTGAGGTGTATTCCACACCCTCTGCCATAGTAACAAAAGGCTGGGAATAAAGAATTCCGCCGGGGCCGATAAGCTGAAAACGGACATAGCAGCCGAGCTCATCCTTATAATCATCAAGGTCAATCGTGGTAAGGTCCACACCCTCAGCAATAATTTTTCCGTCGGATATCCACTGGATGGTATCAAACTCACTGCCAGTAACGGTAATTGTATCTTCCTGCTGATTTACGTCAATTCTTGCAACTGCAGGAGGAAGGTTACCTGTGCCGTTGAAATCATCGCCGAGATAATATGTATCCACTCTGCCTACGCTGAACCAAGCACCGCTTCTCATACAATCCTCGTAAGCTTCAAGAGTAAGCTCGGGCATAATCATCATTGTGAACGCCCAGTCGTTATCATCACCCTTCTGGTGCGAATCCGAAAAGGCAATACCCGGCACGTTTCTGCCCTTGGGAATTGTAAGCTGAAGTATTTCATCCCATATTACAGAATCATATCTTGTGCTGTTTATATCAAACGCAACGCAGGACTCGTATTCAAGGAAAATGTTTGCGAATTTGTTGGCATAATACGGCTCGTGTGCCCTCCACTCATCCTCTTCCCATCTGCCGACATACTCGCCCGTATGGTCAAGAAATGAGTATCCGCCTTCCTCTTCACAAGCCTCAACAATGGTTTTATAATCGCCGTATATGCCCATTTTTGCACGCGATGCCTGACAGTTGAACGTGTTGACGTGGCAATCGTTGATGGGTGTTGCGCCGTTTGCCTCACATCCGCCCGTAACCTCCATCATACCGCCAAGCTCATAGCCGAGTTTATCCTCGAGTGCGGCACGCTCTGCGCTCTCGTACGTTCCTGCAATAATCTGCTCGCGATCTTCGTCTGTAAGGACAACAGGGTCACGCATACCTGTTCGCTCAAATTTAAAAAGTCTGTAAAGAGGCACCATATCCGGGACCTCGTTCCACTGCTTTCCGATAACAGCGTGGTCGGTTATCGCAAGAATCTGAAAACCTAAATCGTAATGGCTTTTGACATTCTCTTCAATCGACTGCCCGCCGTCGCTTGCATCGGTGTGAGAATGAAGAGCCGCTTTATACTGGTTCCAGTTGTCCCAATCAACAGTATCGTAAGGACTTGTTATTATGAAATCATATTCGTCTGAAGATTCAGCGGCAAAAGCCGTAATGATAAAACCCGACAGAATTGCAGCGCAAAGAAAAACCGAAATAACTTTTTTAACACTGGTTTTCATTTTAATTGCTCCTTTTATAACATCAGTCCGGGGAAGATTTGGCTGAGCCAGACAACCACATCATACATAAAAAAGTCAATTGATGAAATAAGGTCTCGCAAAAAAAGATTTAAATCCATAGTCTGACATCCCTTTCTGTTGAGTATAATAAAATTCTAATAAAAGATAAAGAAAATGTCAATAGATCGGGGTTTATTATATGGTTACTGGTGCTTTTATAGTTTGACACGCTTGATTTCTGACAAAATTTCAAGAATCAGGAGAGTTTAAAGAACAGCAAAAAATATATTTACATTTAGCAAGGCTTATACTAAAATAAATATCAGACATATAATATTTAACCTTTTCGGGAGGGATTCTGTGTATAATTTCAAATTTGATATTATTTATAAAGACGATATCTGCAAGGTTAAGTTAAATAAATCAGTTGAAAACGATATTCTGTTTGTTGAGATAAAAATGGAGCAGAATGAAAGCAAAGTGCCCGAGCAATTTTCGGTTAAATGGAAAATCAGCGGTGCTGACTGCTGCGGTGTGTGGAATTCTTTCGCGCGAAACCACACAATAAGGCCGGATTGGAGCAACGTAGAGGCAAATTCAAGGCTGGCTTCGGGTATGCCGATTCAGCAGATTACAACCTTTGACGGCAACAACAAAATCTGCGTTTCACTTTCCGATGTTGACACGCCGACCAAAATCTCAATGGGTTACTGCGAAGAAACTGCGGAGATAATATGTGAGGCGATATTCTTTACACTGCCGACAAACGCAACCGAAAGCTACTCTGCAAAGCTCAGAATCGATATGAGGGCTCTCCCCTTTTACGACAGCATTTACGATACCGTTGAGTGGTGGGAAAACGAATGCGGCTATAAATCCGCAGTTGTACCCGAAAGTGCAAAAACGCCTATGGATTCGCTCTGGTACAGTTTTCACCAGAATCTGA
Organism: Acutalibacteraceae bacterium; assembly: GCA_045631965.1. Lineage (GTDB taxonomy): Bacteria > Bacillota > Clostridia > Oscillospirales > Acutalibacteraceae > UBA8612. Next base: position 142,575 of record JAZQVR010000008.1, read on the forward strand.
AGAAAGACGAAATTCTCGAAGAATGCCGCCTTTCAAAAGAGCTTGGTATGGAAACGGTTATTATAGACGACGGCTGGCAGACCGACGACAACAACCGCGGCTACGCATACTGCGGCGATTGGGCTGTATGCGAAAAGAAAATGGGCAACATGGCGGTTCTTATTGATGAGATTCACAAAATCGGTCAGAAGGTAATTCTGTGGTACTCCGTACCGTTTGTCGGTCTTCACTCTGAAAAATACAACGAATTCAAAGACTGTTTCCTTGACAAATCGGGTAACGATGAGGATTTCTGGGCACTTGACCCGAGATATAAAAAGGTAAGAGATTACCTTTGCGGTATTTATAAAAAAGCGGTAACAGACTGGAAGCTCGACGGATTAAAGCTTGATTTTATTGACAGCTTTGTTTTAAAGGGCAAGTCACTCGAGCACGACGAAAACCGTGATTATCAGTCGCTTGAAGATGCAATTCACGCTCTTATGTCCCAGATTAAAGCCGAGCTTACTGCAATAAACAGCGATATTTTAATTGAATTCCGTCAGTCTTATATAGGCCCTTCAATCAGAAAATACGGCAATATGCTCCGTGTCGGCGACTGCCCCGGTGACATTCTCGCCAACCGCAGTCAGATAGTGAATATGAGAATGACTTCGGGCAAAACAGCAGTACACTCCGATATGATTATGTGGAGTGAAAAAGACAGTGCCGAAAACGCCGCACTGCAGTTTGCAAGCGTTATTTTTGCCGTACCGCAGATATCTATGCTTATAAAGGATTTACCGCAAGAGCATATCGAAATGCTGAGGTTCTATATCTCATTCTGGAAGGAATACAGAAGCGTACTTCTCGACGGTAAGCTGACGGCAAAAAATCCCGAAAACGATTACTCGCAGGCAAGCTCAACCCTTGATAATACTACGGTTACAGCAGTTTACACCAACAACGTTGTTGATGCAAAAATCGACAAGACGGTTATCGTAAACGCATCGGGTTTCAGCTCGGTTATAGTAAAAAATGCGGCAGGCAAAAACTTCACCGTCAGAAACTGTAAAGGTGAAACTATATCCTCAGGCACAATAAAAAATAACCTTGAAGAGATAGCTGTAGCCAAAGCAGGAATTATAACTATTGGATAATACACAAAAAGCACTTGCATTCCGCAAGTGCTTTTTTAAAATTACATTTCACTTATATTATATCAAACTAAATCATTTTTCAAATCTCTCGATAATCTCACGAACAGTTCCACGATGCAAGCCCAATGAATCAGCAATATCTTTGATTAACTCTCCGTTTCCTTTTCGCATTACTATTTCCTCATATATTTGTCTATCACGAATAGGCTTAAGTCCTTTTGTTATTCTCTTATATTGAGCATAAGTAATATTATTTCTTTCCATTATTTCTAAAACTGAAAAACGAGCAAAAAAATCATTTTTTACCTTAGACTCAACTGCCTTTTCTTCGTTTATTTCGTCTAGAAGAATTCTTTTAACCACAGTCTCGCTAATAGCGGTTAATTTGTGTATTTGATGAGGTCGGTAACCTTGATGATATAATAACTTAACTTGTTCTATTCGCTGAGACTCTTCCTCAGCAGACAATGCAAGCAGTCTTTGATTTAAATCCTCTCTAATATAAATCCAGTTTCGACACATAGTAATTTTATTTATCGCTGCCAATGAAACATTATAATCTTGTGCCAATTCGCAACACTTACGACCAGATAAACGTAACAATTTAATCTGTTCAACATCATCTGGCTTTAATTTGTTATTGTGCCCCCGATTAGCTATACGAATTTTCTCAATTGTTTCGATGGGCATATTTGATTCATTTCCAGCCTCTCGGATATTGTAACCAAAATCTCTATCTCTTGCATTATATTTGTCTATATAGTATGTCTCCCGATCATCCAAATCCTCAACAGAACAACGTTCCAAAACGCTATATTCAAACGCATCAAAGCCATGCACATTAACCGCATGTTGAAAATAGCTATTATGATGCATCCCTTTTAATAATTCACTTTTATGTTCACGATATCTAGCATGCAAATACTTGCTTTGACCAATATAAACTTTTCCATTATCTTTATTTCGGAACATATAAATGCCACTGTCTATTTTCATTATATCACCTATTATTTTGACCGCATTTTCGTTTACACACATTACTGTTATTCTTCCAGACCCTCAAGCATCTGGGCGAAGAGTGTATTTGCCCAGGCAAACCATACTCTTGTGAAGTTTGCAGGGTCATCGACGTGGAATGATTCGTGCATAAAGTTAGTGCCTGCGTGGGTTTTACTCAACATATCGAGGCAATCGTTGATTTCGGCAGAGAGCTTAAGACATTTTTCTGCAAGGGCTCAGCTTTGAATACTACGGGCTGTACAATACAGCCCTTTTATTGTATAAACTATTTACTGCGTAATGTCGTAAAATGTGAGGTTTGAGCTTTTACGGCGCTCTCCCCTGTCGAGTACGCAGATAACAGGCTCGCCGTTCTCATCGGCAAAAACTGTAAGACCCTCTGCCTCGAAACCCTTGCCGATGTTTCTTGCAAAGCACACTTCAACCTCGCCTGTTTCAACATCGAGAGTAAAGATACGCTTCATATCATTCTCTTCGTCGCAGGACATATACAGCTTGCCGTCAAACATTTCGGCACCTTGAATTCTGTCAATCGGCTCGGAAAGGCGAACGGTTTTGACAAGGCTCATATCGTCGAGTGAAAAAACGTTGAGCACGGTTGCATTACTCCACTCGGCAGTGTAAAGATAATTACGCTCAACATCGACAGCACACCACGGCACGCCCTCGATATGAAGCTCGTGCGGAAGCTCATAATAAGTGCCCGTAAACTCGAGCGTTTCGGCATCGTAAAGAACGATAAACGAATTGAGATAATCGGGTCCGTCCTCAACAGCAGCGTAAACGTAGCCGTTATAGTAACTCAGGCCGCCGATATGATTACAGCCCTTTTCTTTGAGAGCTTCGGGAATTGCATCGGTACTGATAAGAAAGATTTCGCCTGTTTCCATATCAGCTTTGGCGAGATGCTTATTGCCGCTGAAATAAAAATACTCACCGTCATTGGTAACGCCCTGCGAAGTCACCTGATAATCAAAGAGCACGTAAGTATTTTTGCCGATTATTTCGGCACTGTCGGGCGAAGGAATATCTTTTTCATCCGCACCGACAACCATAAGCATAATCGCAGAAATAACGCTGATTAATTTTTTGAAGATAACGTAAACTGTTCCGAAAGTCATAAAATATCTCCTTATATTTCCTAAAAATTGCATAATTAGTTAGAAAACATTCTAACACTTTACGCCTGAAAAGTCCACAGCAAAATAATCATCAAGCTTTTATATTACCCTAACACAGGCTCAGCCTGAATTGTGAGTTTGGGTGAAGAATATTTTTCCATTTCAAAAACGATAATTTCGTTTTCTTCTTTAAGCAGTGCACCGGGAAGATACAATGCTGTCTGCGGGCCTATATTCCAATACCTGCCCAGATTAAAGCCGTTGACAAAAACGTAACCCTTTGTAAAACCTTTCATATTGACAAAGCATTCCCCTGCCCCTGCTTTGAACTTACCTTTAAGGAACACGGGGCAATTTTTATTTGTTGATTTCACTTCATCAAACTTAAGGTTTTCGAGGTTATCAAGCTCAATGGTATAAACATCGAAATCCGTAAGCACCTGATTTATGTAACGGACGGCTGAAATTCCCTTACGGTCGTAGAGCTCTTTACCGTAATTTACTCTGCCCATACCCTCGACAAGAACACCGATTTCGCCCTCGGTATTTGTACCGCTGATATCAAGCTGTTTTTTCAGCTTTGCTTTATAGGAAGATGATGTCGCTTTGCATCTGTTGATTGTTGCGATTTTTTTGTTTTCAAAATAAACGTACGCATAATCGTGAACATCATCAATCATAAGCGGACCTGCTTCGTACTCGCCTTTAATCTTTGTTACATAGTAAATGAGTCCGAAATTCTGTCCGTAAGCTTCCATACTTCTCGGAAGCGGTGAATAATGCTTCTCGGCTATATTATCGAGATTTTCGAACAAATCTGCTGACTCTGTAAGCTCTACCGTGCCGATATTCTGCATTACGGGTGACGGCGGTAACTCTGCCATAGGGATATTCTGATGCTCACAAAGCAGTTTCCTGACCTGATGGTACGTAGCGGTATAATCGCCCCATTCGGTAAGCGGTGCACAGTAATCGTAGCTCGTTACCGTAGGCTCATAGCCTTTCTGGTGATTTGCACCCGCTGTAAAGCCGAAGTTTGTTCCGCCGTGGAACATATACATATTGAAAGAAGCATCCTGCTCAAGAAAAGCTTCAAGCTCGGGAATCAGATCGTCAGCCGTTCTTGTGTGATGCTCTTCGCCCCAGTGGTCAAACCATCCGCACCAGAACTCTGTACACATCTTCGGCAACTCACCGTAAGGCTTTAACGCATCAAACGCTGTTGCGGCACGCGAGCCGAAATTGAGAGTAGGCAAAACGCCTTCGATTGTTCCGCCCGAAAGCATATTGCACCAATCACCGTCTGATGTAAACTTAAGCACATCAATTCCGAACTCGTCGTACATATCGGAAAGTGCGTTGAGATACTTTTTATCGTTAGAATAACTGCCGTATTCATTCTCAACCTGCATAGCGATTACGTTACCGCCGTTTGTGATAAGCTGAGGTCTGACAACATCAAAAAGCTTTTTGAAATAACTGCGCACATGTCCGAGATAGATTTCGTTATTGCAACGAAGCTCAATATTCTTATCGGCAAGAAGCCATGCAGGAAAGCCGCCAAAATCCCATTCGGCACAGATATAAGGGCCGGGGCGGACTATTGCATACAAACCGACCTTTTGGGCAGTTTCCAGAAACCTTGCTATATCAAGCATTCCTTCAAAATTAAACTCACCTTTTTTCGGCTCATGAAGATTCCAGCAGACATAAGTTTCTACAGTATTGAAACCTGCAAGCTTAAGCTTGAGAAGTCTGTCTTCCCAATACTCGGGAAGTGTACGGAAATAGTGCATTGCACCCGAATAAATCTTAAAAGGCTTGCCGTTAAGCAAAAACTCTTTGCCTTTTACCTGAAATATTTCATTGTTCATTTTTTCGCCACCAATCGTTATTACAGCAAATAAGATGTTTTACTCTTCCAGACCCTCAAGCATCTGGGCGAAGAGTGTATTTGCCCAGGCAAACCAAACTCTTGTGAAGTTTGCAGGGTCATCGACGTGGAATGATTCGTGCATAAAGTTAGTGCCTGCGTGGGTTTTACTCAGCATATCGAGGCAATCGTTGATTTCCGCTTTATCACTGCTTGTGATAATCTGCATTGTCAGTGCAATATGCCAGATATGGTCTTTGGGAGTATGCGGGCTGCCGACACCTTTGGAGACCTTACCCTCGAAATAATACGGGTTATCGTGTGAGAGAATAAAACGCCTTGTATTCTGATAAACCTCGTCATCCTTACTGCAATAGCCGAGGTAAGGTGCGGCAAGCAGGCTCGGGGAATTGGCATCGTCCATAAGATTGTAATTGCCGAAGCCGTCGGTTTCGTAGGCATAAATTCTGCCGTATTTCGGGTGGTTTACAATACCGTAAGTCTTGATACCGTTATTGATTTCGGCAGAGAGCTTAAGGCATTTTTCCGCAAGTGCAGTGTTGCCGAAGCAGTCTTTTGCAAGCTGAGCGGCATTACGCATTGCAACAACAGCCATCATATTTGACGGCACGAGGTAATTGAAAATACAAGCATCGTCTGACGGACGGAAGCCTGACCAGGTCATACCCGTAAAGTTGACAGGTCTGCCGTAGCCGCCGAAAGGCAGAGTATCGGACTCGGGACAATTCTTTCTGTCGAAGAAGTATGTAGAATTCTGAGTATGGTGCTGTTCTTTTATAAAGTGGTCGGCTATTGTTTCGAGCATTTTTTCGGTTTCGGGTGTGATAACCTTGCTGTCGCCCGTAACCTTATAGTATTCATAAAGAAGATAGACCGAAGCACAGAGCGAATCCACCTCATACTTACGCTCCCATATAAGCTCGTGGTCAAAATCCGAGGGGTCTTTCCATTTTTCGGGGTTAGGCTCGGCATTGAATGCGTTTGAATAAGGGTCGAGCGTTACGTAAGCCGCGTGCCTTGCGATAACACCGCGGAGAATTGCTTTCAGATCCTCATCCTGCGGTGCGTACTTGATATATGGCTTGAGCTGTGCGGCACTGTCACGCAGCCACATAGCAGGAATATCGCCCGTGATGACGAAATAACTGCCGTCGTCAAGCTGTTTTGTTGTTGTTTCTATTGTATTGAGAAAGCACTGTTTTGCAAGCGGTGCAAGTGCAGGAAAAACACGCTGCATTTTCGCTTCAAGCTCTTCGGCTTTTCTGATTAATATATCGGGTGTTTTCATAAAAAGTCTCCTTAAAAACATCTTCTGTTTTACTATACAACATCATGAGATATTTTGCAAACAAATTCAAGAATAAACATTACTTGTTTTTAAAGCTTTTATATGATAAAATACAACCATAAAATTTTGCAAGGAGAGTTAAATATATGAATATATTTTCAAGTATAACCGCTTTCATTCTCAGCATATTTACTTATTTTGCATCAACCTTGACTCCGTCGTTTGTTGCACCCGTACCCGAAATCGAGCAGGATGATTTCGTGCCTGTTATGCGATTTGTCGCTACGAGCGACACACATATACAAAATCTCGGCGACACAGGCTGTCAGAGAATATCTGCGATGATGAAAACCGCTTACGCTTTAAGCGATGCCGACGAAGACTACAACAAGATTGATGCGGTTGTATTTTCGGGCGATATTACTGACAGCGGCTACGCAAGCTCATTCTACGCTTTTGCCGCTGTAACAGACAACGAATTACGCGAAGAAACAGAGCGGCTTGCCGTAGTATCAAAAGCTCACGACAGCTACACTTTTTTCAACAACAGCCTTAAATTATTTACAGGCATAACCGGCCAGGAAACAGACTTTCACAGAGTAATCGGCGGATTTCATTTTATAGGCATTTCACGTTCAACAACTCTCAGGCACTATACCGATGACCAGGTAAAATGGCTTGATGAAAATATCGCCGCCGCAGTTGCAGAAGACCCGACCAAGCCCGTTTTCGTATTTCAGCACGAGCACGTGCAGGACACTGTTTACGGCAGCAGCAAAACAGACGGCTGGGGTCTCGACGTATTCACCGATGTGCTTTCAAAATATCCGCAGGTCGTACATATTTCGGGCCATTCTCACTTCCCTGCCAACGACCCGAGAGCTGTATGGCAGGGTGAGTTTACCGCTATAAATGACGGCGGCCTCGCCTACTATGAGCTTGCCGTTGACGGCAAAAACGGTCAGTTTCCCGAAGAAAAAGACAGAATGAGTCAGGCACTTATCATAGAAGTTGATGCAGATAACAGAGTGCTTGTAAAAGTGCTTGATGTTGATGAAGGAAAGATTATGCGTGAATTTCTCATCGACAATATAGCTGAAGAAAACAAGACAAAATATTCGTTTAAATCAAGAAAAGAAGAAGCCTCCGCTCCCGTATTTGCCGAGGGTGCAGCTCTCAGCTATGAGAAAAAGAACCTTAAACATTACGTAACCGTACCTCAGGCACAGGTAAGCGAGGATAACGAGGTCTTTATTTACAGAATTACGGTAACGAATGAAAAAGGCAGAACGCTACACGAAGACTGGGCGTTTTCCGACTATTTCTTCTCAGACAAGGCCGAAAGCATAACCTTTGATGGCTTTATGGCACTCGGCAAAAATCTCACCGTAAAGGTATGTGCCGAAGATGTATGGGGCAACACAAGCGATTATCTCGAATTAAACATCTGACACGATGTTGAAAATAAAAGAGGTTATTTATGACAGATTTAGCTTACATTGATCCTTTTCTTTACGGATATTTTCTCGACGAGTCACTTGAACACGCCGAAAGAGTCGGTCTTGCTTTACTTCATGCCGCAAAGAATATCGAAATCAGATTTTCAAGCCGGCTACTGCCCGAAACCGCTTTTGAATCAAAGTACGGCAGTTCAGGATATACACCCTCCGAGGGACTCCGCTTCAATATCGAAAACATAATAAAGCTTGCAGAAGAATTCCCCGAGCATAAAGAAATGCTCTTAAACTATGCTGAAGAAATAAAAACATTCAACAGCAAAGCAAGCAGGCTTTTTTGCGAGGCTACAGAGGCACTTGACCGTTCAGGTGCTGAATGGGGCGGCGGTTGGGGTGGCCATTCAAACCCTGATTACGGAAAAATCATCAACTTCGGCACAGAGCATATCCGCAATATTATTGAAGAAAACCGCGGCAAAAAACTGGATTCGGATTGGTTTTACCGCTCATGCTCCTATGCCCTTGATGCAATAGACATTTTCGGCGAAAGATACCGCAAAGCAGCACTTGAATATGCTGAAAATTGCCCTGACAAGAGTGACAAAGAGTTTTTACTGCGTATGGCAAAGGCATTTGAAAAAGTGCCGAAAAAGCCTGCTTATGACTTCACATCGGCAATGTGTGCTTTTATGCTTGTATTTGCACTTGACGGAAGTGATTCGCCCGGCAGATTCGACCAATACATGTACCCTGCATACGTAAAAACCGAAAACAGAGAAGAAATAACCGACCTGCTCGACAGGCTGTGGGATTATTTTCACGACCACCGCTCGTGGAATCTCTGCATTTCAGGCAGCGATGAAAACGGAAACGACGAAACAAACGAGCTTTCGTACGATATTCTGGCTATGGTGAGAAAGAAAGGCTATCAGACACCTAACCTGACCTGCCGTATTCACAAAAACACGCCCGACAGACTCTGGAATGAAATTGCAGACACACTCGCAACCGGCACGGGACTTCCCGCTTTATATAACGATGATGCAGTTTGCACAGCACTTGAAAAGATAGGCATTCCGCCCGATGACAGCCACGATTACTGTATGAACGGTTGCAATCAGATTGACATTCTCGGCAAGAGTCATATGGGCCTTGAAGACGGTGAAGTAAACCTCGCAAAGTGCCTTGAATTCACACTGCACAACGGTACAAACGCTATGACGGGCGAAAAGATTTCCATTGAAACAGGTGACCCGAGAAAGTTTGAAACGTACGAGCAGTTTGAGAGTGCTTTTATAAATCAACTTGAATACGTAACCTACAATTCCTGCTCAAGTGCAAACACATACCAGCACTTTCGTGCCGTATTTGAGCCGCATCCTCTGCGTTCCTGCCTTATTGAAGGCTGCCTTGAAAAAGGTCGCGACTACCGTAACGGCGGTCCGCTTTACAATCACGGACAGATTTTAGCTGAGGGTATTGCAGACACAGGTGACAGCCTTTACGCAGTCAAAAAGCTCGTTTATGATGAAAACAAATACACCATGTCAGAGCTTGTTGATGCACTCAATGCAGATTTCAAAGGTTACGAACAATTACACCACGATTTTAAAAGTTGCGAAAAATTCGGCAACGACATTGAGGAAGTCGACATAATAACCGCACGCGTACTCAACAGATTTTTAAAATTTCTCAAACTCAACAAAACATACCGAGGCGGTATATATACCGGCGGATGCAGCACCTTCAACCGTGCCGCAAGCTACGGACAGCGAACAGCCGCACTTCCTAACGGAAAACGCAAAGGAGAGGCGCTGCTTGCCGACAGCATCGCCGCAACACCCGGACGCGACACAAACGGACCGACGGCACAAATCAAATCCGTTCTGCGATACAACCATACCGATGCCTGCAGCGGATTTGTGTTTCAGAATAAGTTTGACAAGAAGCTGTTCAACACTGAAAAAGGCAAAGCCGCTTTTATCGCACTTGCAAAGGCATATTTTGCAGGCGGCGGTCAACAATACACTGTTACGGTTGTTTCGGCAGAAGAGCTCCTTGATGCAAAAGAGCACCCTGAAAATCACCGCGACCTTATAGTCCGCGTTGGCGGCTACAGCGACTACTTTGTAAACATCGGCGATGAACTTCAGGACAACGTAATCCGCAGAACACTTACAGGCATATAAAGAGTAAAAGCACTTGCCAAACGCAAGTGCTTTTACTCTTTATTCAACATCAGCTTTTATAACAACCGTGAACATAATTTGTAACGCTTACGCTCTTGGCACAGCCGGGACGGCCGTATTTAATACCATCCGGTGAGAGACCGCGGTAAATAACGTTTGAAATAACGGAATCGGTCAGATAGCCTGCAATATTTACTGCGTGCAAACCACCAGAGGTAACATTGGAAATCATAATATTCCGCATACTGTCGGGCAGATTTTTGCCGTAAGCTCCGTCAAGCTCGCCGAGCAACAGTGCACATCCGTTAGGCTGCCCTGCAGGTGCAGAGTCAACAATACCGTCAATAACTACATTATAAATACTTGAATATATCGGAAGCAAACGCACCATACAACAGTGGGTTGAATAGCCCACAACATTACGTATAACGATATCGTGGATATCTCTTTCACGCTTTGACCAGTCGTTATGCATAACGTGAGTGGTGCGAAGACTTCCGCCGGGAAGGAATTCAGGCGAAGCAAATGCGGTAAGTGCAACAATATCGTCGCCCGTACAGCCTGAAATATCGGAAACAACAATATGATGGCAACCGTTACGCAGGTCAACACCGTCCTGATTTTCCATATTGCTGCACATTCCGTCTATCATCTTGTTCATATGTGCATCAAACTCGATACGGCTGACTCTGCCGTGTGCACACGCCTCAAGTGAAATACCCCAACCGTGAGAATCAACAATACGCAGGTTTTCTATCGAAAAGTGCTCGACATTGGCAAGCAGAACACCTATTCCCCTCCAGTCACCGTACTGTGACTCCCCTTCTTTACCTACATCGGTACCGTAAGAATAATCGTGCCACTGCTCAGGTTTCCATTTGCCCAAACGACGAATTTCTTCCAAATCGTAAGGGCAAGGATTGGCAAGTATTTTACTGCCGTCGCCCGTAGCACGCGGATGGTCAGCACCCACAAGAGTAGCCCTACCCTCACCGCGTATATGGATATTTTCAATATGTTCGGGGAACTCAATTTCCATACCGCAGTTGGCAGAACGAAAGAAATTATCGCGGCATTTATCGGAAAGCTTTATCGTACAGTTCACAAGAACTACGGTAGTGTTTGCAGGAAGTAAAACCGCACTGTCGAGCAGCCAATATTCACGCTCCGGCTCAATATCGGAACATCGAGGCTGAATCAGCACAATACCGTCAGCATCGCGGTTATCAACCGCACGCTGAATGGCGTCCCTGTCATTACAACTCAAAAAGTCATTTGCATAAACCATAAGTTTTCCTCCGCATCAGAAATTGACAAGACCAAATACAAACATAACCGTTGCCAGCAACCAGAAAAACGGTTGCACGGTTGCAGAGCCGCCGAAGGAAGCGACAAACTCCTTGAAGTTATTGGATTTGCATCGGTTTTCTTTTACTTTTACAGGATGGAAGATTGCCGCAAAATCAAAAACAAGATAACCGAAGCAACAGAAAGCCCATATTTCGATAAGGACAAAACCTCTTACGGCGTGAACTGCAAGAATTGCCGCACCAATCACAATCAGTAATGCACGTATAAGCCTTATGTGTTTATATTCTCTGAAGCGTTCCGTTGCATCGTGATAAGCAACAACAAAATACATTACAAAGCCGCAGATAAGCTGAGCCATTGTTACAGAGCCGAGCATAATAAGGCAAAGCGGCATAACCATATAAAACGGTCGTTCAATAACATCAAGTATATTATCATTAATCTTGCGAAATTTTTTGGTCGCATAGAGGAAGGCTATACCGATAATAAGTGCACAGAAAACCCACGGCAACACAGCTTCGACCATAGACGGCAAACCGCACCACAGCTTACCTTCATACTCTGCCTTGGCAAGTTTTTTTGCCGCCAAAGGCCAACCGAGCACAAATGCAAGACCGATTATCAGACCGTTGAAACAGCCCTGTATAAACTCCATAATCTTCCAGCCGTCAACAACATTATAACGGCTGAGCACACCGAACATATGCTTACCTTTTAGGGCTGAAGAAAGCTGCTTATCGAAAACAAAGATGCCGACAACCCAGCCTGACGAGCCTGCAAGAGCACCTGCCGCACACATAAGAATACCGAATATATCCCTGCGCACAAACATCAGCACAAGAAGTGCGGCAATAACAACAAGGTTACGACCCCATTCCTCACGCCTTTTGTCAGAAAAACACACTTTAGGCATTTTTCCGTTTTCAGGGTCGTACGGAGTGTTGAAAATACGGTAACCTATCTGCTGAATAAAAGGTACAAGTGCAAAGAAAACAACAAAATCATACCACTTATAGACAGTACCGCTTGCCGCAGAGAAACTGACACCCAAAAAGCCTGCACCGAGGCCGCCCCATATTGAGCCTTTGAACGCAAGAGCAAGGTAACCGAGCGGCGGATTATGCCACGCTGTACCGCGTTGAAGAACAAGACCCATTGTTGAGCCGTAGGTTTCCATACCGCCGTAAAAATAGCCGAGTGCACCTGCCGCGGCAAACAAAAAAACATTCTGCATAAGCAAAGCCGAGCCTGTATACCACGTGCACACAACACCGAGAAGCGCACCGGGCAACATCGCGCCCTTTTCGCCGCCTATTGCAGAGCCGCGTACGCCCCAGCCAAAGCACATACAAAGCATACTTGCGGCAAGAAAAGCAAATACATTCTGAGTTTCCATATAATTAGCCTTTCTGTTTATTTAGAATAAAAATCACTATATATACATATTATCGCTTGCGGAATTTTTTGTCAACTTTTGCAGGTTTCAAGCTTGCACTTACACTGTTACTGTGATAAAATAATTTATATTCAAATTACACACAAGAGGTGTATGATATGAAAAAATTTGTTCAGGTCGGATGCGGAATCCGCGGAATCGAAGGATATGCCGAGCCCATACTCAAGGAATTCAGAGACAGTATTGAGCTTTGCGGTGTATACGATATCAACCCTAAGCGTGCCGCACTTGTAAGCGAATACGGCGGAGTTGTTGTGCCTGTTTACGATGATTTTGACAAAATGCTCAGCACGATTAAACCCGACACCGTTATCGTAACAACAAAAGACAACATGCACGATTTTTACGTTATCAAAGCACTTGAAGCGGGTTGTGACGTTATCGTTGAAAAACCGATGACAACCACCTTTGAGAAGGCAAACGCTATAAAGGCAGCTGAAGAAAAATCGGGCAAAACCGTTACGGTTGTATTCAACCTGAGATATCTTCCGTTTTTTGCGAGAGTTAAAGAGCTTATAAAAAGCAACGTTATAGGCGAAGTGCTCAGCGTTCACTTCGAGTGGTTGCTTGACACTCAGCACGGTGCGGATTATTTCAGACGCTGGCACCGCAAGAGAGAAAATTCAGGCTCACTGCTCGTACATAAATCAACACATCACTTTGACCTTATAAACTGGTTTCTTGACGATGACCCGGTTGCAGTAAACGCATACGGCTCAAGAAGGTTTTACGGACCGACACGCGAAGAACGTTCAGAGCGTTGCCTCACTTGTCAGTATAAAAAGAGCTGTGAATTCTATCTTGATATAAATCAGCCGCCGATGGATAAAATTTACCTCGCCTGCGAGGATGTTGACGGCTACTACAGAGACAGCTGCGTTTTCTCGGAGGAAATTGACATTGAAGACTCCGTAAGCGTCAACGTACTTTACAAAAAAGGTGCGGTTATGAGCTACTCGCTCACTGCTCACTCACCCTATGAGGGGTTGAGAATTGCTTTCAACGGCACAGAAGGCCGCCTTGAATTCTGCAAAATGGACTGGAGATACCCTGACCTTGGTCAAGGTGTTAATAACGTTATAACTATCTTTAACCGCAGAGGTGAGAAAATCGTAATTCACGCACCGCAGGACGGCCCCGGAGGTCACGGCGGAGCAGACGAAAAAATCAGAGAAAATCTGTTTAAAGGCTGTAAGAGCGACCCTCTCGGACAAATGGCAGACACGCGCGCAGGTATGATGTCAATCGGCATAGGTATGGCGGCAAACATCTCAATGGCTGAAAACCGAAGAGTTTACCTGAACGAATTTTACAAGGATTAAGCCTGCTGACAACAAATCAAACTCCACCGATATACCCATGTATTATCGGTGGAGTTTTTCGTTTTTATATTAAATTCAGACTTATGCCGCTATGGTTTTATCGAGCAGAACGTTGCCGCTGTTGTCGACTGTAAACATATGAATATTGCCGTCTTTAAGCGTAATCATCGAAGCTGCCCAGACTTTATCGCTCTGCTTACCGCCGTCGATAAACACAGGCACATTTTCTTCGATAAACTTTGATTTATGATGATGGCCGCCGACAATAAGGTCTATGCCCAAACCGCTGAGCGGAGCAGTCCAATCCTTGCCGAAATGGTCTGTAAGAGTCGGGTCGTGGCTGATAGCAAGCTTATAGGTTGCACCCTCAAATTCGCTTGCATCAAGTGAGCAGAGCCAGTTATACTCCTGCTCACGGTAGGTTGCGAAATCGACAAGGCCGCTGTACTCCTTGTGGTCATCGTCCTTATCTTCGCCAGAGTCGATTACAACTGCGGAGAGCGGACCGAAATTGAAGGTGAAATAATATTCACCTGTTTCGCTCGGCAGGTATTTAATAGCCTCGGCACCGAATTCACCGCGTGTTTCGTGGTTACCTCTTACGTAAACAACGGGAATTTCACCGCCGCTTAAGTTATGACCGTTTTTGAGAATATAGTTGACAAAGTCGCTCTTAAACTCCATCTGCGACATAAAGTCGCCGAGCATAACTACCATATCCGGCTCATCGTTAATATAAGTCAGAGCCTGGTTCATTTTCTTCTCCATATAATGCACGTCGGAAATTGAAAGGATTTTTATATCGTCATCCTTCGGTACACCGTTGAAGTTGTACTCCTTGCTTTCAACAGTTCTGCGTTTGAACGCATTGTAGCCGAACTTAAAGCCGACACGCTGTGAGCCGACCTTATATGTATTGCCCTGAAGCTCTTCTTTGGGCACCTGAATGGAGTGAATCGTATCGTCAGTTTTTATAAGACCGCCCGAAGTCTCCCATATTGTTTTTTCTTCACCGTTGTATGTATACGTAATGTAGCCGCTACCCTTACCGTTTGTAGCCCACACAACGGAATAGTAATCGCCGCCGCAATCAAAAACCGTAGGCTCAACCTTTATGTCAAAGCTGACAGGCATATACGCACCTACCGTTGAGAAAACAGCAATAAACATAGCGTAAAGTAAAGAGAAAATTGTCATTTTTACAGCCTCCGTTTCAGTTATAATTACAAATTAGCATTTAAAATCCTTAATGTCAATCTGTATTCCAGGATTTTATATCTTTTACGGCAAAAGTTCTTTCAGCTTGCTTAGC
Organism: Acutalibacteraceae bacterium; assembly: GCA_045631965.1. GTDB lineage: Bacteria > Bacillota > Clostridia > Oscillospirales > Acutalibacteraceae > UBA8612. Next base: position 158,084 of record JAZQVR010000008.1, read on the forward strand.
AATATCAAAGGCACGAAGCAGCCACTGGTCTTCCTTATGCCAATCGGTGTGACCGTAAAGTATTTCTATAGGCAGAATTTCTCTGGTACCCGTAACACCTTTGTAGTTGGTATATACGATTGTAACGATTTTTTCAGAGTCCATTTTAATTCTCCTTTGTGCAAAATCCATAGTTGTATTTTAAAATTTTGACACAGCAAAAGTCAATAGTTGTCATCCATATGTTTTTATGGTATAGTTTGTGTATTCTGACGGATTGGCGGTGGAAAAAGTGTTTGAAAAAATATTAAATATTCAATCAAGCTGGGAATTTTTGCAGAGCACTACCCTGCCGATTGCGGTTTACGGCACGGGCAACGGTGCTGACAGAGTGTTTGACGAATTCGAAAAGCTCGGCATTACCGTTTCTGCAGTTGTTGCAAGTGACGGATTTGTAAGGAAGCGTACATTCCGCGGCTTTGAAGTGAAATCGATTTCGCAGGCTGAGGCTGAATTCGGCGATTTTGTTGTCGCGCTCTGCTTTGCAAGTCCCCTGCCCCAAGTTATCGAAAACATAAAAGAGCTTTCAAGAAGGCACAAGGTAATTATGCCTTCCGTACCTGTTTACGGCGATAATATATTCAATAAAGAGTTTTTGAAAAATAATCTTACAGAGATTGAAAAAGCCTATGCTTTATTGAGTGACGAACAATCCAAAAAGGTATTTGAAAGCATAATTAGATTTCAGATTACGGGCGAGCTGAATTACTGCTTTGACTGCGAAAGCACAAAAGATGAAGCGTTTGAAATACTGAATTTAGGTGAATACGAGAGCTTTCTTGACCTTGGCGCTTACCGCGGCGATACGGTTGAAGAATTTTTGAAATATGCAAAATCATACGATAAAATCGTAGCGGTTGAGCCTGACAAAAGAACTTTCAACAAGCTGGTTGCCAACTGCGAAAGCATAAAAAATTCCACTGCAATAAACAGTGCCGTATGGTCTTGCGACTGCACACTGAAATTTGACGGCAACAAAGGCAGAGGTACTTCGGCAAAGGCTGAGGGAGAAGAGATTACGGCAATTTGCGTTGACGGTATATTTGAAAAATACGGTAAATTCACATATCTGAACATTGATATTGAAGGTGCTGAAAGCGATATGCTTGACGGTGCAAAAAACGCACTGAAAACCAAGCCGAAGCTTTGTATGGCGGCATACCACAGAAGCGAGGATATTTTTAAGCTTATAAACAAGATAAACTCTGTCAATGCTGAATACGAAATATACCTGCGGCATCATCCGCATATTTCGTTTTGGGATACAAATATTTACTGCATTTAAACACAGGAGAATCCTTATATGAAAATAACAGGTGCAATTTTTGACTTTGACGGTACGCTTTTCAGCTCAATGCATATATGGAGAGGTGTGCGTTTCACATTCCTTGAGCATCTCGGTATCACCCTTACCGATGAAGATAAAAAGACTTTTGAGGGAATGACACTTATCGAGTCACTCAGATATTCCAACGAAAGATTCGGCATTGCAGAAAACGGCGACGAGCTTTTCACGATGTTTTTCGACTACATCAGAAGCAGATATCTTGTTGATGCCTGCCCAAAGAACGATATCATAGAATTTTTGGACAAGCTGAAAGCCAAGGGTGTCAAAATCGGCATTGCAACAGCTACGGCAGAATATGCACTTAAGGCAGTGCTTGAAAAATACGGTATGCTCGGCTATTTTTCTGTCATCCGTTCAACCTACACGGTGGGGGCCGCAAAAACTCAGCCTAAGGTTTATGATACGGTACTCGATGAGCTCGGCACAGACAAGGAGACAACCTGGGTTTTTGAAGATGCACTCTATGCCGCAAAAACAGTCAAGGCAAGCGGATACAACCTTGTAGGCATATATGACGAAAGCGAACCCGACACGGCAGAGCTTGAAAAAATTTCGGACATATATATTCATAACTACTCGGAGCTCGGACTTTAATCAAGGCAGAGGCAAGCTTCTGCCCTATCGAAATATTATTCTTTACTTATGTGTTAAATGTGATATAATAAACTCAAATAAATAAAGAGGTGTTAATTTATGGGAAGATATGCAATTTACGGTGCAGGTTCACTCGGCACAGTACTCGGTGCTTATATTACCAAAAACGGCGGTCAGATTGACCTTATCAACCGCAACAAGGCACACGTTGAGGCGCTCAACACAAAGGGTGCTACAATTAAGGGCACTGTTGATATGAACGTACCTGTCAAGGCACTCACACCTGATGAGATGGAAGGTCAGTATGATGTTATACTGCTTATGACAAAGCAGCTTTTCAATCAGGAAGTTGTAACAAAGCTCAAAGACCATCTGACTGACAAAGGTGTTATCGTAACCCTTCAGAACGGCTTGCCTGAGCCCGGTATAGCAGAAATTGTCGGCGCAAACCGCACAATGGGCTGTACTGTTGAATGGGGTGCCGCACTCGGCGAGCCGGGCGTATGCACACTTACAAGCGAGCCCGACAGCCTTTCATTCCATATGGGCAAGATGGACGGTATTTCCGACGAACAGTTCAAAATGGTAAAAGACCTGCTTGAGCTTATGTGCCCCGTACACGAGGAAGACAACCTCATCGGTGCACGCTGGTCAAAGCTTCTTATCAACGCTACATATTCGGGTCTCGGCACTGTTGTAGGCGGCGTATTCGGTGACGTTTCCGAAAACAAGGATGCCGCAAAGGTTGCCGTAAGATGTATGAAAGAATGTATCGATGTCGGCCACGCAACAGGTGCAGAGTTTGCTCCCGTACAGGGCAAGAACATAACAGCTCTCTTTTATTACACAAACGCAATCAAGCGTGCATTTTCAACCTTCCTTGTACCGATTGCTATGAAAAAACACCGCGATATTGAGCCGTCAATGCTTCAGGACCTCAAGAAAGGCAAGGCCTGCGAGATTGATGCAATCAACGGCGTTGTATGCGAATGGGGCAGAAAGACAAACACACCCACACCGATTAACGACCGCATAGTTGAAATAGTCAAGAAATGCGAAAAGGGCGAGCTCAAGCCCCAGGCATCAAACATCAAGCTGTTTGATGATTTGCTTTAACAACACTCAAAACCATAAACAACGGAAAAGCGTGGTATCTGATACGATACCACGCTTTTTTACTGCTCTGTTTCTATTTCGCCGTTTGATTTTTCGTAATTTTCAACATACTGCTCAAGGACAAATTCAATTTCCTTATTTGCAGAGCGTTTATTTTTGGAAGCGATATACTTTATCTTTTCGAGAAGATCTTCGGAAACTCTCAAGGAAAAAGGAGGATAATAATTACCTGCCATTGTAAAACATCCTTTCGACGCAAAAATGATATCAAAATACTACCATTTTGAAGTAAAAGTTTATGAATTATTATTGACACCAATTTGATATCAAATTATAATATCAGTTAACCATTACTCTAAAAAGGATGTGCAAAAATATGGAAAAAACTCCGTTTTTCAAAAAGACTTGGTTTATAATACTTGCTTTTATTTTTCTTCCTCCACTCGGAATAATATTGATGTGGATAAGTAAAACGCATTGGAAAGCATTTATAAAAATTCCGATAAGCATTATTCTCGCTTTTTGGAGTCTTATTCTTTGCATTGCTATCTTCTTACCAGCCGATGAATCCTCCGTAACCGAAAGTAAAGCAACAGCCGTTGAAGAAGTTACAACAGAAAAAGCCGAAAATAAAACCGAATCTGTTTTGCAAACAACACAGAAAGAAAGCACAACAAAATCAACATCAACTCAAGCACAAACAACGGAAAAAGAAACCACATCAGAAAAAAACACAACAACAAAAGCGGATGTTACAACAACAAAACCTACTGCAACTAAATCCACAACCGCACCTGCTACCACAAGGAAAGAAACCACAACAGTTAAACCAACTACGACCAAACCCGCCACCACAAAGGCACCTACAACAACCAAAGCAACAACCACCAAAGCACCGACTACAGCGAAACCAACCACAACTAAAGCACCGACTACTGTAGATCCTGATTCGAGAGTTACGGTATACATAACTCCAACAGGTTCAAAATATCATTATGAAAATCCTTGCGGAAACGGAACTTACTCCCCAATCTCATTGGCAGATGCTAAAGCACTCGGATTGACCGCTTGTGAAAAATGCGTATTACATTAAGGTGATTTAAAATGAAATTCGGAATGAGAAAGCCTTCGATTAAACGCTCAATCAAGGCAAGAACAACCGGAAAAGCAAAGCGAAAAATAAAAAAAGCATTAATCCCCGGCTACGGTAAGAAAGGTGCAGGCTGGGTAAAAAATCCCAAAAAAGCCGCTTACAACAAAGTTTACCGTAAAACAACATTCAGCATATTCAAAATATTCAAATAACTAACAAAAAGAACCTGCTTCAAATTGAAGCAGGTTCTTTTTGTTAATCAAGCTGTGCGATTTCGTGGTAGAGGTCGGCATATCTGCCGCCCATAGCAAGAAGCTCCTCGTGTGTGCCGCGCTCGACAATCCTGCCGTGCTCAAGCACCATAATCGCGTTTGCGGTACGCACTGTAGAGAGTCTGTGGGCAATTACGAAGGTTGTTCTGTTTTCCATAATCGCATCCATACCCTCGTCAATATGCCGCTCGGTACGCGTATCAACCGAGCTTGTAGCCTCGTCAAGAATAAGTATAGGTGCACGGCTGATTGCTGCACGCGCTATATTGAGAAGCTGACGCTGACCTTGCGAAAGGTTGGCTCCGTCGCCCTCAAGCACAGTATCATAGCCGTTTTTAAGGTGCATTATAAACGAATGGGCAGAAGAAATCTTTGCCGCTTCAATAACCTCTTCATCCGTTGCATCAAGCCTGCCGTAGCGGATATTTTCACGCACCGTACCCGTAAAGAGGTGCGTATCCTGGAGCACCATTGCAATATTACTGCGAAGCAGCTTGCGGTCAATCCGCTCAATCGGCACACCGTCAACGGTAATTGTGCCATCCTTTATATCGTAAAAACGCGAGAGCAGATTTGTAACCGTAGTTTTGCCTGCACCTGTAGAGCCGACAAAAGCAATTTTCTGACCCGGCTTTGCGTAAAGAGAGATATCGTGAAGCACTGTAACATCGGGAGTATAACCGAAGCTGACGTTTTTGAGTTCAACGTGACCCTTGATTTCGCTGATATCGGCAAGCTCACAGGTCTGTTTTTCAGGCTCTTCATCGAGCACCTCAAACACACGCTCCGCACCTGCAAGGGCTGAAAAAACAGTATTCATCTGCATTGAGATTTCATTAATGGGGCGGTTGAAGCTTCGCGTATAGTTGAGCGACACTGCAAGACCGCCTATATCAAAGCCTTTATAAACAACAAGCAGAGCACCTATACAAGCCGTTATACCGTAGCAGACGTTGCAAAGCTGATGAGTAACTGGGCCCATAATACCTGCGTTAAACTGTGCTTTAATCTGAGCCTCACAGAGCTCACTGTTGAGATACTCAAACTCCTCAACAGCAGTGTCCTCGTGCTCAAAAACCTTGACTACCTTCTGTCCCGATATCATTTCCTCAGCATAGCCGTTGAGCATACCGAGAGTTTTTTGCTGACGGACGAATGCACCGCGGCTCGCTTTAATAATACGCTTACTTGCTAATGTGAGAAGCGGAGTCATAACAACGGTAATTGCACCCAGAATCGGGTTGGTATAAAACATAAGGAAAATTGTGCCGACAATTGTAATTGCACCCGAAACAATCTGAATAAGCGTTGTGTTGAGCATTTCGCCAACGGTATCGATATCGTTGGTAAACCTGCTCATAACGTCGCCTGCAGGGTGAGTATCAAAATAACGCACAGGTAATATCTGAAGCTTGGAATACAACTCATTTCTCATTAATTTCAGCGTACGCTGTGAAACCGTAAGCATAAGCCTCTGCTGAAGCCACTGAGTAAGCACCGCAACAGCATAAACCGCCGCCATAACCGCAACACCCTTGGCAAGGCCTGTGAGTCTGTCGGTAATATCGGGGTTTGCCGAATCGTAATATAAAAACTTATTCATTACCGGTCGCAGCAAGTAAGAGGCAACAAGCGTAGCAACCGTCTGCACAATCGAACAGAAAAGTGCAACTGCAAGCAGAAGTTTTTGTCTTGACAGAAAGCTCAACAGACGCGAAACTGTTTTGCGCATATTTTTCGGCTTGCCGCCTGCACGCATTGCGTTTTCTCTGCCGCCTCTGCCTGCAACATCCATCTCTTTGCCGCCGGATTTTACCGAGGATGAAGAGGAATAACGCCTGATAAGGCTCTGTGCTTTAATTTTATCCATTGCACTCATCCTCCTTATCCTTCTGCGAATAGTAGATTTCGCCGTACTCTTTACAATCGGCAATAAGGTCTTTATGAGTGCCGAAGCCCACTACCCTGCCGCCGTCGAGCACGATTATTTTATCCGCATCGATAACGGAGTTGATACGCTGGGCGATTATTATTTTGGTAACGCCTGTCAATTCCTCACGGAAAGCCTTACGGATTGAAGCATCTGTCGCAGTATCAACGGCACTCGTAGAGTCATCAAGGATTATAATTTTAGGACTTTTCAGCAGAGCTCTTGCAATACAAAGCCGCTGTTTCTGACCGCCCGAAAGGTTTGCACCGCCTCTGCCGATAAACGTATCATAACCGTCGGGGAATGAACGTATAAAGCCGTCTGCCTGGGCAACTTTTGCGGCGTGGTACATCTCTTCATCGCTCGCGTTTTCGTTACCCCAGCGAAGATTTTCGGCAACTGTGCCTGAAAACAGAGTATTTTTCTGAAGCACAACAGCAACAGCCTCACGCAGATTTTTGAGTGAATATTCACGCACATCGGTGCCGTCTACAAGCACACTGCCCTCATCCGCATCGTAAAGCCTTGAAACAAGCGAAACGAGCGTTGATTTGCCGCTGCCTGTTGAGCCGATAACACCTACAACCTCGCCTGACTCTATTTTTATATTAATATCGTCGAGCACCTTTTCTTCGTTGTTTTTGAAGTAACGGAATGAAACATCGCGAAACTCGATACTGCCGCCTTCAACCTTCTTTTCTTTTGCGGCAGCATTATTGTCGGAAAGGTCGATTTCGGCATTAAGCACTTCGGAAATGCGTCGGTCACTTGCCGCCGCCCTTGTGCCCTGAAGAATTATATTAGCAAGGAAATTGAGTGCGGTAAGCACCTGGGAAAGATATGTAATAAAGGCTGTAAGAGTGCCGAGCTCCATGTCGCCTACCATAATCTGCTTACCTGCAACCCATACAACACCAAGCGTTGCGGCATTTATTGCAAAAGCTGAAACAGGCTGCATAAACAGCATTACTTTAAGTGCGGATGTACTCTTTTCGACCAAGTCGGTATTGACCGCTGCAAACTTCAGCTTTTCAAACTCTTCACGGACAAAGGACTTTATGACACGCTGATTGATTACGGTTTCGCCGACATTATTGTTGAGAGTATCAAGTGCTTTCTGCATCTTTGTATATCTCGGCGAAGCGACTCTGATAATAGCAAAAATCGTTACGGCAAGCACCGGCATAACCACAAAAATTACCATTGCCAGCTTTGCATTGAGCAAAAACGACATTACAAGTGCACCGATAAGCATTATAGGACTGCGGAACATACCGCGGAGCAGAGTCTGCGAAAAATTCTGCACCTGAGTGATATCGTTGGTAATACGCGTAATCAGCGAGCCTGTAGTAAATTCGTCGATATTATTGAAAGAAAACCGCTGAATCTGCCTGAAGACATCTGCCCTGACACCTGCACCAAGACGCACCGAGCCACGCACGGCAAAGTTTGCGCCGAGCACACCCGTAATCATCATAAACACGGCAATCAACGCCATAAACGCACCGTTTCTGATAATATAAGGCACGTCACCGTTAGCCGCACCTACGTCAATAATATTGGCATTTATGTACGGCAGAATAAACTCTCCGCACGCCTCAAGCACCATAAAAAACGGCCCGAGCAGAAAGCTGTACCAATATTTTTTTGCATAGGGTTTGTATTTTTTCATATTATCACTCGCAGTATTCTTAATACGGTTGACTAAAACACAAATTATGCCGTCAGACTAATCATAAAAAATGAAATGATTTGCTTCGCATGAATTGGCTGATCACCATGATTTGTTGTATTACAACATGATTTGAATTGATAAATCAATTCATTAAAATGATTTTAGACCCGACAAAACATTTTGTCAAGAAACATAGTTATATTATTGAGATAGTAAAAAATTTATGATATAATTATAAGTAATCTGAAATAAAGAAGGAAAGAGTATGAAAACATTTTTTATTATTTTAGCTGTCATATTTGTTTTGCTTGTTCTTGTTGTTGCAGCTGCGGCTGTATTGGCATACCTTGCGTACAACACGGTATTCGGCAAGCGTTGCGACGGTGACGAAAGGCTCAAATACTTTTCACATGATGATTTTGAAGGGCTTAAGGCGGCACCTGTTGAATTTGAGAATGATAAGGGTGTGACACTCCGCGGTGCTATATACGCAAAAGCAGGGTTACAAGCCCCCGAAGCACTCATTATTTTCTCACACGGTATGGGCGGTGGCCACCGCAGCTACATGACTGAAATCAACACATTGGCACAAAACGGCTTTGCAGTGCTCGCTTATGATAATACAGGCACTTTTGCCTCCGACGGTGATAAAATCGGCAGCTTCTGCCAAGGCCCGAGCGACCTTGTATCGGCAATTAAATTCGCACGCTCACACAAGGCTCTCGGCAATATGAAAACCCTGCTTGCAGGTCACTCCTGGGGCGGCTACTCCGTATGTCAGGCACTCGGTAATGAGGACATAAAGGTTGACGGCGCGGTTACATTCGGTGCACCTGACAGCGGCTACCAGGTAATAGGTGCGGCAATGGGAGAAAAGCTCTCATTCCTGATGCCCGTATTTAAGCTTGCTTTCAGAATATTAGAGGGCAAGCGTGCTATGGTGCACTCATCACAGGCACTTGCATACGCAGAGCCGACACCTGTACTGCTTCTTCACGGCAAAGAAGACCATCTTGTCCCCCCTGCTGTTTCCGCCGCAGAGAATGCAAAAGATCTGCCGCACGTAAGAAGTGTTATTTTTGATTCAAGATACCACAATGTTTATCAGACAATAGATTCAGAAGTTTATATGAACGAAACGTTTGCAAAAATCAACGCACTCAAGAAAAACAAAAATGCAAGCGAAGAAGAAATCAACGCTTGCTACGATATTGATTACGAGCTGATTACAAGAGAAGACCCTGCAATGATGAACACAGTCATAATGTTTATGAAAAAATGTATTGAGTGAGGTTAACCAAATGAAATTATTTATTGCATCCGATATTCACGGCTCCGAATTCTACTGCCGTAAAATGATTAGTGCATACAAGCGTGAAGAGGCAGACAAGATGCTTCTTCTCGGCGATATTCTTTACCACGGACCGAGAAATGATTTACCCGAAGGCTATGCACCCAAGGCTGTAATCGAGCTGCTCAACGCACTCAAAGACGAGATTCTCTGCGTACGCGGCAACTGCGACACAGAGGTTGACCAGATGGTATTACAGTTTCCTGTGCTTGCCGATTATGCAGTGATTTTCGACGGTGACACAACAGTTTACGCAACCCACGGACACGTATATAACGAGGGTAAACTGCCGCCGCTTAGTAAGGGTGACATACTGCTTCACGGTCACACGCACGTGCCTGCCTGCAACGAACACGAAAGCTATACCTATATCAATCCCGGCTCTGTTTCAATCCCGAAAGAAAACAGCCACCACGGATATATGATACTCGAAAACGGTGTATTTACGTGGAAAAACCTTGAGGGAGACGTCGTAAAAGTTTATTCAATTCGCAATTCGTAATGCGCAATTCGCAATTATTTCATTCATCCCTAACAATTAGTGCCAGCACGGCACAAAAAGCAGATAACACAGACAGCACACCGCTCTTCGTCAGCCTCCCCTGTGCAAGGGGAGGTGGGTCGGCATAAGCCGACTCGGAGGGGTTGTTGGTATCGATAATCACAATCCCTCAGTCAAAATCGCAAGCGATTTCGACAGCTCCCTTTACACAAGGGAGCCTGTTAAACATCGATGTTAATTAAAGCTTTATCCCATTCCCAAAATAGATTTTGACAAGTAAAATTCCTATTTATTTTTCATCTCTGATGCCTAACGCCAACACGGCACAAAAAGCAGATAACACAGACAGCACACCGCCGATTAAGATACAGGATATCTTGACGGCGGTATTTTCATTTATACCGCCAAATACAGCCAATACTGAGCCGACAAGCATAAAAGCCACGCTCAAAGCAACAATAAAAACAAACAACTTTTCTTTATCCATATCGCACCTCCGAATTAAGTCAATTATAAAACATTTTCAATAATTACGCAAGTGCGTATACGCATTTGCGAATATTTTTTTAAAATATTCTTGAGGTGAAGATAAAATGGCTGTCAAGGATATGGTTGCAAAAAGATTTAAAGACATATGCAAAGAGCGTAATATCAGGACTAATGAGCTTGCAAATCTGTCGGGTGTTACGCCGTCAACGGTTTACAGTATGCTCGACGAAAGACGCAGAGATGTGTCGATTGTAGTTATCAAAAAGCTGTGCGACGGACTTGATATAACACTCGGCGAGTTTTTTGATACGGAAGAATTTAACAACCTTGAACAAGAGATAAAGTAAAATAAGCTGCATCGCAGGATGCAGCTTATTTTTTATGCTGTTTACTTAACTTTAACCGTTACGATTTCAAACGGCTTGACGTTGAGGGTTACGGAGTTGTTCTCAACTGCAAGAGTTTCGATTTCGTTCTCCATAAGGTCGCAGAGAACTGCGGATTTTACATCAAAACCGAAGGTGAGCTTTGCACCGTTTACGCGCTTATTCCAGCTTTCGTACATACGTACAATTGTTTCGTCGCTGTCCTCAGCCTTCTTGACGGTATCTATAACGATGTTCTCGTCTGATATGCTTACGAAGCTGTAGCTTTCGGGCAGAGCACCCTCCTGCTTGCCGAGCTTGACGGCAGACATCGGGTTGTTGAGGTCGTAAGCAAGCTGTACTGTACCTGCCTGAGTATATGTACCTGCGTGAGGACGAAGTGAATAAACAAACTCGTGGTGACCCTTATCGGCCTTGGGGCTCGGATGAGTTGCACACTTGAGAAGTGTGAGCTTGATTACACCGTCATGTATATCGTGCCCGTACTTACAGTCGTTGAGGATACTTACACCGTAGTCACACTCGGAAAGGTCGGCAAACTTGTGTGCACATACCTCGAACTTTGCGGCATCCCAGCTTGTGTTTGTATGAGTAGGACGCTCAACACTGCCGAACTGAATTTCGTAAGTTGCTTTGTCTGCGTTGATATCAACGGGGAATGCGGCTTTGACAAGGATATGCTCCTGATACCACTCTGCGGTTGTATCAAAGTCAATCTTATCGATATCGGCATAGAGCCATACCTTCTGCTCAATTACGGAGTCATAGAACTTTCTTGTAATCTTGAAGCCTTTGCGCACGCCCTCGTCAAGCATTTCGACGGCACTGACATCGTTGATTTCGTACTTCTTTTCTTTATAGTATACGGAAATCTCCCATGCGTCGTACTCTCTCGGGAAATCCTCAAAAGCTTCGATAACGTTTGCACGCTCGCCTGCCTTGAGCACCTCTCTGCCGACACGCTTATCGTAAATACGGCTGATTGTATAATCGTCGGCAAACTCAACGGTAAAGAACTCATTTTCGAGCTTCTTATCGCTGACGGCAACGTTACCCTTGCTCTCGTTGCCCTTTACAACCTTCCAACCCTTTGCAGGGATATCGGTTACATAAATCTTCTCGCCCTCAACATCTACAACACCGCTGTTTGCAAATGAAAGCGGATTAAATACGGCTATGCCGCCGTCGGTAGCGATATTTGCGGCGATATCAGCCTGAGCTGAGCCGAGCATATCTTTACCTGCTGCGGTGATTGCCTCATACTGCCTTGTGCTCTCCTCATAAACCTGGTAGATGGAAGAGCCGGGAATAATATCGTGGAACTGGTTGAGAAGTATGCACTCCCAACCCTCGTTGATCTTCTCCTGCGGATATGCCTTCTTGTTGTAGAGGCGGTTAATCTCGCTGAAAAGCTCGATATTCTGATAGAGGAATTCGCACTTTCTGTTGTAACGCTTGTTGCAGGCGTTGGATGTATATGTACCTCTGTGGAATTCGAGGTAGAGCTCGCCTGCCCAGTGAGGCATTTTCGGGTTGTTCTCCGTACGCTGCTTGACACGCTCAAGGAAATCGCCTGCAAACTCAATCTTAGTCTGCGGAAGTGAGGGAATACCGCACTTGAGTCTGTCATAGTGGTCAAGATGCCACTGAGTCGGGCCGCCGCCGCCATCACCGTGGCCGAAGGTGATGATAACCTCGTTGTTGATATGCTTCTGCTGATATCTGTTCCACGCACCCTTTACCTGGCTTGCTTCAAGCATAGCGGTATAGGTAGTGTGGCCGTCTTTCTTATTATTTTTATCTGTACGCTGTGCGGTAAGGAAATGAGTAAAGATTTCAGTAGAATCTATACCCTTCCACATAAATGTATCGTAAGGCAGGACGTTGGTTTCGTTCCAGCTTATTTTTGATGTAACAAACTTGTCGACACCGCTCTTGCGAAGAATCTGCGGAAGTGCTGCAGAGTAGCCGAAAACGTCGGGCAGCCAGAGCACTTTGTTATCTACGCCAAACTCCTTATTGAAGAAGCGTTTGCCGAAAAGCACCTGACGGACAAGGCTTTCGCCGCTTGTAAGGTTACAGTCAGCCTCAACCCACATAGCGCCTTCAACTTCCCACCTGCCCTCTTTGACAAGCTGCTTTACATCCTCATAGACATCGGGAGCCTCTTCCTTGAGGTACTGGTAAAGCTGAGCCTGAGATGACATAAACTTATACTCGGGATACTGCTTCATAAGCTCAACAACGGTTGAGAAAGAGCGTACTACCTTCTCCCTTGTCTGGTCAAGAGTCCAGAGCCAGGCAACGTCGATATGAGTATGACCTATGCAGATACACTTGACATCCTGCTCACCGCAGTACTTGCCGTAGAACTCATTACGAAGGTAATCGAGAGCCTGCTGTGAAGTAGCTCTGCACTGTTCTGATCCAGGCACGCACATATCAATCATATTAAGTGCGGTATTGATGTGCATAAGGATATCTGCATACTCCTTGCTGTTTTCGTTGAGCACGCAGAGTGTATCATAAGGCACTTTAAGATCATAGTAGAGATTCTTGTAAAGCTCGTCCACTACAAAAAGGTTGCTGACTATGCTGTGTCTGCAGGTATTCATACCCGTATAAGCATAGACGTAAATCTCGTACTCATCAGAGCCTTTGAGCATAGTATAACGGTGGTTGGAATCGCAACCGTTCATCAGCTTGCCGTTGACATAAACGGTAAACTGCGGGTCACGCTCAACATCTCTGTTATACGCACCTGTTTCAAAGTAAAACTCAACGGTTTTACCCTTCATACTCTCGGGCAGAGTAACCTTTTTATAAAACCAACCGTGAGCATCCTTATCGTCACCCCAGCGGTCGTACTTGCCGAAATCAATCCACTCATCGGTAACAGCAGGCGGCATTTCGGCAACGCCCTTATATCCGTAAGGCAGGTATTTAAAATCTGTCAATTCCAGAGACTGAGAAAAAACGAGCTTCTCAAGCTCCGGCAAAAAGACACGAAGTTTATCAAGCAAAAAATTCAAAGCATAATCCTCCTGTTTTTGATGTTATGCACAGTTTAGCACAATATATTGTAAATTTAAAGTATTCTCTTAACAAGTTTATGTAGAAATTTGCATATATATTTTTGTGCTGTTTTAACATAAAGGAGGTGTTTTGAATGCAGCACTGTATTGCCAACCTCAGGACAAAGGAAGTAATCAACAAAAAGGACGGTTGCAGACTCGGAAGAGTATGCGACGTTGAAATAGATGCGTGCAACGGTCAGGTAGTAAACCTCGTAATATGCCGCGGCGGCAGGATGTTTGCCCCCTACGCCTGCGAAAGCGATTTGCGTGTGCCGTGGTGTGATGTTGACGTAATAGGCGATGACATTATTCTCGTTTGCTTTACTCCGCCCGTAGGTCCGCCGCGGGGATGCTCAAGAAGAGGCTTTTTCAGATAAGAACGGTACGGTTGTATTAAGTGTAACATCAGGTATGCTTGCAGGCTCAAGTCGGTAGCTGACAACTGCAAGCGTACCCCCTGCCTCATCGCTTGTAAAGCCGAATCCGTACCACTCGGTATCGCATCTTCGCACGCCTTTTGTATCAGACGGTAACGGATCGGTGATACCGAGAATGCTGAAAACTGCATCAACCTGCTCCTGCTCAAAGCCGCAGAATGATTTTACGGCTTCTTTGGCAAGTGTTTCAAAACCTTCACTCTGCTTTTGGGCATATGTAACCGTTATATTCACAAGCCGACCTTGAGAATCCGAAAACATCGAAAGCTTACAATTACCTATAAAACAGCTCTCTTTAAGTTTTTCACCGCTTACGGTTTCATCAACGCGGCAATCGTACCCTGCTTTTAACATTGACGATATGAAATCTATACTGTCCTTCTGACCTGTACGCACACACGAACATAACAGCAATACAGATAAAACAATCGGCAAAAACAGCATTTTTTTCACAGCTATCCCTCCTTGGCAATATCGTTATAATCACCAAAATGCAGTGTATATTCGATAATATATACATATATATGTAGAATTTATAAAATATATAACTTTAGTCTTGAAATCCGTCGACAAATAATTTAGAATGTATTTATCAATGAATGAGAGGTGTGGCAACTATGTTTCTTCTTCACACAAAACAAACCATCGTACCCTGCTGCATTCTCGAATTCTGCAATAAATAAAAAACGGCTGTTGCTCTGTAAAAGTGCGACAGCCTTAATCTTTTGAATCAAGAGGTGCATTGTTATGAAGAAAGTAGCAATCGTTATGGGTAGCGACAGCGACCTGCCGGTAGTCGGCAAAGCCATCAAAAAGCTCCGTGAGTTTGGTGTTGAGTGCGAGGCACACGTTATGTCCGCTCACAGAACTCCCGATGCAGCCGCAGAATTTTCAAAAAACGCAACAGCTAACGGCTTCGGTGTAATCATCGCCGCCGCAGGCAAAGCAGCTCACCTTGGCGGTGTGCTTGCCGCTCACACAACTCTGCCCGTTATCGGTATACCAGTTAAATCCTCTACACTTGACGGACTTGATGCACTTCTTGCAACCGTACAGATGCCTGCAGGTATCCCTGTTGCAACAGTAGCTATTGACGGTGCAGAAAACGCAGCTATTCTCGCTGTACAGATGCTCGCACTCAGTGAGCCTGCACTTGCCGAGGCTCTTGAAAAGATGAAGAAAGATATGGCTGAAAAGGTACTCGAAAAAGATGCCGCTCTCGCCGCTCAAGTTGCTTCACTCTGATAAAGGGAGGTAAACTCACTATGTCAATTCACGAGGAGTGCGGCGTATTCGGTATATTCAACCGAAACCTCGAACACGACGCCGCACAGGAGACATACCTTGCTCTTTATGCACTTCAGCACCGCGGTCAGGTAAGCTGCGGTATTGCCGTAAGAAACGGCGACACGGTTGATTGCATCACAGAGCCTGGCACAGTACCTGATGTATTCAATAAGGACAAGCTCGCTTCACTCACCGCCTCAGGTAAGGGCAACGTAGCAATCGGCCACGTACGCTACTCCGCTCAGGGTGAGGAAGACGAAATAAACTCACAGCCTATGGTTATGAGCTATGCCAAAGGCTCAATTTCAATAGCAAATAACGGCAGCCTTGTAAGCACGGCAAAGCTCAGAAAAAACCTTGAGCTCAGCGGCTCTGTTTTCCAGACAAACAGTAATGCCGAAATGATAGTACACCTTATTGTACGCCACAGACTGCAGACAGAAAACATCGAAAAGGCTATTTCAAAAGCAATGGGTGAACTTGAAGGTGCATACTCATTCATCATTATGTCACCCAAAAAGCTCATAGCAGTACGCGACCCCAAGGGCTTCCGTCCCTTATGCTACGGCAAGCTCGGTAACTCATACGTTATCGCTTCCGAATCCTGTGCAATACAGAGCATCGGCGGCGAAGTAATTCGTGATATTGAGCCGGGCGAAATACTCGTCATAACCGAAGACGCAGTATACAGCAACAAAGACAACTGCGGTCAGAAAACATCGATGTGTATATTCGAGCACGTTTACCTCGCCCGACCCGATTCGGTTATTGACGGTGCAAGCGTACACCGTTCAAGACAAAATGCAGGTAAATTCCTTGCAATAGAGCATCCGGTAGAAGCTGATATTGTTGTAGGTGTACCCGATTCCGGAATCGATGCCGCCATAGGCTACGCAAATCAGTCAGGCATTCCTTTCGGTATAGGACTCATCAAAAACCGCTATATCGGCAGAACATTCATACAGACCACGCAAAGGCAGCGTGAGCGCTCCGTTCAGATTAAGCTCAATCCCCTCGGTAACGAATTGGAGGGCAAAAGAATTGTACTCGTTGACGACTCAATCGTACGCGGTACCACCTGTGCAAAGCTCATCAAAAAGCTCAGGGATGCGGGTGCAAAAGAAATTCATATGCGAATCTCATCTCCCCCGTTCATCAACCCCTGTTACTTCGGCACAGACATCAGCTCGAAGGACAAGCTGATTGCCTGCAAGCTCGACATTGACGAGATATGCCGTTTCATCGGTGCCGACTCACTCGGTTACCTCAGCCGCGAATCAATGATGAAGGTTGCAGAAAACTCTAAAGTAGAGTTCTGCAGTGCCTGCTTCACGGGCGAATACCCCGTAGATGTTACAGGTGAAAACTTCGTTGATAAATACAGTAAAAAAATCAACTAAACATAAAGGAGAGCTTCAAAATGGAAAGTTATTCAAACAGCTACAAAGAAGCAGGCGTTGACGTAACTAAAGGTTACGAAGCCGTAAAGCTTATGAAAGAGCACGTTGAGCGTACAAGAGTACCCGGTGTTGCTGATGAAATCGGCGGCTTCGGCGGTATGTTCATCCCCAACCTCACAGGCATTACAGAGCCCGTACTTGTTTCAGGTACAGACGGTGTAGGTACAAAGCTCAAGATTGCATTTATGATGGATATTCACAACACAGTCGGTATCGACTGCGTTGCAATGTGTGCAAACGACGTTGCTTGTTCAGGTGCAAAGCCCCTTTTTTTCCTCGATTATATTTCCGTTGCAAAGAACATCCCCGAAAAGGTTGCAGCAATTGTAAGCGGTGTTGCTGACGGTTGTGTACAGGCAGGCTGTGCACTTGTAGGCGGCGAAACAGCAGAGATGCCCGGCATCTACACAAACGACGAATACGACCTTGCAGGCTTCTGCGTAGGCCTTGCAGACAGAAAAGACATTATCGACGGCAAGAATATTGCCGCAGGTGACGTGCTTATCGGTGTTGAGTCATCAGGTGTTCACTCAAACGGTTTCTCACTTGTAAGAAAGGCTTTCAACGTTTCTCCCGAAAGACTTTCAATCTATGTTGACGAGCTCGGCAAGACACTCGGCGAAGAGCTCATCACTCCCACAAAGATTTATGTCAAGACAATCTCCGCTATCAAGGATGTTTGCAAGATTCACGGTATATCCCACATCACAGGCGGCGGCTTCTACGAGAACATTCCGAGAATGTTCAGCGGCAACGACCTTCGTGCAAAGGTTGAGCGCAAGGCTGTTCCCGTAAAGCCCATCTTCAATCTCCTCGCTTCCGAGGGTATCCCCGAGAGAGATATGTTCAACACCTTCAATATGGGTGTAGGTCTTTGCGTTGCAGTTTCTGCTGACAAAGCTGACGAGGCTGTAAGAGCAGTAAACGCAATCGGTGAAAAGGCACACATCATCGGTGAAGTTGTCAAGGGTGACAAGGGTGTTGACATATGCTGAACATAGTTGTTCTTGTATCAGGCGGCGGCACTAACCTGCAGGCTTTGCTTGATGCCAAAGCAGCAGGTCAGATTCCCGACGGTCAGTTTGTACGCGTAATTTCAAGCGCCACAGGTGCTTATGCACTTGAGCGTGCAAAGAATGCAGGCGTACAAGGCGTTGTTGTTGAGCGCAAAGGCAAGACAGCGGAGGAATTTGAAACCGCACTTTTGGCTGAGCTTGAAGAAGCAAAGGCTGACCTTATAGTCCTTGCAGGCTTTATGACAATCCTCAGCGAAAAGATAATTGAAAAATATCCCGAAAAGATTATAAACGTTCACCCTGCTCTCATCCCCTCTTTCTGCGGCAAAGGCTTCTACGGCCTTAAGGTGCACGAGGCGGCTCTTGAGAAAGGTGTCAAGGTTACGGGTGCTACAGTGCACTTTGTAAACGAAATCCCCGACGGCGGCAGAATCATCGCACAGAAAGCGGTAGATGTGCTCGACGGCGACACACCCGAAATTCTCCAGCGAAGAGTTATGGAGCAGGCAGAGTGGAAAATACTCCCCGCAGCAGTTGCAAAGCTGTGTGAAGAAAGAAAGTAATTCAGGAGGCAACAAAAATGAAAAAAAGAGCACTTCTCAGTGTATCAGACAAGACAGGTATTATTGAATTTGCAAAAGAGCTTTACGAGCTCGGCTTTGAAATAGTTTCCACAGGCGGCACAGCAAAGGCTGTTGCAGATGCAGGTATCCCCTGCACACAGGTTTCCGATATCACAGGCTTCCCCGAGTGTCTTGACGGCAGAGTTAAGACTCTCCACCCGATGGTACACGCAGGTATCCTTGCAATGCGTTCAAACGCAGAGCATATGGAGCAGCTTGAAAAGCTTGAGGTTACACCTATTGACGTTGTTGCAATCAACCTTTACCCCTTCAAGCAGACAATCCTCAAGCCCGACGTTACACTTGAGGACGCTATCGAGAATATCGACATCGGCGGCCCGACAATGATTCGTGCAGCTGCTAAAAACTGGCAGGACGTTGCAGTTATTGTTGACCCTGCTGACTATGCAACTGTTATCGAGGAGTACAAGGCTAACGGTGCACCCGGCAAGGAGACTAAGTTCAAGCTTGCAGGCAAGGTATTTGAGCACACAGCAAACTACGACTCAATGATCAACACATACCTCAGAAAGCAGCGCGGCGAAGATCCGTTTGCAAACTGCTTCACAATGACCTTCGAGAAGGTTCAGGATATGCGCTACGGCGAGAATCCGCACCAGAAGGCAGCTTTCTACACCGAGGTCGGTGCAGCTGACAACGTTCTTTCCGCCGCAAAGCAGCTTCACGGTAAAGAGCTCAGCTACAACAACATCAACGACGCTAACGGTGCACTTGATATCATCAAGGAATTCGGCTTTGATGAGCCCGTTGCAGTCGGTGTCAAGCACGCTAACCCCTGCGGTGTCGGTATCGGCAAGACAATTCACGAGGCATATCTCAACGCATACAATGCTGACCCTGTTTCAATCTTCGGCGGTATCGTTGCACTCAACAGAGAGGTTGACGAGGAAACAGCTAACGAGCTTGCAAAGATTTTCCTTGAGATCATCATTGCTCCCAAGTTCTCCGAGAAGGCTCTCGAGATTCTCACAGCTAAGAAGAACATCCGTCTTCTTGAGCTTCCCAACCTTGCAGATTCCAACAAGAAGGGTCTTGTTGATATGAAAAAGGTTGCAGGCGGTCTGCTTGTTCAGGAGCTTGACACAGAGCTTCTCAATGAAGAGGACATCGTTTGTGTTACAGACAGAAAGCCCACAGAGGAAGAAATGAAGCAGCTTATGTTCGTATGGAAGGTTGTAAAGCACACCAAATCCAACGGCATTGCACTCGCAAAGGATAACGCTACAACAGGTATCGGCCCCGGCCAGACAAACCGTATCACAGCACTTGAGCTTGCTATCAAGTACGCAGGTGACAAGGCAAAGGGAAGCGTTATGGGCAGTGACGCATTCTTCCCGTTTGATGACTGTGTAAAGGCAGCTCAGGCAGCAGGTATCACAGCTATCATTCAGCCGGGCGGCTCAATCCGTGATGAGGATTCAATCAAGGCTTGTAACGAGGCAGGTATCGCAATGGTATTCTGCGGTATGCGCCACTTCAAGCACTAAGTGCCTTAGTCGCAATACCTCAATAAAAGGGATATCTCCAAGGATATTGATAAAACGAGATAGGTTACATCATATCAATTTATATATCATTTCGTAGGGGCGGCCATTGGCCGTCCGCCGTAAAAGCGATATGGCAACAAAAAACGGACGCCCGATGGGCGCCCCTACGGTTGAATTTTTGCGTAAGCTCGGAATGACAAACCGAATAGATTAACGTAAAACGAGCGATGAAACGGTTAAGTTTCATCGCTCGTTTTATTATTCCGCTTTATTGCTGTTATTTAAAAAGCTCTCCTGCAAAAAACTCTTTTATAAGTTCCGGGATTGCCATTGCAGGCACTTTCACAAAAAGAAAAAACGCAAAATACAACTCGTTATACAGTATTGTAAAGTATGTCTTGATTCTTGTTGAAAGAGCAGGTACATCAGCAATTAAAATCTCCTCAGATGAAACAATAACGTTACCGTCACCGTCAACAACATCAGCTCTTAAAAAATGCTGACCCGCTTTTGTTGTACTTACCAAAAACTCTTTTACGTCATATTCGCCGACATTCATCTGGGCAACCTTTTTATCCTTGCCGTTATGTACTCGGTACCACAGTATTTTTTCTGCCCTTGCATCAGGAGAATAATAATGTGCTACGTAATCGAATCCTAACTCTTTATCCTCAACAAGCTCGCAAAAAGTTTCAGGCTCTTCACCGTTAAAATAAAGCTTTGAATACTTAGACTCAGGGAAAGCAGGAAACCTTTCGCCGGCATATTCGATTCTGCATTCCATACCGCTTCCGGTATCCTTAAGTCTGATATTACAATCTTTTTGTTTTACATTCTTCCAATCTTCTTTACTGCCTGCATAACAGTAAGCGAGGTGCTGACCGGGAACTCTGGTACCTTCTATATCGTAGAACAAACTACCCTCAATAAACTGTAAGCTTTTGGGCAAATTGATTTTACAATATTCCGTCTCAAAGTCACTTACAAAAGCACAATATCCTATTTCGGTAACACCTTCTTCAACCGTTATAATATAAATGTCTTCAAAATAATCATACCAAGGGGATTTTTTTAAACTACGATAATACCAATCCATCTCACCCTCGCCGCTGATGACGAGCTCGCCGTCTTCATAGAGAGTCCACGTGAGGTTTTCTCCTTCGGCACCGCAGTAGCCGCTATCGATAACCTTTCTGCTCTCCTCCGCTGCAAAGGCTACACTTGCGGTAGTGAAAAGAAGCACCGCACAAAGGATTACGGACATAATTTTCTTAAACTTTTTGTTCATTGTTTTTCCTCCTTTTGTTAATTAACTATCGTAGGGGCAACCCTGTGTGGTAGCCCGAATTCATTTTTCGGCGGAACGGTCAAAGACCGTTCCCTACGTTGTCATTGTTACTACAGATTCAGAGCATTTGCTGTTTCGGATATTTTACTAAATACTTGTTTTCGAGATAATTTCGCTAAAACAATCGGGGTTGGCGGCATGTTTAAGGTAGTATGTAACTCCTTCAATCGATATAGTATCAAGACCTTCTTTTACTACAGTTCCGTCAAGGTACTCTATTTCCACACGGCAAGTATTTGTGCCGGGAGGGGGCGTATCTTCTGTTTTTTTATCAATGGTAAACGTTCCGAGCCACTTTGTAATTTCTAACATATTTTCGACAGGAACATCACTGCCCTTTCCGTAACCGTAATATGCATAGAAAGTAATACGCGCAATATTATTGGTATCAAAAACCGAATCGGAATCTGTATCACCTCCAACATCAACAATCGGTTTATTCGGATCACTTACGATACCGGTAGTCGGCTGCTCGGTGGTTGTTTCGTTTTCGGCAACGGTAGTCAGTTCGGTAGTCGGTTCAGCGGTTATTTTGTTTTCTTCGTATGTACTTGCGGATTCACTTGTCGGAGTGTCGTTTGCATTATCCTTACCGCAAGATGCAAAACAAAGAATAATCAAACCACACAGAATTAAAGCTGACAATTTATTAATCATTGTACCAACTCCTTTACATAAATCACGCTCTGCGGATAATTTTAACTACACCTGTTGAGCCGTCGAGACGTACTATATCGCCGCTTTTGACGGTTGACATAAGTCCTTCGATACCGACTACGGCAGGTATACCGAGCTCACGCGAGATAATAGCGGTATGCGAAAGAAGCGAGCCTTTTTCGCTGACTACACCCTTTGCCTCGGCAAGCAGGAATACCCAACCGGGGTCTGTCATTTTGGTGATGAGGATTTTATCTTTAACGCTTCTCACCTGCTTGACGTCGGTTACAACACAGGCCTCACCCTCTACCACACCGTTTGAGCAAGGCACGCCGAGCATTTCATCCTTTGATGAATACATAGACGTCATATTGATACTGCGGTGGTTTTTATCAAAAGGCTTTGAAGCAAAGACAATACGTGAATAAGCAGGAAGAAGTGCAAACATCTCGTATTTTTCTTTGCGTCTCTGTACCGTGTCACGCATATCGCAAGGTGTTTCAGCCAGCGAATAGACCTCGTCAAGTGTGAGATAAAATACATCTCTCGTTTCGTTTATATAGCCTGCTTTTGCATATATACCGCCAAGCCTTAACACGGCCTCACGCACCATACCGAAGATACGGCTGCGGTTAAGACGCTGAATTTCTCTGTTACCAATACCGAGCATACAGCGTTTACTTAAGAAGTTTGTAATCGGATCACGCTTGAGAGGCGGCTTTTCATCGCCCTGACTTTCAAGCAACGCTGCAAGCTTTTCCTTATCCTGCTCAAATTCGCTTATTTTACTGTCAAAAAGCTCGACTTTGGTACGGAAGGTCTCTGTCTCAAGCTTAAGCTCTTCGAGGCATCTGTCGCCGTATACGTCGATATACGCCTTCCTGCGCTTTGCATATTCCTCTTCGGTCATATTCTCGCGCTCGAGAGCAATTTTAATCATTGCTTTTACAGGCTTCATACTCTCGATATTTGATATACCCGAAATATAGCTGTTTGCAATCTCCTCGTGATTATCGTACTTTGATTTGAGGTGGCTCTTAAGCAGACCTGTGAAAATGAAAGCGTACGTATCATTGAGAAGAGTTATACCCCAACAAGAGAGCAGCTTATCCTGAATCTTATCAAAAAGCTCAAGAATTTCAGGTGCTGACATATCCTCTTCAAAACGGGAATAAACATAGTTTTTAATTTCTATAAAACGCTCGTTAAGCTTCTTCATATTACGGGGTGTGCAAAGAAGCTCCGCAACCGTATTGAAATAAACCGAAGCCTTAACAATCGGGTTTATTTTATTTGCACTGTCATCGTACTCTTTATACTTAACGCCTACAAGCTCCTGCCATACTGCAGTTATCTTTTTACTGAAAGGCAGAAACTTCATAGCGCCATACCAGCTGTTGAGATTGTAATAAATCCTGCCGTTAACAGTGCCGACGGTGTTTTCAAGTATATCGTAGTGCTTTTTAAGCTCACGCTCATTGTGAAGCAGACGGCGGCCTGCGTCCTTGAAAACACCTGCAAAAACCATCTCAACAAAAGAAACTGTAAGCGGAGAGCTTAAACCCGGATAGCTTTCGACGATATTGCTGTTGTCGAAAAGAAGCTGATTTTTATCATCAAGAGTTGTAATCGGACGAGCCTGGAGAATATAAAGTTCATCGTTCTCGATAGCGTACTCAATATCCATATAGTCGCCGAAATTCGCACAGATAAGCTTAGCTGTATCAATAATACGGTGCACCATATAGTCACTGAGCAGATCCTCTTTACCGTCGTAGTAATAAATATCGTCAGTCAGCGAGTAATAATAGGAAGTTGTATCTATTCTGTCGGACACAACGTTTTCGCCAAGTCCCCTGCCTGCTACGATTACGCACTCATTGAGTATGCCCTGCGGATTGGCGGTAAAGACAATACCCGAAACCTCGGAATTGACCATACGCTGTACGATAACGTTCATCTCGAGATTATTTATATCAAGGTCAGCTTTATTCATATAGTCGAGTACGTTTTCGTTATAAAGCGAGCAGACGCAGTCAACTATTCTGTCCTTGATTTCACCGCGAGGTACATTGAGAAAGGTATCAAACTGACCTGCAAAGCTGTTGTCAGCCGAATCCTCAACACCCGATGATGAACGGACAGAAAAAAGCTCACCGTCAAGCTTTATATCGCGGTTGACACAAACACTCTCCTTGACGGCAGCTTTGAGAAGTTCACTTTTTTCTGCTGTACTTTTGCCTACAGCCCAAGCAAGAACGTGCTTTATTTTGCTTCGGTCGGGCACCAACTCATCAAACGAAAAAGCCTCAAACTGCGGCACCGGCAGACCTGCACCGCTCATAATCTTCAGATTTTCAATCTTACTTCCCAGTGACATTTTTTACTCCCCTTTTTTGTTTCTTTTTCATTTATTCCCTTTAGTTTATAACCACATTATACCAATATTTAAATTGCAATTCAATATTTTGTTTTATTTTATTAAAAGTTTGTTAATATTTTACAAATTCATTCATAGTTTTTTTATATTTGAAGCATTGCGACAAAAAACAGCACAGCTCAATAAATGAACTGTGCTGTTCGGTTTTAAATCAAGTTCAGGCAACAAACGTTTCTCGTTTTATCGCATCAACTCTTTGTCTCAACTTAATTGAGGTATTTGTTGTCGACCTTGTCGACGTTTAGAATTATGTAACAAACCTATCTCGATTTATCACATCAACTCTTTGTCTCAACTTTATTGAGGTATTTGTTGTCGACCTTGTCGACTTATTTCTTGTACTCCTTGAAATCTGCATAGATTTCTTCGGTGTAGACGTTGTTCTCATCCTTATCGTGGAGCGGATACCAAACCTGAGCGAAGAAGGGGTTGACCTTTGCTTCGTCATCGTATGCCCAGCGGAACTTCTTCTGCTCTGCCTTCTCAAGTGATGAGGGAAGCTCTTCGGGACACCAGTGACCGCCGCGGAGAACAAGGTTGGGGCTCATCATAAACTTGTGGCCGTGTGCACACTCCCACTCGATGGGTGTGTACATATCGACAAGCTCAGTTGCAAGGCACTTACCGCCGCGGAACTCAGCAGCCTTCTGAAGATCCTCAAGAGTAAGAGAATCGAAGGGCTTTGTCTCATCATAGCCGTGGTCGAGAACGAGAGCCTTTGCAGGATCATCGTTGGGACGGTAAACCTTAACCTTGCTCCAGTCGGAACCGATAGCGTTCCACTTCTCCATTGAACCGACATAAGCGTTGATTCTGGGAGCAACCTTATTTTCTCTCCACCAGAGTGTACCGTAAACGGGAGTCTTGGCAATCTTCTTCATAAAGGGCTTAACAGCAAATGCGAAGGGCTTTGCAAGGAATGCAAGCTTGTAGAACCACTCAACGCGATCCATCATGCTCTTGAAGTAATCCTTGATGGGCATATTAGCACGGAAGTGGAGATAGCTCTCAAGAACGTCAGAGTCGAGATACCACTGACCGTGGAAGTTACGTGTGATGAACCAATCGGGATCGAACAGCTTCTTGGGATCGCCAAGACCGAGACCAGCCTTACCGAGGAGGAGCTCTTCAAACTCCATATTTGTGATTCTGTACTGAGCACCGGAACCGATGTTGTAGAATCTTCTCCAGAACTCTTCGGGAACGTCGTCACCACAAACGTTTACGAGAAGACGACCGGAGTCTTCAACAGTTGCCCACTCAAGAACACCGTTGATAACAACGTGGTACATAATGGGCTCCATATTCTTGAGGATTTCGGGGTAAAGGATACCTGACTGACGGAGAGATACCCAGTACTTAAGACCTGACTCTGCGAAAACAGACTCAGCAATAACCTTACTTGTTGCATAGTGGTCGTAAACGCTGATTTTGATGGGGTCGCCTGTACGTGCCCAGTGAATCGGGTCGTCACGCTCACCTGTTTCAGCAACAGTACCTATGTAAACAACCTTGACTGCATCGGGATCGGGCTGAGCCTTGACAGCCTTAACGATGTTCTGTGCAGCGCCAACGTTTGTTTTGATTGTAGCAATCGGGAGATAGTCAGCAGAGGGAGAAACCATACCGCCAACGTGAAGAACATAATCTGAACCGTTTACACATTCGAGAACGCTCTCATACTTCTTGAGGTCACCCCATACGATTCTGACAGAAGGATCGTTCATGTAGGGCGCGAACTTTTCTCTGTTTTTCTCGCTGTCACGAAGAAGAACAACAATATTGAACTGATTCTTCTTGGCGTACAGCTGCTTGAAACCTTCCCAACCCATATTGCCTGAAGCACCGGTCAGGAATACCGTTTTTTTACTCATACTGCAAAAGCCTCCTATATTCTGGTTATATACAATCTAACATATAAACAAAAAAAATTCAACAATATTTTTATATTTATATACTTTTTAAGTGAACTTTTTTTCGCATACGGAATAAACAAAGCCGTCGCGCTCCCCTACCGTGAAACTGTATTCGGGTTTATTAGATTCAATTGGTGACACAAGCGAATAAAACTCAATGTTTTTGGCATTATCCGCAAAGCCTGTACCTATTGCCTTAAGATAACTCTCCTTCAGCGTCCATAGCGTAAAAAACGCCTTATCTTCATCCTCGGCATTGTCAACCAAGGATATCTCGCCATCGGTAAATACACGGATTTCGACAGATTTACGCCGCTTTTTAGCCAACTCAACATCGATGCCTACTTTATTATCAGAAAAAGCACACATAACTAAACCCTTACTGTGACTGAGGCTGATAAAAAGATTATCTTTGCCGGCTATATAGGGGCAGCCTTTTTCATCTTTAGCAATAACTATATCGTCAACATCCATCATCAAATAATGTGCAAGCTCACGTTTAAGCAAGGAGTGTGCCGCACTGCTCATTTCTCTGTAGCTTTCCCCTGCTGCATTTTCAAAAAAAACTTGTGCCATAAGTAACACCCTCTTGAAAAAAAGCCGCCCGGTTTTCGCCGGACGGCAATTTTTATGTTTCAAAAAACTCGAACTAAACGATTAACCAACCTGGTTAACAACCTCTTTAAGGAGAGCTGCATCGCCAAGCAATGTTGCGTCAGTAGCATTGATTACACCGTCATGGTTCGGGTCGGCAGCCATCTTCTCGTACTCATTGAGCTTATCGAGTGAAAGCATACCGTTGGCAATCATTGTTACAAGGAACGAGTCGTTAGCATCAACAGTACCGTTACCGTCGATATCACCGTAGATAACTACTGTGTACTCGAGGCGGCAAGTTGTGCCATCCATAACCTTGATAACAGAGCCTGTACCAAGTACGGAATCCTCACACTGAATAGTACCAGTGCCGATAACCTCAGCATAGTCAGTCTTGAAGGAATCAAGTGTAAGCTCTTCTGCAAGACCGTAAACTATTCTCTTCTTTGTTTCAACAACTGTTGTTGAGCCGTCAACAGGAGCAAGCTCACAGTCTGTAGCTGCGATATCAAGAGCAACTGTTGCGTTGGAAAGCTCGGGAACGAGGTTAACTGTATCAGCAACATACTTTTCGGTTGACTCGTTGTAAGTAAGAGCAGCAACAGATGTGGGAACAGAAGTTGCACTGTTGTCAGGTGACTTACACATTCTCTGGTCAATAAAGATGAGACCTTCTGTTACGGAAGCATCGATTGACTTGTTAACTGTAAGAGTCATTGTGAAGACGTGAGTCTTTTCGCTGACAACAACGGGATTCTTGCTGAGTGCTGTTGCACTTGCACCGGTTGTGATACGGGCACACTGGATGTTTTCTTCAGCGATCGGCACACCATCCTCGAACTTACCAGCCCAACCTGATGTAAAGTTGTTAGCACCGGTAATTCTTGTGTTACCAAGAGACTTGATATAATCGGATGTTGTGTTTGCCTTACATGAAGATGTGATAGCTGCAAGTGAGAATACTCGCTTATCGAACATAATACCGAAGATACCCTGACCTGCGATATAGTTTGTCTTGATACTTACCTCAACCTCAATTGTGTCGCCTGCCTTGATTGATGTAGCGGGAACACGCTTGCCGTTGATTGTCTTGTATGCATCAAGGTAGTAGTTACATACAGTATTGAGCTCCCAAACTGCCTTAAGTGTTACGTTACCTGAAGGCATTGTCTTGAGATCATAAGCCTCACCGTTGAGAGTCCAGCCTGCGAAGAGATAGTTCTCCTTAACAGGATCTTCAACATTGATAGGTGTACCGTAAGGAGCTGTGATAGCCTCAATTTCTGTACCGCCGTCTGTGTTGAAGTAAAGTGTGTAGGTGTTGACTGAATAATGTGCATAGAGTGTATGCACAACATCAGTTTCTACAAGAACACCGGATGTAACCTGCTCGCCACCCTCAGGCTGTGTGAACCAGCCGATGAATGTGTGACCATCCTTTGTGGGAGTGGGAAGATCGCCGTAAGCTGTACCGAATTTTACTGTATAGCTTGTATCAGCAACTACACCATTCTCACCGGGATCAAGTGTAATATCATAAACCTTCTCTGTCCAACCTGCGTAAACAGTTACTTCTGTACCTGTTTCACCAAGGTCAGGCATTACTGTGTAAGATGCAGGCTGTGTGCAAGCTGCGTCATAGAACCAACCTGTGAAGCTGTAACCGAATCTGTAGGGAACGGGCATTTCGATCTCTGCACCGTAAACAGCTGTAAGAGGAGCACAAGCTGAACCGAGACCTGAATCGAACTTGAAGGTATACTTCTCAATATCGCTCCAGTGAGCGTAGAGATTTTCAACATAGTTGATTGTAACGACAGTATCGGGAATAATCTGCTCGCCGCCTGTTGCGTCGGAGAACCAACCAAGGAAGGTATAACCGTCTCTTGTTGCAACGGGAAGCTCGCCGTACTCTGCACCGTATGCGAGCTGCTTGGAAGTAACATCTACTGTACCGCCGTTAGCATTGAAGTATGCATAATAGATAACGGGTGTGTAGACGAATGTTACAGTCTGCTCGTCCTGAGTAAGAGTAACTGTCTGATACTGAACGTCGGGCTCATAACCGGGATGAACCGGAGCAGTAGCACGAACGACATATGTTCTTGTACCGTCGTAAATCTGTGAGCTGAGTACGCGGTAACCGCTTTCCTGAGTTTCATCAGGAGTTACACAAAGGATTGTGTATCTTGACATCTTGAGAGTAAGACCGTCGATTGCAGTCTGAATGTTGTCGGCCATCTGGTCAACAGCGGACTGTCTTTCAGCAGGAAGGTCATACTGAACAAGAGCAATAGCGTTTGTTACATCAGCAAAAGAGTTGTAGTTGTCGGGATTAAGCTCATTGATATAAGCTACAAGAGCGTATATTCTTGAGTAATCAGCATAAGCACTGACAAGTGAGTTAATAGCCATACCGATATTTTCGATAGCACGCTGAACTCTTGACTGTGTAGCACTGGGGTTAGCATAAACCTCAAGTGCGTTCTTCATAACTGAAGTATATGTTGAGAAACCGCCGCTATATTTTGAAGCCTGTCTGTTCTTTGCAGTTTCTCTTGCGATAAGAGCACCAAGCTGTGTCTTGATAGCTGTATGCTCGCCTTCAGCGCAAGTGAGAACATTGACATATGATGTGTATGTTGCACCGAGACAGTCATATGTGATTACAGCGGTGATAACATCACCTGTTGCACCTGTTGAAGTAACAGTTGCATAGTAGTAGCCGTCTGCCTCGAGAGTAAACTCAGCAGCAACAACAGCATTTGTAACTTCAAGAGTGATGTTGGAAAGCTCGTTGGAAGCAACATCCTTGAATGCGATTGTAACGCTCTTACCGCTTACTACAGAGCTTGCTACTCTGACATCAATAGCAGACTTGTACTCTGCATTGATAATGGTAAGACCTGCCTCTGCACCTGCAAGTGCAGAAACAGCATTATTGATTTCGTCAGCAGTTGCTGACGGATTTGCAGCGACACTTTGTGCATTAGACAACGCAGCAGTATATATAGCATATGACTCGGGGGTATATCTTGCCTCCGGGAAGGAGTCGTGATTGTCGAGCATATACTGAAGAACTGATCCGTTGTAGCTTGCGGCATCGGCTACTACGATACCGCAAGCGAGAGTAGTTGCTACAAGTGTCAATGCAAGCAGAAAGCTTATAAATTTTTTAAGTTTCATTTGCATATTCCCCTATTATACGTTTAGATTTTTGAAGTGATTTCTGAGGTAAATCTTAACCTATACCGAAAACGTTTGAGAAGATAAATCCGAATACCTGTGAAAGGATAGCCAGTACCTTTGCAAAGAGCGTCTGGGTTGTTACGGGTGTCTCGATTGTGTTGTTATCTGTTACGGAATCTGCTACAGAATCTGTTTCAACATCTGTGTTGTTCTTGATTCTTGACCAGCGAGCATAGAGTGTGCTGTAGTAGCCTGTTGTAACCTTAACAGTTTCGTCAACCTTGATACCGCCTGAAAGCTTGTTGTACCAGCCAACAAACTCATAGCCTTCACGAGTGGGTACGGGAAGATTTGCATATGTGCTGCCGTATGTTACGTTAGCTGTTGTGGGATCAACTGTACCACCGTTTGCATTGAAGATAACTCTGTATACATCGGGTGCATAGTAGAACTCAACAACAACGCCGCCCTTTGTGATTGTTACAAGCTGTGATTTATCCTGTGACTTGTAACCCATAATCTCGGGAACGTTAACGATAACCTTTTCACCGATATCACCGTAGATGGTATCTGTGTTAAGAAGAACAACCTGCGGAACCTCGTTGCCCTCATCATCAATAACTGTCAAGGGCTGAAGGAGACCGGAATTATCGTAGCAACGGATGATGATACGATCCTGAGCAGGCTCAAGACCATCGATAGCTGCCTTAAGGTTGTCGATAATTTCGTTAACAAGTGACTGCTGAAGAACATCCTGTGAGAAGTCAATTGTCTTAAGAACGTCTGTTACAGCACTGAAATCCTTATAATCATCGGGATTAAGGGAATTTGCAATAGAGATGAGCTTGTGAAGCTCTTCGAAATCAGCTGACTTGTACTCAAGCCATTCGATTGCTTCAAGAAGGTTGATGTTAGCTTCATCAATCTGAGCCTGTGTTACCATCGGGTTGTTGAGGATAGCAACTGCTGCCTCAAGGTCCTTCTTGTAGATATCCCAACCGCCTGCATAGAACCAATCCTGACGGCAGGAAGAAATTGCTGCATTTACAGTCTCGCGAAGAGCTGTCTTATCGTATGCGACAACGCGAAGCTCGAATCTCGGATAAGAAATTGTAGAGCCGCCGTTTGTTGCAGTAGCAGTAACTGTGGGTGTAATAAGAGTTGTTACGGACTCACCGGGTGCAGGAAGGTTACCGGAGAAGGTGAAGTTCTTAGCATCATCCTGGTTGAGAGTCATGCTGTAGGATGAAGGCTCAACTGTAACTGCTTCGTTTGAAGATGTTACTTCAACATTAACACCATTGAAAACACCGGAACCGATGTTGCCGCCTGAGTAAGAGTCAGCATACTTGGTGATTGTGAACATAAGACCGGGAAGCTCGGAGATGTTGCTGTAGAGGCTGCGGTCAGCATAAACAGTACCCATGGGAACTGTAGCAAATGTGCCTGCACTGCCTGCGTTCTGATGATCGACATGGTAGGTAAGAACGCCGTTGTAGTTAGAGGACTGGATGCCGTAAACACCAAGATAATACTGGTTACGGATGTAACCGGGCTGGCAAGTATTTACGTCAAAGTTAATTTCGTAATCACCTGCTGAAACGAAGGTATAAGCATAAGCTGTGTATGTCATACCTGTTGAGGGCTGTGTGAACTTGATTGTTGCAGTGATAACTGAGTAGAGAGTTGCACCTGCAGGATCGATTTCCCAGCAGTAGTAACCGTCTTCCTCAAACATTTCGCTGATTGTTGCACCGCCGTTAACAGTTGCTTTAACATTTGTAACAGATGCACCGCTGGACTCGCGGAACTTGAGGATTGTTGTTGTATCTCTTGCAACAACATCGTCGATAACGATATCTGCACCAAGCTCATAGTTGAGCTCCCAGAACTCAAGATTGTTGAGAGCGTCACCAAGTCTTGTTGCTGTTTCGTCAACGATGTACTGATCGTCAAGGTCGTAGTCTCGGTCGATTGAAAGAGCCTCAGCATAAGCAGCCTTGAACTCGGCAATTGAGCTTGTTGTATAGAGCTTGTAATCCTCTTCGGGGATTGCTTCAGCTCTCCTGAGCATAACGTCAAGAACGTTATAACGTGCAAGTGAGATATAAGCCTTAAGTCTGTTCTGAGATCTGAAGAGCTCCTGTCTTGCAATAGAGACAGCAGACTGCTTTGCATTGGGGTCAGCAGCTACCTTATATGCGTTTGCAAGAGCCTCACTGTAAAGTCTCCAGGATCTGTCTGTATAAACCTTACCGCCGGAGCCGTCATCGTTGGAAACGGCATTGTTAGCCTCGGCATAATCGATCTCGTAAGCAAGCTGAATCTTGCAGGTTGAGCTTCTGGGAGTAAGCTGATCGTAGTAGTAGCCGAGTCTGTAATAGAGATTCTTGGTCTCGAGAGCTGTGACGGAGTTGGGATTCTCGTTGTATCTGTTTACAAGGTCTTCACAATCATCGTATGTGTCGTCGAAGTTTGTGAACTGGAAGAGATACTCGTAGTCTTCTTCACCGTATGTGAAGTAACCGTCATCGCTGTAAGAAAGGTCACCGTTAGAGGGCTTATACTGAGCCATAAGATTCTTGAGGTCTCTTATAGTCTTGTTGGGGTAACCAACGGGAGCGTTAACTGTGAAGTTATCGTTCTGGCTGAGACCGATAAGTGAACCTACAAGCGGAATAAGAGTCGGGAAGTTGTAATCCTTCTCTGAATAGAGAGCATTGAGGAAGTTACGGAGGAACTGACCGAGCTTGCCGCCCTGTGTTGAACCGTAGATAAGATCCTCAAGGTTCTGTGTTGTTGAGGGGATGATCTCAAGACCGTTCATAAGGCTTGAAAGAACGCGGCTTAAGAGGTCAAGAACAAAGTTTACAAGAGGCTTGTTGAGAACTGCATCGGGAGAAGAGTTCTTACCGATGAAGCTGAGAATCTTCTCGATGTTGAGAGTCTGAACACCATCGATGATAGTATCCATAATAAGAGACTCTGAAACTGTTGAACTTGTCTTCTGGATTGTAAGGAGTGTGGGGTCGAGAATAGTGAAGAGTGTAGCATCAAGCTTCTCCCAACAAGTCATACCTGCAAGGTTCTGTCTTGTGTTGAAAATGAAGCCAAACTCGCTGACAAGCCAGTTGACAAGGTAATCAAGCATCTCTTCGAAGGAAGCATCGGAAGGAATGTTGGTATCGATAACTGAATTGATGAAGTAGATAAGGTAGTCTGTACCGACTTCAATCCAAGCACCGTTCTCGGGGTCAAGTGTACCGTCTTCAATCATGCCGTAGTAATCGTTCTCGGGGAGAATATCGATAACAAGGCTGATGAGTATATAGGTAAGGCATTCCTGAATTGTATCGCAGCCGGGAAGGAAACGAACATCTGCAAAGAAGTCGATACCGGGAGCGATAAGCTGGATAACATAGGAAATAAACTGGTCAGTTGTCCACTCGGTCATATCCGGGAACTCCATATCCTCGGGGATAACTTCGGGAAGAAGCATCTGAAGGAGACCGGGGCCAAGCTCACGGAGAAGACCAACGATATTGTTGTAAATATCATCGTTGATATCAATACCGTGGTCTGTGAAAGCAATGATATTGTAAAGAGCAGCAGGAGTCTTTACAACGTTACCTGCCTCGTCAGTTGTAGTCTCACCGGCAAGAAGCCATGTAAGAGCCTTCTCAAGCTCAATAACGGGATACTCCTCAGCATCATAGGGATAGCCGAGCTTGAGGTAGTCGTTAATAATACCCATTATTGTGGGAAGAAGACCGGGCTCTGCAGGATTACCGTAGGGCCACTCTTCACTGACTTCGATATCGAGTGTATCGGGAAGTGACTCAACAAGTGAAGGAACAAGAATATCAACCATAAGTGAGTCGATAGCGTTCTGGATAAGATCGTATGTAGAACCGCTTGTGATTGATGTCTTGCCTGCCATACTAGGAAGGAAACCTGTGTATGACTGTGTTGAAACGTTGTAGTCACCGACAAGGAGCTGATCTACAAGATCCTGAAGAAGACCGTCGATTGTAAATGAATCGAGGGTAACACCTTCAGGAAGCGCTTCGATTTCGGGCTCATTCTCTGCCTTGAAGAAGCTGTTATACAGAAGTGTATAAATCATTTCCTTAAGGAAAGCAGGAATATCGTAGAGGAAGCCCATATCGGGGTCGTCGGGCTTGATAACAAGCTCCATGATACCGCCGAAGTCGATAGTACCGTTACCGAGCTTCTCAAGTGTAGGGCTGTTGTCACTGAGGAACTCAAGAAGAGCGTAGAAAACAACAGAGTCTGCATGAGTTGTTCTACGGGGAGTCTTGATAGCTGATGCATCGAGGTCCTTAAGGTCGCCGAGAAGACCTATACCACCGGCGAAGTTAACAAGACCCATATCAAGAAGGTCGTAAATTGACTTGTATGCGTTGTCAATAGAAGTAAGATTGAGTTTGATAGTAGCAATAGCAATATCAATCTCTTCATTGATGTTGGCTTCGTACAGCACTGCATCAAGCCAGTCAAGCAGCATTGAGCAGGACTGCTCGTAGCTGTAGTACGGCTTACCAAGGCTGTCGTAGCCGGCAGGTGAAGTGTAAGCTTCATAAGCAGATGCTGTACTTGCAAGCGAAGTTGCAAGCATTACATAAGCCAAAAGGATACACAACAGTTTTGTGAGTTTTTTCTTCATGAAAAAGCACCTCCATGGTTTTGTGTGTGGGTTTCGCTGTTCGGTAGGAATACCTTATATATATGTAATTAATAATAATAACCAATACCTATAGGTATACAGTTACACTATTATTCATAACGATTGTACCACAAGATTGAGCCAATTGCAAGTTAAATCGTAATAAAAAAGCCGAAATTTTCTGAAAAAATTGTACATAATGTAAACTTTAAGCTGCAAATTACACAAAATATACTATCGGTTATTTTGTGAGACCTTGCAAAACACTTTGTTTTATGCTAAAATCAATCTGCCTTATATTTATTACATTAATATAAAGATAAAGGAGTAAATATGATGAAGAAGTTATTTGCAGGTGCAGTTACGGCCGTTACGGTTGTCTGTGCCACAGCTATCCCCTCTCTTGCCGCTACTGTTGATTTGCCGCCTGAATTTTCAGAGCTTGCACCTATACTTGAAATAGCACTCAAGGTAGTTGAGTTTCTTTCAAAAATCGCTCACTTTCTTACAGGCGCGACACGCTGACCAAATAAACAGCACAAAAAACGGATTGCAAAGAAAAATTTTTGCAATCCGTTTTATTTTTTCAGATATTAAAGTTAATCAATCAAGATCTTTTTCGGTTTTATTTTCGCTTGCAACTGCCTTCTGAGCAGCCTTTACCTTGCTGAGAGCTTCGGCATCGCCATCTGTAACCTCTGAAGCCATAAGAGCACGGCGAGCAAGAAGCTCTTCGTACATCCTGTCGCGCTTCTTACCGGAAAGGTCATAGAAAAGGAGCGGAATAATACCGAGGGTTGTTGTAATAAGAGGAAGAACCGTACACATAGCAAACAGCCAGAACTTTGTGCTGTCAGTCTGAGCAGAGCCTGATGCATACGCATTGATATCGTAACCTATCCACTTCTTGAACAGAGTCTTGACAAAGTTGCTGAGTGTACTTGCAAGCTTCTGTGCAAGACCCTTTGCCGCAGAAGTCATAGCCTCTGTACGGTAGCCGTTCTTCCATTCGCAGTAGTCCATAGCCTCGTTATACATTTCGCTGGGGATAACACAACGAAGACCGTAGAAGAACATATAGCAGGTTTCCTGAAGGGCAAAAGCAATACCCATCGGAAGAACCTTCTTATAAAGACCGTTTTTCTTGCCGCCTATGCAGCCGAAGAGGAATACGGGTATGTACGTGATATCGATACTGTATTTGCCGAGGATTGCAAGAGCACGGGTAGACATCCTCTTACGGAACCACGGAACGAGAGTATAGGAGAACGGATGAACAATCGAACCGGGGATACCGACAATAGTACCGAGGGTTGCAAAATTAAGAACATCGATAAAGTAGTCCTTCTTGCTGCCGCTGAGCAATGAGAAGCTGCTGAGCGTATCGGAAAGAGTAAGAAGAAGGATGGGTTTGTTATTGACAATCGACTTGATACCCTCTTTGATACTGGGTGTTTCGATAGACTGCATAACACGTTCTTTGGTGATAGTGGCAAACCAGAGTGCGGCAATACCGCTGACAAGTGATGTGAACACACCCATGCCCATAAACACGCCTTTGTAAGCACTTTCAAACTTACCCTTGGCAATAACCTGGTTACCGATAAGGTCAAGAATTATATCCATAATCTGTTGCGGCAGCTTTTCACCAAGGAAGCCCGATAAGAACTGAGCAGAAGTAATAAGACGCGTTCGTTCAATCGGGTTAGGCGTGATTGTTGCCAGCATACCTGTCTGTGCAAAGCCGCGGAATGTACCGCCGGTTTCACGCAAAATCGCAAGAACAAGATAGAAGAAAAACTTTGCCAACGAAGTAGAAGAAGCATCAGAGAAAATCGCAGGCATCAACCAATAAAGACAAGTTGCCAATGTACCCGGAATACCCAATACGATCAGATAAGGCTTGAACTTACCCCATCTTGTACGGGTTTTATCGACAACAGCACCGGAGAAAGTATCGTTAACAACGTCCCATATACTGTTTATAAGGTTAGCAACAGCCTGCATTCCGAGGTCAAGCTTGAAAATTGTGGTTATAAATCGCTCGGCATACACATTGATATTGAAGCTCTGAGCCATATCGAATATGACGTAACCGACAGTTTCTTTAGTGCCTACATAACGTCTGTTCTGCTTGGCATAAAAGTCTTCGGTATACTGACCGTTTTCAGCCGGCTCTTTTACTTTTTTATCTTTTTTAGCCAAAAATCAAACCTCCTCTAATTAATTTTTATATATTATATCATGTAAAGAATAAAAATTCAAGCTGTTTATCACTTTAATGCAATAAAAATATATTAAATTTAGTTTATAATTACTCTTAATATTTACAACTTGCATTGCATACCTTTAAACAGTATTTTGATGGAGGTATGCTTATGCTGACCGAGCTGTTATCTGCAGTATTCTCTAATTTGCTTTATTTTACGCTTCACCTGCAAAACGGAAATTCGTTTCCCAAACCGCTGAACGCTGCTGAAGAAAAGAGATGCTTTGAGCGCATAAAAAGCGGTGACAAATCTGCTGCAAAAGAGCTGATTGAACATAACCTGCGGCTTGTAGCTCACGTTACAAAAAAGTATTACTCTCTTACGGCAGACAGTGACGACCTTATTTCAATCGGCACAATCGGTCTGATAAAAGCGGTGAACTCATTCGACTACGAAAAAGGTGCACGGCTTGCAACATACGCGGCAAGATGTATAGAAAACGAAGTGCTGATGTATTTGCGAAGTATGAAAAAGACTTTACAGGATATATCAATGAGTGAGCCTATAGACACAGACAGCGACGGAAATCCTCTCACCTTCAGCGACGTTGTATACGAAGACGACACAATAGCAGATGACATTGACCTGAGCGAAAAAACAGAAAAAATTTATAAATTTGTAAAGCAGATGAAAAATCCTGCGGAAAAAGAGATAATAATACTGCGTTACGGACTGTATAACAAAAAGCCGCTGACACAACGCGAGGTTGCACAGCGGCTGGGAATATCGAGGTCATATGTATCACGCATAGAAAAGCGAGTGCTTGAAAAAATGCGTGACTTTATTGAAAATCAGTGATAACCGACAGCAAAACCTATGAGCAGCATCGCACTTGTGGCAACGAGGTTAATCGCCTGAAATTTCCACGAAAACTTAACCCACTTGCCATAGCTGATATTGGTAAGGCTGAGCGCAATAAGCAGCGCGGCATTTGTCGGGTAAAATACATTCGAGAAACCGTCGCCGAATGCGAATGCTACAACGCAAAGCTGAGACTCGATTGAGAAAAGCTGAGCCATAGGCACAATAAGAGGTATAAGAAGAAACGCCTTGGCAGAGCCAGAGCTGATAAAGAAATTCATCACAAGAACTAAAAGATATACAAAGAGCACAATTACCGCACGCGGCATTGAATCCATTGCCTCAACTGACCAGTGAAGCACTGTATCGAGAATCTTTGCCTCGGTAAGAGTATACTTGATTGAGCTTGCAAACAGCAGCAGGAGCACTGCAGGCAATATATTGACTATGCCCTTGCCAAAGAAACGTGCAAGACCCGAAGCCTTCATACCCGAAATCAGAACAGAAGCAACGCCTGCAATAAGGAACATAACCGCAACGATTATCATTGTATAATCCTGCAGTGCTGTAATGAAGCCGGAGCTGAGAACGAGCAGAATTCCTAAACCGAGAATTGATACAAAACAGATAAGTGCTTTATCCATACTGCTGTTGCGTATAAAGGAGATACTGCCGGGAGTAACGGAAGCACTCTCGTGCTTTTTTGCGTAGCGGTAAAGGAACAGCATAAGAATTGCATATATCACAGCAAAACAAGCAAGACGGAACCACATACCCGAAAACATAGGCAGACCCGCAAGGCTTTGTGCAACACCGACGGTAAATGGATTGCATACACCTGAAGCAAAGCCGCAACCTACTGCAAGCAGACTCATAGCCATACCTGTCATAGCATCCCAGCCAAGGCTGATACTGAGTGCAACAACAATCGGCACCATAGGTATACACTCTTCAAATGAGCCGATAAACGCACCCATAGCCATAAAGAAAAAGCTTACGATTGCAAGCAGCTTATAGCGTGCCTCACCAAAACGGGCAACAATACGGTCGAGCATATATTTCATTAAACCGCAAGCATCAAGTGCGGTGAAGACACCGCCGATAACAAGCAGAAACGCAACAATCGCAATTATCGTGCCGCCACCATCCGCACCAAGCACGAGCACAGGCGAAGCCAGCCACTTGCCGAACGATATGCCGTGCTCAACCTCGGTAAAGCTGTTGGGGTCAAGCACAGTATTGCCCGAAGCATCCACAACGCGTGCATACTCACCGCCGGGTATAAAGAATGTAAGTGCGTATGTAAAAATCATAAGTGCAAGCACAACCGCAATAGCAGTTATAAACGACTTCACACTGACATTGAGTCCCTTACTTTCATTTGTTTTACTCATTACAAATTTCTCCCAAGAAATAACAGTATCACCCATTATATACACATCAAGAAAAAATTACAATATATATATTAACTAAATAAACGGAAAAATAATAAAGGGTGATATAAATGAAATACAATCACAGCGAAGAAAAACGCTCAAAAATTTCCGAAAACGAAATTGAAGAAGATTCGTTTGATATGGTAAACAAATACGGAAGATGCAATGTTCAGGCGACAAACGATACAGATAATACGTTCCCTGCAATTGCACAGGGTCTTGCCAAAAAGCATAAGAGAAACCATAAATAATTCGCAATTAATTTATGAATCCTGAACACAGTGAAGGATCTTAAACTCCCTCAGTCAGCTTCGCTGACAGCTCCCTCAACGAGTGAGCCTGTATTTACCTCCTTTTGAAAGGAAGATTCCCCCACTGTGTGGGGGAAATGTCACGAAGTGACAAAGGGGGACGGCTCCGTCCGAGGTGGCACGGCGTCAGCCGTGACGGAGGATTGCAAGAAATATATGTTGATTTTATTTTTTACAACAATCCTCAGTCACCTGCGGTGACAGCTCCCTTAAAAAGGAGCTTTTGACAAACAAATTCACAGCGATATAAAAAACAATGTCATCCTGAACGCAGTGAAGGATCTTACAGTAATTAAGATTCTTCGCTTGACGCTCAGAATGACATCGGTTTTCATACACACAGTAGGGGCGAACTGTGTTCGCCCGATATATACGGACGGCCAATGGCCGCCCCTACGGATTATCGGCAAATTTGTAGGGGCGGATATCATCCGCCCGAGGTAAAAGAAACACGACACCAACGGCGGGCACATAATATGTGCCCCTACAGCTCATTGAGAAATTGATAAAACAATAAAAAAGGGCGACCAAAGGTCGCCCCTACGAACAATTGCGTTTTGTTAGACTATTGTGTTTACCTCAAAGTTGGTATCTGTCCAGGTATAGCCGTATTTTGTGCGGAGGGTATAAATTCTGTCGGTCGGGATTTTGCGTGAGATTTCCCAATGACGGAGACCGTCCTCACCGATATAGCTATTGGTCTGGCTGTAGGTCAGCGTACAGCCGTTATCGAGTGCGAACTGGATTTTTATTACCTCGGGGTCGGTGACAACATTGAAATTGCCGATTCCGTTTTCGTAAGTTAAATCAAAGGAATATGCGCCCGGAAGGTCATACTCGACGGTAAAGGGTGTGAGTTTTTTATCCCACACATTGCCGTACTTTGCACGGATGTTGTGCGTGCCGGCTTCTACTCGCATATTTACAATCCAGGTTTCGGTGTCGCCGTTTGAGGTAACGGTTGCCTTTCTGCGGTCGATTGTAGTTGTGCCGCCGTTGTCGCGGACAACCTGAATTTTGCTCGGGCTGCCCGTGACGTTTACTTTGTAATCGCGGTTGCCGTATGTAACGTAAGGAGTGTCGGTTGCAGGCTCAATGCCGTTTACACCAGGCTCTGGTTTTGTTGTGACGTTAACGGTGCAAGTGTCAACATAGTCACGCTCGCAGTGAGTCGCGGTGACGGTTACGGTACCCTCTTTAAGTGCTGTGATTCTGCCCGAATACTCGTCAATTTTGACTATCGACGGGTCACTGACAGTGTAATCACACGCTGTCCAGATAGCATCGGTCGGGTATGTCTTTGCTTCCAAATCTACAACATCGCCGACATGAATGTTAACCATTTCTGACGGGAATGCTATGTATTCGGCAGGTGTTACGTCGGTGATAATAGTTAAGTTTTTAGGTTTAGTATAATCTTCAAACACCTGCAAAAACTCACTGTCAGGAGCACAGTGCAAAGTCATATTTGTACCGCTTATCGGCCGAATCTCACCTGCATCACCTGCAGCTGCTTCGAAATAGTAGAAACAACTGAGAATGCTTTTATATGTAAGATTTGATGGAATATAAACCGAAGGATTACTGGCTGTACACTCTCTGAGACTATATAATAAGTTGGCTGTGTTATTAGTATCTCTGGAAGGCATAGTTATAAACTTGTTATATCCACCTCGATGAATAGCATGTATTGAATTATAGCTAGAACTAATCACACATTCCGGCAAAACAAGTTCACTTTTATAATAATTAAATTCTCCGCTTGCATTTGTATAAAGCTCTTCAAACGGTGCACCATAAATCGCCTTTAAACTTTTAGGGAAAGAAACATAAGATTTACCTTTAAGTGCACAGTCATAAATATATTTATAACCCTCCGGTATTACCAAACGTGATATATTACTCATACCGGGATCCCTTTCCGGATAATACATATCTTCCAGATATTCAGGATATTTTTCAAAAGGATCCTCACCGTAATGAATATACCAAGTTGCATCTATGCCGGTATTATTATATTCATAGCCTATCGCTGTAACCGGATATCCACCAAGCTTTGTCGGCAAAACAAGATCTATTTTCTCATCACCTTGATATGTAACATGTATATTTACAATTGAAGCTTCGCCGTTTTTAACAATATATGCATATTTCGCATACTCATCACTTTCGTAATATACAGTTTCTTCAATCGGTGCAAAATAATATTCCGCACTGTGAACTAATCTGTCGGTTTCCCAGTAATCAACCTCTTCAGCTACCGCATTAAAATTCACAAAAGAAAACATAAATACAGCGATTAATAAAATTGATAGTGGCCGCTTGAACAAATTCATAACCGACACTCCTTATTCATTTAGATTTTTGGTATGTGTATATACCTATTTATTTCAAATTTATATCCATTTGAAAAATATGCATTTAAGTAATTGGGAACTTTTTCCTTAGGAGGTGCATTATGAGTTGTTTCTTCTGGTTTTCCACCTTTAAATAACAAATACCAACTTATGGAATTACCATACATGAAATTATCAAATGTATTGTTTTCAAAACGCACCCATGGATATTTTTTACCACTCTTATATATTGCGCACCCATACGTTGGGTTTACCGGACAAGTATTTGATACGCAAGGCAATTCATCTGTCAGCGCAGGATAGTTGCACCACATCCTAAATGGCGGTTGATATTTCGAGTCGGAATTATTTTTCATATAACAATTTCTGTATGTAATACCGCCGTACAAATCATTGACCGCCAAAAGTCTGAACATCTCTAAAGAAGTATTAATTGTATAATAACAATTATCCAAATACTCACCAAACTGTGCCGACTTAGGAGAATAAAAATTACTATGGGTAACTTCATAAAAATAATAATCATTCGCACCATAGGTTGATTCTATTTCACATCCGGTAAACTTAAACCAATGGTTAGGAATGTCGAAAATATCGCCGATATAAATTCTCCTGTGCTTTTTATCGTCCACATTTGCCAAAGTGTTTTGAGGCGTTTTGATATTCATTGATCTATAATGAGCATCTTCCGTGTCATCTGCCCCAACACGCTGTCGACCGTTGGTATACAGATATGAATTTTGGAACCAACAAGAACAAGCAGAACGAACATAAAGACCTTTGTTTGGATTATTATTTCCTATCGGCGGACGATTAGCAACCAGCGTTGAATTGGCAATAATACAGTTACTTACGGCAGAAAGATACACCTCATAACGCAGGTATGTAGCAAAAATATTGTCGCACATTACGTTTTCACTTGCAAAACCGATAGCCATAGGAGCGTTACACTTATAAATTGATACATCGGTGTAGAAATGATTTCTTGATTTATCAAATCTATATTTATCATCGTTATCGTGTTCTTGATTAATAGCATACGACTTATGTATCGCATCACCGGTTACA
>JAZQVR010000009.1:0-59629 GCA_045631965.1 Acutalibacteraceae bacterium
TCTTTTGCTTGAGTATGGGGAAATCGGTTATGACTTCTTCCGCTTCAATTTCCTTGTTATACATAATAGAGTCGATAAGGAACAGAGCACCAACCGCAAGCATAATAATAACAAGAACTGCGGCGGTTATTTTAAGAGCAACGTTCTTTTTCTTCGGCTTCTTTTCTTTTTTGGGTGCGGGTAAATCGGCAGGTGCAGAAGGCACTGCAGGCTCTGCAGGTTGCGGACTTGCTAATGCCGTACCGCATATAGGGCAGAATGCAGCACCGTTTGCAACTTCGTTGCCACATGTAGGACAATTCATAATTATAGCTCCTTAAATTCAGTCTGTTATGTATGTGTTTATGTTTTCTGTGGTTAACGGATAACAGTTGTCACCGCTGCTTGATATTCTGTCCTGAGGATAATACATTTCAACCAATTCCCGGTATTCATCAAGAGGAATGTCAACATCGTTGGATCTGCAAATCGGCTCTTCGTTTTCCATAACGCCGTATATGTTATCGTTTCCGCTCCAGATACGGTTGCCTCTGCCGTTTGAGATTTCGTAAATGGTATAGGATGTAGCACCTGTTGAGGAATAATATGAACAAATTTTGTTTTCTCGCTCAAGATATTCAATTTCGCCATAGCCGCCACCGCTGCATATCTCCGAAACGCTGCCGTTGTAGTAGGTATAAACTATTGCTCCTGCTCGTGCGGTGCCGTATCAGGTATACAGCCGATAATAAGCTCGGGAATATTATCGTTGTCAATATAGCAAAGCGAGAAACCTATATATTCATCAATATATTCATTAGTATCATAATTAATCAGAAACTCGCGATAAGCAGATACCCAATCGGGTGTCGAGGGCGTTGAGGGTGTTGAGGGTGTTGAGGGTTGGCTTTCTGTTTCGTGCTCGTTTGTTTCGTTGGTTGTTCCTACAAGCTCTATTTTATATATTGACCAGTATTTTTCGCCGTCAATTTCTTTGAGAGCGGCTGTGATTTTTTGAGTGCCGCGTAAATCTTTGCTGTTACCGTTAACGCCGGTATCATAAGTTTTTACAATAAATTCATAATAACCGCCGACCGTTGCAAAGGAATCGATTTCTGTTTCCCATGATGTGCCGTAGCCGAAACCTGCAGCACTAAGGTAATAATATCCGTTGTGCAGGTAGTGCTTTTTAAAGTTTGATTCCGTTGCCTGGGGTGAATCTACAGCAAGGTTTTCGTATGTGACATTATATATGTTTTCGCATATCCATTTAATGTTTTCTTCGGGAAGTATACAGTAATAGAGCTGGTCAAATGCCCCTATCGGGTCAGGTGTTTCGCCCGGCTGTATCCATTCTGTAACTTCTCCGTAGTAAAATTCATACAGGAACAAGAACGGATAAAGGATGAGATTATCTACGGTAAACTGAGCGGATGCGTTAGCGGAATCGAAGGTTGTTAAATCTAAGCAGTTTATCATTTCGGTAAAGCTTTCAACATCCTCGAAGGTTGCCTCGATTAATTCGGGCTCCAACATATTTTCGGGAATTTCGACGGGGTC
The DNA here is from genome assembly GCA_045631965.1 of Acutalibacteraceae bacterium. GTDB lineage: Bacteria > Bacillota > Clostridia > Oscillospirales > Acutalibacteraceae > UBA8612. The sequence goes on from JAZQVR010000009.1 coordinate 1,540, forward strand.
ATCACCCTTTTTGGAGTTGATGCATACTCTGTTGAGTGCTTCTTTGCTTGCGTCGATAACCTTTACAAAGATAACGATTATTAACGGCCTTCTCTTTTCTGTTTCCGGTTCTTCTGCTTGTGTTTCGGTACTTGTTGTGGTTTCTTTTCTTGTTGTAGTTTCGGTTCTTGTTGTGGCTTCGGTTCTCGTTGTTGTCTGAGCTGCAGTCTCATCCGAATCGGTTGGCGTACCTAAGCACATTGTGGTTTCGGTTTCCTCCGAAAGGTCCTCAAGAGTTATGTAGTATTCGCCGTCTTCACCGAAATCAATGTCGTAAACAGGCTGCTCTGAAATGTCATCAATTATGATTTTTGTCTGACGGAAAGCTGAGCTCCTGAGAACGCCGCCGCCGACAACTCGCTCAACGGTAATTTTGTAGTTTGTTGAGGGGAAAATATTTTCGTCATAAACAATCAGCTTTGTCTGCTGCTTGAGTATGGGGAAATCGGTTATGATTTCTTCCGCTTCAATCTCTTTGCTGTACATAATGGAGTCGATAAGGAACAGAGCACCAACCGCGAGCATAACAATAACAAGAATTGCGGCGGTTACCTTAAGCCAGGTTTTCTTGCCTTTCGGCTTCTTTCCTTTTTGAGATGGGGGAAAATCGGCAGGCACAGAAGGCACTGCAGGCGGTATGGGTGCTGCAGGAGCCGCAGGCTGTTTACTGCTGAGAGTTGTGCCGCACATAGGACAAAAAGCAGCATCGTTTACAACGGCATTACCGCAATTTGGACAAAACATAGTTAACACTCCTTAATTTATAAAAATATCAGTTTTTAAGACTCTGAAGCGGTGCAGGGATTCTGCCGCCGCGTGAAATAAACTTGGCAGGAGATATCATATTGACATCCATAACGGGGCCGCCGCCGAGAAGACCGCCGAAATCAAGTTCGTCGCCGACGGTTTTGCCGATTGCGGGAATTACACGCACAGCCGTAGTTTTGCTGTTTACCATACCGATTGCGGCTTCGTCTGCGATAATTGCGGCGATAACCTCTGCAGGTGTGTCGCCGGGAATGTTAATCATATCAAGTCCGACAGAGCAGACCGCAGTCATAGCCTCAAGTCGCTCAAGGTTGAGCGCACCGCTTCTTGCGGCGTCAATCATACCTGCGTCCTCTGTAACGGGAATGAATGCACCCGAAAGGCCGCCGACGTGAGATGATGCCATAATGCCGCCCTTCTTGACGGCATCGTTGAGGAGTGCAAGCGCGGCAGTTGTGCCGTGGCAACCGCACTGCTCAAGACCCATTTCCTCGAGAATATGTGCAACCGAGTCGCCTACAGCAGGTGTCGGTGCGAGCGAAAGGTCAACAATGCCGAAAGGTACGCCGAGTCTGTTTGAAGCTTCGCGTGCTACAAGCTGACCTACGCGTGTGATTTTGAATGCAGTCTTTTTAACAACGTCGGCAACGTCTGTAAGGTTGCCGTTCGGAATCTTTTTGAGAGCGGTGCTTACAACGCCGGGACCTGAAACGCCGACGTTTATTACGCAGTCAGGCTCACCTGCACCGTGGAATGCACCTGCCATAAAGGGGTTATCCTCGGGTGCGTTGCAGAATACAACGAGCTTTGCAGGGCCGATACAGCCCTTGTCTGCTGTTGCCTTTGCGGCTTCAACAACGGTCTGACCCATAAGTGCAACGGCATCCATATTTATACCTGCTTTGGTCGAGCCGATATTAACGCTTGAGCATATGTGCTCGGTTACTGCGAGAGCTTCGGGAATACTGCGTATAAGTGCCTCATCGCCTGCGGCAAAGCCCTTGTGTACAAGTGCGGAGTAGCCGCCGATGAAGTTTACGCCGACAGTCTGAGCTGCACGCTCAAGAGCCTTTGCGTACTCAACAGGGTTGCCGCCTGAGCAGGCAGAAACCATAGCAATCGGTGTTACGGAAATACGCTTGTTGATAATCGGAATACCGTATTCCTTCTCAATCTGTTCACCTGTAGCAACGAGCTTTTCGGCTCTGCGTGTTATTTTGTCGTAAATTTTGTCACAGCTTTTTTTAATGTCGCTGTCACAGCAGTCGAGCAGAGAAATGCCCATTGTAATGGTGCGTATGTCGAGGTGCTCTTCCTCAATCATCGCAATCGTTTCGAGTATATCACCTGTGTTCATCATAGCTTAAACACCGCCTTTTCAGATTCTGTGCATTGAGTTGAAAATATCCTCGTGCATAACATGAATTTTGAGATTTTTTTCTTCGCCGTGTGCCTTGAGCTTATCGGAAAACTCTGTAAACTCAAGCTTCATGGCAGCAGTGTCTACAAGCATTATCATGCAGAACATATCCTGAAGTATTGTCTGCGAAACGTCAACAACATTTACGTCGTACTCTGCGCAGAATGTGGAAACCTTGGCAAGAATACCTACGGTGTCCTTACCGACTACAGTAATAACAGCTCTCATTTTTATGTACCTCCGAATTTGAATTGTGCTTTTTAGATTAACTTTTATTTTATCACACCGCACTGATTAAAACAATACTTTTGTATAATAATGTTACTGTATAAACAATAAAAAGCGGCAGGTGAAATACACTTGCCGCTTTTACTTATTCGTGAAGAAGTTACTTCATGTTCTTCTCGTAGGACTCGATCATCTTCTTAACCATCTGACCGCCTACAGAGCCTGCTTCGCGAGATGTGAGGTGGCCGTTATAACCCTGCTTGAGGTTAACGCCAACTTCGCTTGCAGCTTCCATCTTGAACTTGTTAAGTGCCTCACGTGCCTCGGGCACTACGTTCTTGTTGCTTGACATTTTAAATTACACTCCTTTGCAAAACAAATTTATTTGCGTTTGCAGTATTATTATCGGTGTGTAATCCGGTTTTATTATTGTTAAGTTTTTCAAATTTTAATTTTTCTGTCCTCTACGGTGCAATACGTAAAATCAGTTTTACAGAAGGCTTTCGACGACGGATATAATGGTTATAAGATTAGTTTGACATACATATATTTTTAGATTAATATTGAATATGAAAAATAGGAAGAAGTTGAGCTTTAAAATATGATTATTGAATATTCTTTGTGTTCGGATGTCGGCAGAGTCCGCCGTGAAAATCAAGATTGCTTGTTTGTTTCTGATGGTGACACGCGTATTTACGGTAAACATAATCACATCGAACACCATAATATAGTTACAACAGATTTGCCGATGGTTCTGGCTGTTTTTGACGGAATGGGCGGAGAACAGGAGGGTGCGACAGCATCCTATATTGCGGCGTGGGTAACATCGGAGTTTGTTGAAAATAAATCTGATGTAAATATTGGAAAAATCTGTATAACTGCAAACCGATGCTTGTGTGATTATATGGAAAAAAACGGTATCAAAAGTATGGGTACAACAGCCGTAATGCTCAGACTTACTGATAAAAAAGCTTTCTTTTGTAATATTGGTGACAGTAGTGCATTCAAAATATCTTCAGAAGAAATAAAAGAAATTTCGATAAAACATATAATGGATATTAACGGTAACGGAAGGGTTCTTACTCAGCATCTTGGTGTTCCTGAAGCTGAAATGCAGATTGAGCCTTATTGTGTAACCTTAAAACCGCAGGACGGCGATGTTTTTTTGCTGTGTAGTGACGGTCTGACCGATGTGCTGAGTGAAAAAGAGATAAAAGAGATAGTTGCCGAAACCCCGATAAAATTTTGCAGTAAAAAATTAGTTGATACTGCAATTCAAAAAGGCAGCAAAGATAATATCAGTGCAATTGTTGTTAAAATCACAGAGGAGGGGATATTATGAAAATCGAGCAGGTATGGAAGGGCCTGGTAACTGAAAAAGTTATAGGTAAAGGTTCATACGGAACAGTTTACAGATGTTTTCGTGAAAACAACGGCGAGAAGACATATTCCGCAGTAAAAGTTATTTCAATTCCTCAGACCGGCGAAGAATACTACGGTTACAATACCGAAGGTATGACCATAGAGCAGACCAAAGAGTATTACAAAGATATTGTTGATGATTTCACAAATGAAATCAAAATTCTTGAATCACTCAAAGGTAACAAAAATATTGTTGAGATTAAAAACTATGAAGTTATAGAAAAGCAAGAAGAAATCGGTTGGGAAATTTTTATCGAAATGGAATTGCTGACCGACTTCAATACATATGCTTGCGATAAAACTTTCACTGAAGACGAAGTGCTCAAGCTTGGTGCCGACCTTTGTGATGCGTTGCATGTGTGCCATGAAAAAAATATTATCCACCGTGATATCAAGCCGGAAAATATCTTTGTTTCGGACAGCGGAGATTTTAAACTCGGCGACTTCGGCGTTTCAAGGCAGCTTGAGAAAACAGCTGCTTCAATGTCGCGCAAAGGTACATTCAATTATATGGCACCCGAAGTGTTTTATTCAAAGAAATATGACGCAAGAGCAGATGTTTATTCATTAGGACTTGTTATGTATAAGCTGCTCAACAATAACCGCATGCCGTTTCTTGATTCTGAAAAGCAGATTGTAAAATACAGTGAGCGTCAGGCAGCTTTTGACAGAAGAATCAACGGCGAAAAAATCCCGCCGCTCAAAAACATAAGCGAAGAAATCAACAATATTATTCTGCGCGCCTGCGAATATGATGCAGAGGACAGATATGACAGCGTTGGTGAATTCAGAAAAGTTCTTGAAAAAAAGAAACTTACAGGCACAAGAGGTTGGCGTTACCGTCATAAAAATGCTTTGAAGATATCCGTAGCTTGTTTGATGGTTGTTTCAATAGCTGTGTCTTTTGCGATAGCTGTCAGAATGAGCAAAAGGAACGAAGCTGAACCTGACGTTGTTTCTGTCGATTATACAGAAAGCGAAACGGTTGAGACAATGCCGGATGAAGACCGAGAATCTGTGCCGGAATCAGCTGTATGGGATGTGTATCCGGGCGATACAAAGTTAGCTGCAGGAACGCTGGTTGAACGCTATTTCTACACTGCTAATGGCGAGCTTATGTCGTATGCGGTTCTGGAGCTTGATGTTCCGGTTTCGGTAAATTACTATGCCCGGGATGAGTATGAAGAAGATATACTGGATTGTCAGTTGACGGAAATTCAGTGCGGTTTTATTGATGCGTATAATGCAGAGGACTATTATGGTCAGCATATTACAGTTTCCGGCGAAGTAATGACTGCACATACACAATATCATAATACTCCGATATTGTTAATGGATGCAACAATTGAAGGTTTAAAACATCTTGATAACCAGGAATCTGTGCCGGAATCAGCTGTATGGGATGTGTATCCGGGTGATACAAAGTTAGTTGCAGGAACTTTATATAAACGCTACACTAACTCTGTCGGAGGTGAGTTTGTGGATGGTACGGTTTTGTTGCTTGACGTTCCGGTTTCGATAAATTACTATGCCCGGGATGAGTATGAAGAAGATATATTGGATTGTCAGTTGGAGGAAATTCAGTGCGAATTTAATGGTGCGTATAGTGCAGAGGACTATTACGGTCAGCATATTACAGTTTCTGCTGAAATAATGAAAGGAGATGCACAACATATTACTCCGATAGTGTTAACAGATGCATCAATACGCTACATCGGAGGTTCTGATAAAGAAAAGGCCGAAGCTTTGCCTGACGTGCGCTTAAATCGTTGGGAAGTAAGCGGCGGTACTAACGGTACTATTTCAGGTCTGAGATTATATATTGACGGTGATTACACTTTTTCTATGGACGGTATGGATCCTGAAGTTGACAATGAAACTGTAAGGGCAACACTTGCTCTTAATATGGTTAAAAATCACAGGATATATCAGAGAATAGAATACGAATATTATGCTGACAGGACAACGAAAAGAGTAATTAATTATGCAGCTGACGGTTCGGAAAGCCAAATTGAAGAATATGACATAGGTGATTATTACGATGTCTCTATTGAAGATGGCTATGCATTTGTAGATCTGGGATTCGGTGAACTCTATGATTCTATTGGCAGTGTGGAGTTTACTTACAATACGAATAATCTGTACAACAGCGAATATCATTTCCATAACTATGAATATTCTGATGAAGTTGTTTTTTATGAATAGAAGGTGACAGAATGAACATTCCGGGTAATCTTGACTTTACTCTTCACTCCGAAGAGGAGTTTTATGACACAGTTGATATGAGCGAATTTGCGGACGATGATGCGGAGTCCATTTTCGCTCACCTTAACCGCAAAATCAAGCTTATACCTTTCGGCGATTATCTTAAAAGGTATATTTATAACAAGGCAGGTTTTGATGAGCCTTTTGAAGAAATTGATATAAAGGAATATCAGGGTATAATTATCGAATCTTTTGCTGAAAATTACACTCCCAAGTCTTTTGTGCCTACGTCTTCAAAACTGAGTGCGCTTGCCAAAAACTGGCTTACCCAGACAGCTGTCAGCCGTCAAACAATTTTTCTGCTTGGCTTCGGTCTTAATATGAGCGTGGAGGATGTGTCAAAGTTTCTTGTCCGTGCTCAGCGTGAGCGTGATTTCAATTTCCGCAATCCGTTTGAAATAATATGTTGGTACTGTTACAAAAACGGATACAAATATCCGAAGTTTGAACAGTTGCTCGAAAGCTATGAAAATCTCCCGATGAATACTAAGGCAACATTGTTTGATGCAACAATAGGTATTCGTGACTGGTTTCAGTCAATCGCAACAGAAGACGGACTTATGCAGAAGCTGTCTGAAATCAAGACAGAAAACAACGGCAAGTTTTTCAGCGTGAGCGCAAAGCGTGCTTTTGATAATCTCTACGGTGCGGCCTGCGATATTATTGCGCAGAAATATAACGAAGATGAAGAAGCTGCTGCACACACAAAGGCTTCGGAGTATCTTGATAAACACAGCAACTCGGAAATTCTTTCAATTGAAGAAAAATTGTTGCGTGCTTCAAAAATACGTGATGATTACAAACGCTATATAAGAGCGGATATAACCGAAGCTGATGCTGAAAAATTCCTTTGCTGCGGAGTACCTTTTGATTCAAAAGGTAACCTTATGAAGTTTTCCGGTTCTGCTTTGGCAAAGCATTTCAATAACAAGCGTATGAGCCGTCAGCATATACGGGATATACTCAACTGTAAGGTTGATGTTGACCGTTTCGACCTGATAACGTTGAGCTTTTTTAACATAGCTATGGATGACACCATAACCAACAACAAAAAGCGGTATGTAAGGTTTACGGATGAAACCAATAAAATACTGGCCGAATGTTGTATGGGAGATTTGTATATAACAAATCCGTATGAATGCTTTCTTCTGATGTGCATATTATCAGATTGTCCGATGGGTGCATATGCAGACGTTCTGGAAAAATCTTTTGAAGAAAACTGAACATAAAAGTCGGCAGAGATGCCGGCTTTTTCTTTTGGTAAAATTCAGATTACAGAACCCGATATCTCCTTTGATATAATGAAATCAAGATAAACAAAGCTGATCGCGCAGACGGTAAAACGAGAATTACAGATCTGTGAAAAGGTGAGTTTATAATGAAATTACAATAACAAATTGATTCGAGAGGTGATACCGATGCGGCGGCAACGGAAAAGCAACAGCCAATAATTTTTGTTTAATAAATCTGAATTTAAAGGAGATATCAATTATGAAAAAGGCAATATCATTAGTTCTGGCAGTAATCACAATTTTTTCAGTATTCACGTTCGTATCGTCGGCGGCATCGTGGCCAAGTTTCACCAAAAGCGTACCGATCAAGGCTTATACAATCAGTACAGGAAACAACACGACGGCTTATTCGTCATCATCCCTCAGCTCTAAAAAAGGAACAATTTATGCAAGTGATGAGCTTTATATCGAAAAGATCGGCAAAAACAGCAGCGGAACATATTATGCATACTGTTCATACCCGATTTCATCAGGCAGAAAGTACGCATATATCCCTCTGAGTGTTGTTACCAAGGCAACATCACCTGCAGAAAAAATCACAGCAAAGACAAGCGCAACAACTTACAGACGTGCAAGCACATCAAATAAATACGGTAGTATTGCGGCAGGTGATGTGGTTTACAAGCTTACAACATCAGGCAACTATACACAGGTTTTATACAACGTAGGTTCAAAGAGCAATCCGACAGCATGGAAAATGGCATGGGTAAAAACTTCAGACTATAGTAAGATGAAGGAAACACCTATAGGTTCAGGTGCAACATCTGCAGCTCAGGCAGCGGTTAATAATGCAGCTGCAAAAAACTCTTATGCAATTAACGGTAATATACTCACAATTAAAGGTGTGAAAATGACAGAGTACCCGATCGGCGGCAGTTTTGAAAATTGTTACTACGCAAATGTCAACGGTAGCCGTATATATACAGGTGCGAAGCAGTGCTACGGTTTTGCGTGTTACGTTCAGCATAAGCTCTACGGACACTGTTGGCATACAGCTCAAAACAGATTTCCGAATATGTCAGGCTCAGTAAATGTAACCGGTTTAACTGAGGCTAAATTAAAATCACTCATAACATCTGCAGGTGTTGGTGCTCATCTCAGAACACGTAGTGGTCATTCGATGGTGCTTATCGGCTACACGGATACAGGCTTCACTGTTGCTGATGCCAATGCCAAAGGAACAAACAAAGTTGATGTCAGAACATATACTTGGAGCAGTTATCTGAATACTAATTTTGGTAAATCCGGTTTCAGTTTCATAGAAATTCACAAGTAAATTTATAAATAGCGTTATTTAAAATAGCCATGGTTACCTCCGACAGGGGTGGTCATGGCTTAAATAGTTGTATGTATAATGTATTGGAAAACAGTATTGTTTAAATTTCAGTTGCCAAACATATAAAAAAATAGTACAATACATATTAATTATGAAACAAGAAAGGGAATACGGTCATGGTATTTACACTCGGGCTGTTGTGGCTGTTTATTGCGGCTATGGTTATCAGCTCTATCGGATTTAAAAATTATGTCTGGTTTATTTCGCTCGGCTACGGATTTTCAATCGCGGGCGAAGGCTTACTGATGATGATTCTCTACCGCGGTCAGCTCACCGTCGGCACAATCATCTGCTGTGCACTGTTTATGGTTTACGGTTGCCGACTCGGCGGTTACCTTGCAGTGCGTGAATTCGGTAGCAGCTCTTACAAGAAGAATATGAAGGGCGAAATCAAAGACGGTAAGTCAGTACCCTTCGGCGTTAAAATTGCAATCTGGGTTACCTGCGCTCTGCTTTATGTTACACAGGTTTCGGGCGTATTCTACCGCCTTGTCAACAAGACAGAGGATAACTATTGGGTTTACATAGGTGCGGCTGTTATGGCACTCGGCCTTGTGCTTGAGTCGGTTGCCGATATTCAGAAGAACAAGGCAAAGAAGGTTAACCCCAAGCGTTTTGTTGACACAGGTCTGTACCGCCTTGTGCGTTGCCCAAACTACCTCGGCGAGATGATATTCTGGACAGGTGTCGTGCTCTCCGGCATAGGTGCTGTTGCAGGCTGGCAGTGGGTAATCGTTGCTGTGGGTTATATCGGCATTATTTTCGTTATGTTCAGCGGTGCACGCCGACTTGAAATCCGCCAGAACAAAAACTACGGCAAAGACCCCGAGTATCAGAAATATGTCAAGAGTGTTCCGATTATGGTACCGTTCATTCCGCTGTACAGTGTTGAAAAGTACAAGTGGCTTGTAGGCTGAACGAACAATAAAAATCAATCACCCGACTTGAGCTCAACTCAGGTCGGGTGATTTTTTGCTGTTAAGCTATGATGTTAAGGATAAACGCGAATATTTTTTTGAGGATATCAAGCATCAATGCAAAAATTGCTTCGATGTTGAATTCAGCCTCGTCTGCGTTTGTTTCGGGAGCTGTTTCCTCTGTGTTAACGCCTGCGCTCTGGTCGATGAGGCTCATATACTCGATATAAAACTCGTCAGACTCAAGCTCTGCTTTAGTTGCCGACTGGTCGATGTTGTCGAGCAGAAGGCTTGCGCTGTTGAGGATTACAAAATCAACCTCGTCGATTACACCGTCGTGGTTGCAGTCAGCCGCTCTCTGTGCCGCAGGGCTGAGCACTGATTTGTCAATCATTCCGCTTGCGATCATACGCACAAGGAACGCATCGTTTGCATCGTACCAGCCGTTGCCGTCAACATCGCCGAAGATGATGATTGTGTAGCTGTCGACAATCTCGCCGTCACGCACGATATTTGTAACCGAGCCTGTACCGATTGTACCGTTTTGCGTATCGTACTCGAGAGTACAGCCGCTGTCAGCAAGCTCGATATAATCCGATATCGAATCAAGGCCTGCGTCAAGTCCGTAAATATAGCTGTTTTCGTTGTCGATAACGGTGTCTGAAGTTAAGCTTGCCGTAATACCTACAACGCGGATAAGGCAGAAATCTCTGTAGCCGCCGTCAAGTGTTGTGGCGGTAATTACAACTACACCTGCTTGGCGTGCGGTTACAAGTCCGTTTTCATCAACAGTTGCAACTGTTTCATCGGTTGATGCCCAGAGTACGCCGCTGTTCTGTGCGTTGCCGGGTGCGACTATAACTGTAAGCTGAACCGTACCGTTTAAGCTTACGTATTCGTTGTGGCTTGTCAGCTCAACACCGCGTACGGGGTTTGTAAGCTCGCAGGTGATGCCGTGCTCTGTTGCGTATACGTGTGCGTAAGAGTTTTCGACACAGGCAAAGATAACATCCGTATTATCAAATGCCGTAGAAGCGATAGTTGTGACCGATTCGGGGATTATTATACGCTCAAGGCTGTCGCAGTCTGCAAACGCACCTGTGTAGATATCCGTTACGCTGTCGGGCAATACAACGCTTGTGATTGTGTCGTTGTTTTTGAATGCATTACTGCCGATTGCAGTTATGCCTGCAGGAATTACGATTTCAGCCGCTGTGCCGTTGTAAGCGGTTACCATACCGTTCATTACGGTAAAGCCTGCAGAATCGCTGTCAAGCAGAGTGTATGTAAGGCTGTTACGCTTTGCGTATGCGTGAGCGGATGAGCCTGAATGGCAGTAGATGTTAGCATCATAACAGCCTGCAAAAGCACTGTTTGCAACAGCAGTATCGTAGCCGAAAATATAAACTGTGTTCAGGTTTTCGCTCTGTGCAAATGCATTCTTCTGAATCTGTGTAACGGAGTCCGCTATAATAACGCTTGTGAGATTTTCAAGCTCGCTGAATGCGTGTGAACCTACAAGAGTTATGCCGTCGGAAACAATAATTGACTCAATTTTGTCTTTGCGGTTATACCACGGTGCATTTGCGGCAGAAGCATAGCTTGCCATATCGCCTTCGCCTGTAATGCAAAGCTCGTTGTCGTCGTACAGATACCACGTGATGTTTTCGCCGATATTACCTGCGGCAAAATAAAGTCTCTCCGAATCTTTGCCGAGCAGAAGGGTATTGGTAAGATATTCGTTATCAGATTGTACGGATACGCTTGCCCATTCGCTGTAAGTTTTTTCGCAACGTGCGGTCGTAAGGCCGGAGCAACCGCTGAAAGCAGCTTTTGCAACAAGCAACAAGTTTTTGCTCAGTCTTATTTCGGTAATACCGGTACAGCCGTAAAATGCGTACGTGCCGATGTCCGTAATACTGTCGGGCATACTGATTGCCGAAATATTAGTACAGCCGTAGAATGCGTAGCTGCCTATTGTTGTTACGCCGTCGCTTATATTAACGGATTTGATTTTGTCTTTGTTCTTATACCACGGCATATTGCTTGCAGATGTCCATGAATTCATCATGCCGGAGCCTGTGATTTCAAGCTCACCGTCGGTGTACAGAATCCAGCTGATGTCAGTACCGCAGGTGCCGGGCATATAGTAAGTCCTTCCGTTGTCGTTAAACAGCAACATATTGGTAAGCGCAGCGTTACCCGAGCCGACAATGATTGTGCTCCACTGTTGGGGAGTGCCGTTGAAATATGCGGCGGTAAGGTATGGGCAGTTGTAAAAAGCATAGCTGCCGATTTTGGTTATTGTTGTCGGTATGGTGATTTCTTTTACAAGCTCGCCGTTGAAATAAAGGTTGCTGCTGTTGCCGTGCATCGGGTTTGCGTAAGAGTCATCAAAGGAGATGTTACACCAGTCGGTAATGTCACCGTTTAAGTAGACATCTTTGATATTGTTGCAGCCGTAGAATGTATAACTGCCGAACGAAGTAACACCTTTATCAATGACGATAGTACGGCACTGGCTCTTGTACCACGGTGTGTACTGGTAACAGGTTGAAGTGCTGTTGTATGATGAAGATGTGTAATCTTGTGCTGTGCCGTTACCTTTTGTAAAGGTTATTTTCTGTATGTTGATACAGTTGAGGAAAGTATCGGTACTGTTGTATATTTTTGCAGAAACGGGGATTGTAAGTTCTCTCAGATCGGTACAGTAGTAAAATGCGGCGTTGCCTATGCTTTCGACGCTGTCGGCGAATGTGACATTTTCAAGCTCTGTACAGCGGTAGAACATATAGTCGCCTACAGATTTTACACCGTTTTCAATAATAACTGTAGCACAGCCGCTCTTGTACCACGGGGCATTGGCGTAATAAACAGACGGGTTGCTTGAACTTGTGCTGTAGTTAAATGATGTACCGTTACCTTTGGTGATGGTTATTGTCTCTATGTTTGTGCAGCTGTAGAAGGTGTAGCTTGCCGTACCGGTCAATTTTGCCGAAACGGGAATCGATAGCTGAGTCATACCTTCGCAGCCGTAAAAAGCGTGTTCGCCGATTGAAGTTACGCTGTCGGCAATAACTACGCTTTCAATTGTATGACAGCTGAAAAACGCATAGCTGCCTATTGAGGTAATGCCTTCGGGCATGGTGACAGTTTTAATTCTGTCTTTGTATTCATACCACGGAGCAAAAGTGCTGGAAGTATAATTCTGCATATTACCCGAGCCGGTGAATACAAGCCTGCCGTCTGCATACAGAATCCAACCGACATTGTCGCCGCAACTTCCTGCGGCAATGAACGGATTTTCGGGATCTCCACCGACAAAGATATCGTTCAGGATGTCGTTGCCTGTACCTATGTTGATAGTGTTCCACTGTTCGGGAGAGCCCTCGTAGTAAGCTGCGGTAAGGTTTGAACAGCCGTAGAATGCATAGTTGCCGATGGAGGTGATTTGTGCAGGTATGGTGACCTCGGTTACAAGCTTACCGCCGAAGTAAAGGTTATCCGCAAAGCACATCGGCGTTGAATAAGCATCTTTGAAGCTTATCTTGCACCAGCCTGTTATATCGCCGCCGTAGTATGTGTTTTCGAGTGCGGAGCAGCCGTAGAATGCGTACGTACCGATTGAGCTTATGCTTGCGGGCAGAGTAACGTTCTTGAGACCTATGTTACCGCAGAAAGCGTAATCTCCGATTGATGTTACTCCTTCGGGGATTGTTACGTTCTTTATGCTCTTACTGCTGTAAAAAGCGTAAGGGGGAATTGCGGTAATGCCTTCTTCAATCGTAAGGTCAATCTGTGTTGTGCTTATGTACCACGGTGCGTATTGGTAATATACGGAAGAAGCAGTCGGGGAATTGTCCATTCCGTAGGTTACCATTGTGCCGTTACCTTTTGTGAGTTTGATTTTGCCAATGCCCTTACAGCCGTAGAAAACGTTCACACTGTTGTATATCTTTGCCGATACGGGCATGGTCAGCTCATTAAGACCCGAACAGCCGTAAAAAGCACCGTCGCCTATATTTGTTACGGTATCGGGTATTACTATGCTTTTAAGTGAAGTACAGCCTGCAAAAGCATAGTCGCCGACGGTTCTAAGAACACTGTATATTCTGACGGTTTCGAGGTTGACACATCCTTCAAGTGCGTGGCTGCCGATGTTTGTCATTTCCATAGGATAGCCGTCGTAAGTCTTGAGTGTGAAGGATGTTATTATATCTCTGTACTTGTGCCACGGATAGTACTCGGCACTTGCGTAGTTGGACATTCCGCCCTCGCCGATTACCGAAAGCTCACCGTCTGTATACAATTCCCATTGTGAAAATTCGCCCAGATATCCGTGATCTATAAGGCGTTTAACGCCGTAGTCAAACTGAGCATAGCCCAAAGCCATATTGGCACTGCCGATTGTGATTTTATCCCAGTCGGATTTGTCGGATGCGTAGTGTATTTCGGTAATGCTCTGCGAGTTGCCGAAAGCGTTTGCTTCAATAGAGGTTACGCTGTCGGAAATTGTAACGCTCTTCTGAACGGTGCAGCTGTAAAACGCGTATTTACCTACTGATGTTACACCGTTGCCGATTACAATTTCGTTAATCTCGGTGCGGTAACTGAACCAAGGTGTTTTGTTTGCGGCAGTCCAGCTTGTCATCGCACCTGTGCCGATGATTTCGAGCCTACCCGTGTCGTAAAGCACCCAGGTAAGGTTGTCACCGCAGGTACCAGAATAGGTAACTGTATGGATTGTTGCAGTGTCGAGCGGCTCGTTTTCAGAGCCTGTCGTGATTTTATCCCAATTATCCTGAGTGGAGGCATAGTAAACATCGGTAAGCCCGGTACAATTACCGAATGCACCGACACCTATGGTTGTGACGCTTGCAGGAATTCTTATGCTCTTGAGATGAGTAACAGAATTGAAAGCATAGCTGCCTATATTTGTAACTCCGTCTTCAATAACGATTTCTTTAAGCTTTGGACGGCTCTCATACCAAGGTGTATATTTATAACAGTAAGAAGAGTCTGTATTTGTAGTGTAATCGTGCATTACACCGGAGCCTTTTGTGAGGGTTATTTTCTCAATCTGCATACAGTTGTCGAAAACAGTGCTGCCTGCAATGCCGACAGACGCAGGTATAGTAAGTTCTTTGGCACAGCAATTGTAAAAACCGTATGCATTGATTACTAAAACCGTATCGGCAATAGTTACTTTGCTGACTTGACTGCAATTATAAAAAGCATATTTTCCGATGCTTGTTACACCGTTTTCAACAGTAATACTTTTTATGTTTTCGCGCATTGAATACCAGGGAGCATATGACGAAGAAGACCAGTTTGTCATATCTCCTGTGCCGCTGATAACAAGCTCACCGTCGGCATATAAAGTCCAGGTGAGCCTTGTTCCGCAGGTGCCGGGTATGTAATAAGGTCTGTCAGTGCCGCCGCAGAGTATTACTCTTTTGTCAATGCTTGTGTCGCTTGAGGATGTTTCAACTGCTTCCCACTGCTCAAGCGTGCCGCTGTAATAGGGTACGGCATACCAGCCGAAAGCAGAATCGCCTAAAGACTCAATACCGGCGGGTATTGTAATGCTCGACAGATTGTAGCAATCACCGAACACGTATTCGCCGATTCTTTTAACGCTGTCGGGTATTGTTACGGTTGTTATTCTTTCGCAATAGCAGAATGCATAATCGCCGATTGACGTTACACCGGAAGCGATATCAACTGCTGTGATTGATGAGCGATACGAATACCAGGGGAATGAACTGTATGAATAATTTTCCATATCACCCATACCGTTGATTTCAAGCAGACCGCTTTCGTACAGAGTCCAGGTCAGGTTATCGCCGCACGTGCCCAAAGCAATTGTCGGCTCATCAGGCTCAGGTTCGGTAAAGTGAATTGTTGCACCGGTCAACGGATCGTTACCGGAACGGATTGAAATTTTGTCCCAATCTTCTTCGGTTGAACCGTAGTAGATATCGGTGATGCTAAAGCAATCAGTGAATGCTCCAAAGCCGATATCTTTCATTTCGCTGCCGATTGTTATACTCGAAAGCTTATCACAAGTATTGAAAGCACATTCGCCGATACTTGTTACGCCTTCGGGGATTATTATGCTCGCAAGTTTCATGCAACTATCAAATGTATAAGCAGGTATAACGGTTATGCTGTCAGAAAGGGTTATGCTCGCGAGATTATAACATGAAAGAAATGCTCCTTCGCCAATACTTACAATGCTGTCAGGCATTGTGATATCGGTTATGTTTGAACAGCTTGTAAAAGCATAGTCTCCGATTGTTGTTATGTTGTTGGGTATTGTTATGTTTGTGAGATTTTTGCAATCATGGAACGCAAAATGACCAATTGATGTTACGCCGCTTTCAATATTGATGGTTTTGATATTACTACAGTACGAATACCAAGGTGCTTCTCCTTGTTCCCAATCATCCATCGCACCTGTGCCTGTGATGTTAAGTTCGCCAGAGTCCGTATCAAGAGCCCAGGTCAGGTTTTCTCCGCAGGTGCCCGATGCCGCTTCGGCTTTGAAACCGAAAAGGCTCGTCAAGTCAAGCCCGACAAAGCCACCGAGCGGTGTTGAGCCGAGCAGAACCGCAACGCAGAGAAACACTGCAAAAAATTGTCTGATTCTTTTCATAATAAATCCTCCTTTGTGTAGGATTGTATTCGGCTTAAGAAACGTCACAGTATCTGCCGATGTTGAACATCAGCTTCGGGAAGGCTTGTTTTTTACCGCATACGGTAATTGAGTCAAGCGTTACCTGCACTGTGTTAGTGTCGCTGTCCGTGCCTGAAATTTTGGGCTGCATATATGAGGTGTAAGAGATATTGCGGAAAACAACATTCTTTATCTCAAAATTCTCTGCTTCATCATCGTAAATATTAACGAGAATCGGTCTGCCTTCGTCACGGAAAATTTCGATGTTTTCAAAAAGCACTCCGTCGATACTGCCTGCGGTTTCCTCTGCCACAACTACAAGCGAGCCTATTCTGTCGTTGTTCCAGATTGCGTCGCGGTAGATTACCGCACAGTCACGGAATGTAACGTCTTTAATCTCGTTGTTTACTTCGCCCGTAATGCCGAAGCACCTTGCATAGCCGCCCCAGGCAATACAGTTAGTAAAAGTGATATTTTTACTGCCCATCGAGCCACCGAGTGCTTTAACTTCAAATGTATCGTCTGCAACTCTTGCAAAGCAGTTATCTACCGTTACGTTGTGGCTGTTGCATATTGCAAAGCCGTCGCAGTTGCCGCGGTTGCCTATTATATCCACGTTATCAATATCGACATCAGTGCAGCCGTAGGCTATAAATGACCACTCGGGCGAGTTGATTATTTTAACATCCTTTACCGTTATGTTGTTGCAGGCGGTGAAAACAACTCCTCTGCGTTCTCTTCTGTCCAGGCGAGTCATATCTATTACGCCTCTGCCTGCAAGCGTGAGGTTATTGCATTGGTAGAAGTTGATGAACGGATATCTCGTCAGGCCGATTGCGTTATCGCCGGGTGCACTCGGCTCAAAATACTTGTTTTCGTCTTCAGCCGAATTGATATCGTAAAGGTGGTTAGCAATTATGTACGCACCCTCGCGCAGATAAATTACAAGGTCGTTGTGTGCAACAAGGTTGACGTAATCGTACTCATACACACCTTTGTCCATAACCCATACCTTTTCTTCGCCGTACTGCTCTTTGTATGCGGCGATTTCGGCTTCTTCGTCAACCTTTTCGCGTACGGTAAGCGTATAGCCGTAGTACTGATTAGCGTTGTTGAAAAGGAAGGTGTAAATGCCTGTTTTGTTGATTGAAGCCGTTACGGTGTTATTCTCACACTGCGCCTTCACTCCGTGAGATTCGGGCAGCACTATTGCGTTTTTGAGTTCAACATCCGCACCTGTAATTTCAATATTGAACGAAAATTCTTCGTCAGGGTCAATATAAATCTCCGAAAAGGAGTGAAGCGTGCCCGTATCGTCAACACGGATGAATACAACCGAAGCGTAAACGGGGATTTCGGTGCCGCTTACCTTTGCCGTATAGTATGGCGAAATGATAATTCCGTTTATGTCGTCATATCCGCCCGACTGCACGTATTCGGGAAGCTCTGCAGATGCTCTGCCTACAAGCTCCTGCTCTGTAAGCCCTGCTTCCTCAAGCGTGATTATCGCTTCGTCGGGATACTCAAGAAAATCAAAATCAAAATTTTCACTTTCGGGATAAACCGTAGCAGGAAAAAGCAGATTTGAAAAGAAAACTGAAAGTGTTGTAATAACCGTAAAAATAAACTTTATAAATTCCTGCATAGTATCTTCTCCTTAACTGTTGAAATTGAGCAGCTCGTCGATGTTTGGCATTGATGCCGCCGCACCCATTCTGCCGACGGCTATTGTACCTGCCTTGTTACCCATATCGCAGGCTTTATAAATATCTCCGCTTGCTATATATTCAAGTGCCATCGCCGCCGTAAAGCAGTCGCCTGCGGCAGTTGTGTCAACAACCTTGCCGGGATAGGTCGGCATTATGCGTAAAGCTTCGCCGTCCCATATCGCACAGCCTCTTGAGCCGAGCTTGAGTACGACAAACTTTGCTTTGCTTCTGCTCATAAGGATTTTGGATGCTTCGAGGATTTCGGCTTCACTGTCGGGTGAAATTCCCGTCAGTGCCTTTGTTTCGCTCTCGTTAGGCGAAATTATTGTTGCGCCCTGCATTTTTTCAAGGTTGAATGCCTTGGCAGGGCCGCAGTCAATAACCGTTGCGATTCCTTTTGCTGTTGCGCGGTTGACACATTCGACAACAACCTCTTCTGCGGTTTCAAACTGCACAAGCAGCAGGTCAAGTCCGTCGGTTATATGCTCTGCGGCTTCAGTCGGGTCGATTTCGGCGTTTGCACCCTCGTATACTACGATTCTGTTTCTGCCTTCGCCGTCAAGAATTATTGCGGCAAGACCCGTCTGTGAGCCTGCAAGCGAAACGCCCGAAGTGTCAATTGAGTTTGCTTTCAGATTTTCAACAAGGGTGTTGCCGTTTTCATCGTCGGCAACCTTACCAATCATTTTTGTAGCCGCACCGAGCTTTGCAAGTGCGGTTGCCTGGTTGGCACCCTTGCCGCCGCAGGCATAGCCGTAGGTAGTGCCGAGCACGTTTTCGCCAACCTCGGGTACCTTCTCCATACTGAGAATCATATCCATATTTATGCTGCCGACCACAGCGGCTTTTACTTTGCTGTACATAGTTTTCTCCAATTCAGATACGAAAGATATTGTCTTTATTATTTACGGCGATTTGTAGGGAACGGTCTTGACCGTTCCGTCAGGTTTTATCAGACTTTGCGGAAGGGTCAAGACCCTTCCCTACAGCACTTGATTTAAATTGATTATCACGTAATTAAAGCACTGCTCTTACTTCTTCCGCCGCTTCGGTCAGGCTCTTGCCCTTGATGAAAAGGCTGCTTGTGCCGAGCACGAATATATCCGCACCGCAAAGGCTGAGCTTCCTGCCGTTTTCAAGGCTGATGTTGCCGTCAACCTCAATAGGCATATCGGAGTGACCAAGCTCGTCGAGCATCTTGCGTGCCGCCGCAGTTTTACGCTCGGCACCTGCAAACAGCTTCTGACCTGCAAAGCCGGGGCTTACGGTCATAATAAGTGCCATATCCATATAGTCTGTCAGGTATTCCATACTCTCGAGCGGAGTCTGCGGATTGAGCGCAAGACCTGCCTTTATGCCCTTGTCTTTAATCTGTGAGAGTGTGCGGTGAATGTGAATATCCGACTCATAGTGTACGCAGAGAATGTCGTTTTCATCAAGATTCATTCTGTCGATAAATCTGCCGGGCTCGTTTACCATCATATGCACATCAAGCGGAATATCGGTCTTTGCCTTGATTGCGTTTACAAGGTCGAAGCCGAGAGTTATATTCGGCACAAAAGAGCCGTCCATTATATCAAGGTGCAGGTAATCGATACCTGCCGCCTTTAACTCGGTAAGTGAATCGTTTAAATTTGTAAGGTCTGCACACATAAGTGATGCCGAAAGAAGCTTTTTCATAAGTTTAACCTGCCGTTTCTGTATACTTTTCCTCTTAAATTATAACACGCGAAGAGTCTAAAATAAAGATTAATTATTAAATAATTGTATATTTTAAACATATTATTGCAGAAAAGAATGATTTGTATTATAATTATTGCAACTTATATTTGCGGAGGCGAATTATATGTGGAGTATAATACGTGTTTTTGTTTCGGTATTTGTCGCTTTTGAAATGGCTTTTTCAGGCCTTTTCAGCGGCGTTTTGCCTAAAGCGGTCGATATGCCCGAGCCTGAAACAGGCGAATTCGGTCAGTATGTCGACCCGTTTATCGGTACGGGCGGCACACCGTGGACCTGTGCTATGGTAAGCCCTGCGGCTACCACTCCTTTCGGTATGGTAAGGCTCGGCCCCGATACCTGTTTCCTTGGTGGCGGATATATTACGAAGATGAACACATCGGGCTACTATTATGAGCAGGCTCATATCAAGGGCTTCAGCCATTCCCGTCTTTCGGGCACAGGTGCCGAGGATTACTCGATGTTCAGGGTAACTCCCGCCATAGGTGACAAAAAGGCAGGCGTTATTGCATACTCACACGATAACGAGGTTGCAGTTCCCGGCTACTATGCGGTTTATCTGCCGAGTTTAAACTGCCTTGCCGAAATGACAGCCGATGTACATACAGGCGTGCACAGATATACCTTCGGCACAGAGCAGGATGCAAGACTCAGCATCGATGTTACAAGCTCAACCGCAAAGCGTATTGCAAGCAACGCAACTGCAGAATATGACGAAGAAACAGGCGTTATCAGCGGCAGCTGTTTGCTCCCCGGTCAGTTTGCAGGCAGATATGACGGCCTGCCGACCTACTTTGTCGCTATTGCCGACAAGCCTATAAAGGCTTGCGAGATTATAAGCGATGACAGCGGCACAAAGATTGACATCAACTTCGGCTCAATCAAGGGCGAAAGCGTTGAGCTTAAAGTCGGCATCAGCTTCGTAAGCGTTGAGAATGCTATGCTCAACCTCAAGGAAGAAACCGACGGCCTCGGTTTTGATGATGTTTACGAGAAGGCTGTTGATGCGTGGGAAGATAGACTTTCCGTAATAAAAATCACAACAGACGATGAAGATACAAAAACCATTTTCTATACAGCACTTTACCACGCAATGATTATGCCGAGTAACTTTACTGACGTAAACGGCGAATACCTCGGCTTCGATAAGAAAGTTCACGTTGCAGAAGGCTTTACTTACAGAACGGATATGTCGCTGTGGGATACGGTGCGTACCACAAATCCGCTCTATACACTTATCGCACAGGATATCCAGATTGACTGCCTCAACAGCCTTGTAGCAATGTCTGAGCAGGGTATAGGTGTAATTCCGCGTTGGCCTCAGGGTGCAGGCTACACAGGTTCAATGTTCGGTGACTCGGCTAATATTATGATTACCGAAAGCTACCTCAAGGGTATTACCGACTTTGATGTTGAAACAGCGTACGAAGCAATGAAGTACACATCTGAAAATGCCGTAAACAGAGACGGCAGAAACTATATTGATATGTACAACGAGTACGGCTATATTCCGCAGGACCTTGCTCCCAACGATGAATCCGTAAGCTGTACGCTTGAGTATGCGTGGGAGGATGCGGCTATTGCCAACCTCGCAGCAGCACTTGGCAAAACAGACGAGGCTGAAAAATATGCGGCAAAGTCAATGTACTACAAGAATGTTTTTGACCCCGATACAAAGTACTTCCGTGCAAGAAATTCCGACGGTACATTTACTAACCGTTTCAGCCCGTATATGACCTCGTTCTACGATATGATAATGATAAACAAGTACGCCGATTACTATGCAGAGGGCAGTGCAAGACAGTGGCGCTGGAGTGCTCTGCACGATATCGACGGTATGATTGAGCTTTTCGGTTCAGAGGAATACTTCGTAAGTGAGCTTGAAGATTTTATGGAGGATGCTTCTCGTAACAGAGCGGCTGTTGACCCGGGTCACGGCTTCTGGATCGGTAATCAGCACGATATCCACACACCCTATCTCTTCAGTAACGCAGGCAGACAAGACCTTACACAGAAGTGGGTGCGCTGGACTCTTGCAGAGCGTTTCAGTACGGATATAAACGGCCTTGACGGTAACGACGACGGCGGCACAATCAGCGCTTGGTACGTATTCTCTGCGCTGGGCTTCTATCCGCTTGCAGGTACAACTAATTACTGGCTCGGTTCGCCCAATATCGACAGTGCGGAAATCACGCTTTCAAACGGTAATGTTCTTAAGATTACAGCAGTAAACCAGTCAGCAGATAATGTTTATGTAAGCTCTGTCAAACTCAACGGCGTCGAGCTTGACGGTATCTATGTAACACACGAGCAGCTTATGGCAGGCGGTGAGCTTGTGTTTACAATGAGCAACACAGCTGACTAAGGAGGTAAATCAATGGCAACCATAAAAGCTATTATCGGCTTTATTGAGGTCTTTGTTCTTTCTTTTATCAATCTGCCGTTTGCTGTTGACGTCAGCTATACCAACGGCGAGTATGTTGCACCTGAAATAACAACACCTATGTATATTGTTGAGGACGGCGAAACCGATTTTGTAATCGTCACATCCGATTCACCCGATGAATGTATACTAACAGCCGTAGCTGAAATGCAGAAGTACGTCAAGGCAATCAGCGGTGCAGAGCTTGAGTACATAACCGAATCCGAGCTTGCAGACGGTGCAAAAGCAATCGTCATAGGCGAAACAGAGCTTGAAGAAGAAATCACCGATGTTGACAGTGAAGCTATCGGTGAGGACGGATTTCTGCTTTATGCCGACGGCACATATCTGCTCATCGCAGGCGGTAACAGCAGAGGCACGCTCTACGGCGTTTACACTCTGATTGAGGAATATTGGGGTGTGCGTTGGTTTACGCCCACGCTTGAGGTAGTGCCCGAGAGTGAGGATATTATTGTTGACGCGGCTCTCAACCGTACGGTACAGCCTTCCTTTGCAATCAGACGCAACAGCTGTCCCGGTACAAGTGATGAATACCGTGCGAAGATGAAGATCAACGTTTCATTCTGGAATGAAGCAACCGAGTACGGCGGTGCACTCAACTATGTGCTCTGGGATGTTACACTTACCGACCTTGTGCCCGATTCGCTTTTTGCAGAGCATCCCGAGTATTTTGCAATGAATCCCGACGGCACACGTACAACCGACCACGTATGCCTTTCACATCCCGATGTGCTTCCGATTGCTGTTGAGAATGCGAGAGCTGCAATGCGTGCCTGCACAAGAGAAACTGCAGACCATATTCACATCGGCCAGAAGGATAATTCAAACTACTGCCACTGTGAAAACTGCGAAGCTCTATACGAAAAGTACGGCAGCATTTCCGCTCCTACACTTATTTTCACAAATAATTTTGCCGATGCACTCGACGATGAATTCCCCGAATTCACCTACACATTCTATGCATACGGCGAAACAGAGCGTCCTCCGCAGGACCTGACACTCAGATGCAACGATAACGTTGTGCCTGTGCTCTGTGGCCTTCACAAGGCATGCCGCAGCCATCTGCTGACCGAATGCGGTGCACAGGACGGCAACGAAACCTTTATGAATCTCTACGGTGACAACGAGCCGACTATTGCAGAAGATTTTGCAAACTGGGTCAAGATTGCCGACAGAACTTATATTTACGATTACACAATCAACTTCCTCAATTCAGCACAGTTTTTCTCAAACCTTGAAACTCTTCAGCCGACGATGCAGTATATGCGCGATATAGGTATTACGGGTTACGTTTACAACTGCGGCGACGGCCACTCCGCCGCATTCAATGAGTTGAGAAACTACCTCTACTGCAAGGTTATGTGGGACGTTGACTGCGACATTGAATACCATATGATGGACTTCCTCAAGGCTTATTACGGCGAGGATGCCGCACCCTATATCAGAGAAATTCTCGACCTGCAGACTTACCAGATTAAGTCTACAGCCCATGCGTTTGACTTTGACTGGCACTATCAGTCGGGCTTCTATCCCGTTACAACCGTTATGAAGCTTGACAGCCTTTGGGACAAGGCGCTCAGTGCCGATGTAACGGAAGAGCAGATGTTCAATATTGAGGTTGCAAACCTCAGTTGGGAGTATTTCAAGGCTAACCAGTTCCTCGGCGAATACAGCTTCCTCAATCCTTTGCGTACAAAAGCCAACGAGGAGCTTTACGATGCCTTCCTTGCACACAATATTCACAGAGTTTCAGCCTTTGGTCTGATTCCGCAGGATAAGAGCACGGTTGACTTTATGCTCCGACCTTTCAACTGGAAATAAAAAAACATAGGTGCACAGGCTGTCGATAAAGTCGCTGGGGAAACGCACAAAAAATGTAGGGAACGGTCTTGACCGTTCCGCAAAACAAAATAATAAAGAATCAAGAGAAATTCAGGTTGAATCCTCTTGATTCTTTTCTTTTTTATCCGTCTTTGAGTTGTTTTACTGTCAGAGTGTTATCGACAGGTGCTTCAATGTAAGCAAAAAGCTCATCGGGGTTATCGGTGATTTTAAAGAGCGTGTTGCAATTTTCGCGAATGAAATTTTTTTGCATTGCCTGCTGTATTACTTCGTTGAGTGAATCGTAGTAACCCATAATGTTAAAAATTGCAATCGGCTTGTTGTGACGGCAGAGCTGTTTGAGCGTGAGTATCTCGAAAAACTCCTCATAAGTGCCGATGCCGCCCGGTGTTATGATAAACGCATCGGCATTATCTTCCATAAGCTGTTTACGCTCACGCATTGTGTCGGGCTTCAGCATCTCGTCACACCCGGTATAAATTGCCTCAACTGTTTCTTGCTCGAAAAATTTCGGTATAACGCCGAGAATTTTTCCGCCGCCTTTTTTTACTCCTCTTGCAGCTGCACCCATAAGTCCGCTTGCACCGCCGCCGAATACGAGCGAGTGACCTCTCTTTGCCATTTCTTCTCCCATAATTTCGGTCTGTCTGATGTACTCGGGGTCAATAGTCGGCGAAGCCGCACCGTAAACACAAATTCTCATTTCAGATACTCCTTTAGTAAAATAGACTACTGTTAATATATGAAAAAATTCAGAGTTTCTTTCATTCGTTTTTAAAAAGTATACCATTCAAAATATTTCGAGTCAATATCCGTAACATAAAGGCTTTATTTTATGCGGAATATGTGGTACAATTTCCGATATCAACAAAACGCAGAAAGGAGAAAATATGAAGGTTATTATTGCTTGCCTCAACTCAAAGTTTGTACACGCTTCGCTTTCTCCCTGGTGCCTGCTTGCAGGTGTGCGTGAGTTTGCCGAAAAAGCATATGACGTTTCGGTTATGGAGAGCACCGTCAACGGTGACGTGCAGTCTTTTGCTCAAAGAATTGTAAGCGAAAAGCCCAATGTTGTTGCTTTTTCGTGCTATATATGGAACATTACGAAAACTCTTGAAGTCTGCCGCATTATAAAGGAAAATCACGGCTGCAGAATTATCCTCGGCGGCCCTGAGGTTGCGTACCGCCCAAAGGATGTTTTGCAAAAATACGGTTTTGTCGATTTTGTGTTATCCGGTGAGGGTGAGTGGAGTTTTCCTGCTCTGCTCGACAATATGAGCGGCGATTTGTCGCTTGTGTCGGGTCTTACATACAGACAAAATAATGAAATAATAGCAATTCCCGAAGCAGTATATACAACCACTCCGCCGTCACCTTACTGTGATGAGTTTTTTGAAAACTTAAACGGCAGAATTGCTTATATCGAAACAGCACGAGGCTGTCCTTACAGCTGTGCCTTCTGCCTTTCGGGCAGGTGCTCACCGCTTCGTTTTTTTGAGCTTGAGAGAGTTAAAAAAGATATAATTCGACTCGCTTCTTCGGGCACGCAGACGGTTAAATTTGTTGACCGCACGTTCAACGCAAACGCCAAAAGAGCCGATGAAATTCTGCTTTTCATCAAAGAAAATTACGGCAAAGAAATACCCGGAAATGTTTGCTTTCACTTTGAAATTGCAGGTGATATTTTAAAGGAGAGCACGCTCGAAATTCTTTCCGCAATGCCTTACGGTGCGGTACAGCTTGAAATCGGTATGCAGTCTTTTAATGAAGACGTGCTGAAAAAAATCAACCGCAAAACCGACACGAAAAAACTTATCGAAAACATCAATAAGCTCATAAGCTTCAACAATATGCATATTCATATCGACCTTATTGCAGGGCTTACGGGTGAAGATTACGATAGCTTTAAAAACGGCTTCAATACAGCGTATTCGCTGGGGGCTCATATGCTTCAGATGGGCTTTTTAAAACTGCTCTACGGTGCGGATATGCGAGAAAAAAGCGAAAAATATCCGTGCAGTTTTGGCGATGAACCACCTTATGAAGTGACCTCTACACCGTGGCTCTCGGCAGAGGAAATACGCACGCTCAAAAACTGTGAGGATGCGCTTGACAGACTTTATAACAGCGGCAGATTTCTGTTTACTCTGGAGTATCTTACCGAAGAAGTCGGAATTTTACCTTTCGATGTTTTCAACAGCTTCGGCAATGCTGTCAGCGGTGAAAAAATGCCCCTTGGCAAGTATGCCGAAAAGCTTTACGATTTCTTCAGCGACAAGTGCGACAAAGCGATTCTGCGTGAAAAAATTCTCTGCGACCTTATTTGCTGTTCATCTGCGGTGCAGATTCCCGATGTGCTGAAAGTTAAAGACCCGCTTTACAGGCAGGCTAAAAAATACTTTACGCAAAAAGTAAACAACAGCGTAAAAATTGCAATACTGTATTCGCAAAGTAAAATTTTTGCAGTAGACCAGAGAACCCCAAAAACCCTTCATAACAGATATGAAGGCGAGCTTTACGGCATTGATGAAATTGAACAAAAAATATAAAACCGAGGTTGAGTGCAGACGCAGTCAATCTCGGTTTGGTTTTGATTTTTTATGAAATTGTTCGCTACGAAAAAATAAATAGTGAAGAGTGAAAAGTGAAGAGTAAAAATCCCCGTTCTTGCGAACGAGGATTTTTGGTGGGCAGGGGTGGTGATTGATAGTATAGTTTCTGCACTGCCACGCTTGTTGCGGCTTGTTTGTCAAATTTATGTTAGCTGAATCCCACGCCCTAAAAACAGTCCACCGGACTGTTTTCTTAACGGGCTTTCGAATCCACCCCTTTTTTGTAAAAAAAATAAGAACCACACAGATGTGTGATTCTTATTTTGGGATGAAAAATAATAACGGATTTACTAAAACAATTGTTTTAGTATCGGTAATTGTTTCAGATAAGACTACTATTGTTAAGATATACAAGGCCTGCTGCTTTAAGAGCTGCGTTAGATTCTGCCTTGGATATTATAACCTCTTTAACCTTACCGAAAAGGTTTACAGAAACCTTAACAAAGCCTGCATCAACAGCAACATCAAGAGCAACTTCGTCGGGGATTTCTACACCCTCGAGACCTGCAGCAACTGCAAGTGACTTTGCGACAAGAATGTTGGTTACATAAGCATCTGCATCGTACTCGTCAACAATTACATTATTATCGTGGCAAGCCTGAATAACTGCGAAATATTCGTCGTCTGCAGCGATGTCGTAGTTATTGTCGTCATTAAGGTCATATGTAAGGTCGAACTCTTTAGCGACAAGTGCGTACCACTCTGCCTGTGTGTATACATATGCAGGCTGTGCAGTCGGTATCTTGGTGTTGAGATATACAAGACCTGCTGCTTTAAGAGCTGCGTTAGATTCTGCCTTGGGTATTACAGTTTCTTCAACCGTACCGTTAATATTTACAGAAGCGTTAACAAAGCCTGCATTAACAGCAACGTTAACGGCAACTTCATCGGAAACTCCGGGAAGTTTAAGACCTACGGCAACGATAAGTGACTTGGCAACAAGAATATTGGTTATCTGTGCATCTGCAACATACTCATCAACAATTACGTTGTTATCGTGGCAAGCCTGAACAGCGTCAAAATACTTGTCACCTGCAGCGATGTCATAGTTATCATCGTCTTCAAGGTCATATGTAAGGTCGAACTCTTTTGCAACAAGTGTGTACCATTCTGCCTGTGTATATGCCTGTATCTGCTTGGAATATGCAACACTTGCTGCTTCAAGGGCTGCGTCAGCCTCTGCCTTTGTCATTACAACTTCTTTAACCTTGCCAAAAAGGTTGACAGAAACATTAACAAAGCCTGCATCAACAGCAACGTCAAGAGCAATATTATCAGGAAGCTCTACGCCCTCAAGGCCTACAGCAACTGCAAGTGACTTTCCAACAAGAACATTGGTTACATATGCATCTGCATCGTACTCGCCGACAATTACGTTGTTGTCGTGGCAAGCCTGAATAGCTGCGAAATATTCGTCGTCCGCAGCAATGTCGTAGTTGTCATTGTCTTCAAGGCTGTATGCGAGCTCAAACTCCTCGGCAACAAGTGCATACCATTCAGCCTGTGTGTATGCATCAACAGACTGAGCGGGAGGCGCAACGCCGAAAATTGACAAAAAGAATGACATGATGAGTGAGAAAAATTTCATTTTGGAATACTCCTTTCTTGATTTGTATTAATATTATAGCAATAACTTTGACACAAATCAACGAGCCATTGTAACAAGAAGGTTAATTTGTGAATTATTTGTAAATAAAATATAACATCGCTTGAGCGCAAGCGAGAATTTCACATTTGCGAAGTAATATTTCACCCACCCGTAAGGGTGGATTTTTGTTTATTTAATTTACTTTAGTTGAATCCCACGCCCTATTTTTACAAAAAATAAGAACCACACGAAAGTGTGATTCTTGAGTGATATAGTGATATTCCGACTTTGTCGGAGTGATATTTTCACTTCGTGAAAGCGATATTGAAACCTTGCGGTTTCAGCGATATTATATTCGCTACCCAAACTCGCGAAGCGAATATAGCTGTGCGAAGCACAATATCACTGCGAAGCAATATAACTCGCCGAAGGCGAATATAACTGAAAAAAGCACTTCTTTCGAAGTACTTTTTTCTGGTGGGCAGGGGTGGTGATTGATAGTATAGTTTTTGCACTGCCACGTTTGGTACGGCTTGTTTGTTTAATTTACTTTAGTTGAATCCCACGCCCTAAAAACAGTCCACCGGACTGTTTTCTTAACGGGCTTTCGAATCCACCCCTTTTTTGCAAAAAAATAAAACAGACACTCAAAAGAGTATCTGTTTTATTTGGTGGGCAGGGGTGGATTCGAACCACCGAAGTCGTCGACGGCAGATTTACAGTCTGCTCCCTTTGGCCACTCGGGAACCTACCCATATTGACTTTTTTCAATAAAAAAGCGTTGGAGCTGGTGGACGGACTCGAACCCCCGACCTGCTGATTACAAATCAGCTGCTCTACCAACTGAGCTACACCAGCGAACTTAACGCTCGACTAATATACCACGAATAAACAGATAAGTCAAGAGTATTTTTTAAAAAAATCGAAAAAAATTTGTGTTTAGTTTATTTTAATATAAAAAATAAGTATTTAATAGCTTTTAAGTTGAAAATCAGAGCTCGTTTTGCTAAAATAATAACGGATTTCTTTATATAAAGGGGAAATAAAAATGCTGTGTGAAAAATGGATATGGCTTCCCGAAGATAAATATCCCGACAGGCAGTGCTGCTGTTACAGCGACCTTGGCGATGACAGGAGCGGTGAGTTTACCGTCGCGGAGTTTAAAAAGGAATATGCCTACGGCAAAAAGATTGTTTCGGCAAAGATAAGATTCAGCGCTGACACAGTGTTTCAGCTATATATAAACGGCGAATTTTATGCTGCCGGCCCTGCTTCGGTCGGCGGTGACTTCCTGAGTAACGAAAAGCCGAGAAACTATTATTACGCTTATGAGGCCGAGATTAATCCCGATTCCGATACGCTTGAGTTTTTTGCAAGAGTCAGGATGAAGCCTGACAGAGGCTTTGAATTTTCAAAGGGTCACGGCGGATTTATGCTTGCCGCAGAAATCAGATTTGCTGACGGCACAAAGACCGTAATCGGTACGGACAGCTCGTGGCTTGTAAGGTTTAACGGTTCTTATACCGCTTCGCGCACATTTAATTCCGCTGTTGCACCTGATGAATATGTAAATGCCGAGGAGACTTTTAACCTCTGGCATACCGAAACTGCTCCGATTCCGCTTTGCATCGAAAGCAAGATGAGTACAAAAATCAAGCTTGCGGCAAATGAAAAGAAAACAGTTACATTTGAGCTTGATAAAATATACGCAGGTTATGTTTTTGCGGCGGCTGATGCACCCGTAAAGGCTGAAATAATCTGCCGTGAAATCAACGAAAACGGCTCAAAAGAATCTGTTTCTTTTGCAGGTGCAGGTGAATACAGAGGCTTTTATATGCACAGTGCAGGCGTGATGATTGCTGAGGTTGAATGCGGCGATGTCGGCTGTGAGTTTGAATTCGGCTTTATTGCAACCTGCTATCCTGCCGAAAAAGAGGCCGTTACGATTACGAGTGACAGCGAGCTCAATCAAGTGCTCGACACCTGCCGACACACGCTCAAATATTGCCGCCAGACCATTCATCTCGACAGCCCGAAGCACTGCGAGCCGCTTGCCTGTACGGGTGACTATTATATCGAAAGCCTTATGACTGCGTTTTCATTCGGCGATATGAGGCTTGCGGAGTTTGACCTGCTCCGTACGGCAGAGCTTCTGCGGAACAATGACGGCAGAATGTTCCACACAACCTACAGCCTTATCTGGGTGAGAATGCTGCTGGATGTCTATAAGTTTACGGGCAACATTAATCTGCTCGAAAAATGCGAAGATGCACTTATTATGCTGCTTCAGCGATTTGAAAGATATGTCAGCTCAAATTCGCTTATCGAAACACCGCCCGACTTTATGTTTGTGGACTGGATTTATATTGACGAAATATCAATGCATCATCCGCCCAAAGCACTTGGCCAGACCTGCCTTAATTTGTATTACTTCGGTGCACTCGGCGCGGCGGCAGAGATATATGAAATTCTCGGCGAAAAGGCTATGGCGGCTGACTGTATGACAAAAAGAAATAATCTCCGGCAAGCAATAAACGCACTCCTTTTTGACAGTGAAAAAGGAATGTACTTTGAAGGTCTCAACACTCCGAGCGAGGTTGATTTCAGCGACTGGAAATGGATGGTTGAGAATGTTGAGAAGCGTTATTACCTCAAGCAGTCAAATATTCTTGCCGCATACGTTGGCGTTTGCGACAAGGACACTGCAAGAGAGATAATACATAAAATTATGAGTGACGAAATTGTCGGCGATTATCAGCCGTATTTTGCTCACTATCTGCTCGAGGCAATTTACTCAAACGGCTTGCGTGAGGAATACACACTCAAGGTGCTTGAGAGGTGGAAGGCTCCCGTTGCCGAGTGCCCGAAGGGACTTGTTGAGGGCTTTGTTCCGCCTGAGCCGACCTACAGCTTTGACCACAGTCACGCCTGGGGCGGCACACCGCTCTGGTCGCTTCCCAAAGCGCTTATCGGCTTTGAGGTTATAAAGCCTTGCTTTGAGGAGATTTCGCTTTCGCCCTGCCTGCTCGGTCTTGAGCACGCAAGGGTAGAGCTCCCGACACCTTACGGTGATATAACGGTTGAAATGAAACAGGGCAGTGAGCCTGTAATCACTTCACCCAAAGAAGTAACTATTACATTAATGAACTGATTAATCAGTTCAAATCATGTTGCGAAGCAACAAATCATGGAGCATAATGCGAGAAATCACGGCAAAGCCAAATCATCAGAATATAAAGATGATTGTGCAACTTTTTTCAGTACCGCTGACTTAGCTTTGTGTATCAAATTTATTTCGGTGCCTCTGACTTAACTTTGTGTATCAATTTTATTGAGGTATTAAAAGTATGATTTGCCTTGCGGCATGATTTGATTTTACCAAAATCATGATTTGCAAAATATAATTTTGCGTGATTTGCGTTTTAAAAAACGCATTGAAACAAGTAACAATCAGGAGAAAATGATGGAAGTTTTACAGTGGATATTTGCGGTTTTTGCAATTATCGGTGCGGTTGACAGAATAATAGGCAACAAACTGAAGCTCGGCGAAGAGTTTGAAAAAGGCATTGTAGCTTCGGGCACACTGTCGCTTGCGATGGTCGGTATGATTTGTATTGCACCCTCTGTTGCAAAGCTGCTCGAGCCTGTATTTGCCCCCGTGTCAGCGGCTACGGGCATCGATATGTCGTTTATCGGCAGCTTTATTGCCAACGATATGGGCGGTGCGGCGATTTCTAAAGCACTTGCAGGCAACGAAATTCTCGGCGGCTATAACGGTCTCGTTGTTGCCTCTATGCTCGGTGCAACGGTTTGCTTTACTGTGCCTGTTGCGCTCAAGATGATAAAAAAAGAATACCACAAAGACGTGCTCAGCGGTATCCTCTGCGGTATTGCGACAATGCCGATAGGCTGTATCGTATCGGGCCTTATGCTCGGTATAGGCTTCGGCAAGCTGATGCTTAATCTCTTGCCTGTGCTTGTTGTTGCGGTTATAACCTGCATCGGCCTTGTTGTCAAGCCTGACCTTTGCCGTAAGATTTTCGGCCTTATCGGTGCGTTTGTGATGGTTGTAATTACCG
Source organism: Acutalibacteraceae bacterium (assembly GCA_045631965.1). Taxonomy (GTDB): domain Bacteria; phylum Bacillota; class Clostridia; order Oscillospirales; family Acutalibacteraceae; genus UBA8612. The sequence continues at coordinate 33,919 of JAZQVR010000009.1, forward strand.
TCGGACTTGCCGCAGGCATTTTCAGCCACCTTACGGGCAGGGCTCTTATACCGTATATGAGCCCGGTTAAGGATGCGTTTGCGGTTGTTGCCGATGTTGCGATAATTCTTGCAGGCGTATTCCCGCTGATTAAGGTTATATCCTTGATTTTCGGCAAGCTCTTTGCCGCCGCAGGCAAGAGGATAGGCGTTGACGAAACCTCTGTGCTCGGTCTTATATCCTCGCTTGCGAACAGTATACCTACCTTTGAAATGGCAGAGAAGATGAACGCAAAGGGCAGAATGATGAATATGGCTTTTGCTGTGTCAGCTTCCTTTGTTTTCGGTGACCACCTTGCGTTTACAATGTCGTTTGATAAGCGTTTTTTGTGGGCTGTTATTGCAGGCAAGCTGATAAGCGGTATGTGTGCCGTTGTCGCGGCAGTGTTTATGTACAAACTTACATATAAAAAAGCAAAATAAAAGAGGTGCTTTAATATGAATTCAATCTGGTTTGCGATTATTGATTTTATTATGTCGGTTTTGCTGACTCTCGGTGTTGTGCAGGTGCCCTATGCCGATTACACTCCGCTTGAGGGCAGAGCTTATGCCGACAGCGAGCTTGATGTTGAGCCTGACCCGACAAAATACGTAAGCATTGTTGCCGAGGATGAGGGCTATGATATTTACGCACCTACAAAGGGTGCTGATTTCGGCTACCGCTACGGTCCATCGATGATTATAAATGCAGACGGCAGTATAGATGCGTATTTTTCCGCACCCGGTGTGCACGATGAATGGGACTGGATAACCTACCGTCATTCTCCTGACGGCGGAAAAACCTGGACAAAAGAGGTTTCAGTGCTTGAGCCTACAGCTGATTCGGCAGATTTTTATTCCTGCTGTGACCCCGGTATAGTAAAGGTCGGCGAGTATTATTATCTCGGCTATACGTCAACCGTAGTTGAAGGCGGTATTGACAACAATGTGTTTGTTGCACGCAGTAAAAACCCTGCAGGCCCGTTTGAAAAGTGGAACGGCAACGGCTGGGGCGGCAAGCCCGAGCCTATCGTAGAGTATACGGGTGACCCGACAACCTACGGCGCAGGTGAGCCTTGCTTTGTTGAGCTTGACGGTACGCTTTATATTTACTACACCTGGCGTGACGGCGGAGTAAACCAGACGCGTGTATGCGTTGCGGACGCAACAAACGAAAACTGGCCCGCAACAATGGAATACAAGGGTATTGCGATTACATACCTCAACGGTGCTATGGACTCTTCCGATATAAAATACGTTGAAGATTTTGGCAAGTTTATTGCTGTATGTACAGTTGACAGATTCACCGAAGAAAGCTCCGTAGGTCTTTATGTTTCTGATGACGGACTTACTTTCCGCGAATCAAACGTTGCAAAAACAAACATAAGCCACTGCTGCCACAATTGTGGAATTACATCACGACCCAACGGACATATAAGGCTTGAGGACGGCGTTTATCTCGCTTATGCTTACGGCGACAAGTGGGGCTACTGGCCGACAAGATTCCATAAGGTAACTCTTTCGCTTATTGATGCACCTGATTTCTCCGACACTGCAAACGTAAACGCCAAAACTCCGCTGACTCTGCTCAAAAAAACGTGGTTTACAAACTATGTCGGCATCATTCCCGATTACAGAGCGATTGAAATTTCCGTTTCCGATAAGTCGTATAAAATTAATATGTACAAGGCTGATACGGTAGCAAATACAACCAAGATATACGATGAAGTAATTTACAGCAATTACGACGAGAGCGTAATTAAAATTGAATCGGGCAAAATCAAACCTGTAGCTGTCGGCGAAACTTACGTTACCGCCGAATGGAACGGATTTACGTGCGAATTCTTCGTAAGAGTAACGGAGTAAAAAAAATTAACTTAAAGTGGAGGCTTTTTTATGTCAGGCAGATGTTTTAATTGCGGAGTAGAGACCGATGAGTTATACGCAAGAGTGGCTATAGACACTGATGGTACGCAGTATCCGTTGCCTTTCTGCAGCGAATGTTATGATAACACTCAGCATATGAATCACATAAATACCACGTCGTTAGGTTATATAAACTTGCTTCCTGCGGGCACCCCGATTCCGCAGACGGAATATGCAGACGACAGTTATGACAGCGAACCTGACACCATTTATGTGCCGTCAACAAGATGGGAATCTATTCTGAAAGCTATAGGCTATGTGCTTGTTGCAGTTCTTACAATAGCAGGCTGTGCTATAGGCGGAACACTTATCGACGAGTTGGTTGGTGTGATTGTTGGCGGTATTGTCGGTTTTATTGCAGGTGTTGTAGCTGTTGCGCTTATAATGGTAATCAGCGAAATTTCACTCACCCTCAAAGAAATTCTTACTGAGCTGAAAATAAAAGACTAAAATCAACTTGAAACGCAAAAAAAGAGCGGACTCTTGCGAGTTCGCTCTTTTTGTTTCGATTGAAATTAACTTACTTAAGCTCAACCTTTGCGCCGACTTCTTCAAGCTTAGCCTTGATAGCCTCAGCGTCTTCCTTGGAAGCAGCTTCCTTAACAGCCTTGGGAGCGCCGTCAACAACAGCCTTTGCCTCTGCAAGACCAAGACCTGTGATCTCACGAACAACCTTGATAACCTTGATCTTCTCTGCGCCAACCTCTGCAAGGATAACGTCGAACTCTGTCTTCTCTTCTGCTGCTGCAGCTGCCTCTGCGGGAGCTGCTACTGCAACTGCTGCTGCAGCGGATACGCCGAACTCTTCCTCAACAGCGTGTACAAGCTCGGAGAGCTCGAGAACTGTGAGGCCCTTAAGTGTTTCAATGATAGAAGTAATCTTCTCAGACATGGTATTTAACCTCCGTTAACAAATTTTAATAAATATTTTTTAGTGTTTTTACAGATTAAGCTTCTGCGGGAGCTTCCTCAGCGGGAGCACCGTCCTTATCGACGATAGCCTGAATAGCACGTGCGAAAGCTGAGATGGGAGCATTGAAAGCGTTGCAAACTGTAGCGAGAAGGATCTCTCTGCTGGGAAGTTTTGCAAGGCTGTCAATCTTGTCGAGGCTGATGATCTCCTTATCGAGATAACCGCTCTTAACCTCGAAAGTCTTGCTTGTGCTTGCATACTTGGAAAGGATACGAGCTGCTGCAACATAGTCATCAGCACTTGTTGCGAGAGCTGTTGTACCGTTGAGAACCTCCTCGGGGATAGCAATATCAGCTTCCTGAGCTGCGAGCTTAAGGAGTGTGTTCTTAACAACTGTGTACTTAACGTTAGCCTCTCTGAGTTCCTTACGGAGCTTGGTGTCGTCAGCAACGGAAATACCGCTGTAGTTTACGATAACACCTGCACAAGAATTCTTAAGTTCTTCGGCGAGTGCAGCGACTGCCTGCTTCTTTTGTTCAAGAACTGCTGCGCTTGGCATTGTGGATTCACCTCCGAAAAATATAAATATCAAAAAAGCTCTGCCCACCGATTGGAGGACAGAGCTGCAGAAAACAACAGAAAAATTGTTTTGTTAGCTTCATCCTCGGCAGGTGGTGTGAAACCTTTATGCAGTTTAACTGCGCCTGCTGTCTTTGGAACAGCTTGACTATAATATCATACAGTCAACACTTTGTCAAGTGTTTTTTTAAAATTAACCAACCTTTGTGGGGTTGATACGGATGCCGGGGCCCATTGTTGAAGCAACAACGCAGGAACGGATGTACTGACCCTTTGTTGCAGCGGGCTTAGCCTTAACAACAGCCTCGAGAAGAGTGTTGAAGTTTTCAGCAAGCTTCTCTGTGCCGAATGATGCCTTGCCGATGGGGCAGTGCATGATGTTTGTTTTGTCGAGTCTGTACTCGATCTTACCTGCCTTAGCCTCTTCAACAGCCTTAGCAACGTCGGGTGTAACAGTACCTGCCTTGGGGCTGGGCATAAGACCGCGGGGACCAAGGACCTTACCGAGACGACCAACGAGACCCATCATGTTGGGAGCTGCGATACATACGTCGAAATCCATGAAGCCTTCGCCCTGGATTCTTGCAACGAGATCCTCTGCACCGACGATCTCTGCACCTGCTGCTGCAGCTGCGTCTGCGTCTGCACCCTTTGCGAATACAGCAACGCGTACGCTCTTACCTGTGCCGTTGGGGAGAACTACAGCGCCTCTGACCTGCTGGTCAGCGTGACGTGAGTCAACACCGAGACGGATGTGTACTTCGACTGTTTCGTCGAACTTAGCTGTTGCTGACTTGATAGCGAGCTCAAGAGCCTCTTCGGGATCGTAGAGCTTTGCTCTGTCAACAAGCTTTGAATTTTCGATATACTTTTTACCGTGTTTCATTATTCAAACCTCCCGAGCATTAATCAACGACAGTGACGCCCATGCTGCGAGCTGTACCAGCTATCATGCTCATAGCTGTTTCGATTGTTGCAGCGTTAAGGTCGGGCATCTTCTGCTCGGCGATTTTTCTGATCTGTTCTGTTGTGATTGTTGCAACCTTTGTCTTGTTCGGAACACCCGAACCGCTCTCGATACCGCAAGCCTTCTTGATGAGAACTGCTGCGGGGGGAGTCTTGGTTACGAAGCTGAATGTGTGATCAGCGTAAACAGTGATAACGACAGGGATGATAAGACCCATATCGTTCTTTGTCCTCTCGTTGAACTCCTTGGTGAAAGACATGATGTTAAGACCATGCTGACCAAGTGCGGGACCAACGGGCGGAGCCGGTGTTGCTTTACCGGCGGGGATCTGCAGCTTTACAAAGCCGACTACCTTCTGAGCCATTAGTTTGCACCTCCAAAATTGTGGTTGAGCGGAGCACTAAGAAAGATTTTGCTCCTCCCACGGGACCGAAGCCCCATAACACGGGTAATAACCCGATATTACCGAAAATAAAATAAATTAGTCTGTGACAGGCTCGACCTGGTCAAGCTCAAGCTCGACAAGAGTCTCTCTGCCAAAGAATGCGGAAACGGTAACCTTGACCATATTGTTTTCAAGGTCGATTTCCTGAACTACGCCGCTGAAGCCGTCCATAATGCCGTCCATAATGTTGACTGTGTCGCCAACCTCATAGCTGACCTCGATGGAGCGCTTTTCAACGCCGAGCTTGAGAACTTCCTCTTCCTTGAGGGGAACAGGCTTGCTCTCGGGGCCGACAAATCCCGTTACGCCACGGGTGTTGCGGATAACATACCAGGTTTCGTCACTCATCTTGGGCTGGTCATCCTCGTCGTAGTTGACGGCGAGCTTGACAAGCACATAACCCGGGAAGAGCTTACGCTCAACCTCGCGAGTGCTCTGATCCTCGCGTATCTCGGTGACAATTTCTGTCGGGATGGATACATCGAGAATGCTTTCCTGCATGCTGCGGTTTTCAACGATTTTACGGATACTGTCGGCTACTTTGTTTTCATATCCTGAATAGGTATGAATCGCATACCATTTTGCATCATCAGCCATTGTTATCCTCCGAAAAGCTTACTGTGCGTCAGCTGCAGCAGCTGTTGTAGCCTCAGTGTTTGTTGTTTCAGTGTCAGCCTTTGTTGTTGCAGCGGCTTTTGTAGCTGCAGTAGTTGAAGACATTACTGCTGAATTTGCTGTTGTGGCATTTTCGCCTGTGACAGCCTCGGCCTCTGTTGTAACTTCGATTGCAAGGAGAGCGTTGAGACCCTCGGATGCTCCGAAGTCAAAGAGCCAAATCGGCACGCCGACAATAAGGACTACTATAAGAACAATACCTGTGTTCTTGAGAACGGTTTTGGCGTTGGGCCAAACGATCTTCTTGTTTTCACCCTTAAGGTCTTTGAAGAACTTAGCGATACCCTTACCGGCACGAACGACTAAGTTCGGTTTGCCGTCCTTCTTAGCGGACTTCTTTGAGGCTTTTTCGGCATCGGCAACCTTTTTTGCTGCCTCGGAGTTCTGATCCTTTGCCATTTTCTTAACCTCCCGCTTATTTTGTTTCTTTGTGGAGTGTGTGTTTCTTGCAGAATCTGCAGTACTTGTTCATCTCCAGCTTTTCAGGTGTGTTTTTCTTGTTTTTCATTGTGTTGTAGTTGCGCTGTTTGCACTCAGTGCAGGAGAGAGTAACTCTTACTCTTGCGTCTCCGGCCATAATTCGGCACCTCCATTTTTTAAATTGCCTCCCTCAAAAGAAGGGTACAAAAAAATAACCCTCTTACAGAGGTACGGCAAGTATACCACAAATAAGAGGGTCAGGTCAAGCATTTTTTTATTTTTTTATAGGTTTTGGAATGTTGCACAATATGTTGTGTGTCAAGGGCTGAAGGCTCATACACAACTGTCAAAAAGCACACAAAACCACACTGAAAGCATCAGATTATGATGTCGTCGCCTTCTTCGGAGCCTACGTTGCCGAGGTCGGATATGCTGCCGGAGATGTAGAGAAGTATACGCAGAGCGTCAACAGAATTGACCTTGCCGTCGTAAGTTACATCGGCAAGCTTTCTCTGTGTGGCGTTGAGCTCATCGGTACCCGCAGATGCACGGAGAACAAGCAGAGCGTCTTCTGCAGTAACTCTGCCGTCGAGGTCGACATCACCGGGAATGTCGGATGCACCGCTGGCGATAAAGCCTGCAGCTATGCTGCAGATGAGTAATATTGAAATGAGGATACTTAAGCGTTTCATTATGTGTACCTCCGTTTGGGACATAGTTTTATTCATTATATCACATTGATTTGCAAAAGGCTACACTTATTTTCTACAATGTTGCCGTTGAGTATTTATGCAAGTTTTACATTGCATAGATAATGTATATAATAAAAAAACTATTAAAATCATATAAAAAATGTATATAAAATCTTGACACGGACAGTAAAAAGTTATAGTATACATTATGTAGTGTGTAAATGTGGGTGTATATGCTTCTGCACCAATTTACGGTACTATTCACGGCGAAACACAAGCCGATATTTACCGCTTTCTCCGTGACCTATTTTTACAATTCTTTATTCATTTTAAAAATTATTAAGGAGGTGCAATTTAAAAATGAATTTAGTTACAGCAATCATATGCATTGTTGCTGCTGCTGTTGTTGCCGGTGTTGTCGGCTTCATACTCGGCGGTTTACATAGGCGTAAAGTTGCCGAAGCTGAAATCGGTTCGGCGACCCAGGAGGCAGAGCGTATAATCAACAACGCTATTGCCCAGGCAGAATCCAAAAAGAAAGAAGCAATTCTTGAAGCAAAGGATACTATCCACAAAGAGCGTACAGCTACCGAGCAGGAGCTCAGAGAAAGACGCTCCGAGGTTCAGAAGCAGGAAAGAAGAATCATGCAGCGTGAAGAGCTGCTTGACAAGAAGGCTGACAACCTCGAAAAGAAAGATGAGATACTCAGCGGAAAAATCAAGGCTGCAGATGCAAAGCTCGAAGAAATCGAGGCTATCAAGCGCAGTCAGTTTGAAATGCTTGAGCGAATCTCAAACTACACCAAAGAGCAGGCAAGAGATTACCTTCTCAAGTCACTTGAGGATGATCTTACAAGAGAAAAGGCTCTCAAGCTCCTCGAGTACGAGCAGACTCTTCGCGAAGAGTCCGATGCAATGGCTCGCGAGGTTGTTGCAACTGCTATTCAGCGTTGTGCTGCAGAGCAGGTTTCCGAGGCTACAGTTTCTGTTGTAGCACTGCCCAACGATGAGATGAAGGGCAGAATTATCGGCCGTGAGGGTCGTAATATCCGTACTCTCGAAACAATTACAGGTGTTGACCTTATTATCGACGATACTCCCGAAGCAATCACACTTTCATGCTTCGACCCTGTTCGCCGTGAAGAGGCAAGACTTACACTCGAAAAGCTCATTTCCGACGGCAGAATTCATCCTGCACGTATCGAGGAAATGCACGACAAGGCTGTCAAAGAGGTTGAGCACTCTGTCAAGCAGGCAGGTGAAAGAGCAGTCCTCGATGCAGGCCTTAACGGCATTCACCCCGAGCTTGTCAAAATTCTCGGCCGCCTGAAGTACCGTACCAGCTACGGTCAGAACGTACTCGACCATTCGCTCGAGGTTTCCTATATTGCAGGTCTTATGGCTGCTGAAATCGGTGCAGACGTCAAGCTTGCAAAGCGTGCAGGTCTCCTTCACGATATAGGTAAGGCTCTCGACCATTCACTCGACGGCTCTCACATTGAGCTTGGCGTTGAGTATGCACGCAAGTATAAGGAAAACGAAAAGATTATTCACGCTATTCACGCTCACCACGGTGACATTGAGGCTAAGACTGTTGTCGCTTGCCTTGTTCAGGCTGCCGATGCTATCTCTGCCGCACGTCCCGGTGCTCGCCGTGAAAACGTTCAGAACTATATCAAACGTCTTGAGAAGCTTGAGGAGATTTCATAATCCTTCGAGGGCGTTGAGAACTCATTTGCCATCCAGGCAGGCCGTGAGGTTCGTATCATGGTCAAGCCCGATGTCATCACAGACGATAAGATGGTTCTTCTCGCACGCGATATTGTCAAGAAGATTGAAGAGGAGCTTGAGTATCCCGGTCAGATCAAGGTCAATATCATCCGCGAAAACCGTGCAACAGACTACGCAAAATAAATTTGCAGTTAACAGGATATGTCTTTCGGGATATATCCTGTTTTTATTTTTTTATGCTGTGTATTTGCCTTGATTTATACCTGATAAAATGCTATACTATATTATTGTATTAATTATTAAAGGAAAGGGCATTTTGCGATGCTTAAAAATCTGCTCAAAAAGCTCGGCGGAGATTTCATACTCAGCGTGAGTGCCGTTGTTATTTTCAACGGTGTTATTCAGTTTCTGCTCAACCCTTACCTGACCGAAAAGCTTGGTGCGGAAAAATTCGGTACGGTAATTTATCTCATATCAATCATATCCGTTGTCGGTGCTTTCGGTACGGCGGCAAACTATTCCCGTATGGTGGTTTCGGCAAAAAGAGAGTGCTCAAACGGTGACTATAACCGCTATTTTCTGGTCGTTGCAGGTGTTGTGCTTGCGGTTTCGGCAGTCGGTCTTGTTGCACTGAAGAGCTTTGAGCCTGTGTATTTTATCGGCTATGCAGCGCTGATGTTTATGACAATTCTGCGTTATTACGGCGATGTTGAGTACAGACTCAGCTGTAATTTCAAGGGCTATTTTGTCTTTTATCTGCTGATTGCCGTCGGCTATATTGTCGGCATTCTGCTCTTTGGTTTTACCGGCTCGTGGGTTGTAACAATGCTTATCGGCGAGACTCTGGCGATTCTTTTTGTTGCTCTCAGCGGTAAGATTTTCAAGCCGCCTTTCCTTAAAAAATCAGCGAATTACAAGCAGAATTCAAAGTCTGTGTGGACTCTTGTGCCTGCAAATCTTGTGCAGACGGTTATACTCAATGCAGACCGTATTCTCGTTATGTTTTTTGTCGGCTCGTACGATGTTACGGTGTTTTATGTGGCAACGCTTGTCGGCAAGATTGTCGCACTCGTAACGGTGCCGCTTGAAGGCCTTGTAATCAGCTACCTCAATAAATATGAAGATAAAATTTCATATAAGCTTTTCCTTGGCTTTGTCGGCGGCGCGGCGGCACTTGCAGCTCTTATGATTTGTGCGAGCACAGTTGCTTCGCATATACTTATTCCGTTTATGTATCCCGATGAGGTTTATCAGGCGGCGTCACCGTATTTTATAGTTGCAAACGCAGGTCAGGTGCTGTTTTTCATATCAACGGTGCTTATAGCTTTTGTGCTCAAGATTTCGGGCGAAAACAGCCAGCTTATGATGAATCTGATTTACCTTGCAGCTTTTGCGGCTGTGGTAATACCCTGTATTGCAATATGGGGGCTTTGGGGTCTTGCGTGGAGCGTTGCAGGTGTTAACCTGATGCGAGTCGTTTTAGTTTCCGTATACGGTCTGATAAAGCTCAAAAAAAGACAGTCTGCGACAGATTAATTTAACTGTCAGCTATTGCCAAAAACAGTGGTTATATATTATAATATAATATTATAAGATTTTAGAATTCTCAAATTCGAAAGGAAGTATATAAAATGCACGAGGAATGTGGAGTATTTGCTTTATACGGTAACGGCTTGGTTGAAAACCCTGCCGAATATGCTTACCTTGCTCTTTACGCAATGCAGCACAGAGGACAGCAGAGCTGCGGTATTGCCGTAAGCAACAGAGGCGTTATTGAATGTACAAAAGGTATGGGCCTTGCGGCAGATGTTTTTGACGAGGAAAAGCTCGAAAAACTCGTAGGCGAGAATGTTATCGCTCACGCTCTTTATTCAACTGCAAAGGCATCAAATATTCAGGGCGCACAGCCGTTTGTAATGCGCTACGGTAAAGGCCGTCTTGCACTTGCTCACAACGGCAGCCTTGTAAACTCCGATGAGCTCCGCCGTGAGCTCTCTATGACAGGTGCCATGTTCCGCTCCAACTCCGATGCTGAAATTATGGCTCAGCTTATTGCAAAGGAGCGTCTTTTTACACACAGTGTTGAAGAAGCCGTTGAAAAAGCAGTTCGGAAATTCAAGGGTGCATATTCCTTTGTTGTAATGAGTCCGCGTAAGATTGTTGCGGTGCGTGACCCGTTTGGCTTCCGTCCCCTCACGGTTGGTATTACCAAAGAGGGTTGTTACGTTGTAGTTTCCGAAACCTGTGCACTCAATGCACTCGGTGCAGAGTTTGTACGCGATGTAAATCCCGGTGAAATTATCGTTATTGATGACGAGGGTATGAAAACATACTACCAGAAAGAAAACTGCAAGAGAAGAATCTGTATTTTTGAATACATCTACTTTGCAAGACCGGACAGTGTTATGGACGGCGTATCAATTCACGGCTCGCGTGTTCAGGCAGGCCGTCTGCTTGCGCGCCAGCATCCCGTTGATGCGGATATCGTAATCGGTGTCCCGGATTCAGGTCTTGATGCGGCTATCGGCTACGCTCGTGAGAGCGGCATTGAATACGGTATGGGTTTTGTGCGTAACAACTATGTCGGCAGAACGTTTATCAAGCCCACTCAGGAGCAGAGAGCTTCCTCTGTCAGCATCAAGCTCAATGTACTCAGTGAAACAATAAAGGGCAAAAAGGTTGTTATGGTTGACGACTCCATTGTCCGCGGTACTACCTGTGCAGAGATAATTCATCTTCTCAAGAGTGCGGGTGCGAAGGAAGTTCACGTCAGAATTTCGTCGCCGACTCTTCACTATCCCTGCCTTTACGGTACGGATATACCCACACGCGAGGAGCTTACATCAAACCGTCACACGGTTGATGAGCTTTGCAAGCTGATTGGTGCGGATACTCTCGGCTTCCTCAATAAAGATTCGCTTGGCGAGCTTATAGGCACTTGCGAAAAGACATACTGCGATGCCTGCTTTACAGGCGATTATCCCGAGAAATAATCTATTTAAAAGGCTGATTAAATTGAAATCTATTTTAAGCAAACTTGTAAATAAAGAAACGATAACGTATCTTGTTTTCGGTGTACTGACTACGGTTGTCAACTTTGCCGTTCTTGAAGGCTTGAGATTGGTAATATCAGATGACCTTATACTGCTGATAAATGTAATAGCGTGGGCTGTTTCGGTGGCTTTTGCCTACGTTACAAACAAGCTCTTTGTATTTGAAAGCAAAAGCTGGAAGGGCAGTGTGATTTGCAAAGAGATACCTTCGTTTGTCGGTGCACGTGTTTTTTCGCTCGGCGTTGAGTCGCTCGGCTTGCTCGTATTTATAACATGGCTTGGTTTTGGCAGATTCAGGCTGGAGCTTTTCGGATTTACCTTAGACGGTATAACTCTTACCAAAATCGGTCTTGCAGTAATCGTTGTTGTTATGAACTACGTTTTCAGCAAATTTATCATTTTCAAGAAAAATAAAAAGGAATGAGATTTATGTTCAGAAGAATAGTTGCTCTTTTTGCAGTTGCAGTTATGGCTTTTTCGTTTGCGTCCTGCAGCAGTGAACCCGTTGAGGAAAGTTTGTATGTTACCGGCGCGCCGCTTCCGGCTGAGCCTTCTGTCAGCTATATAGCAAAGGAGGTTGCCGCTAAATATGAGATGAAATCAATTTACAGCTACGCAGACAAGGAATTCACAACCTTTGAATACAACGGAAAAAATGTGCTTGCACGTATAGAGTCCTCAGGTAATGTGTGTGTGCTGTTTGAATATCCGCTTGATATGGAAATCATTTATGATATTGAGGCTACAAAGAGAAGCGGTAACTATCTCTATTTCACAAAGCGTGATAAGGGTGCTGCCTATGCTTCACTTTGTGCGATATATATGCCGACCTGTACGCAGATTACCATTATCGATACACCGTGCAGTAATATGGTAACGCTTGATACAAAGTCGACAACCACTATGTATCCTTACGGCATTATTGCTACACGCAACCAGCTTGCTGTAATTGACCTTGCCAAGGGCGTTGTCAGCACAACCTATTCAAAAGCTCCTGTAGAAATCCGTCTGTTTGTTGATATGGGCGATGCGTTTTTTAAATCACTCAAAAACGGTGCATATACGGAAACAATGCTTGAGCGTGTTGACGAAAAACATATTATGGTCAACATAATTGAAAAGGATAAAAACGGAGAAACAACAAATGAGATAAACTTTACGTTTAATCCCTCAAACGGTGTTGCCAGTCTCTGATTACGATAATTTATAATTTTTTCGGAGGTGAAACGGTTGTTCGGCAGAAATATCGGTGTCGACCTTGGTACATCGAATGTTGTTATATACACTGAAGGCAGAGGAATCGTTCTCACCGAGCCTTCTGTAGTGGCTTATAATACAAAGACGGGCAGGATGTGTGCCGTAGGCAGAAAGGCATACGATATGCTGGGCAGAAACCCCGACTCAATCCGTGTTATCCGCCCGATGAAAGACGGAGTTGTATCCGACTTTACGGCTACAAGGCAGATGCTCAGCAGATTTATTGCAAAGGTTTGCCGCAACGCAATTTTTAAACCGAACATTATTGTTTGTATGCCGTCGAGTGTTACAAACCTTGAGCGGCGTACGGTACTCGATATGATTACCGCCGCAGGTGCAGGTAAGGCGTGCCTGATGGAAGAGCCGCTTGCAGCCGCAATCGGTGCAGGCAGCGACCTGATACACGCAAAGGGCAGTATGGTTGTTGATATAGGCGGCGGTACTACCGATATTGCCGTCATTACAATGGGCAGTATTGCTGTTTCAAAGTCCATAAAGGTTGCGGGTACTCTTATGGATGAGGCGATTGTCCGTCAGGTGCGGCGTGAGAAAGATGTTGTTATAGGCGAGCGTACAGCGGAGGAAATCAAAAAGCAGATAGGCTGTGCGGTTTTGCCTGAGGCTGAGCTTGCGGTGACAGTAAAAGGCAAACGCTATATAAGCGGTATGCCTGCTACGGTTGAGGTTACTTCAACCGACTGCTACCTTGCAATGCGTGAGCATATCGAAGCAATAAGCGAGGCTGTGCGAGGTGTGCTCGAAATTACTCCGCCTGAGCTTGTAGGCGATATCGGTTCAAGCGGTATAGTGCTTACGGGCGGCGGTGCTCTGCTTCGTGAAATGGCAACCGCAATACAGAACAAAACAAAAATCAAAACCCGTCTTGCGACTGACCCCGTAAACTGTGTCGCAAAGGGTATAGGTCTTGCTCTCGGCGACCTTGATATGCTTGCCGATCAGGGTTATATATTCAAGACCCGTGAGGAAATTACGGGCTATGTTGAGAACTAAAATAATAAGAGGTGACTGACCGTGAAAAAAGCACAGCTCATTATTGATAAAAATTTTATTGTCGGCGAAATAGATAAGAGAATTTACGGCTCTTTCCTTGAGCATCTGGGCAGAGCAATTTATACAGGTATATATCAGCCCGAAAGTCCCTTCAGCGACAAAAACGGTTTCAGGCAGGATGTGCTCAATCTTGTGCGTGAAACCGCAGTGCCCGTAGTGCGTTACCCCGGCGGTAATTTCGTTTCGGGCTATAACTGGGAGGACGGAATAGGCCCCAAGGAGCTTCGCCCCAGAAGAGCAGAGCTTGCATGGTTTTCAACCGAAACAAACCAGTTTGGTCTGGATGAATTTATTGATTGGTGTAAGGCTGCCGATACAGAGCCGATGATGGCAATCAACCTCGGCACAAGAGGTACTGACGAGGCAAGAAATATTGTCGAATATTGCAACCATAAGGGCGGCACTTACTGGAGCGACCTGCGTATCAAAAACGGCCACAAAGAGCCGCATAACGTCAAGCTCTGGTGCCTCGGCAACGAGATGGACGGCGACTGGCAGATAGGTCACAAGACCTCACACGAATACGGCAGAGCGGCACACGAGGCGGCAAAGGTAATGCGTTGGGTGTGCCCCGATATCGAGCTTGTTGCCTGCGGCTCATCAAACAGCGGTATGAGCACCTTCGCTCAGTGGGAGGCTGATGTGCTTGACCACTGTTACCACGATGTAGATTATCTTTCACTTCATACATACTACAACAACTCCGAAAACAATACGGAGGAATTCCTCTGCCACAGTGCGGATATGGACAGCTTCATTTCGTCTGTTGTTGCAATCTGCGACTATGTGCAGGCAAAGAAACGCTCAAAGAAAAAGATTATGCTCTCCTTCGATGAGTGGAACGTATGGTATCACTCACACGAGCTTGATAAGCTCTGCAAACCCTGGGAGGAAGCACCCAGAAAGCTTGAGGATGTTTACAACTTTGAGGATGCACTGCTTGTAGGCAGTATGCTTATCACTCTTCTCCGCCACGCAGACAGAGTCAAGATTGCCTGCCTTGCACAGCTTGTAAACGTTATCGCACCTATTATGACTTCCGATACGGGTGCATGGCGTCAGACTATTTTCTTCCCCTATATGCAGGCAAGCGTTTACGGCAGAGGTACTGCACTCAATACGCTTATTAAGTCGCCGATTTACGAAAGCCGCAAGTACGGTGAAGTAAATCTTGTAGACAGCATCGTGATCGAAAACGACGATGAGAATATCACAATCTTTGCAGTAAACAAAGACCTTAAAGAGGATATCGAGCTTACCTGTGACCTCAGACAGTACATCGGCTTTGAGGTCAAGGAGCATATCGTGCTCACTCACGATGATATGAAGGCTGAAAATACCGAAGCCAATCCGAATAATGTTGCACCGTCTTACAGCACAGCTTCAAAGGTTGAGGGCGGCATCTTCTCAACAGTGCTCGGCAAGCACAGCTGGAATGTTATAAGGCTGGGCAAAAAAGCTTGATCTGAATGCAAATAATTGCGGCTTGAAATTTGTTATAATTAACGATTTGCTGATAAATATACAGCTGACTCAAAACAAAAAATCAGAGGGATAAAAATGAAGACAGTAAAAGGAATTTTACAATCGTTTTTGGAATCACCGTACAGCGTAGGCCTACAGATTATAATGGCTTGTATTTTTACATCTGTCGGTCTGGAGATTGCAGGTCTGCTTGTTTTTGTTGTGTTTATTACACTCATACTGTTTACCTGCGATGATCTTTTTCTTACATTCCAACCTTTTATGCTTATAAGTATGACGGTACTCAAGTGCTACGATTCGTTTGATACGTTTATAAAGATTGTACCGCTTGCAGTCATTCCGGTTGCGGCTTTTGTTTATTATTTTGCAACGCATCGGAAAAAGCTTAAAACAGGAAAAAGCTTCTGGGGAATTATTATTTTCTCCGTTGCCGTAACTCTCGGCGGTGTCGGTGTAATCAGTGCAAAGGCATATTTCAGCCTTACCTCCGTTTATTATACGGTTGGTCTGGGCTTCGGTATGGCTGTTATCTATCTGATTATGAACAGCTGGTTTGATAACGATGATAAAAATACTCTCGGCAATCGCTTTGTAAAGGCTATGACAATAGTTGCCGCCTTTGCATCGTTTATGGTTGTTGAGCATTATATCTCAAATTTGCAGGCGTTCCTGGAGAATCCCGGTATTCTTCAGTTCCAGTGGCGTAACAATATATCGACATTCCTGATGTTTGCACTGCCGTTTCCGTTTTATCTCTCGCGTGAAAAGTGGAGCAATATCTTTATCGGTATAATCAGCTATGGTGCTTTGCTTCTTGCAGGCTCAAGAGGCGGTATGATTTTCGGTACGGTTGAGTTTGTTATCTGCTTTGCTATTGTACTGTTTATGGATAAGAAACATCGCAAGCTCAACCTTGCTGTTGTTGGTGCAATGCTCGCAGTTGTAATTTGCTTATCAAAACAGCTTTTTGAGTTTTGCTACAAAACCATTCAGCGTCTTTTTGACTATAATGAAAACAAAATCCGTATTGGCCTTTTCGGCCGTGCTGTTGAAGATTTCAAGGCTAACCCGATTACGGGCAGCGGCCTTGCAAACTGGAATAACCGCGACCTTCACGAGTCAAAGCGTTTTGCACTTTGCTGGTATCATTCTTCACCCTTCCAAGTTATCGGAAGCTTCGGCGTAATCGGTATAATATGCTACCTGTCAAGGCTTGCAATAAGAACAAAGATTATTTTCAGCCGCTTTAATTTCTTTACTGCGGTTATGGCGTGCTCCTTCCTCGGTGTTCTGATGATGTCGCTTGTAAATCCGGGCGAATTCTGTCCGATTCCCTATGAGCTTACAATTACGCTCATATTCATAATTCTCGAGAAAACACCTGAGAAAAAATCACTCAAAGCAAAATGATAAGAAGAGGTTTAATACTTGATTGACGAAGAGATTGAAATAGCCGGCATAGTTGAAGATGTTTCGGTGCATATAGAAGAAACGGGCTTTACCGTGCTTGAGCTTAGCTGTGATGATGAGTTTGTCACGGTTGTCGGCGTGTTGCCTGAGGTTGCTGTCGGCGAAAAGCTGACTGTACGCGGCAATTACGATACGCACCCTCTCTACGGCAGACAGCTCAAGGCAAAGTCATTTGTGCGCTCTCTTCCGTCAAGCTCGCAGGACCTCTATAAGTATCTTTCTGCAGGCACTGTCAAAGGAATCGGCCCTGCGACTGCACAGAAAATAATTGAAGAATTCGGCGAGGATGCTTTTGACATCCTCGAAAATCATCCCGAAAAGCTTGCAAAAATCAAAGGCATTTCAAGGCAGAAGGCAAACTCAATCTGTGAGGAGTTTGCAAAACAGTTTGCCGTAAGGCAGACTCTTATTGCCCTCGAAAAATTCGGTATGAGTGCAAGAGAAAGCCTCAATGCTTATAAAATATTCGGGTTCAATGCAGTTGATGTAATAAAGAAAAATCCCTATGTGCTTTGTTCAGAGGGTATTGGTATAAACTTTGAGCGTGCCGATGCAATAGCATCTGCACTGCCTGAGCTGCCTGACAGTATGCACCGCATACGCGCAGGTATATTGCACGTGCTCAGGCACAACCTCGGCAACGGACACACCTGCTGTCCGCGAGATAAAATCGCACTGCCTGCAACCGAGCTTCTCGGCGTTGAAGAGAGTATTCTTCAGCAGGCTACGGATTCACTTATTAATGATAAACAGCTTATCAGCGAAGAGCTTGACGGCAAGGAGTTTCTTTTCCTGCCGCATATTCACCGCAGCGAAAGAAGTGCCGCAAGGCGAATCAAGGTGCTCTGCTCGTTTCCGCCTGCAGGCAAGCCTACACTTCTGCAGGATATAGAGGATATCGAGCGTGAGCTTTGCATAATATACGAACAAAAGCAGAAAAACGCAATCATTACCGCAGTTGAAAAAGGTGTGCTTATTCTCACCGGCGGCCCCGGTACGGGTAAGACAACCACCATCAACGGTATGATTTCGCTTTTTAAAAAGGACAGACTGCGTATCGCACTTGCCGCACCTACGGGCAGAGCGGCAAAGCGTATGAGCGAAATTACGGGTATGGAGGCAAAGACCATACACCGCCTGCTTGAGGTTGAGTGGGACGATGAGGATAATCAGCGTTTCACCCGCAACGAGCGGAATCCCCTTGAAGCAGACGTGCTTATTGTAGACGAGCTTTCAATGCTCGATATAACGCTTTTTGCAAGTCTGCTTGATGCACTTCCTCTTGGATGCAGGCTGATTATGGTAGGCGACTCCGACCAGCTTCCGCCTGTCGGTGCAGGTAATGTGCTCCACGATATGATTGAGAGCGGAATGTTGCCGGTAGTAGAGCTTAAAGAGGTCTTCCGTCAGGCTCAGCGAAGCCTGATTGTTACAAACGCACATAAAATAGTCGCAGGCGAAAACCCTGACCTTACACGCAGGGACAGCGATTTCTTTTTTCTGCCCCGTAAGGTTGCTTCTCAGGCGGCAGAAACGGTATGTGACCTTTGTGCCAACCGTCTGCCAAAGGCTTACGGCTATTCACCTGTAAACGATATTCAGGTGCTTTGCCCGTCAAGGCGCGGCGAAATGGGCACATACAGCCTTAACCGCCGTTTGCAGGAGGCGATAAATCCGCCTGACAGACATAAAAAAGAAGTTACCGTCGGAATGTTCCGTTTCCGCGAGGGTGACAAGGTTATGCATATCAAAAATAACTACGACATTCTGTGGAAAAAGCCCGACGGTGAAGAGGGCAGCGGAGTATTCAACGGCGATATAGGAATAATAGAATCAATACGGCCCGACGGTGTTACAAAAATAGTTTTTGATGACGGTAGAGTGTGCAGCTATTTCCCCGACACTATGCGTGAGCTTGAGCTTGCCTATGCCGTTACGGTGCATAAAAGTCAGGGTAATGAGTTTGAAGCGGTTATAATGCCCGTGCTCAATACGCCGGAGCTGCTAAGCTACCGTAACCTGCTTTACACCGCAGTTACCAGAGCGAAAAAGCTGATGGTGGTTGTAGGTAATGAAGAGCAGGTTTACCGTATGGGACGAAACGATAAAAAAGCAAGGCGTTATTCAGCGCTGAAACATTTTCTTTTGGAGGATAACCGATGATTGAAAATTTTACATTTGACGACGGAATCGAGCCGGGCGGACTCCGCTCGCGCAACGAAATAAAGCTGCTTGTCTGCTACCTGCTTTCGGGTGTTGACGAGAAAATTACACGCAGTCAGCTTTGCGAGATTGCTCTTGACAAAGGCCTTGCAAATTATTTCGAGGTCAATCAGGCGGTCAGTGAGCTTATTGAAAACGGTGCTGTTGTGTCCGATTTTATCGAGTGTGAGGAATACCTGAGCGTTACCGAAAAAGGTCGCTCATCATCAAAAATGCTCGAGAGTCAGCTTCCGCGCTCAGTGCGTGAAAAGGCAATCAACGCCGCAATCAAAATGCTCACCCTTGCAAAGCGTAAGCGTGAAAATAAGGTAGAGGTTGAGAAGCTCGATGACGGCGGCTATCACGTCACTTTCTCTTTGGAAGAAATGATGAAGCTGACAATTTATGTTGCAGATGAAATGCAGGTTGAAACCGTCAAGAGCAATTTCTATGAAGACCCGATTAAGCTCTATTCGGGTATCATAGCATCGCTTACAGTGTAATGAATCGATTTATCGATTCAAATCATTGAGCGAAGCGAAAAATCATGGCTGAAAGCCAAATCATGCGAAGCAAATCATAAAACACAAAGACAATGGCAGTCGATTTCCTCGGTGCCATCAGCTTTTCTATGCGTATCAATTTTATTGAGGTATTTAAAATATGATTTGCCTTACGGCGTGATTTGATTTCTTTGAAATCATGATTTGCAAAATAAAATTTGCATGATTTGTGTTTTTCAAAACACATTTTATATAACAGGTAATAAACTCCAAAGTATTTTATATAACAGAAAGGCTGATGAAAAATGGCAAAGTATACTATAGGTCTTGATTACGGCACACTTTCAGGTCGTGCACTTATCGTCAACGTTGAAACAGGCGAGGAGCTTGCAAGCAGCGTTTACGAGTATCCTCACGCAGTTATGGATGAGAAGCTTCCTTGCGGCAAAAAGCTCGGTCAGGACTGGGCACTCCAGCATCCGCAGGATTACATAGACGTACTGAGCATCACAATCCCCGATGTTATTAAGAAGAGCGGTGTTGCTGCTGCTGATATTATTGGTGTCGGTATCGACTTTACCGCTTGTACAGTGCTCCCCACAACAAAGAGCGGCACTCCGCTCTGCTTCCTTGATGAGTATAAGGAAGAGCCGCACGCATACGTAAAGCTCTGGAAGCACCACGCTGCTCAGGCTCACGCAACAAAGCTCAACGATATCGCAATCGAAATGGGCGAGGAGTGGCTTGAAAACTACGGCGGCAAGATTTCTTCCGAATGGGCAATTCCGAAGCTCTGGCAGATTCTTGACGAAGCTCCCGAAATTTATGAGAAGGCAGAGCGCTTCATCGAGGCTACAGACTGGGTTGTATGGCAGCTTACAGGTGTTGAAACACGCAACTCCTGCTGCGCAGGCTACAAGGCTATGTGGAACAAGACTACAGGCTATCCTTCAAACGAGTTCTTCAAGGCTCTTGACCCCAGAATGGAAAACGTAATTGACGAAAAATTCGGCAGAGAAGTTCTTGCAAGCGGTAAGTGTGCAGGATATATTACAGAAGAAGCTTCAAAGCTCACAGGTCTCAAGCCCGGTACTGCTGTTGCTGCAGGTATTATCGATGCTCATATTTTCGTACCCGCTGTCGGCGTATCAAAGCCCGGTGAGATGGTTGCAATCATCGGTACTTCAACCTGCCATATGATGATGTCCGATGTTGAAAAGAAGGTCAAGGGTATCTGCGGCGTTGTTGCAGACGGTATTATGCCCGGCCTTTACGGCTATGAAGCAGGTCAGAGCTGTGTCGGCGACCACTTCGGCTGGTTTATCGATAACTGCTTACCTGCAAGCTACTATGAGGAAGCAAAGGAAAAGGGTATCAATATCCATAAGCTTCTCCGCTCCAAGTGTGAGGCACAGAAGCCCGGCGCAAGCGGTCTTGTTGCACTCGATTGGTGGAACGGCAACCGTTCAATCCTTGTTGACGTTGACCTTACGGGTATGATTGTCGGTATGACTCTGCGCACAAAGCCCGAAGAGATCTACCGTGCACTTATCGAGGCTACGGCATACGGCACAAGAATGATTATCGAAAACTACCGTGAGCAGGGTGTTGAGGTCAACTCCTTCTATGCCGCAGGCGGTATCTCACAGAAAGATCCGATGACAATGCAGATTTATGCAGATATCATCAAGATGCCTATCAAGATTGCAGGCTCCGACCAGGGCGGTGCACTCGGCTCAGCTATCTTCGGTGCAGTTGCTGCAGGCAGTGAAAAGGGCGGATATGATGACGCCTTCTATGCCGCAAGCATTATGGGCAAGGTCAAGGATGTTGTCTACGAGCCTATCAAGGAGAATTCCGATATCTACGATAAGCTCTATGCTGAGTACAAGATTCTCCACGATTACTTCGGCCAGGGCGGCAACGATGTTATGAAGCGCCTTAAGGCTATCAAGGGCGAGAGTGAATAATTAGGAATTCGGAATTAGGAATTAAGAATTAAAAATTAAAAGGAGGCGAGAGGTTGAGAAGTGACCGACGCAGGGTGCATCTTATTGATGAAATAAGAGGCTTGTCCATCATACTTATGGTGTTTTACCACGCTTTTTATATGCTCGGCTATTTCTTCGGCTTCGAGTTTCTTGCAAAAGCACAGGTTTTCTTCGAGCCTCTTCAGCCGCTTTTCGCCTGCCTCTTTATCTTTATTTCAGGCATATCGTCAAATCTTTCACGAAGCAACTTCAAACGCGGTTTGAGGCTGCTGGGTATTGCAATCGGCTTTACGCTGGTTACGGCGGTTATTCTGCCGAAGTTTGACATAACGGGCGCAGAGATACTTTTCGGCGTGCTTCACCTGCTGAGTGTGTCGATGCTTATGTATGCGCTGCTCAAAAAACCGCTTTCAAAGGTGCCGACAAGTGTCGGCATTGTTGCGATGCTTGTGCTTTTTGCGGTAACAAATTCAGTGCAAAGCGGTAAGCTGCTGTGGTATTATCTGCCTCGTGAGCTGTACAATCTCGGCTGGCTGGCTCCGCTCGGTTTCCCTGCACCGGGTTTCTATTCGGCAGATTATTTCCCTGTTTTACCGTATATCTTTATGTTTTTTGCAGGCACGTTTTTCGGCAGACTTGCCGAGAAAGACGCACTCCCCAAGTCGTGGTACGTGTCGCGTTGCCGTCCTTTATCGGCTGTAGGCAAAAAAACATTGATAATTTATATACTTCATTGGCCGATTATATTCTTAATAGGCTTGATAATCTCAAATTTTTAATGTATAATATATGACGATGTATAGCAAATTGGTTTTTTAGAATTATACAAGTAAAGGTGACTTATTATGGAAAAAAACAGAATCAGACTCAATATCTGCGGTGCAGATTACACAATCACAACTGAGGACGATCCCAAGTACGTAATGGCTCTCGGCGATGAGCTCGATGCAGCTCTCACAAAGACTCTGCGTGAGAACAACCGTCTTTCTGTTACTCAGGCTGCAATTCTTGCTGCTCTTGAGTATGCAGATATGTACAAGAAGGCTGAAGTCAGTGCAGACAATCTCCGCGGTCAGATTAAGGAATACCTTGAGGATTCCGCTCGCTCCAAGATGGATGCAGAAATCGCAAAGCGCGAAGTAGAAAGACTTACAAGGGAGCTTCAGAATGCTCAGTCAAAACTCGGTGGTTGAGGTATTAGCTCCTGCCGGAACATATGAAGCTGTCGAGGCGGCGGTGCGCTGTGGTGCAGACGCTGTTTACCTCGGCGGCAAAATGCTGAATGCCCGCCGAAATGCGGGCAATTTCAGTTTTGAGGAGCTTAAAGCGGCTGTAGAGTACTGCCACGCGCGCGGTACAAAGGTATATCTTACGCTTAATACGCTCGCAACCGATGCTGAACTCAAAAACGATGTTCAGTGTGCGGTGCGTGATGCGTGTCAGGCAGGTGTCGACGCCCTTATCGTTCAGGATACGGGCGTGCTTCGTGTTGCAAAAATGTGTGCTCCTGCCATGCCGCTCCACGCTTCAACCCAGATGTCTGTTCATACTCTTGCAGGTGTAAAACAGCTTGCAGAGCTGGGATTTTCAAGGGCGGTGCTCGCAAGAGAATTATCGCTTGATGAAATTGAGTATATAGTCAAAAATTCGCCGATTGAGATTGAGGTGTTTGTCCACGGTGCACTCTGTATGTGTGTTTCGGGTCAGTGCCTTATGAGTGCTATGCTCGGCTCACGCAGTGCGAACAGAGGTCTTTGTGCACAGCCTTGCCGCCTGCCTTTTGCGGCTGAGGGCGGTACGGGCAACGACCTTAGCCTCAAGGATTTGTCGGCTGTTGATTATATTGATAAGCTCGTCAGAATCGGCGTAAAATCGCTCAAAATAGAGGGCAGAATGAAACGCCCGGAATATGTCGCCGCGGCAGTTACTGCGTGTAAAAAGGCTGTTAACGGCGAAAATGATATCACTCTTCGCGAACAGCTCCGCGGTGTGTTCTCTCGCTCGGGCTTTACTCACGGTTACCTTACCAAAGAGCTCGGCAGAGATATGTTCGGCATCCGCCGTAAGGACGATGTTACAGCGGCGGCACCCGTGCTTAAGGAGCTTGCACATCTTTATGAAAAAGAAACGCCGCGTGTCGGTGTGGAATTTATGTTCTGTGCTTACGAGGGCGAAACCGCAAGCCTTTCCGCAAAGGCAGGAAATAAGAGCGCTTTTGTGCTCGGCGAAGTCGAGGCGCAGCCTGCTCTCAATGTTCCGCTGACCGAAGAAAAAGTGCGTCAGCAGCTCGAAAAATGCGGCGGTACACCCTTCTTTGTTGAGAGTATTGAGGTCGATATTGATGAGAATATCAGCCTTCCTTTGTCGAGTGTAAACGCACTTCGCAGAGCCGCTTTCGACAAACTTTACGAAGAGTTGAAAAACCCTTACAAGCGTGAATTTCACAGTGTGAATGTGGAAAACTGTGTGAAAAAAGTGAAAAACCCACAGTTTTTCGCTCGTTTTTCCAAGTGGGAGCAGGCAAAACTGCTTTGTGGAAATGTGGAAAGGATAATTTTACCACTTGCCGAAGCTACTAAAATTGACCCCGAATTTACCTCAAAAACGGTTGCGGAAATACCGAGAGTATTTTTCGGCAAAGAGGATTTGGTGCTCGAAAAACTTTGCGAGCTGAAAGCTAAGGGAATAGATATTGCGGCGTGCTCAACGCTCGATGCAGTGTACCTTGCAAAGCAGGCAGGTATGGAGATTTTGCTCAGCCACGGCAGCAACATTTTCAATTCAATGAGCGTGAAAGAAATGAGTGAGCTTGGTGCAAAAATGATTGTGCTTTCGCCCGAAATGACACTTATGCAGGCTTCACGAGTGGGTGATGCGGCAAAGACAGGTCTTATAGTCTACGGCAGACTTCCGCTTATGATTACACGCAACTGCCCGATTAAAAACGGCAAGAGCTGTGCGGAGTGTGGCGGTAAGAGCGTGCTTACAGACAGACTCGGCGTTACCTTCCCCGTGGTTTGCGAAAACGGTTATTCGCAGGTGCTCAATTCCAGACCTGTTTATATGGCAGACAGACTCGATGAAACCGATTTTGCGGATTTCAATCTGCTCTGGTTTACCAACGAAAGCCCCGAAGAGTGCAAGACGGTGCTCGGTAAATATCTGAGCGGCGCATCTGCACCCGATACCAAGGATTTCACACGCGGACTCTATTACAGAGGCGTGGAATAAGGCTTGATATTAAAGGTAGTGTATGATAAAATTAATTATAGTTGACAAATAGATAATGAATTGATTCCAATCAATTCAAATCACGGAGCGTAAGCGAGAAATCATGGCGGTTATGCCAAATCATGTGACAACAAATCATTTTGCGATTGTAGTATGATTTGCCTAACGGCATGATTTGATTTAAAAAATCATGAATTGCAAAATTTGTATTTTGCATGATTTGCGTTTTTTTAAAACGCATAAACAAACTTTAATTTGGTGGTAAACAACATGGAACAGTGGGAATATGACAGAATAAGTGAGCTGACAAGGATTGCACGTGAGCGTGAGCTGACCCCCGAAGAGCAGGAAGAAAGAGCAGCCTTGCGCAGAAAATATATCGACAGTTTTAAGCTCAGCCTTACCTCACAGCTCGATGTAACCTATATTGTTGACGAAAAGGGCAATAAAACAAAGGTCGAGCGTAAGGGTAAGAAGAAATAAAAAATTAATTCACTGAGAGGTGCTTTATTATGTACAATTTTTCAATCGGCGTAATCGTTGACTCTTTCCGTCTTCCTATCAAGGATGCAGTCAAGAAGGCTGCAGAGGTAGGAGCACAGGGTATCCAGGTTTACTCAACAAGGGGCGAAATGGCTCCCGAAAACCTCAATGCTGCTGCAAGAGCTGATTTCAGAAACCTTGTAGCCGACAACGGCCTTAAAATTTCCGCTCTCTGCGGCGACCTTGGCGGCGGCGGATTCTGCTTTGCAGACAGAAACCCCGAAAAAATCGAAAAGTCCAAGAGAATTCTTGACCTTGCAAAGGAGCTGGGCACGGATATTGTTACAACACATATCGGTGTTGTTCCGGACGATCCCAACCACGACCGCTTCAAGATTATGCAGGAGGCTTGCTTCGAGCTTGCAGAGTATGCTGATTCTATCGATGCTCACTTTGCAGTTGAGACAGGTCCCGAAAAGAGCTATATTCTCGCAGACTTCCTCGAAAGTTTGGGAGCTGCTGGAGTCAAAGTAAACTTTGACCCCGCCAATCTCGTAATGTGCGTAGATGAGCGTCCCGAAGAAGCAGTTAAGAATCTCG
>JAZQVR010000010.1:0-77137 GCA_045631965.1 Acutalibacteraceae bacterium
CCTTGATCATCTCACCGCCGGATACATAGCGGTAATTCTTCCGCTGCTCCATCAGCCTGTCCAGCTCCTGAGAGTTTGGCTTGTCCATCAGCTCCCGCTTGGGCGCGCCGGACAGGGCAATAATGCTGTCCCGATCAGAAACTGCCGCAATGCGCCCGGTGTTCGAACCAATACAGTCGCAGATCTGTGCGGCAAAATCCTGCAGATCCCCCATGGGAGAATACTTCCGGAAGATCACGCCCCCATCCTTTTCCGTGTAAATTTCAAGGGGATCACCCTCACGAATCTTGAGGGTCCTTCTAATCTCTTTGGGAATAACGATACGACCTAAATCGTCTACACGACGAACAATTCCTGTTGCTTTCATATTTCTATCTCCTTTTACGATACATTTGGCGGGCGGCAGGTTGCCGCCCCTACATTTAAAAATGTTGGTGCGTGCTTGTAGGGGCGGGTATCAGCCGCCCGCCTACAATTATTTTACAAATTACGCTGTTAGTATCTGTAAACACAAGGGATTTATACGCACTAAATCAATGTGTATTTATGAAGGTAACCACCATAAATACATACGAAATATATGCATCAAAAGGCGTTTTTCTGCCTATGGTATTTTTATTGTATATATGATATACTTAAATCGCAAATAAAACTGTCCCTCGCGAAAAAACAAGCTGTGTTATAACCAACACAGATAATAGAGGAATAATCAATTCGACAAACTTGAATTTATGGAGAATATTACAATGCTTGATAAAGTTCATAGAAAACCCCCAAATTTCGTGTTAACAGTAATTTGTTGTGTGATTGTAATTTTTTTAATGGGCTGTGGATCAGAATCTGAGATAGAGAGCACAGAGGATCAGAATTCACAAAATGTTGTAGAGGCTACTACAAACGAAAATACAAAGGATGATGACGCTGTATTTCATATAGACCTGACAAAGATATCTCCAATGATCCAGGAAAATGTAAGCGAAAATGTAGTTGTAGCAGCAAAAACAGTAATAGAGGGATTCTTACGATATGAGAACAGTGTTGAGATAGAAGTAAGTGGGAATAGTCAACGATTTTTAAACGATATGGCATATGTGATTCACTGCACTTGTCCAATGTTTGGTGCTTTTACTGATTTTAATGAGATGTCTTCCTATGATGATGCATCAGGAAAAGTATCATGGGAATTTTTTGTAGAGGAAGCAGAATTTGATAGTAAACGGCAAGCTTTTTATGATGTGACTAAGACATATTTGTCCAATATAAAGTCAACAGATAGCGAAGCAATGCGTGCGATGCTTTTGTATTATGCAGTGATTGACGATTTGAACTATGATTTTGATTTGCTTGGCGAGAATTATGAGAAGTTGAGTAAAGAAGAAGCGAATTTGAAATCTTCACCATATTATGTACTTGCAGAAAAAAGTGGTATTTGCACTAATATTGCGCAGGCATATATGTTTTTGTGTACACAGGCGGATATAGCTTGCGGAACGGTTTTACATATGGGTGGTAGTGGTATGCATATGTGGAATATCGTCCAGATCGATGACAAGTTCTATTATTGTGATCCTACTTGGGATGCGAATACCTCTCTTAAATATTTCGGAATCACAGCAGCAGATCGAGCAAGCTGGGCAGGAGAGTATTCGGCGGATGATGGAACAATGCTTTCTATCACAATCCTTGAAAAATACGAGATATCCGATTCTCGATTCGAAGTATTAAGAGGTAAATTGCCAGTAGAAATATCAGAGGTAAAAGTAGATAGAAAATTGCAGACCATTACATTTGTGGGATATGAATATGAATACGTCTTTGAATGCAAAGGGGCTGTGGAGTAACAATGCAGTCTGTGACTTGACATTTACCAACAAACACTTTAACATCATTTATTTCGATATGAAGAAAAGATAGATAAATTCCAATATGTCAAACTGTACATAACGCCCTGTGGAGTAACCACGGGGCGTTATTGATCTATATGGGATGTACAGCTTAGTGCTTGCTGCCTAAGACACGATCACCAAAGGCTAGTATTCCACGAATAAAGAGGTCGGATGATATAAGTGTTGTATATGAGGGGTCGCCCTCGCGGATTCTCATTGTGCGACGAATTTCTTTCGGAATGACAACCCTGCCGAGATCATCAATACGGCGTACAATACCTGTTGCTTTCATAAAAATATCTTTCTCTTTGTTTTACGTTGCGTTAATTCGGGAGGCGAAACGCCTCCCCTACACAAATTTTGAAATTGTGTTGTTATGATATGTGAAACTTGGAGATTTATACTTTACAAATATGCATAAAAATAAAAACAGGGTATCTCAACTAAACATTTAAACGTTCAAATGTCAACCATCAGCATCATAAATGTTTTCGAATATAGCCATCGAATTTTTCAATAGTAAATAAAATCGCATCGATAAATACGGATGATAACTTGACTTGTATTTTCACATTTGGATCCTTCCAAGCACTTTAAAGGCAAGTGAAAATGTTAATCCAAAAACGTCAAAAAGTGCCTTGAATCATCAAGGCACTTTGTTATATCTGTTGTGGAACTGCGTCATAATATATTCTGTTCTTTGAGCTTTTACTCAATAAGCACCGCAGCTTTTACTGATTTTGAAAAGGGAAGTTCGCGGTCGTTACTGCCCATAGTCAGACCACTCGGATTGCAGGTAATTGTGTCACCTATGATGCTGCCGTGGATATCAAAATCACCCGAAGCGAGTGCAACATTGCCTTTGGGTGCATAAATTATTCCCCACAAATCAAAACCGCCCTGCTGAGAATAGAGTGTGATATCGCCTTTGCGTGAATAGATAGAAAGTGTTCCGCCGGCTTCATTGTATGTGTGTGTGCTGCCGCCGATTTTTATATCGTCTTCAGCTATCATACATCCGCTCAATGTAATGCCGCTTGAGCCTTGATTTGTTGAAAGCTTGCCGCCGCTGTATATAATACCTTTTATATTGTATTCTCCCTGACCTGAAAGTAGGAGCTCTTTTTTTCTGTTGTAAAGGTCGCCATTGAGAGTGAACGGACCTGCAATATCGGTTGCAGGTGATTCGTCGGTTGCGTTATTACCCCAGACATAAATATCGCCGTTTACGGTAGTGCCGCCGCTTTGCAATTTAAGCGTATCATAAACATACATCTTTCCATTCACGCTCATAGATACACTGCCTTGCTTATCAAAAACTCCTCGGCAATAAACCGGGCCGTTAAAGGTTGCAGGACCGTTTAACGTCACATTACCGCCGACATAGGTTTCGCAGTCACACAGCAGACTGTAGCTTGAGCCGCGCGTAAGTTTACCGCCGGTATAAAAATAGTTGCCGTAAATATTTGTGTTGCCCTGCAGTGTAGTGTTACCGGCTACATATAAATTGCCGCCGACGCTGAAAGATTTGTCCCATGTAGTGGTCAGGTTTCCGCCGCAGTACATATTGCCCTTAACGTAAACGGGACACAGTGGATTGAAATCACCCTCGATATACAAATCGCCGTATATAATAAGCACATCGGAAGAATAGCTTGTCGAAAGAGTGCCCGCACAGTAAGTGTTACCGTTAATTGATATGGATGAATTTATTGTTGTGCCTGCAGCATAACGGTTGATATAAAAATTCAATTTTTCAACAGGAGCATAGTATTTTTGGAACATTGCTTCTGATGCAACCGGAGCAACAGCCATAATTGTTGCATCAAAATCCGGCATTCCCTGAGATTTCACGTAATCTTTAAGTTGATTTACTGTTACGCTGTATTGGTTATAATCTGCATCCTGAGCTGAAAAAATCGTTCCGGTTATTGTGCTGCCGCCACCGTTGGCATATACGTTTCCGTTGCCGAAAATACTGCCGTCGATATTGTAGTGGCCGTTTAAGTTGAACTGTGAATTATCGCCGTGGAACATAAGATACTCAAAATCTATCGCCATATTTTTGTTGACATAGCGTGCCGCAGCTTTGGCATTTATCTGAACGGAATCGATATCGAAAAGGCTTGCAAAAATTGTTTCACACTTTCTTGAATCGGAAACGCGGACTATTTCGTCGCTCGGAAATTCAACAACTACGCTGTCAGTTGTAAAGCCGTTTTTTTCAACGTATTCGAGTGCAACCGCTTTTGCGGTCTGCTTATCCGGCATATAGCATACAGCAGCAAGTGCCGCAGAATCCATTGCGCTTTGAAGTTTGCTTTTCTGGTGGTATTTAAGTCCCATATCCGTGACAAGTGAAGCTATGGATAAAAAAGCTACAAGGCACAGTGCCGCAATAACCATTACAGCGCCGTTTTCTTCTTTCGCAAAAGATTTAATTCGGTTTCTCAGCATTGCAAGCACTCCCTTCAAAAGGTAATACCGTTTTTATTTTTCCTGTGCAGAATCGATTGATTGTTTCAGCTGTTCTATCTGCTTGGTCAGTTCGCTGAGGGTAAGTTCTGCGCGGTCAACATAGTAGCCGTAAAGCTTAAGCTCTTTCTGTATTGCAAGTTTATCCTTGGCGTGCTCGGTTTCAAGCGAATTTATTTTTTCCGCGTGTTCAAATGCCTTGATTTTGTTTTCATCCTTCAGGCGGAGAATTTCTTCTTCGCTTTCGTTGACACGTTGACTCAATACACTGTTTTTGATTTCAAGCTCTGCAGATTGCTTTTTGACTTTTTCCGTTTCTGCAAGCAGTGTATTTATCTCAGCCGCTTTTCCCTCAAGTTCCGCATTCTTTTCCGCAAGTGATTTTTCTTTTGCGGTGAGTAATGCTTTGGCAGCCTCAAGCTGTGCAAAAACCGTCTTGTATTCTTCAATTATATTTTCGCTTTTCTGAACTTTGTTCAGAAGCTCTGCGTTTTCGCGTTTTAACGCTTCAACATTTGCTTTAAGATCTGAGTTTTCGGTTTCGAGGGAACTTATTTTCTCCGTATAATCCTTTTCCGTAGCATTGTTTTGATATAACTTCAAGGAATCATTTTCGTTTTCAAGCATTTCACAGCGTGCTTTGAGCTCGGCAATAATTTTTTCGTATTCTTCACTGTCTGCTGATGTACCGGGGATTTCCAAAGAATCAAGTTTTGCCTGACACTCTCTATATTTTTCGCTGTATAAGTTGCGTTCTCTGTTGGAAAGAATAAGTTCTTCCTTGATTGAAGAAAGCTTTGATTCATGCATACGGGACTCGGATTTATAGGTATGCGTAAGCTCGTTTATATAGTAAGCTACTTCATCGGGGTCGTAGCCGTAAAGCACTTTTTTGAAAAGTGTTTCAATGTCTTTGCTTTCTTTGCCGCGTGCGGGCGGATTTATCTCTGCGTTCTTTGTTTCCTCAAGTACGGTACCTTTTACGGCTTCGTTTTTATTTTTCTTCATTTTTCATCCCCCACAGTTATTTTTAGTGAGTCACCTTCATGTATTCCGAGCTGTGCGGCGGCAAATGCTTTAACTTCAATTACGCTTCTTGCCTGCTTTACGGTTTTGCAGATTTTGCCCGGCTGTATGTTGCGTTCTATTTTTACAACTGTGTTTGCTTTATCAAGGTATATAACATCAATTGCAAATTTCATATTCAGCATATGTATCTGATTACACGGAGTAATAACCAACGCATAATCGTCCGCTATTGATTTGCGGAACATCAGCCCTCTGAAACGGGTAAAGAACGAATCGGCAAGCTCTGCATTTTTTGTAACTATTATATTGTTATTAATAATTATTATCTTTTTCATAAGCATTAAAATGTATCCAGTATATTAAGAACTGTCGGGCCCATAAGAATTATAAAAACTACGGGGAAGATAAACAGCAGCATCGGCAACAGCATTTTGATAGAAGCCTTCATACCTTTTTCTTTTGCCTGCTGGCTTCTTTCTATACGCAGCTGTTCGGATTGTGCACGCATTACGTTGTTGATCGGTATGCCGAGCTGTTCTGCCTGAACAAGTGCGGAAGCAAAGGTTTTGAGTTCGTCGAGGTTTGTTGCATCGCAAAGATTCTGCAAGGCTTCGCGTCTTGTTCTGCCCATCTGAATTTCGCGGTATACGATAAGAAGCTCATCAATAAACGGTCCCTTGAGCTTTTGCGAAACCTTTAAAAGTGCCGCATCGAAGCCGAGACCTGCTTCAATACATACGCAAAGCATATCCATTGCATCGGGCAGCTGTCTTTTAATGCCTTTCTGATGGCTTGATACGCGTGAGCGAAGGTACATTGTAGGTCCCATAATACCTATCAGTACGCCTGACATAAGAATAAGCAGAGATATGAGCGCCTGAACTTTTACCGCAAGCATAATTACAAGCGTCAGAAAAACAGAACCGATCAAAAACGCATACTTTATAAACTGAAAATCGGAAGCTTCCATAAATATGCCGGCATAACGAAGCTGTTTGCGGATGGCTTCAAGTGCTTTCGTTTTACGTGCACTTTTCTTTTGAGGAAGGAGCTTGTTGAATTTAGCTAAAACGCTTTTTACACCCTTGCCGATAACTCTTTCGTAAAATGGAAGCTCCAGCTCTTTAAATATAGGCTGACCGACTGAATTGTTGATTCTGTCAATCCTGCTTCGTTTTTTATCTGATTTCCGACCTGCGGGAGAAGCCAGCAGGACTACCAGAATAAACGCAAGGAACGAATAAGCAATAACGAGAAATTCCAAAAAGCTCACCTCCGTATCAATAGTCTATGGAAACTACCTTTCTTATTGCGAAAAATCCGATTACTTCCATTACAACGGAAATTATAAGCATTATGTTGCCTATCTTTGTGGTAAAGAAGGATGACATATAATCCGGATTTACTACCATCAGCACTGCCGCTATACCTATCGGCAGTGCACCTATAATCAGTCCTGACATTCGTCCCTGAGCGGTGATGGAGTTTATTTCGCCTTTGATTTTTATTCTTTCGCGGATTGTGTGGGAAATTGTTGAAAGCATTTCAGAAAGATTGCCGCCCGTTGTGCGCTGAATAAGCACTGCGGAAACTACAAGCATAAGGTCAGCGCTTTTAACACGGTCGCACATATTATTGAGTGCCTCTTCCATTGTTGCACCGTAACGGATTTCGTTACAGACTCTGCCGAATTCTATACCTATCGGAGGCGGCATATCATTGGCTACGTTTTCCATAACCTGGTTGAATGAAAAGCCCGAACGTAAACCGTTACACATCATTATCAGGGTATCGCCAAGCTGTGATTCAAAGTTTTTTCTGCGTTTATCCTTTTTTATTTTGATGAAAACAATCGGAATAAAAGCACCTATTGCCGCAAGCGTTGCCGAAGGCATAATACCCAGACGGAACAATGCTGCAAGTCCTGCCGGAACAAAGGTAAGCACTATCCATATAAGAGTGAATTCTTCGGGCTTCATCATTATATCGGCCAGAATAAGCTCATTGAAAATTGTATCCATAAGCTTTTTACGCTGTACCGAATGTTTGCCGTCGCTGTTAATGGCTCTTTTTAAAATTGAGGATTTGCGTTCTTTTTTCTTTTCCTGAATCTGCAGGGTAAGCCCGCTTTTTTTGCTCGCTATTTTATCAACACGCTTTTCAACGGTGCGACGGCTTTGGGTTGCCGTGCCCATAATGCTGACCCAGAGAAAGAAGCTGAACAGAGCTATCGCAACGGCAAGAATAATTGTACTAATTTGTAAACCATTCATTATTGACCGTCACTCCGTTTCCTTTGATTTTTTCGAGGCATTTCGGTCTTACTCCGGTTGCATGGAATTTGCCCACGAATTTGCCCGAGGTATCAACCGTGCCGTCAGTTTCGTAAACAAAGATATCCTGCATGCTTACTATATCGCCTTCCATACCTATTACTTCGGTTATGGAAGTTATTTTTCTTGTACCGTCGCGCAGACGGCTCTGCTGAACGATAAGGTCAATAGCTGAAGAAATCTGGTCTCTGATAGCTTTGAGCGGCAGTTCCATACCACTCATAAGAACCATTGTTTCAAGTCTTGCTACGGTATCACGCGGCGAGTTCGCATGGGTTGTGGTAAGCGAACCGTCGTGACCTGTGTTCATAGCCTGAAGCATATCCAGCGTTTCTTCCGAACGGACTTCACCGACGATTATTCTGTCGGGACGCATACGAAGCGCGTTCTTTACAAGGTTACGGATTGTAACCGCACCCTTGCCTTCGAGGTTAGCAGGTCTTGCTTCAAGTGTGATAACATGCTCCTGCTTAAGCTGGACTTCCGCAGCGTCTTCAATTGTGACAATACGTTCATCCTCGGGAATGTAAGATGAAAGAACATTCAGAAGAGTTGTTTTTCCCGAACCGGTACCGCCCGCAACAACTATATTCAGTTTACCCTTTACACAAGCTTCAAGGAAATGGAGCATATCGGGGGTGAGTGAACCGAACTTTAAAAGCTGCTGTGCAGTTATCGGCTTTTTGCCGAACTTTCTTATTGTAAGCACAGGGCCTATAAGAGATAGCGGAGGAATGATAGCGTTCACACGGGAGCCGTCGGCAAGTCTGGCATCAACCATAGGGCTTGCTTCGTCAACATGTCTGCCGACATTTGAAACTATACGGTTTATAATATTCATCAGGTGGTCTTCGTCCCTGAACTTGAGGTCGGTAAGCTTAAGCTTACCCTTATCTTCGATATATATCTTTTCCGGGCCGTTTACCATAATTTCGCTGATTGACGGATCCTGAACAAGTACCTCAATCGGGCCGTAGCCCATAATATCGTTAAAAAGATCTGTCGCAACCTTTTCTCTGTCAATACGCGGAATCAGAAATTCATCTTCATTGACTTTATCATCAACGATTTTGTACATTACATCGCGGTCTGTTACGGTCTGACCGCTTTTGTTCATTTCGTCGATAATAGCTATATGAATTCTGCGTTTTGTTTCAAGATACGGGTCTTCAACCGTTTCTTCGGTTGCGGCTTTTTCTTTTGTTTTTTCAGCTTGTTCAGCTGTATCGCCTTTTTGTAACGGCAGTTTTTTCTGGCCGTCTATTCTGTCAAGAAGTCCCATATCAAAACCTCACATTACTTCTGCTTTTTCGTTAACGAAAAGCCTTTTTTCTTCGGTTGAGTGTTGTCTACGGGAACTATGCCCGTATGTACTTCGATTATTTTTTTTGCAAGATCGGATATACCCTTGGCAAGTGCCGACTTGGGTTGTGCAACCGTTACTGCCATACCCTTGTTCACGCTTGTAAGTGCTGCAGGGTAATCAGCGGAAATCTGTGCAAACAGATCCATTCCGAACATTTCGGTAAAATCTTCAGGTTTAATCAGGCTTTTTTCAATTCTGTTCAGCACAAACCTGATTTTATCGCGCTGATGAAGCTGGTCGAGTATCGTATAGCACACCTTTGCGTTGTTGAGTGAAAGAATTTCGTTGTTGTAAACCAAGAAAATTTCTTCACAGTTTTCACAGGCTGTAATTACCGCATCATTGAAAGCTGAGGGCAAATCAATAATAATGTATTCGTAATACGGACGCATGATATCGATTATCCGCTCAATATGCGTGGGTGTTACAAACTCGGCATATTCCGAACTCTTCGGCGCACAAAGCACGCTCATACCGCTTGAATGCTCAACGGCAAAACCGTTTATGTTTTCAATCGTGATACCGCCCCTGTCCTGAACAAGGTCAACAATAGAATTCTTTGTGTCCAGGTCAAGTGCCATTGATACATCGCCGAACTGCAGATCCAGATCAAGCAGCATTACTCTTTTGCCTGCCTTTGCAAGGCTTGCCGCAACACCGATTGCAAGCGTTGTTTTGCCCGTACCGCCTTTGCCGCCGAAAAATCCGAGTGCTTTGCAGCGCACCTTTTTGCCTTCGTTTGTGTCTAAAATACGTTGCTGTTCAAGTGAGTAAACCGTTTTGATATTTTCCGAAAAAGCTTCGCTGCTTATTCCGTCAATCGGCAGAACCTTGCGTATACCATACTGTGCAGCTTTGTTTACAAGGTCGACGGTTATGTCGTCGTTGACAAGAATTACTATCAGCCCTTTGGCAACAGCAAGCAAATCCTGAACGAAACCAAACAGTGTATCCGGCACTTCGCCCCTGACTGCACAAAGAACGATTTCGGGATATTTGTTTATTATTTTTGTCTTACCTTCGGCCGAAAAGCCCGAATAACCGCTGATTGCAAACGCTTCATCGGCTACAAGATTTTTTGTCTCAATTCTTAAATCAAGGTCGTCCGACAAAATAAGTAAATTCATTTTTTCCATAGCCGTTTCATCTCCGATCAATTATTATTCGGCTGAGGGTGGTGCTGTTGTGGATTCGCCCATACCTTGGTTTGTTGCAGGCTCTTTTTTATCAGCAATGCTACCTTCAAGATTGTTGCTTTCTGCAAACGATACAAGTACGATTCTGTAATCGTTGATCGACATAAGCTTCGGAATTTGTTCCTTGGTAAGCGCAAGCGTAAGAACCGAATAACTTGTTATTTCAGTGCCGTTATCCTGCTGTATATTCGCGGTATAATCGCTGATTTTTATTACCGGAATATTTTCAAGTGCCGGCACGGCACTTCCCGAAAGCTTATCGTAAATGTTTATGCAGTCGTATTCTTTTATGAAATATGCTACACCGTCTTCGATTTCTACGGTTATTGTGTACGCATACATTCCGTTTTCAAGCTGGTATGAAAGCCTGCCTTTTGCTGTTTTTTGTCCTACGGGAATCAGCTTACCTGCCATAAGCTGTTCGCCCTTAAGGATTTTCACACCTGCCATATAGCCGACTATATCTTCGGCTTTGCTTACCGTTCCGTAGGAAACGCCCGAAGCAGGTATTTTCACTTCCCGGAACATATCAGCTGTGAGTATTGTGTTTTCATCTATATCCTGAAGCGCAATCAGAACAACTGCTTCATCAACACCTGTTACGACTTTGCTTGTTTTCAGCTCATTTGCAAAAAAGTATGTTGCAAGGCCTGCCGCAAGAGCGATTACAACCGCTATAAGATAAATTTTTTTCATAACTGACAGTCACCTTTCCGTGGTGTATCCGGATTTGTTTCCGCTACACATATGATTCTACTTTCATTGTTACTGTTGAGGTCAACGTTTTTTCTTTACCGAGTATGGTGCTCAATACCGGTGTGAAGAATGAAATATCAGCCTGCATACTGACTTCTACATCTCCTGATGTCGGATCTGAAGGCGATGTATATGTAATCTTGATATCCACACCGTCATTTGCAAATACATTTGTTGAAAGATTTTCAATGTGATTTATTATTGCCTGAGTATCGGCATTCTCTTCGGTGTGAACTACGGCATACCTTGCACCTTCGCGGCAGGCATTGTTGAGCGAAAGCTGATTATAAAACAGCCAGCCGAAATCAATGATACCGCACAGGATCAGAAGAAAAATCGGAAGAATCAGCGCAAATTCAACCATTGACTGGCCGTCTTCGCGTTTGAACTTCCTTAACCTTTTCTTCATTTTCCGTCACCTCCACCTTGGTTTTTAGCATTAAAGGGTAAGCTCGCTCAGCGAGCGAACTTACCCTTGACGAGTTACTTAGTATTTTTAAGTAAGGAATTAATAAGCGTGATTTCTTATGTACCTGAAGCTGTTGTTGCGGCTTCCTGGCCGATATCATCAATGCTGTCATTTACCTGGTCAAACAGATCACGTACCTTCGGACCGAGTGCTACAAGAGCAACGATAACAACGATTGCGATAAGACCTATAATGAGACCGTACTCTACCATACCCTGACCTTCTTCGTCTTTAAACCATTTTCTTAACATAACTTTTTCCTCCTTAAATGTAATTGTGTTTTTTACTTTGACGGTTGTGTTAATCTGTTTACTTCTCAGTTTCGGTTTAACGTTCTTACTTTAAAGGCATCATAAGGTTTTGCTGTACGGATTTCTACTGTCAGGTACCTGAAGCTGTTGTTGCGGCTTCCTGACTGATATCATCAATGCTGTCATTGACCTGGTCGAACATATCGCGGATCTTCGGACCGAGTGCTACAAGAGCAACGATAACAACGATTGCGATAAGTCCTATGATGAGACCATACTCAACCATACCCTGACCTTCTTCGTCCTTGAACCATTTTCTTAACATTGTTCTTGCCTCCTTTATAATTTTTGTTTTTTTATTTTACCCTTTTCGCGGGTCAATTCCTGTTTTTAAAAGAGTGATGAGAAAACCTGCTGTGAAAGTTCACCGAACAGCGGGAAGAGAACCGTTACCACTGTACCGAGTGAAAGATAGGGACCCATGGGAACCGAAGTTTTAAGCGAACCCTTTTTGGTTACTACCAGATATACCAAAAAGATCATCAAGCCGACCGCCATAATCAGTGCTGCCTGAAGGTATCCGAAAGCACCAAGACAGTAGCCGATTGCCGCGCTGTATTTTACATCGCCTGTTCCTATCGGTATGCCTATAAGCATAGGCAGCTGATAGAGAATGAAGCCTGCTGCAAGACCTATAAGTGAAGGAATCAGTACTTCCTTTACCGGGGATCCTGTTGCGATTGCGTAGACGATTGCGACGGTTCGGATTATCAGAAGAGCGAGTACAGAAGAATTAGGTATCTTTTTGATATCCAGATCTACAACGCCGATTGAAATTGCTACCGAAATGTAAGCAATCGCTTCGAGCCTTGCAGCTGTTTCGCTGTACCTCATAAAAGTTACCGCAAACAGAACTCCCGAGATCAACACCCAGGCAACTATCAGAGCGATGTTCTTAACCGCTTCGACTTTCGAGGTTTCCTGTGTACGGTGTTTAATCTGGAAAATTGCTATCCGGTTAAAGGCCAATGCCGCGAGTGTACCGAGCGCTCCGCCGTAAATTGTTTCAACCATCAGCTTTCACCTCCCGCTTTTGTTCGGAAGCTTGTCGCTTCCTCTTTGCAACTTTATGGTACACCCGCCAATTGTCGAAGTCAAACAATAGTTTTTCACATTGTGGAAAACTATTAGTCAAATTGCACAATACGCAAATAGTGGGGTTTTTAGCGTGAAAACGCTGTTTTGCATACAATCCTTCTTATTACAAATATTTTTAAAATAAAAGCCGTTAAATGCAAGAAAAATTGCAAATTTCTTCTCTATTTTGCACAAAAGAAGTTCAATACCGAAATATACAGCGAAATATGCATTTTTCATCCGTTTTTCGTATATTTAACCGCATATCAGCCCAAACAGTACCGTTTGACTGCATAAAGTTTAGAAAATGTTTAGAGATGGTTTTTGAAAAAATTGCAGATTTAGTTTGCAATTGTCGCACAAACGCTGTATAATAGAAATGCAATCAGCGTGAGAACGACGGATACATAGCGAAAGGTGGTAAAATATGAACAAATTAACCGTTCAGCAAGCCGCAGAAAAGTGGAATATATCCGTAAGGAGAGTGCAGGATTACTGCAGACTCGGCAAAATACCCGGTGCAGAACGTCTGGGCTCAAACTGGCTTATACCGGCAGATGCAATCCGTCCCGTTGACGGCAGAAGCAAAACCGCAAAGCTTGATGCACAACGCGATATACCTATGCCGCGTAAAAGTCCTTTCCTTGATATGACAGACCTTTATTCAGAACCCGGTACGGCAAATAAATGTATATTTGCTCTTTCAAGTAACCCTGAAGCTCAGGCGCTTTTTTCTGCGGAAATAGCATACAGGCGCGGCGAAATAGACAGTGTATACAGATATGTACAATACTTTTTTGATAAACATTCCGGCTTGTATTCCGTTATCGGCAGCGGTATGCTGCTTTCGCTTTGTGCAATGTGGACGGGTGACATCAATATGTGGCGACGAGCAAGAAAGCATATTTGCGAAGCACCCGTAAAGAACAGTACCGAGCGTGATATCCTTGCTCTTTCACTTGCTGCAACCGACAGCGCAATACGTGCTACGGAAGATTTTCCCGAATGGTTCAAAAGAGGCTGCTTTGACAGCCTTCCCGTTGATGCTCGCCCTGCAGCTATGGTATATTATCTTAAATACCTTATTGTTTACGCACAGGAGCTTGCAACAGGCGAGCTGAAACTGCAGAATATACGCGGTCTCGGTCTGATGAGGTGTGTGCCGTATATTGCCGAGCCGATGATAACTGCAGCTCATAGCGACGGTTATCTGATTCCTGAAATATATCTGCGCCTTATGTGCGCAATCGCCTGCCAGCAGTGCGGCGATACGGGCAGGGCAATATATCATCTTGATATAGCAATAGAATACTGCCTTGCAGATGATTTGTTCGGTCTGCTTGCAGAGCAACGCAGACAGCTTGGCAAAATTCTTGATGAAAGACTTGCGCTTGTTGACCCGTATGCCGTAAAGCGTGTAAAGGATCTGCACAAACGTGTGCATACCGGTTGGACAATTATCCACAACGCAATACTTGAAAGAACAGTTAACGTTGCCCTTACTCTGCGCGAACGTGAAATAGCCCGCCTTGCAGTATTCGGACTTACCGACAGACAGATAGCAAATCAGCTTGATATGCCTGAATCACAGGTAAAAAGTATGCTCAAATCCGCAAAAGAAAAGACCGGAGTTGATAAACGCTCCGATCTGGCAATGTATATTTGATTTTACTGTTAGGTCAATGACGATATCCCGATTCAAGCAGCATCTCCGAAATCGTGAATTGAATCGGAACTCATTATAACTCCTCCGATAAAAAAGCACCTTTGCTTGCATAACCTGCAAGCAAAGGTGCTGAATTTTTATGTTATATTGTGTTCTTTGAGAAGATATTTCTGCGATCAATCTCAGCCGCAATTGACTTGATATAATCGGCAGCATCAAACTGTGCGTTATCGATATTATCATCGAGAATGATTAACATCTGGCGAATCTCGGCATCCTTTTCCGTAACAACGCAGTCATTGGAAAAGTGAAGCTTTTCTTCGAGAGCGGTTAATTCTTTCTTGAACTTCTGAGCACCGGGCTTTACCATTACGCATTTAACCAGCTTGCGCATTTCAAGCATGTTGGCCTTTGCACTCTGGACAACATCATCCTCCTGCTTTCTCTTATTGGAAAAATTCCAAAGGAAAGAGCCGACGGTAAGAAGAGCAATAAATGCTACGATATAGAATGCAAAATATGTGAGGTATCCCTCGGGGAAATT
The DNA here is from genome assembly GCA_045631965.1 of Acutalibacteraceae bacterium. Classification (GTDB taxonomy): domain Bacteria; phylum Bacillota; class Clostridia; order Oscillospirales; family Acutalibacteraceae; genus UBA8612. The sequence goes on from JAZQVR010000010.1 coordinate 15,109, forward strand.
CACAATATATACTAACGAAAGAATTACAGCTATCGGAACCATTACAGCAGCGCTGATAGCAGCCGTTAACTTTCTGGGGTCACCCTTGGACATATAGAATAAGCAAGCTGCAACACCTTCAGCAAGTACAACGCCGAAAAGAGTGATAAGGCACATTGCTTCTAAGAAAGAATCTCCTAAAATGGCAAGGTATAAAACAATGGTAATTACAATAGAAGCTATACCACCAATAATGCTATACATTTTTGTTACCTCCTGTTAATCCGCTTTTGATCCGCAATTACTGCAGAACTTGGTTCCGTCTGCAAGTGCAGCTCCGCAACCGGGACATTTCTTCACCATAGACTTGCCGCAACCGGGGCAGAATTTTGCATTCGGCTCTAATGTGCTGCCGCAATCCGGGCAAATCACCTGACCGCAGCCGGGGCACTTGTTTGAACCCTCCGGAACATCTGCACCGCAGTTTTTGCAAGCATTAATCTTTTTGCCGCAATCAGGACAGAATTTTGCACCTGCTGCATATGATGTACCGCAAGCTGAACACTTCAGTTCAGACGAAGCTTTTTGTGTATTAGCACCGCATTCGGGGCAGAACTTCAAGTTTTCAGCAATTTTAGCACGGCAAGAAGGACATTCTTTTGTGTTACCCTGGGTTGATAATACAGAGCCCATATTGCCTGCAGCATTTCCGACTGCACCGCCGATGCCGAAACCGATGCCTGCACCGATACCTGCGCCCATAACGCCACCTGCAGCACCCTGATTTCCCGCAGCAGTATTCAATGTATCGAAAGTTCTTTCCTGCTGATAGTTGAAGCCGAGGATATCCATCTCAGCTTTCTTGGCAAGAGCTTCTTTAAGCTTCTTTACGGCAGGATCGTTTTCGGGAACACTGATATCATTGATATAGAAAGAGTGTACATTAATTCCGAATTCGGAAAACTCGTACTGAAGCTGTTCGCTGAGAGCAAATGATATCTCTTCCAGATGTGAATTGATTTCCAGTATTGAAATTTTGGAATCAACAAGACATGATGAAAGTCTATCTTTGACTCGTGTAACATATAATCCTCTGAAGTAGTCAGAAAGAGTCTGCTTATTGAAGAAATTCATCGTGCCGACGAGTTTTGTAAGGAATCGTCTGGAATCTTCAATCTGTATACCGAACTGACCGAAAGCTCTCAACGGTACAAAAACACCGTACTTGGGATCCTGAACCTGTATAGGTGTTGTTGTACCCCATTTAATATCCAGCGCAAAAGCTTTGTTGATAAACCAAACTTCAGCAGAGAAAGGAGATTTACCGCCAAAGGGAATATTGACAAACTTCTGCAAAACCGGAATATTGTCAGTCGTGAGCTTATAATGACCGGGACCGAAAACGTCACAGATCTGACCGTTTTTTACCAGAACAGCCTCTTGTGATTCGTTAACAATAAGCTGTGTCCAGGTCGACAACTCTGTGTTGGGATATCGCCAGGCAAAAATGCTGGCATCCGAATTAAATTTTAATACATCAACAATCGCCATTAATATACACCTCTCATAAATATGCGCATTGTTTTTTAGACAAAGATGATTATACAACTTACTAAAAAAAAAGTCAATATTTGTAAAAAACACTTGAAAAAAGTTTTTTTACGATATATAATATGTGCGAAACCAAAATTTTATACAAAAGGGGTATTAAATTATGAGCAGCTATTGTCCTCAGTGCGGTGCACCTGTTGCAGCTAACGCTGTAAAATGTGATTACTGTAACGCACCTATCGCAAACAACGCACAGCCTGTAAATCCTGTTGTAAATCCTGTAAATCCTGCACAGCCTCAGGTTGTTGTTGTACAGAACGGCGGCTACAACGAAAGAGCAAACTGGCCTATCAAGAATAAGCTTGTTGCAGGCTTGTTGGCTATCTTACTGGGCGGTATCGGTGTCCACAAGTTCTATCTTGGCGAAAGCGGTAAAGGCGTTTTATATCTCCTTCTCTGCTGGACCGGTATTCCCGCTATCATTGGCCTTATCGAGGGTATCACAATCCTCACTTCCACTGATGAGAATTTCCAGATCAAGTACAGGTGCCGCATAGGCTAACTTAAAAACCGCAAACAAAAACGGAGCAGTTTTTCTGCTCCGTTTTTTGTTTGCCGTAATTTCATCCGTTTTTTCAAAAGCCGATGCAGTGCCTGACGGTCAAAAGTGCAAAACTATAAGTTTTTTTGCGGATTTTTTTGTGAAAATAAGATAATTTTTCTTGATATATATTAATAATTATGTTAAAATATTTAGAAAAGTAATGTTATTTTAAAATTTTATTTAATATGACTATTTCAAATACTGATGAGAAGGAGATTTTTGTTTTGACTATATTATACATTTATCTTACCATCATCAATATTATTGCACTGGCAGCTATGGCAATCGATAAGCTTCGGGCACGTCGCCACCGCTGGCGTATTCCGGAGCACACCTTATTACTCATCGCGGCCCTTGGCGGCAGTGCGGGTTCACTCATCGGTATGTTGCTTTTTTGGCACAAGGTACGCGACAAAAAGTTTGCAATCGGTCTGCCTGTTATGCTGGCAGTACATCTTGCACTTGCTTTTATAATTGTTCAGTTTTCGGGTTGATTCACCCATCCATTGAACACTTAGCATATATCAGCCCGACATTTTATCAACCGTATTACCAAATACGGCTATCTATTATGTTTGTGATGACAGAGGAGAAAAATATGAAAATCGGTATAGACTTCGGCAGTACATATTCAACTATATCCAAATACAACAGCATTACTGATAATGTGGAAGCACTCACAGCTTCAGAAGGTGCGCCTGCCAGTATTCCTTCAGTGGTCAGCATTTCCAAAAAAGGTGTCATTACCTGCGGCCACGGTGCAAAGGAACAGGTCGGTAAAAAATCCGTTCGTGTTTACGAAGCTTTTAAAATGCTGCTTAACGAGCCCAATCAGGAAATGCTCTGCCGTCGAGGCTATGACGACGAGTACACTCCTCGCCACATTACCAAAACTTTTCTTGAATCCACATTACACGGCATAATGCAGCGCGAAAGCCGCGACAGCATCGAAAACATCGTTATTTGTGTCCCCGAAATATGGGGCAACAAGCTGAACACTCTTGACGGCCGTGCGATTTTACGCAACGTGCTCAAGCAGGAAATTGATATCCCGGTAAACAACATTCAGGTTGTAACAGAGCCGGAAGCAGCCAGTGCTTTTATCGCTTACAACTACGAAAAAGAAACACAAAAGAATTTTAACGGCCACCTGTTGCTTATCGACTACGGCGGAGGCACATTGGACCTCACCCTTACCTGCGTAACATCCCAAGGTCAGGGTACTATGGAAATCGGCTACCGTGAAGGCGGCGGCGCAGGCGAAAACCATCCCAATAACCGCGGCAGCGGCGACATCGGCAAAGCCGGCATAGCATTTATGCAGGGCGTCGTACTGCGTGCATTACAGGATGAGGATTTATTAACCGACAACGATACCGTAGATTATACCGACCCGGAATTTGTCGCAGCCGTAAAAGATCTTGAAAGCCAGATGAAAAGTGCTGAACGAATCAAAGACATCGAAGATGTTTTCGAAGAATTCGGCAGCTACCGTAATATAAAGAAAATTTTAGATGACGATCCCATTGATTTCATTTCATTGGAATATGACGGTGAGGAAGTAAGCGTCACTTACCAACATCTTTTCCGTGCATACAACGAAATTGTTGAGCCTGTTTTGTTTGAAGAAGTAAGCAAAATCAACCAGCTCGTTGAGCAACATATCGGTGAGGATCCCTGTCAGCCTGCCGCCGGTGTGCGTGACGATTTCAAAATCGCACTGGTTGGCGGTTTCAGTTCCTTCTATCTCGTTAAAAAGCAAATCGCAGAGATATACAATATTGACCCCAACTCTACCATCGACCTGCGAGTCAAGAACGTTTCTGCCGACAAGCAGGAGCAGGCTATATCGCTCGGTGCTGCATTATTGGCAGCAGGCAAGGTCGTTCTGCAGAAAACAGCACGCTACTCTATCGGAATTTACGCTTCCGGTTCCGACGGCCGCAAGAGACTGTTTTACGGCATCAGATATCATCAGGCAGTCGACACAGGCAAGCCGTACTTCCTTTGCTTCAATGACGAAAACTCCGATGACCCTGCCAACCGTGTTACCTACGGTGCACTGCACGGAAACATCAAAACCTTCGCCATCGAGTTTACCGACCGTAAAAACCACGGCGGCCTTATGAACCTGAAGCCTGAAATGCTGGAACGCTTGCAGCGTCTGCCCGAAGAAGGTTTCTGGAATCTCGGCTTTTCTATGGACGAAAGCGATGTTATCTCGTTCCATATCGTGCCCAGACCCTTACCGGGAATAAGCACTACAGAAGAATCTATTGTAATTCCTTTAGACAGTTATTCAAAAATGTTTGATTTGACCGATGTAAAAGAGGTGACGACATAAATGAAATTCAATCGTTTACAGGCCTCTATCTCAAATAATGCCGACCAATCGCCGTCGCTTTATATGGCTCTTTGTGCGATAGAATCTTTGTTTGCCGATTTAGAAGAAAGCTACGGTTCAGATATCAACCTTTGTCCGGTCGGCGATGAGCGCCTTCCTTCCAAGCTTGTATGGTTGTGCCGCGTTATCAATGAAATCTACCGCGACAATAGCGACGAGCTTCAGCGTAACCGCAGCCGTCTTGATATGGCTATGGAAAAGCTGAAAGAAACTCAAAAAGAGCTTGAAAAATCTGCCGCTGTTTGTGAAGAGCTGGCGAAACTGAATTCAGAATATGCCGTATTACAGCAGAAGCTGGAGAGCAACGGTGCTGCGGCTGCAGAATACGAAAAAATTTCTGCCAAGTGCCGTCAGGCAAAGCAGACGTTGGAGCAGCTCGGCACTTTTGATTTTGTTGCAGCGGAAAATGAATTAAAGCAGCTGACTGCTGACATCGCTTTGAAAGAAGGCGAAAAGTCTGCATTATTAACCAAACTCAATCAAACCCGTGAGTGTGCAGATGAGCTTGAGCAAGAAGTTGACGAATTAAAGACTAAAGAACAGGATTTACGCAATCAGCTTTCAGCTTTGCAAGGAAAAAAGAGCTCAATCGGCGAAGGAAACGAAAGCCTGCTCGATGAGATTGACAGGCTGACAACCAAGCTCGCCTCTTCTCAGGATGAATTAAGCGACCTGGTCGCAAAACGCGATGACATCCAGAACAACATACTTATACTTCAGGGAAAAATCGCAGAATTCCGCGACGAAAGCCTGACAGCTAAGCACGCAGAGTTGGAAGCTGTAAAAGAAGAAGCAGAGCAGCTTGAGGACGAACTTAACGCATTTGAACAGGATTGCTGCAAAATAAAAGATAAGCGAAATCAGCTTCTTATAGATATCGCTCACAAAAAAGCCGAAAACGAATCATTAAACGAAAAGTTTGCAGACACTCAGCAGAAACGAGATAATCTTGAAAAAGAAAAGCTTTGTTTATCGGCAACTTTATCTGACAGTGTGCAGAAGCTCGAATCGCTTCAGACTGAGGTTGACGAGCTTAATCAGAAAAAGCTCCCCGAAGTCTGGGAACTTCAGACGCAGGAGCAGTGTCGCAAGACAGAATTAGAGCAAAAAGTAACTGAAGCAGAAAATCAGTTGATTGTTCTTCAGGAAGAAATTGCAAAACTCAACGACCGTCTTCCGAAGCTTGAAGAAGAAGTAGAAAACAACCGTGTAGTCTATAAAGCTCTTGCCGCAAGCTGTGCAGTCAGCTCCGGCGAGCTTGAAAGCCTTGAAAAGCAGATTGAAGAGCTTCGCAACAATACGGATGAACAGAAGCTTGTGGTTTATCGCAAGCAGCTGGAAGAAAAGCAGCAGGAGCTGGAAAACATTCAGCTTGAGTGTGAACGGATGAAGCAAGAAACTGCAGATCAAGGAATAAAACTCGAACAGTTACAAGAAGAAAGAGCAAGACTGCGCGACCTTAAAAACCGCCACGAACAAGGTGTAATGGTTACGGAAAAGCAGCTTCGTGAGCTTGAAACCGTTGTCAACGAGGAATACATACATGAAGTAATCTCGGCAGAAGAACGCATCAAGCTTCTGGAAAATGTACGCAGCAAATTATCCGCCTCCATCACAAATATGCAAAAAATCTTAGGCAAAGCTCCTGTTCAGGAACCGATTTCATTGGAAGACCAACTGAAATTTGAGTTACGTGAGCTTCGAATCAGAACCGATGATTTGCGTTGTTCTCTTGTAGAATGTGCTCACAGCCTTAAATTGGAGGAACGCTAAATGAAATGCCTTGTTTGCGGCAAAGATTTCGATTCATCCGAATGTCCCAGATGCCATTTCCCTGATGTTCAGCTTATAGGTGATCGTGAAGAAGCATTAAAAAAAATGCTGCCCACAATCAACCAATACAGAAAAAATTTTGCCGATGCGGTAAAGCTCTCCCTTATCACCTACCGCTGGAAAGATCAGGACGGTTATCTGGTGCTCAACAATAAAGATGTGACACCCATAGGTACGGCAGAAGAGTTGATGAAATCAGAAAAATGGCTGGAAACCAAATTTGCCCGTATTGCCGACAGCGACAAGATTACGGTTACTGTCTGCATCGAAATGGGTGACGATAAAAAGAACGTTGAAATCTCCGTTCCCAATTTAATGAAAGCGGAGTTGCAACAGTTGGGTGCCCGTGTTGACGACAGCTTCAACCTCAGCTTGATGTTGCGTAACAACACCGAAAAGCCCACAATATCCCAACCGGTCGATTTATTTGCCGGTTAACGGTTGTAAAACGACAGAAAGGAGCGTGAGCCGTGTTTTCATCCAAAGATTTGATATCGTTTGTCTTTGCCAACGAAAACGATACATATTATGGCGATGATTTACTGAAAAGAGATTTAAATCAATATTTGTGGGAACGGCTCCACGAAAACTACGAATCGGTTTACTTTCTGAGTGCTGAAGACGACAGCTTCCGTGTACGTTCATACGGTGATCTGAGATGTAATGAATACACGCCGAAAAAGAAAAAAATATTCGGTTTGCTGGGCAGCAGTTCAGACCAAAGCGATCTGGGCAACTGGATTCAGCGGCAACTGTGTGCAAAATCGGATTCCACGGCAGCTTTTGTCTGCTCTCTTGATGATTTTTGTTCGGTTTTATCCGACCCGAAATGGTATCCGACACTTGAAAGTATTGCCGAAGATAAAAAGCGTACAGGTATTTTTGTGCTGACCGCTTCCGCTACGGCAGAGAAATCAGCCAATATGTTATTGACAAGCCCCGTATTCGAAAAGCTTCACGAAACCGCAATTACGGATTTGCGTGACGGTGCCCCAAGAGATTTATACGGCACACTCAAAAAACGCAAGTGGGACAATTGTATTTTCCTCAACAGCTTCACCTGGGAACGTGTTCACGATTTGTTGCTGCATCTGGTTGTCGAGTATCCCGACCGTTACGAAAGCTGCGAAAAGCTGGATACGATGTCGGAATATCTGTACACATATTTGCGTGACCCGGATTTTGCCCGTGAAGAGTTTTTGTTCGCAGAAGAATACGGCTTCGGATATCCGATGTACGAAGAGCTGTTTACCCGACTCAAAAATGAGCGCAACTGGAAAAATTTCGAAAAAAAAGTTGCTGCTTTTGAAAAGAGTGAAAGGAAACGTCAATGCACGGACTTATCGCCAAACGACGTTGCCGTGTTGCGTTCCCCGAACTCTTATGCGGGAAGATGTATGATAATCCGGTTACCCGACTGGCTCAACGATAACCCGCAGGAAGCAGAAAAGGCTCAGGCTACGCTTCAGAGTATATATTCCGAAGTTATTGCACCCAAGAGCAAGGTGGAAAATCCGGAAATTATATCCTTTGCCGAAAAGCTGATCAACCGCCTCGATACGGTTGCAGTCGGCGATGCAGAATCTTACAATTTTGTATTGAGCACTTTGAAATTCTGCGTCGACCACATTTATTCACCGCATAACGATGAAAAAACTGCCGGCATTTTGTCAATCCTCCAAAAGAAGCAAGATGCCATCGGAATTTTCGATCAGCATTTTATGACGCAAAGAAATTTAAAATTAATGCAGATATCTGTAAACGAAGGATCGATTCAAAGCATTACGCTTCAACAGCTGAATGCAAATTTCTATATTTTGGATCAGGCAAAGAAAAAATTTGTAGATTTAATAGACTCTATGGAGCTTAATTTGGAAATGTCTGCAAAGTCATCATCTATCTCCGAGGTTCTGGAGACTCTTACGCTTGAAATTAAAAATATCGAAAAAAATCTCGCCGACATTCCGAAAAACAAACCGTTATCGGATGTTGCAGTAATCGAGCCGTTGACGCCTATGCCCGAACCCGAACCCGAAATATATCCCGAGCCAGAACCACCTGAAAAAGAGCAAGAGGATATATTTGTAATAACAGATGAAGATCGCAACTTCATTCCCCCTATCAGATAATTGTAAAAAACAGATTCTATCTGTTAATAAATTATAATCAAAAATTATGCAGCTTTGCTGTGCGGGGTGTTACCCCGGAAAGGAGAAATATATGCCAAAACCTAATCGTCAGAACCAAACAAAAGCCGGCGGAGGTCGTTCCTCTAACCCCTTCATCAACTGGTTGGAAAATCGTAAGGAGCGTCGTCGCCAGGCAGAGGATGAGGCTGCCCGACTGATTACCAACAAAATAGCCGAGAATGAAAACATCATTGTCGACAAGCTCAGTTCTATCGACTTTTACAACAGCAGATTACCTAAGGCAGTATTGGATGCCAAATCAAGAGAGGAACAGCCCTGCGGTGACCTTGAATATGCTGCTCGCGGTATTATCAATATGCTTCGCAAGAATCCCCAGACCATAAAGATGGACATCCGCAAGTTTGACCAGAAGTTATTGACATTGGTACTTCTCTTCAAGCAGACTGTTGAACAGGGCGATGTACGTGCTGCTTATGCTGCAAAAGGCGCTATCGTACGAGCTATCGCAGATATCCGCTGCCGTATTCCTCAGGATCAGCCCGAACTGGCAACAATGTTCGTAGAAGCTAACTCAAAGTATCTTGATCAGTGGATTACTTTGGTATTATTGGCACAGGTTGCTGACCGCACCAAGCAGAACGCTGATACACACAGAGCAAGATTCGAACAGGCACTCAATCGCCATGAAGAGGATGTTGCTGAATTCCATAAGCGTATCCGTGAGGATGATGCTTTGCTTCTTGCTTTCCAGAAGCTTGTAGACCATACCTCAACCCAGAATCGTACCGAATGGGATAAAAATGAGCGCGATGTTCACCGTCTGATGGTTGAACGCCGTATGGAAAAAGCAAATCTTGATATAAACAACATTCTCTTGCAGCAATCCGAAATGGATCTGAGCGCCAAGGAAATGCAGGTAGAAATGCTTTATTCCAAGGTTGCAGCATTACCTATAGTTACCGACCCCGACCTGATGAGCAAATATCAGGAAAGCATCGACGAGCTGTTCAAGCAGTTGGCTGAAAGCGATGCACAGATTGATGAAACTCTCAAATCAATGGATGAAATTGAAGGTAATATCCAGCAGTTGAATGTCGCACCCGGCGCTGCACGTGCTATGGAAATAGCTGCCGAACAAGCTGAAAAAGTTCTTGCAGAAATCACCAAGCTGCAAAACGACCAAGCAGGCAAAAATACTCTTCACGCAAAGAAAATGCGTGAAGCACTGGGCATTCTTACCGAAGAGCAGCTTGCTGAGCAGAAGCGTCAGGCTGACCTTGAAGTACAGCGTGCCGCAGAAATTATGAGAGAACAGATGGAAGTGCAAGAACAAGAGCAAGAGCAGGAAATGCTGATAAACTGATACAGTTTTGTATTGTCTAATGAAAGGAGAGTCCCATATGGCGATTATCGATACAATCCACGAAACAAAAAACACCCTTGAAGAACTCAAGAGAAAATACAAATTCAGAAAAGCACGTATGGCACACAAAGATGCCGTTGAGCTTCAGGTTACATTAGCAAAGTGCAGAGGTAAGCTCGAAATCTGCAAAAACGATTTTAACCGTACAATCAAAACCCAAAGCAGAAACATCAACGCCGGCAAAAAAATCGGCGCAGATACTCTCATTCAGGAGCAGATTCTTTGGGATGCCGCACTCGGCTATATGCTGGTACGTGATGCAATCTTTTCACTTGAAACAATCAATTCCTATGATTCCGTTTCACACGCATACGAAATGCTCGATGCTGCAGTAAAACAGATGTCCGGCAAAAAGAGCATTTTCCCCGTAGCAAAGCCCGGCTCTGCTAAAGAGCGTAACGCTTACGGCTACATAAATTCCTCTGCTGCACAGAAAGAAAAAGAGGAGCTGTTAGACGGATTTTTCGAGGCGCTGAAGCTTGACGGTGATATTGAAGCTCACCTTGCCAGCGCACGTATTCCCGGCGCAACCAACGCAGAGTTACGCCGTGCATATGTAGATGATAAGCTTTCTGACGGCGAGTTAGATTCTGACCTTGACGATTATATGGCTCGCCTCAATGCCGTTGACGATGCCGCAACACCCGCCGCAAACTTTGACCAGAATATGGATACCCTTATGGATATCCATCCGCCCAAAGATTCACTGTAAGAAGGAGATATTACTATGGCATGGGATAACAGATACGACATCAGCGGTACCGGCTATACACAATTAATGGATGAAAAAACCACGCGTTACACTAACCTTGTACGCAAGGCTGAACAGATTAACCGTGATCATGAAGGCAAGCCCACAAAGGAAGAGGCAAGCTATTATTATGAGGCTGCAAAAATCTGCGAAGAGATTATGAATATGAATCTTAAGCTCAGAGCAATTTACGAGCAGTGGAAATATCGCAAAACAGATTGTGAAGACAGAATAAGACAGATTACCAACATCCTCGCACCCAAGCCCGTTGCTCCCGAGCGTGAGCCTGTCGCTGGGCGCAACACTCAGAGAAATTCCGATTCTGACAAGCAGGCTGCAGATTCAAAAGCTCCTACTACCAGCAAGTCCGGCTTCACTACCGAATTTGCATCCAAAGAAGTTCCTGTAGAAATGATTGAAAAGTGGTTCAAGGATGTTTCCGACAAGGGCTTTGAATATGTTGTCGGCAGAACTGAATTGAAAGAACGCCTTATGAATGAGGCTGCAGGCTTCGGTTGGGATAAGGTTGACTCCGCATTGGATATCAACCCTGTTCAGTGCTATTTCCTCTACGGCCCTCCCGGTACAGGTAAGACACACCTCATCAAGGCTTTTGCTGCCGAGCTCAAGAAGAAGGGCTTCAACTTTATGCAGTTGACAGGCAGCGATATCCACAACAGCTATGTTGGCGTAGCAGAAAAAATCGTTGCTGCAGCTTTCAACGTTGCAACAGAAAAAGAGCCCTGCCTTATCTTTATCGATGAGATTGATAACCTCTGTGTCAGCAGAGACGGCAAGGCAGAAGGCCACGAGCAGCGTCTTACGGTTTCATTCCTTGAGGCATACAATAAGTTTAAAGAATCAGGCAAGCGCGTAATTTTCATCGGCGCTACCAACCATCCCGGTAAAGTTGACGAAGCTATGCTTGACCGTGTAAGCCTCATCAAAATTCCGTTACCCGAAGCAGAGGACAGAATCGGTTATTTCGACAGAATGATCAACGGAGTCGGCGAAAACAAGGGTATGGTTAAACTTACTCTCGAAGAAGGCTTCACATTCGAAGAAATGGCTGACGCTACAGATAACCACAGCTATCGTGACCTCGACCGTTTGAAGAACTCAATGCTCACCAAGCTCAAGAGTCAGGCTATTGCCGAGTATACTGTGCTTGATGAGGACGGTAAGGTAGACCAGCAGGCTACCGATGCAAAGGCAAGTGAAGCTATCATCAGCGGTGAGATTATGCTTACCCGCGAGCTCTTCGCACAAACCCAGAAAGAAAATCTGCCCAGTGACAAGACAAAGAGCCGTCAGGAGCTCAAAGAATTTGAAGAGCGTGTTTCGGCTATTGCAAATGAGTAAAAATTCAAGTTCACCCAAAATGCTGCTGAAAAGGAGTGTGTGATATGGAAAAAGAAATTCAAGCTTGGCTCAAAGGCATCTGTGACGTTTCTCAATTCAGGCTGGAATATTGGAAAGCCCGTGAATTAGACGACCCGGATGGCTGGGGAAGCCTTTTAGCACCTTCTTTTCAGGACGGCGACTCCGTCAGCGGCAGCGGTATTCTTTTAACCGGCGGCGACAGTCACAGTAAGATATCTTTTGCCATGCAGGTGTTGAATCTGCTCAAGCCCGAAGCATACGATGGAGTGTTCATTAGCGGAACAGACTTGGGTGCTGACGGTTTTGCACAAACTCTGAAGAAATTGAATAGCCTGTTCGACTATTTCAACAACAAAGGAATGGGCTTATGCCTTATTCTCGATGACTTGGATGAGTATGCTTACAGACGAAATCTTCTGCAGTTTTTAGGTCATAAGCTTTGCGAGTACAATATGTACGGCGGAGAGCTTGCTCCTTTGTTTTTGCTCATTATGGATGAACACGAGCAAGATATTCCCGCTTTGCTCAGAGATTGCTTACAGCTTTGCCGTTTGCAGTTGCCTAACAAAGCCAAGCGCAGCGTCTATCTTGAGATTCACGCCAAATCATTGCGAAACTACCTCTCGCTTGAAGTATTTGCTCAGGCGACGGAGGGTGCAAGCTATGTACAGCTGCTGGATATGATTACTTTGGCAGAGAATTATATCGACAGTCTCGACGGACGCGGTATATCCGACGATGAGCTGAAAGCGTTTCTGGCAGACCAGATGCCGAATTGCACATCGGACAATCCGTTGAATGAAATCAATAAATCTATACAGCAGATGATTGAGCAACTCAAGAATTTGCCTGTCGGTGGCGGCGGAGGACCATATACACCACATAAACCAATTGACCCGAAGCCTCCGTTAACGAATGACAATCGCGTAACTCGTGAGGATATTGAGAATATGCCTCCGAAGCAGCTTGCTACAGAGCTTTTTGGAGAAGATCGTGTAAAAGAGTTACTGCAACCTGCTGTTATTACGCAGTAAACAAAAACAAAAATCCGGAACAGATGTTCCGGATTTTTTATTTGTAATATCAATATTACCTGGCTGTTTTTTTGTTTTTATTAGCGGAATAAGTATTGAGCTTTGCACCGCAGTTGCAACAATACTGGCTGTTAGGGCTGTTGTTTGTATTGCAGACACTGCATATCCGTGCAGTCTTAACATACGGATTGGGGCGACTCGGAGCTTTAGGTCTCTTGTCGTATGCAGGTTCCTTCGGCTCGGTATGCTGCCGCTCATTGAAACTGCCGGATATGTTAATAAATTGTTGCTTATCAAAACGGCCGGATTTTGCACTGCTCAGAATTTTTTCAACAGCAGACAGCACATTATCATCCCACTGCTGATTTTTTATCAAAGCAAGCGTTTGCTCTACGGATGGCTCCGGTGGAGGATTCCACAGTATTTTAAACAGTGAAACCGCAGGTGTACGAGACTTAATTACCTGCAGAGTAGGATACAGCTCGTAATTACGGCTGTTATCAAAACCGCATTTTTCGCAAAGAGGTGTTCTGTTCTGCGTTCCGCAAACAGTGCAGATATGTGAGCATTTACCTTTTGCGTTTACTGAAGCTGCTTTGTCGGCAGACTTATTTGGGGTACTATTGGATAAACTGTTACCAACAGTAAAATAATCGTTGTTTTTGCTGTTCATTGTATATACGCCTCAATCGAGATGAATTTAATTTTTGCAGCTGCAGTTTCGTGCAGCCAAACAAATCAAAGGTCACCGGGACGGAAGAAAGGATTTTCTCTTGTCGTGGATTCGTTGATAACAGGCGGCTTGTATGTAGTCTCTGCAACAGGTGGTGCTACATAATCAACCTTCGGAATTTCAGGCTCTGTGCCGCGTAATTTATGAAATACCTCAACGGCTGTAGGTCTTTTTTGCGGGTCACCGTCTACCATAGATTCAATCAGCGTTGCTATATCGCCGGGCAGTCTGCTCGATATAATCAGCTTTTCGCCCTTTGCAACGGCTTCGCCGGAGTAAGAATTTTCTATAGTGTTGTATCTCGGAAGCTCGCCCGTAAAATACTGATGAAAAAGAACACCCAATGCAAAAATATCCATTTTGCAGGTAAGCTCCACGCTTTCGCCCCAGATGTTTTTACAAGCCTCGGGTGAGAAATAATGGAAATCGCCTATGATTGCTTCGCCGGGTGCAGGCGGATTTGATTCCAAAAAGCTGCTGTCAAAATCGATAACCTTTGCCGTCACACGACCCGATGAGCTTTTGGTGAAAAGAATATTATCGGGTTTCAAATCGGCATGTATCAGCTTCATTTTGTGAAGACCTGCAATAGCGTGAGTAATAATCGCACACAGCCTTTTGATTTCACTAAGCGGAAGCTTTGCAATATCGGCAACATCCATATTAATCGCGTTAATCTTCTGCATAGCGATATAGTATTTGGATTCAATGCGGAAAAACTCTTCTATGCGAACGGCATTACCGTCTGAAGAAAGGTTTACCGCCTGATAGATTTTCTTTTTATCCTGCTCAAACAGCTGACATTCTCTGATCTTCTTTTTTAAACGTTCAGGACTGGAAACCGTATCATTAAAAGGATATTTACGCTCAACAAACTGTTTGATGAAATATTCTTTTCCGCCCTTATTAGCAAAGCCCCAGATAGAGTAGCCGGCATTTTGGTTTGTAAAAGAACTTGTTATTTCATATTTACCCAGTTGTTCCATTATGCCTGTCCGTCCTTTATATGCCTCATATAATTATCACGATATGACTCCCAGAGTGAAATGCGGCCGTCTTTGTCTTCGGGCGGCATTTTTGATATGGGAGCAAGATATTGCTTTTCAAGGTAAGCATATCGGTTAGCAAAAGCCTGCTGAAGTGCAGCAAATTTTCCGTAACCGTAAGATGCAAGGCAAATGGTGCTGTCATCGCCTGCAATTGAGCTTATCAGCTCAGCCAGTTTATTTTCCCACTGGTCTGCGCTTTTGGTTTGTAAAAGCGTGTTAAGCAGTATACCCTCAAACTCCATAGGTGTAGACAAATAGCCGAAGCAGCCGTCTGTTGCCGCAAAAACAACAAAAGGCTCAGTCATTCTGATGGTTTTGTGGTGGAGCTTTGCAGGCTTGTTACTGCACAGTATATTCTGAAGCACACCGTCTTCATAAGTATTAAGCATCGGGTCGGGCACATTGGTATCGTCTACCGTAAGCTGTGCGAGGCCCTTGGAGTTCATAATATAAACTCTTGAGTCTCCTGCCCAGATAGCACTTACAAGCATCTCGCCCTTCTTTGCCTGCCTGATCAGAGCAACCGCTGCTGTACTGGGCAAAGTACGGACACTGGAGCCTTTAATCTGAAATCCGCCGCCATCAACAGGAGGAACAAACTGCATAAGGCGTTGAGTAATCTGCGGCGCAAAAACATCGGCAATCAGGTCAGCAACCTTAAGCTGACTCGGAAAAGTGCGGCGGAACTGATCATAGAAAACGCCGGCACAGAAACGCGATGCCATATATGCCTCGGTATGACCGGAGTAAAAATCGTGCTTTCTGGCACCTGCACCACCGCATCCGTCAAATGCGCCCAGAAGACCTGCTGCATCGCAAAAGCTGTAGCAGTAGCTGTCCTCACCGTGTCCGGGAATCTTATCACGGCAAAAAGACATTACAAAATCAAGAGACAGATTATGCTGCATTGTACCAACCTCGAATCCAAAATAATGTTACTTATACAAGAGAACCGATGCGAAAAATCATCGGTTCCCGAAACTTCTTAAGTTAATCAGACAGAATTTGCGATAAGGTTAAGAATATCGTTGAAGTTCTTCTCTGCCAATCCGTTGCCGAGTGAAGACGGAATATGCCATGTCAGATCCCAGTTGTCGGATATGTACTTCCAGTTATCGACATCGGGTGCAAAGAGAACAAGACGTCTTTCATTGGGTCTCATAAGGTTCGGGTCATCCCACCACTCGCTCAGCTCATTCATATCCTTCGGCATACCCTGGGGATAGAACTTGGACTTTTTGCCGAAGCCGAGATTGTGAGCACCTGCATCAGTCCAGACAACAATAACCTGACGCTTTTTAGCACCCTCTGTTGTCCACGGGGACTTGATAGCGTAAGCAAGCGCCTCAAGACCGTCCTCCGGGATGTCGCCTCCGCCGTCAGCGTGAATGCTGTTGATGCAGGCTTCAAACTCTGCAGCCTGCTGCGGAAGGTGGAAGAAATCAGTTACCATCATAGCATACTGACCGTCTGCAATATAATCGCGGAAAGCGATAACGCGAACGCGAAGCTGACGCACCTTCTTACCCTTTTCGGTCATAACGCGGTTGAAATCGTTGTAAAAGCTGATTGCATTCTGCTTTACCATATTGATAATTTTGTTCTGTGTGCCTGTGGTATCCTCCATGCTTCCTGTAGCATCGATGCAGAATACCATGTCTACCGTATAGTCCATTGACTGGCCGTAGCTGCCCTGAAATCCTGACATTTCTGTTTCCTCCTGCTTATATGTTGCAAATTATGATTAACCGTTAGCTTCAATAATTTTTTCAATAATTTTAATAAAATAATTAGGGATTGATTCGTAGAAGAGCTCTTTGGTTACCCCACTATCTTTATAATAGATGGAATTTACTGTATTATTATTTATTTCTATGATTAAGAGTTTTGTTTTTAACCTCCCTGTTATCATTATAGTCAATTTTCACTTCACATATTTCTTTAGATGACCGGAGATCAAGCTCTTCATTACTACCCATATAAAATGATTTAAGCCATTTGGTAATTTCCACCATATTTTCGTCAGGAACTTGATGTTGCTCTCCATTTAAAACAAAAGTAATCTTCTTAATATTTTCAAGATCATCGTCCGCAAAAACTTTAGTGTCAGTTTCGGGCACATCGTTGGGGGGTGAGGGTGAGTTTTGTTTTGGGGGTGAGTTTGGTTCTTGGGTTTCTTTTGTGGTTGTGGGTTTCTTTTGTGTTTCTTTTTCTTCCTCTTTCTCTTCTTCGTCGTCAAATTCATATTTGTAGCCGGTAATGCCTGATTTTTCATTTACCTCTACTATATTTTGCTTTAACGTATCAAGCTCGTCGGAAAGCTTGCTTACTTTGCCGAAAAGCACAAATATAAGCACAAACAAAATGACAACAATAACCAGAACAAAGCCTGCCAAAGCTAACTTAATCGTCTTATTGTCGTCCGAATTATTCACCGGAGCAGGTGCTGCCGGACGCACGGGACGTTCGACAACATTGTTGGTACGAGCTGATGAAGCAGCCGCTGCTATGGATTCTTTGGATACGATATCATAAAAACCGCCGCAATCGGATAATGCGGGGACTTCCTTGCCGCAACGCTTACACTTTGTATCGGAAGGAGAAATTTTGTTGCCACACCATTTACAAATCATTTTTCACTACCTCTTTCTTGATGCAATATTCTCGCCGCAGATTGAGCACGTCGCGGCGTTGGGTTCGTTTTCACCGTCGCAAAACGGACAGCTGACGCTCATACGCTTCCCCGGAAAAACATAGATAACATTCGGAACAGGGGCGCTGCTGCGTACAGTTACCTTTGGCCTGTCGGCTGCGGCACCCGTACTTACGGGTTTGATGTCGCCCGATCCATCTGCCTTTTTCCGTTTCTTTTTTTTCTTGGAAACGCCGATTATTATTGCTATAACAACTACCGCTATCGCCGCATAAATAATTGGCTCTATCAACACACATACACCTCTTTGCAGGATTTGCTTTGAATTTTTTACCTTTTTATATAAATTTAAACATAATTTAAGATATTTTATCATAAAGCAAATTTGTTCGCAACATATTTATTCATAAATTCGATAAAAATTTACAAAATTTATGTATATATTCCGTATAAGTAAACGAAATTATTAATTACGCAAAACAAAGAACAAACCAACTGCGTCAGCATAAAAATATTTTATCAATTTACTTTAGCGACAAAGTATGATATAATTTTCGCACGATGACATTTAAGGAGAATATGTATGAAAAAAGCAATATCAATTTTACTTGCATTAATACTCGCAGTCAGTTTGTGCTCCTGCAGCCTCGGCAAGGACAAAAGAGTTACCGCTGCAATAGATACGCTCAAAGAATTCTGGACAGAAGAATACAGCAGAGATTATTACAAAGAAATCGGCAGCGACGGCCACTTTGAAATAAAAAACACCAGAATAATCGAAATCAAAGAAAACAACACCGCTATGTTCAAAGACGTTGATTACATAGTTGAGTTTGTATTGTTTACCGATTATTACGGCGGCTCACTCTACTACGAAAGCACACCAATGTATAACTCGGTTATCGTATACAAAAACGGCACATCAAAGGTCGACAGCGATTATGTATCCAGATACAGAAACACCAACCTCAGCAACGACTACTCTGCTTTTATCGAATCCATTGATGATTTCGGCGACAAATACAACTGTGCCGAAAAGCTGATTTAAAAGCCAAACTTAAAAATTATTTATTTGGTGGTGTGATTATGGGATATGATAAAAAGCCTGCAATGATACTTTTTGATGTTGGCGGCACACTTTTTGCCGGCGGCAAGTTTTCGGCAGCTGACGGTCTGGATGCACTGCGACTCGCAGCTTCCAACCCCGATATTACCGATACCGCAACAATGGCTGAGCTTTGGGAGAGCTATGCAGAAGAAATCGGCTCGGGTCACAAATCAGTTTCAGGCACTACACTTGACTTTCCGCTCTCCGGTGCACTGAAGTATATCACAATGAGAACAGGGCTTCACTTTGACATCTCAATGTACGAGCAAGAGGAGCTTTTTGACCGATTCAACTCAACAAGAAAAGTTATTGACGGCATACCAGAGCTGCTCGAAACAGCGAACTCGCTCGGAATACGCACAGCGGTTATAAGCAACAACGCAATGAGCGGCGAATCGCTTGCGCTTGCGGTAAAGCACTGGATTCCGACATCAGAAATGGAATTCTGCCTGACCAGTGCAGACATACTGCTCTCAAAACCCGACAGAAATATTTTTGATATTGCCGTAAGTTACGCGGGCCTGAATGCCGACGAGTGCTGGTATTGCGGCGACAGCTTCACACCGGATGTTTACGGCGCAAAGCAAGCAGGGCTGACACCTGTACTTATCGACACCAAATCCCCTGCTGAATTGCAATTCAAAGCCGATGCCGATGTGGGTGAATATATGGTTATCAACCATTGGGATGAGCTGACAAAGCACATAAGGAATATATAATAAAACGAGCCGATTCGCTATGAATCGGCTCGTTTTGTTCGCGGAACGGTCAAGACCGTTCCCTACATTTTTATGTGTGTTCTCAGTTGCTTTATTGGCAGTCCGTAAAACTCAACCGTAAAGGAAGCTGTTTATACGTCTTGCGGCATCATCTATATCAAACGAAATAATCGACATACCATTATAACGCCTGTAAGCATACGCACCGTCAAACGGTACATGCTGCGACTCTATATCGACGTTGCCCTGCTTGCCCGAAAAAGCAGTTATTACGCCTGTAAGCTCACCCAGAGGAATATTTGTCTTTACCAGCTTGAATCCGATATCAGCCAGATTGTACATTTCAAGCAGGGATTTTTCGTTGAGAATTTTATTAAATAAAGACTGAATGACTTTTTGCTGACGACTTGTTCGTACAAAGTCGCTGTCAAGCTTACGCGTACGCATATATGTCAGCGCCGAAGGACCTGTCAGATGGCACTCGCCTGCCTCGACCTGCTTGCCGAGTGCATTGTTTTTGTTGAAATACTTTGCCTCTGCTTCCGTCAGCTTAATATCAACACCGCCTACCTGATCGATGAAATTCTTTACACCGTTGAAATCAATAACCACGAAGCGTTGTATATCAAGGTCAAATATCTGATTGACCGTGTTGACGGCAAGGCCCACGCCGTCAAAAGAATAGGCGGCATTTATTCTGTTCCATTTGTGACCCTCTATAGGCACAAGCGAATCTCGAAGCACGGATATCATCTTGATTTCATCATTCTTTTTGTTATAAGAAAGAATGATTATGGCATCGCTTCTGCCGCGTTCGCGTGTAACATCTCTTGAATCAGTGCCGAGAATCAGTATATTAATAATATCCGGATTTTTCTGTTCGACCTTATATATCGGTGTTTTTCCGTAAACGTTAATTGCGTTTGCTGAATTGCCGAAAGAATTGGAGCTGTTATATTTTATACCCGAGCCGCCGGAATTCACATTACCGGGCAAAGTCTCCGGCTCGGTCGTTAAATCATACTCCATTTCTTCTTCGCTGAGCGTAACATCCTCCCAACCTGAAGGCTGCTCATCCATTTCAGGGCGGACATAAACATCAGATCGCTCAACAATTTCACTTTTAACATATGAATTCTTATAGAAGCCTACCACAAACGGCATAGCAAGACCCACTGCAATCACAACAACAAGTGCAATCGGAATGGTAATACCGAGTATTATTTTTCTTCTTTTTTTGCTCTTTTTCCTCTGTTCGGCAGTTTTATACTTTTTCAAAATCTCACCTACTCTGACTCAAGTAAACGCCTTAACCTATATACAGATTATATTAACACAACCTGCAAAAAAATACAATCGGCAATTTAAAGAAAAGCGTATCCGTTTGCTTTGGAACATACTGCGCTGCCGACAACAAAAATTGCAGCATACCTCGCACTGAAGTATGCTGCAAAAACGATAACCGTTAAAATTAAAATCAGTTGTTGGAGTCAGCAGGAGCCTGAGGAGCTACGGGAGCCTGAGGAGCTACGGGAGCCTGAGGTGCTACAGGAGCCTGAGGTGCTACAGGAGCCTGAGGAGCTATGGGAGCATAGGGATTCTGGTATGCACCGGGCACAGGATATGCTACGGGAGCAGGAGTCTTTTTCTTGAAAAACTTCTTGATATCAATTTCTTTTTCGGACTTATTGGCAAGCATAAAGAGTGCCATACCGATTGCAACCGAAATAAGTACGTTGAAGAAACCGCCGAAAAGTGAAACAATTGAAAGTGCCTCATCAGCATAAACCGGCATATATTCGCCATCGTCGAAAATTGCCCTGATAACGCCAAGAAGGAAGTAGCCGAATTTTCTTAACCAATCACAAAGGAAAACAGAAAAAGCTGCTACGCCTACAAACTTGAACATATCGGAAAACTTCTTTGCAGCAATAAATGCACAAACTGCAAAAACGATAACGCTTACAAATGCGATATTAACATCGGAGAGCTCTATCATTGCGATTGACCAAAACTCATGATCAAAAATATCACCGGTAACCTCGGCAAGTGCACCGTCTATTACACCGTCGCCAGCCCATTGATTGAATACATAAGCCTTTAAGTCATAAAGTCTGGCAAACAAATTCATAACTCCGCTGACTGCAAAAATGCAGATACCCATAAGAATATAGGGAAGAGTCAGGAATTCTTTAAAATCGACCTTGCCTTTTAAATCAAACTTTTTCTTGGGCGGTGCTGACACCGGAGCATACATAGGCTGAACAGGCGGCTGATAAGTCGGCTGAACAGGCGGAACGGGTTGAGCTGCCTGAACGGGTTGAGCTGCCTGAACGGGCTGAGCTGCCTGAACGGGTTGTGCAGGCTGGTTGGGCTGCAAAGATGGTGCTGCACTAAAATTAGGATTGAAATTGTTATCCATATTTTTACCTCCAAATACATTTTATTTAGATTATTATATAACTGCACTGTATATTTGTCAATAATTTACTGCTGTTCAACTCAAAAAAGCGCGTTTAATTATAGTCATTTACAACAAACGCCACATTTAAAAATGATTACTTTTGTATAAAATCTACATTCCGCTTGTAAATACACACTAATATATGTTATAATATTAGATAATATTCAAACCAAGGAGTGATTCCGTGAGCAACCAGAAAAAGACCCTGTCTATAGACAAGGTCAAAAGCTTCGTTACTGAAATCAAAACTCATTGGCACACCCCTGCCGAAGGCAAGTATGTGCCGTACAAAGAGTACAAAGACGTTGTGCTTGCAGTCGGCAGTAACTACGCAGGTTCAAAGGTGCTTGAGTACATAGGCTTCTTCTCAGCCTGTTACCTCATTATGCACCACTATCATCTGCCGTACCTTACTTTCTCAATCATCGGCATTATCAATATGCCGCTCGGTTACATATCGGCACTTATGTGGTGGCTTGTATGTGACAACCTCGGCTTTCTGCCAAAACGTACGGAGAAGAAATTTTACGGCGTATACTTTGCGATGATACTGTTCGGTGTATTTACGCTGACATTTGACTACACAGACACGATTGTCAATTACCTTGAATTAGGGCTGAACAATCTGGGGTCGTTACTTAACTTCTCGTGGCTTAAAACCATCAATCTGCCCGACTTCAACATTGACTACCCGTCACTTATCGGACAGAACTCAAAAGTTGTACGCTATCTGAACAGCCTTGACGGTATGGACACAACTGCATGCATCAAAGTTTTCGGCACGCACTTCCTCTATACCGGCTGGGTCGGTGCAAGAAATATATTCTGGCGCAAAAAGCTGCTGCCCAAGTACGGCAGATACAAATACTCACTATACTGCGATGTTATACCAAAGTGCGTAATGGTAATACTTATCGGCTGGCTTCCTGTTTACAACATATCAGACGTTGCAACACGTGTATGGGTAGCCAACCTGATGTTCGC
This sequence comes from Acutalibacteraceae bacterium, assembly GCA_045631965.1. Lineage (GTDB taxonomy): Bacteria > Bacillota > Clostridia > Oscillospirales > Acutalibacteraceae > UBA8612. The sequence goes on from JAZQVR010000010.1 coordinate 37,931, forward strand.
AACTTATAACGTATTCGGATTTGCCAACAATATGGAAACCTGCACAAAGAGCATCAGCCCCAATCTGCAGGAAAGAATTTACGTACGAAGCTACCCTGTTAAGATTTCACATTTCTTCAACACGCTTGTCGGCATAGCAATGCCTATTGCTATCGGTATGCTCCGTAACGAGTGGGCTGATATCAACGTTTACCGCTATGTAATTCCGATAACATTCATCATTCTTGCAGCGATGACAATGATTTTTGCAGGCAGAATCAAAGAGAGAATTCCGCAGCCGCCCGTTGAGAAAAAGGTTCAGATTAAATTCTGGGACGGTATGTTCGGTGTTCTCAAAAACAAATACCTGCTTATCAAAAACCTTGTTCAGCTTATTGACGCACTCGGCAACGGTATGCTGCCGTTTGTAACGGTTCTCTACTTCTATACGTTCCGCTTAAGCGGTCTGCCCTACAGCCTTATTGTTATGCTGATTTCGTTTGCAGGCACTCCGCCCGACCTCTTCTCTCCCTATTTCCTCAAGCGTTTCTCATACAAGCAGATTATGATTTTCTATCAGATTACACGAGCAATCGGCAACGCCGCAATAGTTGCCGCGATCTGGTTCTGCGGCGATAACCTTGTGCTTTGCGGTACAATCTGCGTTGTCGTACTCTTCTTTATGGAAATGACAAAGACCGTACCCACAACCGCAGGTCACGATATGGATGTACGTATTGCAGACTACCAGATGTATATTTCGGGTGAAAGACTTGAAAGCTTTGCGGGTATATTCGGCTGGTTTACAGGCCCGATAACCTCTTTCATAGGTCTGCTTATTCCTCTGTTCCTGCTCCGCTACGGCTTCAACAGCAACTGGGAAGTTCTCTTTGTCGATGCTTCCCGAAGAAGCATTATCGCAATACCGCTTATAGTAGATGTTGTCGGCTACATTCTTATGACAATTCCGTACTTCTTCTGGGACTACGACAGCAAGAAACAGAATATGGTTATGGAAATGCTCAAGCGACGTGCCGAAGTAACAGAAAAGCAAGCTGAAGAAACCAACGAAAAGGTTTCGGGCGGCTACACAGGTTAAGGAAGGAGGCTGCAGAATATGAGCAAAAAAAGCAAAAAGAAAATAGATGCGGCTTCCGTTAACGAGCCTGAATTCAAGCTTGATATTCCGGATGACAAAATCTGGACATATCAGATACCCGGTCTTGCCGCACCACATATCGGCAAACCGTTCAAGCACTTTGCACTCAAAAAGACCATTTTCACAATAACAGTCCTGCTCGCAGTCGGTCTTTCAATATATTTCAGTTTCCTTGCAATTGCAAACAAAGATACATTCGAGTATGAAGAGATATCTGCAGGCTCATATCGTCTTGCCAAATTCAGTAATACGGGTGAGCTGGAAGAAATTTATATCGACTACGTTACAAAAGTTGAGTTCAACCAGATAACAAAGGAATACGTTTTCAACAAGGATGAAAGCAAGAAAATCACTGAAATACGTGAATACGCACTCAACTGCGACGATAAGATTAAAACAATCTACATAGGCGCCGATGTACAGAAGATTGACGGCAAATCGTTCTACTCCTGCTGGGCACTCGAAAACATCGAGGTTGACGAAAACAATCCTTACTACTGTGATATTGACGGTGTTCTTTACAACAAAGACAAGACCGTACTTATCAACTACCCCTGCAACCACGATGAATATCTCCGCAAAAAATACGGCTATAAAGAGGAAATGTACAGAGAAGATGTTACAGAGCAGTACAGGCTCGATATCCAGACCTATGTTGTACCCTCTACCGTAACAACACTCGGCGAGCTTTGCTTCGCTTACACAAATATCAGAGATATTTATCTGCCCGAGGGCCTCGAGAGAATGGAAACACTCTCCGTATTCAAGCTCCATGAGCCGAAAGACCAATGGGGCAACACACCGTCGCTCGAAAACATTTACACCTACAAAGCAAACAGCGTAATCAGCGACACAAGCTACAAAGCAAAAGACAGCTTCAGCGAAATTTATCTTTCACTGCCCGAAGGTCTTAAATACATAGGCTCCGATGCACTCAGCTACAATCAGGCTATGAGCTATATCTACATTCCCTCAAGCGTAACCGAAATCGGTCATCACGCATTCTGGGACGATGTTTACAAAGAGGATGATCAGCTCAAAGGCTTATCAGCAATCAATGTAGCCGCAACCGAAGCTGAATTCGAAAAAGTCAAGCTCGGTGACCAATGGCGACCGCAGTACGACTATATGCTTTTCAAGAAGAGCATCGATGTAAACTACGGTGTCGAACGACAAGCAATAAACTAAGTCAAAACCTCCGGCTAAGCCGGAGGTTTTGACTCTATATATAATAAATCTTGTGCGTTTGCCGTGTTTTTGCCCTCTCGCGGTACCTTTGTACAGCTTCGGGGTAAAGAACACGGCATCTCGTTGTCTTTCTCGAAGTCTGACTTTTTTTATCCTTAATATTTACTTGAGTTTTTCTATGTGCTATAATACCGAAAAAGAGGTGTACTGTCAATGAACATTGTTTTGCTTACCGCTGTCGGAGTCGGCGGCGCAACGCTTTTCGGCTCCGTAATCGGTTTTATCTTCAAAAGAATATCGCACAAATTTTCAGATATTATGCTCAGCTTTGCCGCAGGTATTATGCTTGCCGCCGCAGTGCTCGGTCTGATTATGCCGTCACTCGAGCAAGGTATGAAACGCGGCACATTATACGGAATAATCATTTCGGTAGCAGGTATTTTCGCAGGTGCGGTTTGTCTTAACCTTATCGATAAGCTCGTACCTCACCTTCACAAACTTGCAGGCGATGACGCAGAGGCGCATAACAACAAGCAGCTCAGTAAAGTAATGCTGTTTGTAACGGCAATTGCAATACATAATCTGCCTGAGGGCCTTGCCGCAGGTGTCGGCTTCGGCTCAGGTGACACAACTCAGGCTTTACTCATCGCAGGCGCTATCGCGCTGCAGAATATACCCGAGGGTATGATAATCATCGGCCCGATGCTCGGTGCAGGTGTCAGCCTCAGGAAGGCGTTTGTGATTGCACTTATAACCGGATTTGTCGAGGTTGCCGGTACGCTTATCGGCTACTTTGCAATCACTATCTCTACCGCTGTTCTTCCCTTTGCCTTGAGCTTTGCAGGCGGTACAATGCTCTATGTAGTCAGTGACGAAATGATACCCGAAACTCACGCACACGGTAGCGAGCGAGGTGCAACCTATGCACTTCTCACGGGCTTCTGCGTAATGCTGATTTCAGACATTTTACTCGGATAAAAAGAGGGTTGCACCTGACAAAATCAGATGCAACCCTTTAGTTTTACATTACGGTTTTCCAAAGGCCGTGTTTGTTGCAGTAGCTGTATACGGCAGTCGGCTTCTCATCGCAGAGCCTGAATTCAACCTCGGGCTTTTCATCGCTGATAAGGCACTTGCGCTGGCCGCCTCTGTCAGTTTGCAGATAAACCCAATTTATGCTGTGGTCGGTTTCCATAGGGTGCGGTACAGTGCCGACAGTTACTTTTACGCTGTCGCCGTTAACCTTTACAACAGGGCTGTGCTTTTCGCCGCCCTCGTTTTCGGTTGAAGCCTGCAGGTGCTCCATTTCACTGCCGCAGCACATAATCGGCACGCCTGCACCGTGTATAAGCCCCACAATATTGCCGCACTTACGGCAAAGATAAAACCTTGATTCACACATTTAACATACCTCCTTTTGGAAATAGTATGCTTGAAAATTATTACCTTATTCGGAGAAATGATATGAGCAAAGTTGAAACATTAATTCAGTATGCAAAAGTTTACTCTGACCCGCCCGAAGGTGTGCGTGAGGCAAGCCGTGCAATAATAATAAAAGACGGCAAAATACTGCTGACATATGAAACGAACACGGATGTTTATATGTCACCGGGCGGCGGTGTTGAGCCGGGTGAAACACTTGAAGAATGCTGCGTGCGTGAAATCCGCGAAGAAGCAGGATACACCGTAAAACCCTTGGAGCTTTTTGTAATCATCAACGAATACTGCTTTGAAACGCTTTATGTAAGCAACTACTTTGTTTGCGAAATCACGGAAAAAAGTGAACAAAAACTGACTGAAATTGAAATCGAGCACGGTGCAACACCCGTATGGCTTGACTTTGATAAGGCGATTGAACTCTTTTCACACTACCCAGAAAAGCGTGAGGATATATCGAGCCTGTATCTGCGTGAGTACACTGTGCTCACCAAATACAAGGCTGAAAGGATAACAAAATGAAAATAACTGCACTTACGGAAAACACACCGCATAACAATAACATATCGGCCGAGCACGGACTCAGCCTTTATATCGAAACTCAAAAGCACAACATACTTTTTGACATGGGGCAGACCTCACTCTTTGCCGAAAACGCAGAAAAGCTCGGGATTGACCTTGCAAAAGTTGATATCGCCATACTCTCACACGGACACTATGACCACGGCGGCGGACTCGGAAAATTCCTCGAAATCAATAAAACCGCACCGATATATATCAGCCGCCACGCCTTTGGTGACTATTACAACGGCACGGAAAAATACATAGGTCTTGACAAAGCTTTGCAAAATGAAACGAGAATTATTTTTGTTGACGATGAATTTGAGATAGACAGCGAATTAAGTCTTTATTCCTGCAATAATAAAACCAAAAGTCACTACCTCGGCAGTTTCGGTCTGAATATGAAGCGTGACGGTGAATTTCTGCCCGATGATTTTATGCACGAGCAATATCTGCTTATAAACGAAAACGGCAAGCGTGTACTTATAAGCGGTTGCTCGCACAAAGGTGTAATGGATATAGTCGATTGGTTTGAGCCCGATTTTTTCATCGGCGGATTTCATTATTCAAAGCTTGAGCTCGACGAAAAGCTCGCAGAATACGCCGCAACTCTCGCATCGCATAAAACAGTCTACTTCACCTGCCACTGCACAGGCACGGAGCAGTATGAATTTATGAAAAAATATATGCCGCAGTTGAGCTACCTCTCCTGCGGCGAAAGTATAAACTTATAATGCATTTGAGCAAACGCAAATCATACAAAACATTTTTTGCAAATCATAAAAAACTCAAACTCCAAAACATAGAAAAAATGGATCTCGATGTGTTTAACATTCAACAGCACCGCTGCTTAATTGAGGGATTAGAATGATTTGCTTCGCATGATTTGGCGTACCGCCATGATTTGTTGCTTGCAACATGATTCGAATTGATAAAACAATTCATTTTTAAAACATCATATTTTCAACAAACAAATCCGAAAAGAATACATCGGCTGAAAGGTCGATGTATTTTGTTTTTTCGGCAAGTGTTTTCAGGTCATTTTTATCCGTTGCATATTTAACAGTGCCAAGCAGACTCGAATTGCCCAACGAAACACATCTGTCAGCAAACTCACAAGGCAGTAAACCTGTCGCAACAGCACTGTCAACATTGATTGCGGAAGAAAATCCGCCCGAAATATATACGGTTTCAACATCATCAGGTGTAATGGTGCAACACTTTACAAGCGACATAATCGCAGAGTAAACTGCAGACTTTGCAAGCTGATACTGCCTTATATCCTCCTGCGAAATATACACCCCCTCCGCAAGCTCAAAACGCTCACAAGGCATATATCCGCTACGGTCCATAATACCTTTTTCGAGAAGATACGCAACCGCATCAATGAGCCCCGTACCGCATATTCCGACAGCTTCAGCACCGCCTACGGTAGTTGCTTTGCCGCCTGAATATGCACAGATTGCCCCGCTGACAGCACCCATACCGCACGAAATACACGCCCCCTCAAAGCAAGGACCTGCGGCCGCAGACGTTGACACAGAGCCGTTTTTATTCATCAGCACTATCTCGGCATTAGTACCCAGGTCAACAAGCAGGCTGTATTTACCGTCTGACGGCATACCGACAAGATTCATACCTGCAACGATATCGGCCCCGACAAAAGCCGACACACACGGCAGACTCTCAACCAAACCGACACCGACAATACCGAGCGAAGCCGCGTCGGCACATCTGCCCTCAAGAAAAGCAGGAGTATACGGTGCGACACCAAGCGAAGAACAGTCTTCGCCGAAGAGAATGTGAAGCATTGTTGTATTACCCGAAATGTAAAGCTTTTCGACTTTACAAGAGTTGATTCGGGCGATCATATTATTAATCTCATCAATCAGCACTTTCTGCAGATTTTCGGTTGAATTTTTGGTTGAGTAATCAATTCTTGATATAACATCCGCACCGAAAGCACGCTGAGGATTGAGCGAATTTACCGTTCTGATAATTTTTTTATTCTTCAGCGAAACGAGAGCAAGAGCGAGAGTAGTAGTACCTATATCAAGCACAAGGCAATATTTACCATCAAGAGTTTTTTCGAAATTCTCCTGTGCAGATACAGCCGTATTCACGGGCTCAACAGTAATATCGGAGTTGATTTCATATCGGCACGATAATTCTTCACGTCCGTTAACTATCACTTTGCACTTGCCGCAAACTCCCCTGCCGCCGCAAGGATGCTCAACTGCAATACCACAACGCATCAGCACAGCCGACAGCTTTTCGCCGCCTTCGGCAAATAAAACCTTGCCGTTATAACAAACCTTGTACATACTCTCACCTCCACAAAAGTATTATATCATAAACAATACCGTAAAATCAACGGAGACAACCCCAACGGGCTGTCTCCGTTCAACTTTAAGAAGCATTGGCCGCAAGAGATTCCATCTCCGCTTTATACTCTTCAAAGCTCACAAGCTCAATATCGCTATAATCCGTTTCAGATGTTACACCGCCTGCAAAATCTGTAAAGCGATATAATGTGCAACCGTTTGCAGCATTATAGAGTTGAGTATAGTCATCGTTAAAAACATACTCGCCGTCTTTGGCTATTGAACTCAAACCGCTTATTGACACACTGCGATTTGCAATATCAACACTGTAAGTTGCTCCGAAGTGCTCAACTTTATAATTATTCGATAATTTTCTGTAGGATGAAACGAACAGGTTTGATGCGCTGTCGTAATATGAGAGGAAACCAAAAAAGGTTACATCCTGCTGAGCTTTTTCAACAATTGACCTTTTTTTCAGGTCAAAAGACTCGCCCTTTTTCTGTATAGGATAATCATAGTCTGTCCATCTTTCGAAGATAAGTCTTGTTATAAGCTCATTATCCTCGCCGTAATTCACATTGTAAAACCTTGCTGTATCAGCACTGTCGCTGCCTAAAGAAGAAAAATAATCGGTAACCTCCAGGCAAGCCTCTCCTGCATCGTCTTTTACAAACACACACTTAAACATTTCCACATATTTATCTTCGCCATAAGGAGCATATATCGTTATCTTACCGTCGCTGTCTATAGCGTAAGGCATATCACCGCAGTCGCCGTTGGTTTGTTCAATTACAATACCGTCAAAATATTTGTTATCGATAGGTTTGAACAAAAAACTGTCCGCAAGAATACCGTTTTCACTTTCACCATCAGGATTACGCCAGAATCCGACGGATAAAGAAGCGATAAGTTCGCCTTGGCTGTTATTTTCTTGTGCGTTTGTCGTCTGTGTATCAGCCGCTGTGCCATTATCTTTTGAACAGCCGCAACAAAGCACGCCGAGTGTGAAAACCAAAGCAAAGAGAATTGATATAACTTTTTTCATATTTCGCTACCTCTTTTTAGACTACACAAAATTTTCACTGTGATTATTATACACTTGTCTTTATCTGTGTTCAATAGCTTTTAATTCAGTTTGTGTTTTCTTTATACTTTTCAGCCTGAAGATTGAACATATAGGCATATTTGCCGTTCATAGCCATAAGCTCCTCATGCGAGCCGCTTTCGACGATTTCACCGTTTTCGAGCATATAGATAACATCTGCCATAACGGTTGTGGACAAGCGGTGTGAGATAAATATAACCGTCTTATCCTTTGCCGCACGCGACATTGCTTCGTTGAGCGAATACTCTGAAACGGGGTCGAGGTTTGCACTCGGCTCATCAAGAATCGCAAAAGGACAGTCTTTATAGAAAGCACGTGCAACGGCAACCTTCTGAGCCTCACCGCCTGAGAGAGACAGGCCTTCATCATCAAACTCACGGAGCAGTATAGAATCCGTACCGTTGGGCAGCTTCTTTTCAAAGCTGCTCTCTTTGAGTGCCGCCGCTACCTTTGATTTATCGGGATTTTCTTCCATAGCGACATTCTCGGCAAGAGTTGCACCGAAGAGCGAGAAATCCTGGAATACGGCCGCATAGTTTTCGTGGTATGACTTTATCTTCCATTCTTTGATATTTATTCCGTCAACTGTTATTTCGCCGCTCGTAACATCGTAAAGGCGGAGAAGCAGATTGGTAAGAGTGGTCTTACCTGCACCGTTATAGCCGACAAGTGCAATTTTCTGATACGGCTTTATTTCAAGGCTGATGTTTTTAAGAGTCGGCTTATCGTTGCCCGGATAGGTAAACGAAACGTCATCAAGCTTTATTGTTACGGGTTTATCAAGCTTCTTTTCGAGCGAGCCGTCTTTGATTTTTTCTTCGGCATTCATAAACTTTTTGAATTTCTCAACATAAAGACCGTTTTCGCGGAAGGTAACGGCAAACCAGGTTGTAAGCGCAAAAATACTGCTGCTGACATTGGCAACACCGTTGAAGGTAGCGGCAAAATCGCCCATTGATATTTCTTTAAGCACTATCGCTTTATAGCCCATATAGAGAGTTACGCCGAAGCTGATAAGAATAGTCAGCGGAAGGCTGTCCTGCGAAAAATAAAGCATACACTGCTTATAGAGGAAAGGCGAAATAGTCTTCAGACGGTCATAAATATTTGCGGTATACCTGCGCTCTATCATTTCACCTGCAGGGTTAAGGCGCAATTCTTTGGCATAATCCTGAAGATAAAACACACGTGAGAAATACATATTCTTGCGGTCAAGCGGAGTCATCGCCTGCTTTTTGGCAACATTTACCTTTGCAATCATTCTGCCGATAAGAACCATAATTCCGACACAGGCGAGAACAAAAACAATGCTTATGCGATCGATACTGACAATAATCGCAGTGACGGTAAAAATCGAAAACAGATTGGTGACAATATGCCGTGTGCAGCTCATAACGCTTTCCGCTCTGTCGCTCATCGAATTCATCGCAAGAACAAAATCGTTATAAAACTCAGGGTCATCATAGGACTGAAAATCCATTTTTGCCGCTTTTTCATAAATTGCAGTATACAGCTTATGGTAAAGCTTTTCACTCTGCTTGGGTACATAAATCTCGTAAACAATTGTATTATAGAGGTTGCCGAAAATAATAAAGAACGCAAAAATCGCAAAAGCGATAAGTATACGGTGGTAATCTCTGCCCTCCTGCACAACATCGATTATATACTTGAGCAGTACAACGTTTGACAGCAGCCACGGCAGATTTGTGAGCACATCGGCAAGTATATAATGGAACATAAGAAAAGGAGAATGCTTTGTTATAAACCGCAGCATATACACATAGTTCCGTATGCTGTGCGATTTCTCTGCCTGCTTTTTCTTATTCTTCATCGCCGTCACCCTCCTCTCTGTAGCCTGATGCCTGAAGGGTAAACATCTCGCAGTATGCTCCGCCAAGATCCATAAGAGCCTCGTGTGTGCCCTGCTCGATAAGCTCGCCGCCCGCAAAGACAAGTATATTGTCACTGCGTGTTGCGCTTGAAAGACGGTGAGAAATATAGATTACGGTTTTGTCCCTTGTACCCTCCATAAGGTTATCATACATAGCAGACTCCGCAACAGGGTCGAGCGCAGATGAAGGCTCGTCAAGAATTGCAATATCAAACTGCTTTGCAAACATTCTTGCAATTGTTACCTTCTGGCTCTCTCCGCCCGAAAGCAGAGCACCCTCATCATCAAACTCTCTTGTGAGAAGATTGTTTATGCCCATTGGCAGAGTTTCGATTTTGCCGTAAACACCGCTTTGTACGAGCGATTTTTCGGCACGTGAAATGTTATTCTCATCGACCTCTTCTATAAGCACATTCTCGGCAACAGTCATTGCAAAAACCATATAATCCTGGAATACGCTTGCAAAACGCTCGCGGTATTTCAAGAGGTCATATTCTTTTATATTTATACTATTGTAAAGTATTTCGCCTTCACTGACATCATAAAGGCGCATCATCAGCTTTGAGAGAGTTGTTTTGCCTGCACCGTTGTGGCCGACAACAGCTATACTCTCACCTTTGCTGATTTTAAATGAAACATCTTTAAGGGTATAATCTTTGTTTTCGCCGTAGCGGAAGGACACGTTTTTAAATTCAAGGCTTTCAAATTCGTCGGGAATAATTTCACCGCTTTTAATTTTAGGCTCATAGGCCAGAAACTCACGCATATTCTGCACCCAGAGGCAGTGCTTCTGCTGCATTGTGAAATAATGTGCAAGCTGATTGAGCTTGTTACGGCAGTTTGTTATTGCCGAAACCAACACGGAAAAATCCGAAACGGAAATATCGCCAAGTGAAATAAGACGGTAACAGCCATAGCCTAAACCGCCTGCAACAGGTATAACCTCGCCGAAAAAGTCGCTGAGTATCTCAAGCACAGCAATACGCCAGCCATACTTTTTTATAACAGCTATATTGTCATCAATCGCCTTTGCAAAGCGTCGCTTAACTACAGAAAAAATATTTGTTGTCTTGATCTCTTTTGCGAAATCCTTGAGCAAAACAGTTCTTTTCGTGTAATCCTTCTGACGCTCAAAAGGTGTCATTTCCTTTTCTCTTGCAAACTCTGCCTGATTACGCTTGACTCTGAAAAACATAACAACAAGCGGACAGAGGATAAAAACAAGCAGAAACGGGTCAAGACTGTAGAGATAGGCGGCAAGAAAAATTATGCTGACCACACTGCCGAGTGTCCAGCCCGTACCCTCGATAATACGCTTGAAGCCGCCCTTTTCGACTACCCACGTAGCACGGTTGTAGTTATCGAAAAAATCAGGGTCTTCATAACAGCCGAGCTCAACTTGCTGTGCCTTTTTGAAAATGAGCGAATTAAGATAGCTTTCACATTTGATTTCAAATTTTTCTCTGACAGGATGAAAAACATAGTAAGAAAAGAGGTCTATTACAATCTTGCCGAGTATGATAAGACCTATTTTTATTGCAAACTCTTTGAACGTGCCGTTACCCTCGATAATCGAAAGCGCAGTCTGCAGAAACATAACATTGAACACAACGGCATAGTATACATTCTCGGCTATATATGCAAGGTAAATAAGCAAAACCGACAAAGGCGAGCACTTGAGTCCGCACTTGATCATAAACCACGTATTGCGGAAAACGTGAGCCTTAGCCTTAAAATCAACAGCCTGCCTCATTTGTTTCTCCTTTCGAAAAATCAACTTGATTGAATAATAGCACTTATCAGTTTAATATTCAATAAGAATATAACAATAAAGGGTATATAATACAAGTCTTGCAATAAATGTTTCGGTATGTTATAATATCTACAGAAAACACCGCCGTAAAGTTGAGCTTTACAGCGGTGTTTTTTGTCAATCAAAATAACCCGTATATTCTATTTTGATTTTGCTTTCGGGGAAGAGATGCTTATACAGGTCAACAAAGTAGTCATCCGTCATACTTGCGATATAGTCGGCAACAATCTGCGAATGCTCTGTTTCGGTATAAGGAGCAGTACGTTTGTAATGCACTTTATTTTCAAGGAAGCCGATATGGTGAGTAAATATGGGCGATGCCGTATTGCTGTCGGCAAGGTCGCTCATAAGCCGCTCAAAAAGCTGTACCATCATAGGCTTCACCGTATTTTCAAGCTTATCGCGCACAGATTTCTCTTTGTAAATATATGTGTAATTCTCTGTTTTTGCTTTTTTAAGCTCAGCAAAAATATCCTCATCCATTTTGATGTAGGGCTTGCCGTAGCTGTTTTCTACTATGTTTACACTCAGGTTATTGATTATCTCTGCATTTGTTTTGCCGAGCTTACCGTCAAAAAACAAGCTGTCGTCGGCAATATCGATACGGCTTGCATCCTGCCTGTCTTTGCCGAGGTAGGCTATAATATCGGAAATTCGCACAACACAGCCCTCAAGCGTACACGGCACAAGCAGGCGTACATTTGCTTTATCAAGATAGCAGGCTTCAATCTGCTCATCAAACTGCCTGAAGCCTTCAAGTGATACGGGACGATACTCGCAAAGCTCCATTTCGCCGTCGTGTGCGGCAATACCGTTGAGAGTCTGCAGGCTGATATTGAACGGAAATATTTTATCGAGCACACGCACCGAATGAATATTGTGGCTGAAATGTCTGCCGCTGTATTTGCAAAGCAGCTCATCAAGATAAGCCTCGCCTGCGTGACCGAAAGGCGTATGACCTATATCGTGGCCGAGTGCTATAGCCTCAATAAGCTCAAGGTTAAGACCGAGTGCTTTGCCTATAGTGCGGGCGATGCGTGACACCAACTGCACATGAAGTGCACGTCTGGTCATATCATCATTTTTATAAAATGAAAACACCTGCGTTTTATCTGTATAGCGGTTGTAATACGGGCAGTGCATAATTTTATCTATATCGCGGATAAAAGGTGTACGCAATATGCTTGGCTTATCGTGCGACATATCACGGCGAAGCACCAGGCTATCGTCAAAGGCAAATTGCGGCACAGTGCCATCCTTTCTGTCCGATTCGATTTTTCGTGCAACTGTCTGCGACAAAGGAATATATTTCATAAAAGCACCTCGGTAACATTATAGCAGACAAAATTTCAAAAATCAAAAATATTGACAGAAAAAAGCAATAATAGTATTATGTAAGCATAATTTTTCAGTAAAGGAATTACCGTTATGAAAAAAGTTACTGCTTTTATTCTGGCTCTGGTTATTGTTTTTTCGTTGAGTATTACGGTGTTTGCGGCTGATGAAGCTGAAGAAAAAGGCACATTTTCCGATTACAGATTCCAATATTATTCACGCGAAGAAGTGCTGACTATAGCAGACCGCATTGCAACCGCAGCGTTTTACGAACCGTTTTGGCCAACAGAAGACACCGAATCGGTAATCATCTCGCTCGACCTTCGTTCCAACCCCGAACTTGGCAACATATCGGTTTTTATCGAATCGGTACGTGCAATGGTCGACCGCTCGGCCGACTATGTAACCGACACAACGGATAGCGTAGAACTTATGAATTACAATCAGGTTGCAGGCGAGCTTGCACTTCACGTCGCACTGCTGATGCTTCTGGACAATTATGCAGATACAGGACTTATCGAAAACGTAGAAGATCTTTACATAAAAACAGAAATTGCCGACCTCAACATCGACGAACAAAGAATTTCACCGCAGTTTATAAACCTTGTCGGCACGCTTATAATGAACGTACTTGACATAGCATTTTAAAAAGGAGAATTGACAATATGCTTACACTTGACAGAGCCAAGGAGCTGCTCGCAACTACAACAACCGAGCCGCATCTCATAATCCACGCCAAAAACGTTATGGCGGCTATGGGCGGCCTTGCAAAACATTTCGGCGAGGACGAGGCTTACTGGCAGGCAATAGGTTACCTGCACGATTACGACTATGAGCAGCACCCTGAAGAGCACCTTCAGTTTACCGCAGAGCCGCTCAGAGAAGCCGGGCTTGACGAAACTGAAATCAGAGCCATACTTGCTCACGGCTACTCAATAATAAATGATGTTGAGCCGATTACAAATATGGAAAAATCCCTCTTTACCGTTGATGAGCTTACAGGCATAATTCAGGCGGCTGCAAGAATGAGACCTGCAGGAATCACCGATATGGAAACTTCGAGCTTTATGAAAAAGTTCAAGGATAAAAAATTCGCCGCAAAGTGCGACAGAGAGCTGATAAAAAAAGGCTGCGAAATGCTCGGTATGGAAGTAAAGGAAGTTGCCGCAATCTGTATTGAGGCTATGAAAGAAATGGCTGACGAGCTCGGAATAGGTGCAAAGGAATAAAATTTAAGGAGCTGTTTTTACAGCTCCTTAAATTTTATGAAAGCTTTATGCGTACTGTTTTGATTTCCCACGGTCTGAAGCTCAGCTTACCGCCTGCGATTTCTGCCGTCACGTTGGCAAGCAGGTCGGTTTCAGCATCCGCAACACCGAAATCGGACGTAAGCACTGCCGAAGCAAATTTATCGGAATAGTTACAGAAACGGGCATAGATATATCCGTTTTCGGGATAGAGCGAAGTGAGAATAACAGCCTCGTTATCGGACTCAAAGCTGACAGGCTTAATCTCGGCAAGGTCACCGTCACCTGCCTTGATGCAGGCACATTCCGGCTGATAAGCATAAGAGAGAGCCTTTGTATGAAGAGCGGCATCGCTCATATCCGCACTAAAGGGATAAATTGCAAACTCATCGTCATAAACACCGTCGAGCATCTTTGTGCCGCACATATATTCATTGGAATAAACAAGCGGAATCAGCACACGGTTGCCCTGAATTGCAGAACCCATACAGCCACGGTTGAAAACAGCTACACCATTTTTGCTGTCACGCAGACAAAGCCAATAGATGCCGTGCATATAAGTTGTGGAATTGAATGACTCCTCCTGCGGCACTTCGGTATCGATAAGAATAAGGTCGTTGGGATACCAATACTCCTCTGTTTTAAGCACAGCACCGTTCCAGTCGGAGATTGAATAAGGCAGGTCACGCACCATACGTCTGTCACTGTCAAGACAAGCATTCATAACAAAACAGAGCTTATCCTCGTGATGATGTCCGTTGCGTGTAAGCGGTACGGGTCTGCCCTGGGTAATATCGGTGCGACCTATCTTCTCACCGTGGACTTCGAAGGTGGTTTTGCAGTCAATACGCTCGTTTTCACCGTTAAAGCACATCTCAAAAGTAAAAGGAACAGTACCTATTTTACCTTTTTGTGTCGCAGTAGCAGTAAAGGTGTTTATCTTTACACTCCACTCGCCAAGAGATACGCGGTCATCTCCGTCAATCCACGCAGTGAAAAGAGCACCCTCGCCGTTGTCAAATATCCTTCTGCCTGACTTGTCAGCTATATAAACTATGCCTTTTTCGTTGAGTTTAGCGGTATACAGCGGTGTTTTCAGCTCACCGCTATCTGCTGACCACACAAAACCCGATGCCTTTTCAACAGCGGTTTCGCTTAATGAATATCGTTTAGCAGTAAAGGGATTGAACTTTACTCGAACTTTAAGTTTTCCGTCACAATATTCGCTCTCAATATTATCTTCGCCGTCATAAACAGCATAATTCTTGTCGGTTTCAACCTCAATCCACTCATCAACAGCAAAAGAATGCAGGTTGGTAACAAGAAGCGACTCACCGTTTTTATCGGCAAAGCGAGAAGCGGCAAAAGAAAGAGAATCAGCCTTGACACCGTCGGCAAGCTCAAGCGATTCGGGAATAAAGCGACGCGCAAGGTCGAGCAGGCCGCAGATTGTTACATCGTGATGCTGTGCCGCCATAGCATATTTCCAAGCTTCCTCGCTCTGCTTTTCAAGCGATTCACCGCCGAGAATTACGCTGAAAGCATTGAGCTTTTCTGCCTGCACTGCATTGACCTCGCTTGCACGCACACCGTTGAAAATTTCGTTACCGCAGTAGCCCCATGGCATCTGCACGTGGAAATCGTTGTCGGTAGTATCGAGCATATCGGTTGCTTCGCCGTAGATTTCTGGAATATCCTCGAGCAAAACATATTCGTAATTATCTTTAGACTCGATATACTCGGTAAGTCTTTCGATAGGCTGGCATACATCATCATAACGCGAAGCCAGAAGCGGCTTATATTTTTTGAATTTTTCTTCAAAATCTTCAGGCTCGTAGCCTGCTTCACCCTCTGACCAGCGGGAAAGAATCCAGTTATCGAGAGTTGTGCAGTTATATCCCCTGCCCTGCTCAGGATAGGTCGGCACGGCAGGAACTGCGGTTCTATCCTTGCCAATCCATAGTCCCCACGCGGAGTCAAAATTCTTCGGGTAACCGTAGCCCATAACGTGCGAGCGAAGCAAAGCCGCATCATAGCCGCACTGACTGATAAGCTGCGGAGTCTGATTATGAAGTGCAAACTCGGAAATGCTGTATACATTCGGAGTGATGCCGAAATAATGAAGATTTGTACGCACGGCGTATGAGAGCTGACGTGCGTTTGACTCCTCTGATACGGTAAGTGCAAGAGGCTGACCGTATGTAGTAGCACCGAGGCCTACTCTGCCCGGATATTTTTTGAGCAGATATGACACCGTTTCAACAATTTCGGGGTCACACCTTGTATATTCGTCAAAAGTAAAGGATTCATAATCAAGGCCGATTCTGAGTTTCGGATATTTTTCGAGCCATTCATCAATATTTTTAAGCCTCGGCTTAAGCCAGTCGCCCCAGAGGACATAGCCGCCGTGCTCATAGGTAAGGATATATAATTTATCTGCCATAAAAAGCACCTCCGTTTTTTAAAATAATATCACTGCTCACTTAACGCTGTCAATTATATTTATTTTTAAGATTGACTAAAAATAATACATATTGTACAATAAAGGCACCAAAACCAACGGAGGAAAAACAATGAAGAAAAGAGTTTTACGCATAGTTTCAATTGCGATGTGCTTTGTGATGCTGTTTACAGGCTCAACACTCGGCACAAACGCAGCACAGCCTCAGGAAGAAAACGCAGCAACAGACTTTATTATGAAAGGTCTTTACAACACACTCAATGTAGTTGTTGAAGGACTTGTAAAATCAATCTGCACAATTTATCTCGACCCCAACGATTGGCAGAGTCTTGACGATTACGATGCAGACGAAATCGGCTTTATGCCCGGTCGCGATACATATCAGACCGAAGCTGCAGAAAACGCTGTATGGAAGCTCGGCTATGCAAAAAAGAGCATCGTACCCGATGATATAGACAGCGGCAAGTACAACCTCGGCCGTGACCTGCTCAACAAGTACGCTCAGGGTGTATACGATGACCAGTGCATCCGCGTAACAGTGCTTGACGACAACAGCGGTGAAGGTGCAGTAGTGCTTGCAGCGGTTGATGCACTCGGCGTTACATCAACTGACACACGCACAATCCGCAAGGCAATCCTTGAGTACTGCGAAAAGAACAACATCAAGGTTGCAAGTATCAATATCAGTGCAACTCACGCACACTCCGCACTTGACACACAGGGTGTCAGCACAGAGTTTTTCACAAAGCTCCTCGCTGCATTCTGGAAGAATCTGCTCGGACTTAATATGACAATCCCCGGCCTTGAAACAGCAGAAGCATTCAAGCAGCACTTTATCGACACATCGGTCGAAGCTATCAAAGAAGCTCTCGGCAATATGGAAGAAGGCAAGCTTTACTTCTCCGCTATTGATATGAGCGAGTATTTCAAAGATAAGCGTGACCTTATCTCCAAAGAAGACCTGCCTGAAACAGCAAGCTTCTGCTTCATTCCCGATTCAGGCAACGCTCCCACATACATAAGTGACATCACCTGCCACGCAACATCATTCAGCGCAAGCAACGGCCTTGTAGGCTCCGACTACATCTACTACATTGACAAATACATTAAGGAAACAAACGGCGGCAACTTCATTATGATTCCGGGTGCTGTCGGTCAGGTTTCACGCGATATCGATGTCGACACAACAGGTATGACAGAGTACGAAGAAAAGGGTGCACAGGCAAGATACCTCGGCACTGTACTCGGCGATATGATTATTTCTGCCGACTATGCAACTGAGCTTGAGCCGATTATCAACGTCAAGCACAGAGAGCTTTTCATCACACCCGAAAACAGCATTCTCACTCTCGCTTGTGAAATCGGCCTTGTAAACAACAAGATTTTCTACACAGGCACAGGCTTCGGCAGAGAGTACTGTATGGCTACTGAAATGGGATACCTTGAGTTTGGCAACGAAATCGGTCTCGCACTCTTCCCTGCAGAGCTTTATCCCGAAGTTTTCTGGGATGACGAAATTACAGGCGGTGCAAACTGGGACGGCACCGAGTGGCAGTATGACAGCCTTTCAGAATCAGTTGACGGCGTTACCGTATACGCAGTAAGCCTTACAAACGATGCTATCGGCTACGTGCTTACCGACAACAACTTTGCATTTATGGGTCACATCATCGGCGACGGTATTGCCGACGAGACTCTCTCCGTAGGCAAGCACACAGGCTCATACCTTGTTACCGAATACTACGCACTTATTGATTCACTTAAATAATAAGATTGCATAATAAAACGTACCATTAAAGGCAGTAAAAAAGGATGTGTAGAAATTCTACACATCCTTTTGTTATGCTTAAATTACTTTGTGCAAACAAGTTTTTCTTCAAGCATTTCAGCAATACAGTCAACACTGTGCCATACTGCCGCATCAACCTGAGTCGGCTGAATTTCAATACCGAGTCTGTCATCAACCTCGTTGATAAACTCGATAAAAGCAAGCGAATCAAGTATTCCGTCTTCAATAAGGTCTGCATTTTCGTCAATCGGCGACAAACCTGTAATATCTTCCAGTATTTTCACGACTTTATTTTTCATCAGACATAACACTCCAAAAGCTTTTTTTCGTCTGTTTTACCGTTAACGGTAAGCGGAATCGAATCCACAACCCTTATCTCAGGCAACATATATGCAGGCAATATATCGCTGAGCTTTTCCGCAAGTGATTCAAGGTTTGAATTTTGTTTCAGCTGAACAAAAGCAAAAATTCTTCTCACAGCACCCTTGCTGTTTTTAAGAGCACAAACCTTGCAGTTAACGCACTCATTCATAGATAAAATAACGTTTTCAATTTCCTTTAACTCTATACGGTAGCCTTTATATTTAATCTGTGTATCGTTTCTGCCAAGGCAATAAAAGCAGCCGTCAATACACACACCGATATCGCCCGTAGCATACGCACTCTGACCCTTGAACTCAAAAAATCTGTTTGAATTAAGTGACGAATTCACATAGCCTGCTCCGACGCTTGTACCTGCAATTATTATTTCGCCTGTCTGACCATTGGGCTGCTCGTTAAAATCGCCGTCAACAATATAAAGCTCGGTATCAACTTTCGGATAACCGATCGGCACATCCGTTTGCTTATCATCATTTATGCGTATTGCCGTAACGGCAAAGGTACACTCTGTAGGTCCGTAGCAATTAATTATTTCTATTCCGGGGAAAGCCTTCATAAGCTTTGAAACCGTACGCTTACCGAGAGACTCTCCGCAAAAAATTACGGTTTTTAATTTTGGCAGCAGCTCGCTGCTGAACGAGTTGTCAAGCAGAAGATAATCGGCGAATGACGGAGTAAACACGGCGGCGTCAGCACCCGAAAGCGAGAGCCGCTCAAAAAGCTGCCGATAATCGCTTTGCACATATTTCGGCAAAACAAAATGCGTGCTCCTGCTGACCAGCGAAAGATACAAATCCGCAACCGACAAATCAAAAGAGAAGTTTGCCTGATTCAGAATCACGCCGTCGGTTTTGCTCCACAGCTGTTCAAGCCAGCTCACACAGCTTTTAAGATTACGGTACAGTATCTTTACGCCCTTCGGCTCACCTGTACTGCCTGAGGTGAAAATTATATAGTACACATCGTTGTCGTGCATAAGAATCTTATCGATATCTCCGACGGCGGAATTTTGCATTACCGAACAGATGCTGCCGTCTATTACAACACCGGGCTCAGCCTGACGCAGTATATTCTCTACCCTACCCTTGGGCAACGAAGCATCAATCGGAACATAAGCCATACCTGCAAACGAACACGCAAGGAAGCAAGCAAGCATAAAAACTTCTTTATGGCCTATAACTGCAACAGGTTTTTTGTCGGGATTATTATCCAGCAAATAGTGATAAAGATTGCACACATATCCGTACATCTCTTTGTTGGTGCAGCTATATACACCGTCGTTCAGGCATATGTATTCTTTTTCACTTTTTAAATTTTCAAGTATCTTCTCCAGCATCGGCTCTTTCCCTTATCTCATCTTCGGGTATCAATGAATAATCATACATTACCTTGGAGTGATTTTTAAGTATCAGCTCGCGGTTTATTTCTTCACCCGTCTGTCTGTTTTTTATAACACGATAAATAAGGCTGTTTCTGTAAAATATACCATTTTCATCCTTGGCGTAGTGGTGTCCCTCTTCAAAAATTCTGTACTTAAGGTCAAGGGGCTTACAGGCACGCAGCTCACCGCAGAGCATATTATCATCAACCCATACCCTGAGCTGAACAGGTGTATCCGTTGTGTTTTTGAAGCGATAATCCAACGCCTTATAGCATATCGACGTGCCCGTACCGAATGGCACGCGGCGCTTTGCATCAGGAAAAAGAGCATCGGAATGGTGATGAAGCTCACTTACCTCAAGCGGAGAGTGCAAAACCAGCCAATGAACCATATTTGCCATCTGGCAGACACCGCCTCCGACACCTTTTTTCAGTTGGCTGTTGCTTATAACCAAGCCTTCAAGATAACCCTTGCTCGCAGAAGGTGCTCCGACAAGATTCCAGAACGAAAATTCTTCACCCGGTGCTACAACAATTCCGTCAAGCTTTTTTGAAACAATTTCGAGGTTTGTTTTTTTATTTATCTGAAGTTGCATATCAACACCGTGAAGCTCTCTGAGTATAACACGTGTATCGCCCTTCCATATGTGCTCGAAATTGTTTTTATCAAAGGTCTTTGCAAATTTTTTGCCTTGAGAAAAATCCTTGATATCTTTTTTCAAGCGTTCTTTAAATAAAGATATCTTGTAACATACCGGGCCATATTCGCAGAATAATTTCCTTGCCATTAAACCCCCACCTTAATAATTCTATTTAACATAATACCGATAAAAAAGTCAATCCGAAATTCATATTACGAGATGTATCGGCAGCATTTTTCAATCCGCCTGACAGGGTTATCAGGTCAACCCTATGTGGTTGCCCGCTGACTATCATTTTTCCTTTTCGTCTTTATCGTTGCGGCATAGGCACTGTTGCAAAGGCCGAGCACTGCGGAAATTACAAACAGCAGCTCCATACCGAGGGTCTGCCAAATCCAGCCGCCGAAGAGGGCGATAAAAACGGTAATGACGTGGTTAATCGAGACGCCTGTTGAAATTGTTGCCTTAACCTCTTCCTGGTTATCGGCAAGGTCCTGCACATAGACGTTGGATGCCATTGATGCAAGGGAAATAACGGCATCGAGCACATATGCACAGCAACAGATTACAAACGCGACATCGTGAGAGAAAAAGCGGTGAGCAAAGCCGTAGGCAAAGCAGACAGCAACCAGAATGATGGTATCCGTAATCATAACAATTTTGTAGCCGATACGGTCAATAATCCTGCCGACAACAGGCGAAGCAAAGAAGCAGGTTACAGCCGAAATTGCAAACAGCAGGCTAATCATTGCAGCATCTGCCTTATAAAACAGAATCAGCACATAAGGGCCGAAGGTGAAAAACACCTGCTTGCGTGCACCGTAGAACATTTCAAGCATATAGTACTTTTTGTACTTCTTATGGAAATAGAAGCGGCGCTTTGTCGAATCCGTTTCGCTCTTACCCGTAATACGGAACGAAAATATAACACTGACAGCCGCAAGCACTGCCGCAACGGCAAAGAAAAGCTTATATGTACCGACACCGCCTGCAAGAGCAGAGAAAGCAACAACAACGGCGATATAACCGACAAGCGTGCCAATCTGGCTTGCCGAATTCTGTGCACCGAGTGCGGCGCCGCCATGCCCGGAGCGCGCATACTTGAGCGAGAGAGTATTTTTCATACCGATCTGAATATGCTCACCAAGAGAATACATTGTAATAGAGAGAATCACGAGCACTTTACCCGGCGGCAGAATTGCCATCATACCCATACCTGCAAGCAGGCAAACCGCACCTGCCTTATACATAGTTTCGGCAGAGAGCATATAGAAAAGAGCCAAAATCAGCACAAGTATAACACCGGGTATCTCGCGGAAGAACTCCGCTATGCCTCTCTCCATTTCACCAAGACCGACAATCTCAGCAAAATAGTTATCCAGCATACCCTTGTAAAGTCCGTAGGAAAGACCTGTTACAAGGATTGAGAGTAAAAGAAATTTATAGTTTTTGCCTTCAAGAAAGGTTTCTTTGAAGCGTGGAATTAGCCCTGATTTTTTCATTATTTCAGCTCCGATTTTTAATTACAGTAATACATAATACTCAGCGCAAACAATGCCTGCGCAGGGAAATATGTAACGTTGACAAGCCACTTTGTCATTCGCTCAAAGAACACGTGCGGAGGTGTGCCGAACATACTGATTGCAAGGCTTGTATCCGAAGCGATAAAAAGTGCACTTGCACCAAGCAGGCAGATAGCCATAGGATAATCGCCGTTGACGAACAGCACCATTCCCCTTGCAAACGAAACGATAAACGAAGCTAAAAGCACCAACGCATAAGGAATCATCCATTTGAATTTGCCGTGAAACCTTATTTTATTGAGCAGCACAACAACCGCACTCATAAAGGCCATAAATGCGGTGAGGCCGACAATCTGACCGAGATAGGGTGAAGCAAAAATTGAAGATTTGAAGCCTGTAATAAAATTGAGAATATACAGGATATGACCTGCGCCAAAGAAAAGTGCACCCCAGAGGAAATACTTACGCTCCATATAATCGAGGAAGAAATCGCCGAGTGCGCCGAGAAGAAGACCGCCGAGCATAAACGCCGCATAAGAACTAAAGCCTACGGCAGCTACACTGCACACACCTGCAAGCACAAAGCAGAGCGAGCAAAGCATTTTTGCCGCAAGAGCTCGTTTAGAAAAGTACGGAATTTTACCTATAAAAAGCGTTGCCGTACCGGCAAAGCCTACAAAAACAAATGCCGCAATTTTAAATAACATTGTCAACCGCTCCGTTTCTTATCATTTATGACCGATGACTGTAAACATATCAATTACCAATTCTTCCATCGATATCCCAAAGTTTCGCACCTTTGTATGTAAAGTAGTCCGGGCCACAAACGCCGTTATCTTTTCCCAGACATTTTTTAGCAACGCCTGTTAAATACATTATCTCGCCGTTAAACTTTACTTTTCTATCGTCAACAACCTCACAGGTTATCGAGGGATCCAGACGATATTGTAAAATTGCTCCAACGGGAATTTGCCACTCTGAAAATGTAAAATTGTTGGCACGAGTTCTGCTTTCCTTTTCGATATCTTGAGCTTCCCGTTCCTCGACCTGTTCTGCACTTGTAGGACACCAAAGCTTTAATCTGTCTGTAAATCCGTGCATTTCTGCAATAGCTTCAAGAATTTTGTATGCTTTTTCAGGCTCCATAGCGTAAAATTCACGTTCTCGCTTTTTACCATTGACATTTTCTACAGTACGTAAATCAGGATTTAATCTATCAATAATTGAATGAACATTCTTGTCAGATAACCTTGAAGTTACGGCATATGTAGCATATATACGGAAAGAGAATGGAACGCATTCGCTTCGATTAAGCTCTTTCAAACGTCTTTCAACATCATCAGCATATCCGATTTTTACATATTCTTTAAAAGATGGGTTTGTCAAAATATAAATTACACCTTTTATATCCGTAATGGAATTTGAATTCATTTTATTTTTCTCCTCGTAGATTTTCTTTCGCGGTGGTAATAGACTTAACAAGCATACGACGAATAACGCCACATTCTTGTAAAAGCTCCTTGGACACTTGTTCGCTTACAGCGTTTGAGCCGACAAGTATTTCAATCCAATATTCCGTTTCACTACATTCTTTTAAGGCGATATGGAATTTATTTATAAAATCAGCCTTACTCACGGCATAATTAGCTTCGTGTATATTGGCACCGATTGAGGTTGCACTTCTTATAATTTGATTTACAATCACACCTCTGCCTTTACGAGTATCAACCTTATCACAGACGGAGATTATGTGCAATGCAAAAGCTTTTGCTCTTGTACGAAGTTCGGAATCTTTCATATTTTTCTCCTTTAAAATATTGGTGAAGTTTTGCTTGTTTCACTCGCAAAGTGAAGTTTCTCACTTTGTTCGTAGTGAAGTTACTCACTACGCTCACAGTGAAGTTAAGTTCGCCCAAAGATTACTCTCACTTGCGCCGTTTACGGCGCAAACTTCACTTCGCTGTAATCGAAACTTCACTGCTTGCAACTTCACTCGCCGCAGGCGAACTTAATTATCGAAAGTTCGTTTGAGACACACGACCATTTCACAATGAAGTGTGAACGGAAACATATCCACAGGCCGCATCTTCTTAACCTCATAGCCGTTATTAACGAGATAGCGTAAATCACGCTCCAAAGTTTCTGGGTTACAAGAAATATATACAACTCTCTCAGGATTAAGAGTGACAACGCTTGAAAGGAAACGTTTATCGCTGCCTGCACGGGGAGGATCCATAAAAACAACATCCGCTTTCTCCCCTGCCTGAGCCATATCACGCATAAACTCGCCTGCATCGGCACAGATGAAGCGGATATTATCGGCATTGTTGCGTGCGGCATTGGACTTGGCATCACGCACTGCAGAGGCGTTAAGCTCCGCACCGATAACTTCGCCTGCTTTTTTAGCGGCAATTATACCGATAGTGCCCGTACCGCAGTAAGCATCGATAACCTTTTCTTTACCCGTAAGCCCTGCATACTCAATTGCGAGAGAATACAGCTTCTCTGTCTGGGCAGGGTTTACCTGATAAAACGACTGCGGAGAAATACGGAAGGTACAGCCGCAAAGGCTGTCCTCAATATAACCGTCGCCGTAAATCGTTTTATTTATATCACCAAGCACAAGGTTGGTGTGCTTTGAATTTATATTCTGTACAACGGTTGTGATTTCGGGGTGAGCCTTGAGCAGTGCACCTACAAAGTTATTCTTTGACGGAAAAACACTGCTTGCAGTGACAAGCACAACAAGAATCTGACCGCTGTTATATCCTTTTCTTATAAGAACATGGCGCAGAAAGCCTACGCCCGTATCTTCGTTATACGGACGAAGCCTGAATTTTGACAGAAGAGTGCGAATTGTGACGATTATTTCGTCAGCTTTTTCATCCTCTATCATACAGCTGTCAACATTTACGATACGGTGGCTGCTGCTCTGGTAGACACCCGAAATAATCTTACCGCCGCGTGTAGTGCCGAAAGCCGCCTGTACCTTACAGCGATAGTGATACGGATTCTCCATACCGACTATTTTGCCGACTCTGCCGAATCTGCCGAGCAGCTTTTCAACCTTTGCCTGCTTGAATTTAAGCTGACGCGGGTAATCCATATTCTGCAGCTGACATCCGCCGCATTTTTTTGCAAGAGCACAACGCTTTGTTTCCTGCAAGGCTTTTTCCTCCAAAAATTTTATAGTCCGAGCAGATGCTTCGCATTGAGCGAAAGTATCTGCTCTTTTTCATTATCATCAATAGGAAGTGAACGAAGAATTGCAATTTCTTTTGATGCGTTACTCCACGGTGAATCAGAGCCGAAGAGAATCTTATCAGCACCGTGATTCTTTACTATTCTCAAAAACTGCTCCAACGGGAAGCATTCAAAGCCCATCGAAGTATCGAGATAAACATCTCTGCCTACAAGGTAATGCTCAACCTCATCCCACATAGCGTGACCGCCAAGGTGTGCAACAACAAACACACCGCCCTGCATTTCGTCGAGCATTTTGGCAAAACGCTCGGGCGTTGACTTGAAAGGCTCGGGCATACCCGGGTCAAAGCCGCCGTGATGAAGAATTATCAAACCTTTTGAAAAAGCATAGTCGTAAATACGGAGCATACGCAATTCATCGGGATAAAACCCCTGATACTCCGCGTGGAGCTTGATACCTTTGAGTCCGAGTGACGCCACAAGGTCAATATCACGCTTATAGTCATCCGTATCGGGGTGAATACCGCCGAATGCAACAATCCTCTCACCTACAGCCTGAGCCGACCAGGTGTTGGTCGTAACGGTCTGTGACGGCTTGGTGATGACAGGCTGAATAACGCTTATATCTACGCCCCACATATCCATATGCTCAACAAGGCTGTCACGGGTCATTTCGGTCAAAGCTACATAGTTGTGACCGAATTTTGCCGTATTGTCCATAAGTGACTGCCTTGCTCTGGGAGCAAGAAAATCGGGGAATATGTGAGTATGAAAATCAATTACCATTTAAAAAGCCTTCTTATTTTACGCCGGTGATTCTGAATCTGAATGTATAAGTCTTCCACGGATGAAGAATATACGGCTCACGAAGGCAGGCATAGCCGGGCATATCGCCGCCGACACCGCATGAGCAGGCATCGATACCGACAGAAATGTAATCGTCATTCTCAAGCTCGTAAAGATGCTTTGCCTTCTCAAGCTTCTCCTGGCTGTAGTTACGCACATTGAACTCAAAGCTGCCGCCGTCGAGTGCCTCATAGCAGAAACCTCTGCCGTCAGCATCGGTAAGCTTAAGGCTGCGGACATCGACACGTGTGCCGTTTTCCTGCGGACGCATATAGCGGTGCTCAAGACCCTCAACATCTGCAAAATGCCTGTCGATACGTGCACCTGTCTTACGGTCGCAATAGCACTCGTGCGGACCTCTGCCGTACCACTCTGCGTTACGCAAATCGTTCGGACAGCCAAATCGTAATCCGACTTTGAGCATTTTGAGGAAGTAGCCCTTGGAGCTGTGCTGCACTTCAATGCTGCCGTTTGAGCTGATTGTATAAATCGTTTTAACCTTACCTGCAAGCGGTGCAGACCATTTTACGGTAACCTTACACTTTGTACTGTCGATGTTTTCAACCTTGAAGCCCGAAACGCGGCAAAGCTTGGTTGCGTTTCTCCACAGATATTTCGGATGTATAAACTTAATCTGCGGCACAAAGTTGAGATAAGCCGCATCGTTATCGGTAAGTGCGCGGAAGAAGTTGGGCTTTATACCACAGTCAGGCTCAAGCATCTCTTTACCGCTTATGGAAACAGAAGTAAGTATACCGCGTGTAAACTCAACATTTATAAGCGGCGATTTAACAATAAGGTGCTTGCCGCTCTTTATTACATCGAGTGCGTAATCCACATCTGGAAGCTCGGGAGCAACGCCCTCTTTGAGCACAAACTGCTCAAATGTCATCTCAAAGCCTCTTGCACCCCACGAATATTCGTCATTGAGCTTCCAGGAGAATGTAAGCACACATTCACCTGCAGGCATATCGTCCAAATCGTAAGGTACGGTAACCTCAACAGAGCTTTGCGGCTCAATCATAACAGTGCCGTATGTGCCCTCGCCGATAATTTCACCGTTGCAGGTGATATGCCAGTCAAGTCTGTATCGGCTGTGGTTTATAAAGCAGTGCTCGTTTACAATTTCAAACTTACCTGCCTCGAGGTCAACAACTCTCGCCGTAACGTCGGCATAGCACTTCTTGACTTCGTAGTATGAGGGATGCGGAATTCTGTCCGCACCGATAATACCGTTTGCACAGAAGTAGTAGCTGGTAGCGCCCTCCTTGAAGTCGCCGCCGTAGAGCCATTTTTCAACTCCGTCCTCGGTTACGTGAATTGTCTGGTCAACATAGTCCCAGATGAAGCCGCCGCAAAGGTGATCGTACTTCTTGAATGCATCGATGTACTCTTTGAAATTGCCGAGGCTGTTTTCCATAGCGTGAGCATACTCGCAGAAAATTACGGGCCTGTCCTCATAGAATTTCGGATCGATAGGCTTGCTGTCTGCGGCAAGCTGATTGAGTATATTTTCAATTATATTAACCTTGATTTCCTGCTTGTTAGCCAGCTTTTCAACATAGCTCTCAACAGGATACATACGGCTGATAAAGTCGGATTTATCGAAATTGAATTCACCCTCGTAGTGAATGAGTCTTGTATCATCAAGTGCAAGGATTGCCTTGCGCATATAGGCAAAGTTTTCGCCGTCGCCTGCCTCGTTACCGAGTGACCAGAAGCATACGCAGGCATGGTTACGGTCACGCAGTACCATACGCTGAGCACGGTCAACACAGGCGGCAGTCCACCTCGGGTCGTCACCGGGACAGTTTTTGCGGCGTACACCGTGGCTTTCAAGGTCGGTTTCATCCATAACGTAGAAGCCCATTTCATCGCAAAGGTCATAGAAAAACGGGTCATCGGGATAGTGGCTTGTACGGATTGAGTTGATATTAGCCTGCTTCATAAGCGTAAGGTCGGCATAATATCTCTGTCTGGGCACTGCCCAGCCGTTGTCGGGGTCATAATCGTGGCGGTTGACACCCTTGATAAGCACCTTTTTGCCGTTGATATAAAGCACGTTGCCCTTCTTCTCAACGCGTTTGAAGCCTATGCGTGTCGTCTTTGCACAGAGGATGTCATCCTTGGTGCGGAGCACAACAGTTACTCTGTAGAGATTCGGGTCTTCGGCAGACCACTGCTTCGGCTCAGGCACAACGTGAGAGAAATTGAAATAGCTCTCACCGGGATTTACAATAATCTGCTCGCTGCCTATAACCTCGGGGTTTTCCTTATCCTCCATAAACAGCACATCGGCAAATACGGCAATCGGATTCTCGCCGAAATTGCGAAGCTGAATTTCAACGTCGAGGTTACCGTCCTTATATTCTTCATCAAGCTGTGCCTTTGCATAGAAATCCCAGATAGTTACCTTGGACTCGGCAAATATATAAACCTCACGGTAGATACCGCTGAAGAACCACATATCCTGGTCCTCAAGATATGTACCGTCGCTGTAGCGGTAGACCTCGGCTGTAACAAGGTTTTCACCCGGCACAAGGTATTTTGTGATATTGAACTCGGCAGGAGTCATCGAACCCTGCGAGTAGCCTACACGCTGACCGTTGATATAGAGGAAGAAAGCAGACTTGACCGCACCGAAGTGAATGAAAATCTCTCTGCCCTCGAAATTATCGGGCACAGTGAACTTGCGGCGGTAAATACCTACTTCATTCTTGGAGTGGCTGATTTTGGGGATCTGACGCTTTGAGGTTGAAAGTGCACCCGGTATAAAAGAGCAGAGGTATACGTTTTTGCCGTAACCGCGAAGCTGCCATACGGAAGGTACGTCAATATCGTCCCACGAGCTGTCGTCAAGTGAAGTGCTGCTGAATTCACCCGGCAGCTTGTCAACACCCTGCTGCCAGTGAAATTTCCACGTGCCGTTGAGTGTCTTTTTGTAGGGCGGCTCTTCGCCGTAAACAGCCGCCTTAAAATCGGTATAAGGGTACGCAAGCGAGTGCGCATCCTCCTTGTTTTCTTTTATGATAAGGGGGTTTTCCCAATAAAGCTTTTCTTTCATTTGTGTTTAACCTCCTGCAATAATCGCTTTGCCTGAAAACAGACATATTCAATTTATTATACTATAATATAAATATATAATCAATAATGTAGCTTTAAGTTATTTAAATTTTAATGATTTCTATTAAATACTCTATCAATGTATGTTAAACTGAAACTGCGACACAAACTAAATATAATTCCTGTAAAAGTTATGCATTTTTGTTTCGATAAAAATGCATGCTCTGTTTCGCATACCTTTTGCAGTATAGTGAAGTTTGTGTCGCAGCAATTGAAGCAGGTACATATCATATAGTAGGCATAAAATCTGACGGTACGGTTGTTGCGGTTGGCGATAATTATAGTGGTCAGTTTGACGTGAGTAGCTGGACAGATATCAAGCTCCCCGAATAATTACCGCAAACAAAATACATTGTGAATTGATTTTATCAAATTCACGGCATAGGCAAGCCCCTGCAATACTCCCGATTTGCTTTGCAAAATCTGTTTCTATAAAAGCATAACGCACCGCAACCGTAAAGCCCGATTACTTTACGCACAAGCACCCGATGTATATAAAAAACACCCCGACAGTAATGTCGGGGTGTTGCTTTTTCAGAAATATTACAAGATCGCTTCAGTGTAATCTTCAGTGTAATCCTCGCTTACAACTGCCGCCGTTGTCTCTTGTTCGCTTAACTCATAGAAATATATACTTGCATATTTTTCGGCCAGACGCTCTGCGGCACTGTCTTTGTCACCGTAAATCTTAACATTTGTGCAATAGCGGAAAGCATCATCAGCTATTTTTTTAACGCAGGCGGGAATATAAATTACGCTGAGCAACTGACAGCCTAAAAACGCAGTATTACCTATTTTCTTTACACCGCCTTCAATCTCAACTCGCTGAAGGTTGAAGCAATCGCGGAACGCATTATCGACAATTTCAGTACAGTTTTTGCCTATATAAACAACCTTGATAGTAAGATTACCCTTGAAAATCGTGCCGAATTCAGTTACAGGCTTACCGTTTATAGTATCGGGAATAAACAGGCTGGCTGATGTGCCGATATACTCGGTCAGCACAATGTGGTCGGAATACTCATCAAACTTATAATCGCCCTCAATGCCTGATATCGGACGCTCACCCTTGGATTTTTTTGTAGTGGTTTCCTGCTCGTTAGATCCAACCGGTTCAGGAGTGGCAAGACAAGCTGTAAAGGAAAACAACATTACAGCGCATATTAACAATGCTAAAAATTTTTTCAATCAATTCACCCGATCTCGATTCATATTACACACATATATTAACAGAAACAAAAGAAAATTGCAAGCAAATTAAAGTTCAGCTATAACTTCAACCTCTGCAAGCACACCTTTGGGGAGATCTCGGACAGCAACACAGCTGCGTGCAGGCTTTGAAGTGAAATACTTAGCGTAAATTTCGTTGAACGCGGCAAAATCAGCTATATCCGCAAGGAAGCAAGTTGTCTTCACAGCGTTATCAAAAGTTGCACCTGCCGCCTTCAGAACTTCACCGAGGTTTTTCATAATCTGTTCAGTCTGCTCGGCAATACCGCCTTCAACAACGTTACCGGTTGCGGGGTCAATGGCAATCTGACCGGAAGTAAAGAGAAGATTACCTGTAACTACAGCCTGTGAATAGGGGCCGATAGCTGCAGGTGCTGAAGATGTTGATACAGCTTTCATTTTAAATACCTCATTAAAACACTAAGTATGATTATAAGCAAAAATAAATTGCAGCATTTATTTTTATATATTAATGCTTTTGCGAACCTATGTCAAGAAAAAAGATTTATTATAAGCCGCAAATCTTATCACAGCCCAAAAATTCCAATACAACATTATCCGCTGTTTTTCGATTTTATTAACCATAAAATATCTGTCACCAAGCTGAACATTAACAAATTGTTTTCAAATGCTTATTGACACCGAACATTTGTTCGTTTATGATTATTGCAGGGTGACTAATCTCGCAACAAAGGGTCTGTCGCAAGAGAGGTTTACCCCAATACAACAACTCAACGGAGGGACAAATGAAAAGCAATTCACCTGCCCTTTCACTGCACGAGGGCGACACTGTATCAACCGAATGGTCAAAGGTGTCTTACGACAGATGGTGTGCCGAATCTCACGCTCGGTATACTGTCATACCCGGAATGAGATTGGTTAACATTTATAAAATAGTCGACTCGGTTATTCAAAATGATCTGAGCGAAACAGAGCGCAAAGCCGTTATACTGCATTACTTTGAAGGAAGGAGTAAAAAGCAGACAGCCGAGATAATGGGCACAACATATTCCAATGCGCATGCGGCACTCGGACGCGCCGAAAGAAAACTGCATCTTATTCTAAAACACCTTATTGACTGCGAGGAGTACAAGGAAGAAAACAACGACTTTTAGAAAAAGAAAGGAACAAAAATGGAAGAAAACAACCTTATAAAACTGGCAGACGAATATGCCGAAAACATAAAACTGCTTGATCGGGCAATTGCCCAGTGTCGCAAGTCTATCAAACAGGCAAGCGAAAACAACCGCAAGATGATCGTTTCCAAGCTCAAGGCCAACCTTGCAGAGATGTACAGGCACCGTCGCGAGCTTGCCGAAACAGAAAGACATCTGCACTACTACTATTCAGATAAGGAGGATAAAAAAGCAGGATGAGAGACTGTATTGTAAAAATCGGTAACGACGGACAAGCTACCGTATCAAAAGTAACCGAATACATAGAAGAGCACGGTGCAACAAATCTTGTAATAACACTCAACAACGAGCTTAAAAGCTCAGATATAAGCTACTACACACTGTGTTTTAAACCCGGTGCGGCACTGAAAAACCCACCCGACATCAAAATCACAAGCGATATGATTACCAATGTTTCAAACGGTACATTCACCTATCCCCTGCCCTCGGAGCTCACCTGCTTCGGCTCACTTGACGTGCAGGTACAGGCCCACGTTATTGACAGCAACGGCATAATGGCAAGCCTTATCAAATCGCCTGTATTCAGGCTGGAATTTGAGCCATCGGTAACCGGTGACGAAGAAATACTCATCGGCGAAGGCGAGGGCTTTATAAGTCTTATTCACTCTGCACTTGCTCAGCTTAACCTCACCGTAGAGGAAATAGAAGAGCTCTGCGATAAGCTGAACGAAGCATACGAAAACGGCGAACTGAACGGCCCTGTAATAATGCCGAGCGTCAGCGAAGACGGCATTCTAAGCTGGAGTAACGATGCAGGGTTTGAGAATCCGACTCCGGTAAATATCAAAGGTCCTAAGGGCGACAAAGGTGATAAAGGCGACAAGGGCGATAAAGGTGACCGCGGAGAAAAGGGCGACAAAGGCGACCCTGCAAAGATAAACGGGTATAACGCCGTTACGCTTGAGGGTGGCGAATGTTGCCGCTTAACGCAAAACGGCGACACAATTACACTTGATATTGACGGTGTACCTGTGCTTCACACGCTGCCCGAAACAGCCGATGACGGCGATATCTGCCTTTACTCACCTGCAAACGAGCTTAGCGCAAGTGACAGCGGTAAAAAAATACACGTTGATTGGGCTGAGCTTTATGCCGCAATGACAACCGAAAACGCTCATTTTATAACGGAGTTTATTGATGCGGGGGGCAACGAGTGCGGAAGTTTAGATGCGTACGCATACAGCAACGCCCAAGGCGGAATCGATAACGTTTTCCATTATATAAAAGGCGGAGAAGAGTGGTTTGTCACCTTCAGCAACGGTGTATTTTTGCCTGATGAGAGCTATTATTCAAAGAATGAAAGCATTACGATGCTCGACAAGCCGCCCGAAAGCTTTGTACTTCCTGCTTTCACAAGAACTCAGGTTACTTCTTACGATGTAAACGGCGATATTTTCTATGCACCGCTTAAGCTTATGGCTTACCGCGGCGGTTGGTATTCGCTGATATCGGTTGAGAGCAATTCTGCCAACGGTGAGTTTGTAACCAACGAACAGTTTGTGGATATGACCTGTTTACTTGAACAAGCAATTGAACTCAACCGTATTAAATCTGAGTTTGCTTTGCGGATTATTAATGTTCCGACACTAACTCAGTTAGCTCTTGAGCCGTGGCAGTATTACGACTTTTATAAAGTCGAAAGCCTTACACTGGAGCTTGCAGAGGCAGATTTTCAATTTGTGGATTTCCTGCCTGAATACAGCTTCACATTCATAAGCGGCGATACACCTACGGTCCTGACCTTGCCTTCATCTGTTCAGTGGGTAAACGAGCTGACAATTGAAGCCAACAAGCGTTATCAAATCAGCATTGTTGATAACATCGGTCTTTGGTGTGCTGTTGATTACACGGCAGAGGTAAGCGAATGAACAGACGAAGAATGATGATGTTACAACAAAAAAAGGACTATTTAGAGGGTTGCAGATACTCTGTTACTCCCGCAAACTACACATATCGTTTAGGAGTTCAATGGGTTGCAGATGACATTGTTAGAATTTATCATACACAATACGGATTTATGGGACCGAGTGTAGCAGCGCGAACAATCTTTTCAGCAAGTTCTCCTACACAATCAACTTCATTAAAAGTTGTTATGGGCGAAATAAAAGCACCTTTGCCCTATGTTGAATTAAATAAAAAATACAAGCTCACAATGGAGTTAATAAAGGTTGATAAGAATACCGCAACTGCAACTAATGACGGAACTTTTAATATCGGTTTTGGCAGAGGAAGTAGCAACTATTCTTCTATGGGTATGAAAATATCAGAAATGGTAGAGGGTGTAGTATTTGAGATGAAGAGAGGTCCTGTCAGCGATGCAAATTATCTGGTAGGCGGTGCGGCTTTTGAAGCAGAAAACGCTGACTTGTTATGGGATTTTACCTTCAAGGTAAAAGTTGAGGAGGTTAAGCAATGAAATACAATTATAACTATGCCCGTCTTGACAGAGGCAATTTTGAGTATGCTCCGAACATTATTTATATCGGTGACGAGCAGATAATCAACGCTACGGCAGAGCAGTACGCTTCACTCGGTTGGCTGCCTATTGTTAAAACCGAACAGCCTGAAAGTGCCGACGGATATTACTATACACCTGCTTACACCGAATCTGACGGCAGAATCGTACAGAGTTGGGAAAAGGTTGAGTATGAACCTGAAGCAACCGAAAGCGATTATATAAACGCTCTTGAGAATTTGGGGGTGAGCTTTGATGAATAAGGACACTCTCAACAAAGCCGTTGAAGCCTGCAAAGCTGAAACAAAAGACGCATTGCAAATGGTATATGACGAACTCAACAACGGTCAGCAGAATAAACTTCTTAAAAACGACACCGTAAAAGCATTGTTTGATCTGTACGGCGTTGAATATTAAAGAGGTATATTCAATGACAAATCCGATTATTTTAACAATTTCAGCAATCATCCTCACACTCATAGGACAAGCACCTGTTTCAGCTTGGTTAGGCCTGTTTGAGGACATCCTCAATGATATTTCGGGGGTGATTCGGTGAATGATGTTGTTATTGTCGCAATCATCAGCCTTATAGGTACTCTCGGCGGTACTTTCGGCGGTATTCTTACCGCAAGCAAACTGACAAACTATCGGATAGAACAGCTTGAAAAGAAGGTCGAAAAACACAATTCGGTAGTTGAAAGAACCTTTGTACTTGAAGGACAGATGATTGAAGCACAGCACGATATCAGAGATATCAAAAGCAAAATATAAGAGTAATGCTATGTATTACGAAAGGAGGTAAATAATATGGCAAAGAAAGTATTTATCGGTGTAGGCCATGGCGGCAAAGACCCTGGTGCTGTTGCAAACGGTTTCAAAGAAGCAGACCTCAACCTTCAGATCGCACTTGCATGTCAGAAAGAGCTTGTGCGTCACGGTGTAACGGTTGGCATCAGCAGAACGAAAGACGAGAACGATGAACTTGCAGAGGAAATCAGAGAATGTAACGCCTTCAGCCCTGACCTTGCCGTTGATATTCACAACAACGCAGGGGGCGGTGACGGTGCGGAAGTGTTTCACGAACTCAAGGGAGGTACAAGCAAAACACTTGCAACAAATATCCTTGATGAGATTGTGAAAATCGGTCAGAACAGCCGAGGGATCAAAACCAGAAAGAATTCATCGGGCACTGATTATTTCGGCTTCATTCGTCAGATTAAAGCACCCTGCGTGCTCGTTGAATGCGCCTTTATTGACAATAAAACCGACATCCGGATTATTGACACATTGGCAAAGCAACAGGAAATGGGTATCGCTATTGCAAAGGGTATTCTTAAAACTCTCGGCGTTACATACAAAGCCGAAACACCGACACCGGGCAAAATTTACAGAGTTCAGGTTGGTGCGTTTTCGGTAAAAGCAAACGCTCAAGCTATGCAGCAGGAGTTGAAATCGGCAGGTTTTGACTCAGTTATTGTTTAAAAAAGAGATGCTGTAAGCATCTCCGTTATTTGCAGGATATATAATGAAGTAAAGGAGTGATATTATGAAAATCAACTGGAAAATAAGACTCAGACAGCCTGCATTCTGGATTGCAACAATTCCCGTGGTAATCACCTTTGTATACTCGATACTTGCACTTGTCGGTGTTGTACCGAGTGTAACAGAGGGTGCTGTACAGAATCTATTTCTAACGCTCGTATCTGTTCTCGCACAGTTTGGTATCGTAGTCGACCCCACAACAAAGGGTGTCAGCGATTCCGATAGAGCGATGAATTACGATAAACCGAATTAAAAAAGACACTTTGCACAAAAGCGAAAGTGTCATAGTGGGTTATGTACTTTGAGAAAGGTAATCCCGCCGAAAGAATTAACCACATATTTCTTCGGCTCGTTATGTGAAGTTTTTGCTTACGCAAAAGTGAAGTTGCTCGTTTTACTCGCAGTGAAGTATGGGCTTACACCCAAGTGAAGTTAAGTTTGCCCGCTTCGCCGCAGGCGAAACTTCACTGTTCGAAGAACAAATTCACTATCGAAGATAACTTCACTTGCCCGTCAGGGCAAACTTAGTTGAGGCGCACTTCCTTACGGAGTGCGCCTCTTGGGCGGATTTTTATTACCATTTTATTGAAGCTGTTGTACCGTCATAAGTGCACTCTACACCGTCGATTTTGCTTGCAGCCTTGACAAAGGCATCGCACATTTCCTGATCAGGGAATGTAAGTGAGCTCTCAAGTGTCAGAGCATCGGGGTCAACCTCATCGGCAAGCTTGAAGCCTGTTGCCCACCATGTGAGAGTTGCCTCGCGGTCAACATATATCTGTTCGCTGTCGTAAACATCAATTGAAATCGGCATCATCTCTTCGTCTGTTGCACAGTCATAGTACATACCGAACTTGCCGTCGGGACGGTTATAAACGCCAACCTCGCCGCCGACAAACATATTGAAAACATAGTTGCCTTTCCATATCTGAATCATCCAGTCCTTACCGCCGTACTCAAAGAAAATGCGTTTTGTGCTGTAATCAAACGCAACCTTTGCCATAATGTCGTAAAGCGGAGTAAAACCAAACTGACGCTGCCAGCAATCATTTGTGGCATAGAACTGGTGATGAATTGCATTATAGGCAAAGCCGCTGCCAAAAACACCCTTATCATAGTCCGAGCCGAAAACCTCACCTGTTTCGGAATTGTAATAAGCACTGAGGTGAGCATCGTCGGGTGTGCCGTCACTTCTCTCGTAATCTATAACAAATTCGCTGATATTTTCACGGTCGGTAGGTTTAAGATACAGTCTGGTGTTATTTATACCGTACTTAAAAAAGCTGAGTGCGTGAGTAAGACCGCCAAAAAAGTCAGATCCTTTTTCCTCTTCCTGAACCTGACTGACCTGAGCGGGCTGCTCTGCTCCTGCGGCAATACCTGCAACGGAAAACAGCATAGCTATGCTCAGAATAACTGAAATAATTCTTTTCATTTCGTTCTCCTTATCTTTTTCTTCACTTTAAATCTATAATCATAAGCTACAAAATTTTTGGTATTATACCATATTATACACCATTTGGCAACAATTTATTCACAATTTACCATTATGTAACCAGACTGAAAGAAACCGTATTGCAGAAATACAATACGGTTTCTTTTTATAATATATCGCCGAAAGGCTCAAGACTGCGCTTTAGAATCCCGTTCATATGAGCAATCGCCGTGCCGTAGTTTGTAATCGGCACACCCGAATCCTCCGCCTGACGGATGCGGTACTGCATCTCACGCTCATTGAGCATACAGCCGCCGCAATGCACTACGAGTGCATACCCGGAAAGCTCTTCGGGAAATTCGCCGCCCGAAGTAAACTCAAACTGCAATTCTTTGCCGCAGTGTTTTTTAATCCAGCCGGGCAGTTTTACAGTACCGATATCGTTACACTGTCTGTGGTGAGTACAGCCTTCGGAAATGAGCACTTTATCGCCGTCTTTCAGGTTGTCGAGCATTACCGCACCTTTGGCAAGAGTCGGCAGGTTACCTTTATAGCGCGCAAAAAGAATTGAGAAAGATGTAAGCGGTACACCGTCGGGTAAAGCAGAGGACACGTAGCCGAAAACCTGCGAATCTGTAACAACAAGTGCAGGCGGATTTTTGAGGGATTCAAGAGTCTGTGCAAGCTCGGTATCTCTTGTTACAACGGCCAAAGCCCCAGATTCGAGTATATCGCGTATTGTCTGCTGCTGCGGCAGAATAAGCCTGCCTTTAGGTGCAGATTCATCAATCGGCACAACAAGCACAACAGTATCGCCCGACTCGATAAGGTCGGCAACAACACGCTTTTCATTTTTTTCGGTTTTTGCCGCCAAAGCAATTTTATCCTTGAGTCTGTCAATATTTGTCTTGTCTGCCGCACTGACATATATTTCTTTTGCCGTTTCTTCAGGTATATTACTTATTAAATCTGCTTTATTGTAAGCGATAATATAAGGCAGATTCTTTGCTTCAAAGAGAGCTGCAAGCTCGCCGTCGGCAACAGACATACCCTTGGTTGCATCAACAACAAGCACCGCAATATCGGCGTAATTGAGCACCTGCTTTGCACGCTTCACACGCATCAGACCAAGCTCGCCCTCATCATCAATACCCGGTGTATCAATAATAACAACAGGGCCGAGCGGCAACAGCTCCATAGCCTTTTTTACGGGGTCGGTTGTAGTGCCCTTGACGTCCGAGACAAGAGCAAGCGACTGACCCGTAACGGCATTTACAACACTCGATTTGCCTGCGTTGCGAAGCCCGAAAAAGCCTATATGAATCCTTTCGGCAGAAGCAACACTGTTAAGTGACATTTGAATTCTCCTTTAGAATCTGAAATCTCTTCTGTTTGAGTTTCTGATATCCTTAATATTCTGCGTTGCGATATCTCTCACCTTGTCTTTCGGAATCTTCTTAAGTTCATCCATAACCATACTGTAGCCTATTTCTTTTGTGGCAGAGCTTGCATAGTCTTCAAGATACTCGGTAAGAGTCATAAGCGCATTCGGGTGACAACAGTTGATAATCTGACCGTTTTTGCAAAGGCTCATAAATCTGTCGCCCGTTCTGCCCTCACGGTAGCAAGCAGTACAGAATGACGGAATGTGACCGTTTTCCATAAGCCAACGGACAACCTCGTCGAGTGTACGCTGATCGGAAACATCAAACTGTTCGGAATCGTGCGGTCTTTCTTCCTCTGTATAACCGCCTACAGAAGTACGTGAAGCACCGCTGATCTGCGAAATGCCGAGGTTGAGCACACGCTCACGCACAGCCTGAGACTCACGGGTTGAAATAATCATACCCGTATAAGGCACTGCAAGGCGGATACAAGCGATAATCTTTTCGAAAATCTCATCGGGAATAGAATTATCGAAAACATCGGGATCGATATCGTCTGCACGCTTGATTCTCGGCA